>NZ_VENP01000063.1 GCF_006351005.1 Miniimonas arenae | reverse complement strand
GTGGGACGATGGCCAGGACGCGCCCGGTCCCGGGCGCCCGCGCGCGCCACGTGCGCCGCCCCGACCGGCGTCGGGGGGCCGGTGCTCGGCGCGACCGCCGCACCTCGTGAACGGACCTTCCGTGCCGACTTCGTCTGCCGCCGCTTCTTCCTCCTCCCGCTCCTCGCGCCCCCGCCGCGCGCGCTCCGCTGCGCCCGCCGCCGGCGCTGCCTCGACCGCCGCTGCTGTCCCGGCCGACTCGGCCGTCTCCGCCGTCGCTCCGGTGACGGACTCGGCTCCCGCGACTGACTCGGCCGCTGCGCCCGCCCTCGGCTTCGCCGAGCTCGGCGTCCCCGCGCCGCTCGTCGCGAGCCTCGCCGAGCGCGGCATCACCGCGCCCTTCCCGATCCAGGCGGCGACGCTGCCCGACACGCTCGCCGGGCGCGACGTGCTCGGCCGCGGCCGCACCGGCTCCGGCAAGACCATCGCGTTCGGGCTCCCGCTCGTCGCCCGCCTGGCCCGCGGCCCGCGCGCCGGGGCGAGCCGTCCGCGCGGCCTCGTCCTCGCGCCGACCCGCGAGCTGGCCAACCAGATCGCCGACACCCTCACGCCGCTGGCCAAGGCCGTCGGGCTGCGGGTCTCCGTCGTGTTCGGTGGCGTCTCGCAGGGCCCGCAGGTCTCGGCGCTCAAGGGCGGCGTCGACATCCTCGTCGCCTGCCCCGGTCGCCTGGAGGACCTGCTCGGCCAGCGCGCGCTGACGCTCGACGCCGTCGAGGTCGCCGTGCTCGACGAGGCCGACCACATGGCCGACCTCGGATTCCTGCCCGGTGTGCGCCGGATCCTCGACCGCACGCCGCAGGGCGGTCAGCGCATGCTGTTCTCCGCGACGCTCGACAACGGCGTGGACGTGCTCGTCAAGCGCTACCTCTCCAGCCCGGTGACGCACTCGGTGGACCCGGCGAGCTCGCCGGTGTCCGCGCTCACGCACCACGTGTTCGAGGTCGCCGACGTCGAGGCCAAACGCAGCGTGGTCGAGGCGCTCGCCTCGGGCACCGGCCGCCGCCTGCTGTTCCTGCGCACCAAGCACCAGGCGCGGCAGATGGCGCGTCGCCTCACCGAGTCCGGCATCCCCGCCGCCGACCTGCACGGCAACCTGTCCCAGAACGCGCGTGAGCGCAACCTCGCGGCGTTCTCCTCGGGCGAGGTCCGCGTCATGGTCGCCACCGACATCGCCGCGCGTGGCATCCACGTCGACGACGTCGACCTCGTCGTCCACGTCGACCCGCCCACCGAGCACAAGGCGTACCTGCACCGCTCGGGCCGCACGGCGCGCGCCGGCGCGGGCGGCGACGTCGTCACGCTCATGCTCCCGGAGCAGCGCTCCGACGTCGCGACGCTGCTGCGCCTGGCCAAGATCCGCGCCACGCCGCAGCGCGTGCGCCCCACCGACGAGGCCGTCACGGCGCTCGTGGGCGAGGTCGCCGCGCGCGTCGCGCCGGCCGACGCCCCGTCGGGCGCCGCGCGCAAGCCCGAGCCGTCCGCGGCCTCCGGCGGCGGTCGCCGCAAGGGCCGGCCCGCCTCCGGCGTCGGCTCGACCGTCGGTGGGCGTAGCACCGCCACGCGCACGACGGCGCAGCCCGGCTCCCGCACGTCGGCTCCCGGTTCGCGTGGCGGCGCCGGCGGTGGCGCCGGCGCGGGCAAGGGTGGACCGTCCGGCGCGCCGAACGGTCGTCGTCGCGGGCAGCGCACCGCCGCCCAGGGCCCCGCGGGTGAGTCCCGCGGGCACGGCACGCGCGGCAGCGACGTCCCCGGGGGTGCGCCTCGCGGCGGTCAGGGTGCGGGTCGTGGTGGCCAGGGTGCGGGTCGTGGTGGCCAGGGTGCCGGTCGTGGTGGCCAGGGTGCCGGTCGTGGTGGCCAGGGTCAGCGCTCGGCGCAGGGCCCGAGCCGTCGCTCCGGCCGCGCGCCCGTGAGCTACTCGACGTCGAGCTCCTCGATCGTCCCGATGACGCAGCGCTGATCGCGGGCTGATCCCGCGTCGACCGCCGGTCGTCGACCGACCCTCGGCCAACGTCCGTCGTTGGTCGGCCGGTCGTCCGTTGTCGGTCGGGTGCGCTGCTGCGGGCCCGCACGAGCACGCCGCGCCGATCGCGGGCTGATCCCGCGCTGACCGCCGGCCGACGGCGGGGCTGTCGCTCGCCGTCGTGCCGGGGAGTCGTGCGGGCGGGCGCCCGCTTCGTCACCGTGGGGCGCGCTTCTCGGGTGACGCTGCGAGCGGCGCCGGTGCTCGCCGTCGTGCGTGGGGGTAGGGCAACGGGCCCGCATGCGGCACGCTGGAGACATGACGAGTGCGCACGGAAGTGTCGACGAGGCCTGGGGCCCGAAGACAGCCGCCGCCATCGAGGCCGTGATCGAGCGGCGCGCGTCGAACGCGATGGCGCGCCGGGGGTGGCGTCCGACGCCGCTGGTGTTCGACTCCTACGGCCGCGCCGCCACCGACTCCGGGCCCGGCTGGGTGCGCGTGCTGTGTCGCGTCCTGGTGATGCCGCCGACCCAGCGCCGCAGCGCCGAGGGACGCTCGCGCGGCTGGCGGCGCTACCTCTCGGTGTCCGCGCCGAACCTGCCCGCGCGGATCCGGATCGGGCAGACCGTGCACCGCGCGCGCACGGAGCCTGGGGGGCATCTCGACCTGCGAATCCCGGTGGACCTGCCGCCGGGGCGGCACGAGATCCAGGTCTCGGTTCCGGGCGGCGCGGAGGCCGGTCGTGGGCACGTCGACGTGATCGACCCGACGATCGGGCGCGGCATCGTCTCCGACATCGACGACACCGTCATGGTCACGCTCCTGCCGAGCCCGTTGCAGGCGTTCTGGAACACGTTCGTCATGCAGGAGGGGTCGCGGCGGCCCGTGCCCGGCATGGCGACGTTCCTCAACCGGGAGAGCGCGGGGTTCGTCGTCTACATCTCGACCGGGGCGTGGAACTACGCCCCGGTGATCCGCGACTTCCTGCGCCGGCACGACTTCCCCGCGGGCGCGTGCATCATGACCGACTGGGGCCCCTCGACCCAGCGCTGGTTCCGGTCCGGGCTCGAGCACAAGCGCAGCCAGCTGCGCCGGCTGCGGACCGAGTTCCCCGAGCTGAAGTGGTTCCTCGTCGGCGACGACGGCCAGCACGACCCCGCCATCTACGCCGACTTCGCGAGCGAGTTCCCCGAGTCGGTGGACACGATCGCGATCCGCACGCTGACGCCCGTGGAGCACCTCGTGATGGGCGGCGTGCCGCTGGCGCCGGACGACCTCGCCGCGCTGCTCCCGATCGTCGCCGCGCCGGGCCTCGAGCACGCCCACCCGCCCGACGGCGTGCGTCGCCTCGCCGGTGGGGACGGGAACGCGCTCATCGTGCAGACGCTCTGACCGCTGTGGTCGGGGGTGGCGCGGGGCTGCGTCGGCCCCCCCGCCGGTGTGACGCTCGGCGCGGCTGGCGGGTGTGGGCCGCGCTGAGCGTCACATGGGTGGTTGGGGTGGGCGGCCTGGCGGGGCCGGGTTCGGCCGGGTTCCCGCTGGTGTGACGCTCGGCGCGGCTGGCGACCGATCAGCCCGCGCGGACCACGTTGCGCAGCGGCTCGCCCGCGAGCAGCGCCCGCACGTTCGCCGCGATCAGCTCGTCGGCCCCGAGCGGGCGCCCGCCCGCCGAGTGCGGCGTGAGGATGAGGTTCGGCGCGTCCCACAGGGGGTCGTCCGCGGGCAGAGGCTCCGGCGTCATGACGTCGAGCGCGGCGCCCGCGATCACGCCGTCGTGCAGCGCTGCCACCAGCGCCGCCTGGTCGACCGTGGCGCCCCGGCCCACGTTCACGAGCCACGCCTTGCGCGGCAGCATGGCGAGCACCTCGGCGGACACGGCGTGCTCGGTCTCGTCCGTCGCGGGCAGCACGTCCACCAGCACGTCGGCGTCGGCGAGGACGCGCGGCAGGTCCTCCTGCGTGACCACGGGGAACCCCGCGCGCTCGCCGGCCGACCGGGCGATCCCGGTGACCTCGGCGCCGAGCGCGCGCAGGTGACCCGCCAGGCGCTGGCCGATGCCGCCGAACCCCCAGATCACCACGCGCGCGCCGTGCACCATCGTGAACGCCGTGGCGTTGTCCAGCGGCTGGTCCACCGACAGCTCGCGGGCCCAGCGGTGGGAGTCGACGGCACGGACCGCGACATCCAGCCGTCGCGCCGCCGCGATGATGAGGCCGAGGGCGTGCTCGGCCACGGTGATGTCGTGCAGCCCGACTCCCGAGCAGATTGTCGCGCCGTCGTGGAAGCCCGCGGCCTCGATCGTGTCGGTCCCGGCCGACAGCGACTGCACGAGCCGCAGCTGCGTGAGGTCGCGCGCCGCCTGCTCGAGCCAGTCCTGGCGCGACGCCCACAGCACCACCGCCTCGGCGTCGCGGTGCTCCTTCGGGATCGGGACGCGACGGCTGTACACGACGACCTCCACGCCGTCGGGCAGCTCGGGGTGCAGCGGGACGTTGTCCGGGAGCAGGAGCTTCATGGGCACCATCCTGCCGCGCGGGAGTGACGCAGCCGCTGCCCACGGAGCGAGCAGGGCTGCGGGAACACCGACGCGTGCGCCACGGTTGTGCCAGGTGGGGTCGTGGCGCGTGGGCGCCGCGCCGATCCACGCGACGAGGAGGACCCATGGACTACAAGGTGTGGAAGAGCGACGCGGAGTGGCGCGACCTGCTCGGCGCCCAGGAGTACGCCGTGCTCCGCGAGGCCGCGACGGAGCGGGCCTGGACCGGTGAGCTGCTCGACGAGAAGCGTGAGGGCGTCTACTCCTGTCGCGCGTGCGGGGCGGAGCTGTTCCGCGCCGAGACGAAGTTCGACAGCCACTGCGGTTGGCCCAGCTTCTACGCGCCCAAGGAGGGCGACGCCGTCGAGCTCATCGAGGACCGCAGCCACGGCATGGTCCGCACCGAGGTCCGCTGCGCGACCTGCGGCTCGCACCTCGGACACGTCTTCGACGACGCCCCGCAGACCCCTACCGGCGACCGCTTCTGCATGAACTCGGTCTCGCTGACGTTCGCCCCCGACGCCGACGCCGACGCCGACGCCTGAGGGCCGCAGCTCCCACCCCGTTCGCGAGGTGATGTTGGTCCTTTCGCGAGGTGATGTCGGTCGCGCACGCTGACGTACATCACCTCGCGAAAGGACGGACTCCCTCTCGCGAAAGGACGGACTCCCTCTCGCGAAAGGACGGACTCCCTCTCGCGAAAGGACGGACTCCCTCTCGCGAAAGGACCGACTTCCTCTCGCGAAAGGACGGACTTCCTCTCGCGAAAGGACGGACTTCCCCTCGCGAACGGGCGGGGCGAGGCGAGGCGGCGCCCGGTGTCCGAACGGCCCGGACGCCGCCCGGGCCCGGGCGGTAACTTGACCGCGTGACGGGCGTCCTCGAGGGTTTCGCGCTGATCGGCGCGATCATCGCCGTCGGGTACCTGCTGGGACGCCTCGGGATCCTCGGTGACGCGGCGGGCGGCGTGCTCAGCCGCCTCGCGTTCTTCGTCGGCAGCCCCGCCCTGCTCTACGTCACGTTGAGCGGCGCCGAGGTCGGCACGCTCGTCGACACCCGGTCGCTCGTGTCCTACGGCACGGCGCTCGCGATGATCCTCGCCTACCTGCTCACGGCGCGGCTGCTCATGCGCCGACCGGCCGGCGAGACCGTCATCGGCGGCCTCTGCGCGGGGTATGTCAACGCCGGCAACCTCGGCATCCCGATCGCGGTCTACGCGCTCGGCGGCGCGGAGGCCGTCGCGCCCACGATGATCTTCCAGCTCACGATCCTCGCGCCCGCGTCGTTCGTCGTGCTCGACCTGCTCGAGAAGCGTGGCCAGGGCATGACCCTGCGCAACGCGCTCACCCCGCTGCTCAACCCCACGCTGATGGCGTCGGCCGCCGGGGTGGTGTCCGCGGTCGCGCACTGGCAGCCGCCCGAGGTCGTGCTCGCGCCGATCCAGACGCTCGGCGGCCTCGCCGTCCCGGCGATGCTGCTCGCGTTCGGCATCTCCCTGCGCGGCTCGCCGATGCCCGGGAGAAGCGACATGCGCTCCCAGCTGGTGCTCGCCGTCGTGCTCAAGTCGTTCGTCCAGCCGGCGCTCGCGTGGGGGGTGGGGCTCGCCGTCGGGCTGAGCGGGCCGACGCTGCTCGCGGCGGTCGTCATCGCCGCCCTGCCGACCGCGCAGAACGTCTTCACCTACGCGATGCGCTACGACCGGGGCGTGGTCCTCGCACGTGAGTCGGTGCTGGTCACGACGATCCTGTCGGTGCCCGTCGTGCTCCTCACCGCCGCGGTGCTCGCGTGAGGACCGTGCCCGACGGCGCACCCTCCTTCGCCGATCGCGTCCCCGCTCCCGCGCTCTTCCTGGGCGCGGGCGTCTCGATGTACTACGGCGCGGCGCTCGCGGTGGGCCTGTTCGCGACGGCGAGCGCCGTCTCGGTCGGCTGGGCGCGGCTGGTCGTCGCGGCGGTCGTGCTGGTGGCGCTCGCGCGCCCGTGGCAGCTGACCTGGACGCGGCGCAGTCTGGGCGTCGCGGCACTGTTCGGGATCCTGCTCGGCGGGATGAACCTGCTCTTCTACGTCGCGATCGACCACCTGCCGCTCGGGGCCGCGGTCGCGATCGAGTTCACCGGGCCGGTCGCCGTGGCCGTCGCGAGCGACCGCAGCCCGTGGTCCGCGCAACGGCTGCTCGCACCGCTGCTCGCGGCCGGCGGCGTCGCGGTGATCAGCCTCGGCGAGGTCGACTGGGCGCACCTCGGCTCGGGCTCCGCGGTCGGGGTGCTGTTCGCGCTCGCCGCCGGTGCGGCGTGGGCCGGCTACATGGTGGTCGGTCGGCGGATCGCCGCGCGGGCGGGGGAGGTCGCGTCGGTCGAGCCGGACACCGGCGCGGTGGTCGGGCTCGACGTCGCAGACGGTGGCGCTCCTGTCGGCGACCACACCGGCGACGGCGACCACGCCGGCGACCGCGAGACCGGCGGTGAGGTGCGCGCCCGCGGCGGCCGGCCGGTCGGCGCCCTGCGTCGCGGGATGGCGTCGCTCGCGCTCGGGATGGTCACCGCGGCGGTCGGGTACGCCGTGGTCGGGCTCCCCGACGCCGCACCGCTCGTGACGGACGCGCACACGGTCGCGCTGGTGCTCGGCGTCGCGGTGCTCTCCAGCGTCGTGCCGTACGCGCTGGACCAGGTGGCGATGAAGCGGCTCTCGACGTCGGTGTTCGCGCTGCTCAACGCGCTGCTGCCGGCCACCGCGACGCTCGTCGGGTTCCTCTCGCTGCGCCAGCTGCCCAGCGTCGGGGAGCTGCTCGGGGTGGTCGCGATCAGCGCGGCCGTCGCGCTCGCGACGCGTCCGCACGCCGACGCGTGAGGGGCGCGGCGCCGTCGGGCTCGGGCTGTGCCGACGTCGTCACGCTCCGTGGGCCGGTGCGTACCCGGCAGTCCGCCTCGACGCCGTGTGCCCCGCTCCCTGACGGGAACGGGGCACACGGAGCGAGCAGGGAGCGAGCGACGCGGAGACGCGGTCAGACCTTGCGCCTGCCGGTGAGAGCCCCCACGATCCACAGCACGATCACGGATCCGATGATCGCGAGCACCCACGTCTGCAGGCTCCAGAAGTCCTCGAGCGGTGCGTTGAAGATGAGCGATCCCAGCCATCCGCCGACGACCGCGCCCACGACACCCAGGATGAGGGTGCCGAGGAAGCCGCCAGGAGCGCGGTCCTTGAGGATGGCCTTGGCGATCGCGCCGGCGATCAGGCCCAGGACGATCCATCCGATGAAGCCCATGTCGTTCCTTTCGTCAGCTGCCCTTGTCAGGCTGGTGTCCCTACTGTGCCATGGAGGCACCACAGTCCGGTAAAGCCGGCCTGACCGCCACGCCACGGAGAAGGTGGCAGGGCACGCCGCAGCCCTCACGGCCGCCGGCGCCGCGGGTTGAGCCGCACGAGCGGCAGGACGGGTGCGGGGGTGCGTGCGCCGTCGTGCCCCTCCACCACGCCGAAGCGGGCGACGCGCCGTTCGGCGTCCTCCCAGTCCTCGCGCGCAGCCAGGACGTCCTCGTGTCGGCGCCCGACGAAGTTCCACCACATGAGCAGGTCCTCCTCGAGCGGCTCGCCGCCGATGAGCACGAGCCGCGCCTCCGTCTCCGGCGCCTCGAGCGTCACGTGCTCGCGGTGCGTGCCGAGGTAGAGCAGCGGACCGGGTCGCAGCAGCTCACCCTCGGCGACCACGACGCCGTCGGTCACCTGCACGGCGTGCTCCCAGTCGGTCCGCAGCGGCAGCGCGATCCGGGTCCCGGGGTCCAGGTCGACCTGCGCCCCGACGAGGGGCGAGAAGGTGCGCGCGGGCGAGGCTGCGCCGTCGTGCTCCCCGAGGAAGACCGTCACCCGGGCGCCTGGGTAGGCGACGACGGGCAGGTCCCTCACGTGCTCGAAGGCGGGCTCGCTGAAGCGCGACTCGTGCGGCAGGGCGACCCAGAGCTGCAGCCCGCGCGCGCCGGCGTCGTCGACGAGGAACTCCGAGTGCGCGATGCCGTCGCCGCTGGTCATGAGGTTGAGCTCGCCCGGCTCGAGCAGCTGGACCGAGCCGAGGGAGTCACGGTGCAGCATCTGCCCCTCCAGTGGCAACGTCACCGTCTGCAGCCCGATGTGCGGATGCGGCAGGACGTTCATCGGCGGTTCGCCCGGCGCGAACGCGTCGAGGAAGCACCACGCTCCGACCGTCGGCAGCTCGCGGTGCGGCAGCGTGCGCTGCACGCGGGCGGCGCGGATCCCGCCGAGCGGCACCTCGCGCTCGTCGTAGCGCTCGAGCACGGGCCCGACGGCGAGCCGTGCGTCGTGCGCGGCCGGACAGCTGGTCTCGACGGGACGCGTCTGGAGGTCGGTCATCGCGGTCGCGGGGGTCAGTCGAGGAGGCGGCCGCCGGCGACCGCCGTCGGGAGCGGGGCGAGTGCGGCGTCGTGCTGGTGGAACTTGGTGAGCCAGTGCCGCACGTACGGGCAGATCGCGGCGAACCTGCCGCCGCGAGCGACGACGTCGGCGATCGCTCCGTCGACCATCGCGCTCGCGTAGCCCTGTCCCTCGAACTCGTCCTGCACCACGGTGTGCGTGAAGACGGTGACGCCGTCGATCTCCGTGAACGCCGCGATGCCCGCGAGGCGGCCGCCGACGAGGATCTCGTAGCGCGAGCGCTCGGGGCGCAGCAGCACCTCGGTGGGCGGGCCGTCGGGGTCGGGGCCCTGCGTGCGGGGTGCGTCGGAGGTCATGGCCCAGTCTCACCCGGCCGAGGCCGCGCGCGCCAGGGTCGACTCGCGCCAGACGATCTGGTGCACCGGGTGGTCCTCGAGGGGGTCGGGAGCGGCGGCATCGGCTGGGCCGCTCGGGCCCCCGCGCAGCCGCGCGAGCAGCAGTCGCATCGCACGCCGCCCGAGCTCGGGCCGATCCACGGTCACGGTCGTGAGCGAGGGGACGAGGAACGCCGACGTCGGCTGGTCGTCCCAGCCGGTCACGGCGAGCTGCCCGGGCCGCGTCCAGCCCCGCTCGTGCGCGCCGCGCAGGACCCCGGTCGCCACGACGTCGTTCGCGGCGATGACGGCCAGCGGCGGCGCTTCCGCAGGCAGCGCGAGGATCGCCTCGACCCCGCACGCACCACCCCAGTCGCCCTGGTGGACGCCGAGCGACTCGACGCCGAGCGCGGCGACGGCGGCGCGGTACGCCTCGGCCCGGGCGCGCGCCGAGGGGTAGGCCACGGGGCCGGCGACGTGCAGGAAGCGGTGGTATCCCAGGTCGGCGAGGTGCGCCACGAACTCCCGCACGGCCGAGGCGTCCGCGAGGCCGCCGGCGCCTCGCAGGTGGTCGTCGAAGTCGGGGGACGCGACCACGACGGCGGAGCCCCGGTCCGCGGACGCCTCGCCCTCGGCGGGCGCGGCGTCGTCGCTGCTCCTCGTGCCGCCCGCGGCGCCCGGGGCGCCCTCAGCGGGCCACGGCCCGAGCGGAGCGAGCACCACGATCCCCTCGTACTGGCCCGACCGGGCCAGCGCGGCGACGCGCTCGCGCACCGTGGCGGCATCGCCCTCGACGCTGTGCACCTCGACGGCGTAGCCCGCCTCGAGCGCGACCTGCGTCGCGCCGTCGAGCACCTGAACCGGACGCACGAGCGACACCGACAGCACGACGGCGAGCCGGCCGGTGCGGCGGGTGCGCATCGAGCGGGCCGCGAGGTTCGGCTGGTAGCCGAGGTCCGCGATGGCCCGCAGCACTCGCTCGCGGGTCTCGGGGGCGACGGTGGCGCGGCCGGTGAGCACGTGCGAGACGGTGGACTGCGCGACGCCCGCGGCGCGCGCGACGTCGCGGCTCGTCGGTGCTCGTCCCATCTCCGCTCCCGTCGCTCCGTCCGGGTCCGATCGCGACCGACCGTGTCCGGATGTCCTCCGACGGGTTGACAGGCCGCCGCTCAGCGAGTGTACTGACACCGCGATAAATACGTATTCATGGGAGGCGCGGCCACGGTGCCGGCGCCTCGGGCGGAGGACAGCACGTGCTCAGGATCGGCATCGTCGGGACCGGAAGCATCGCCCGCGCACACGTCGCGGCCTACCAGCGGTTCCCGGACGAGGCGCGCATCGTCGCGCTCGTCGACCCGGTGCCCGGCCGCGCCGCGCGGGCGCGCGACGAGCTCGGCCTGGCCGACGCGGAGGTGTACGAGGACGCGTCGGCGATGCTCGTCGTCGGAAACGTGGACCTCGTGAGCATCGCGACGCCGCCGGCGACGCACGCCGCGCTCACGGTCGCGGCGCTGGACGCCGGGGTGCACGTGCTGGTGGAGAAGCCGATGGCGCCGTCGCTCGAGGAGTGCGACGCGATGATCGCGGCGGCGCAGCGGTCCGGGCGCGTGCTCTCGGTGGTGGCGCAGAACCGGTTCCGCGACGACACCGCGACGCTCAAGGAGGTGCTCGACTCCGGGCTGGTGGGCTCGCTGTCGCACGTGCGGGTGGACTCGGCATGGTGGCGCGGGACGGAGTACTACGACCTCGACTGGCGTGGCACGTGGGCGTCGGAGGGCGGTGGCTGCACGCTCAACCACGCGATCCACCACCTCGACCTCACGCTGTGGCTCGTCGGACGGCCCGACTCGGTGACCGCCGTGCTCACGAATGCGCAGCACGAGAACTCCGAGGTCGAGGACCTGTCCGTCGCGGTGCTCACCCACGGGCGCGCCCTGTCGGAGATCACCGCGTCGGTGGTGCACCACGGCGAGGAGCAGGGCATCGTCGTGCAGGCCGAGAAGGCGCGGGTGTCCCAGCCGTGGCGCGCCGTCGCCGAGGTCGCGAACCCGAGCGGGTTCGGCACGCCGGAGGGCGACGTCGAGCTCGTCGCGCGGCTGAACGCCCTGGCCGCCTCGCACGTGCCGCTGCCGCACCTGGGGCACGCGGGTCAGGTCGCCGACGTGCTCGCGGCGATCCGCGAGGGCCGCGCCCCGGCGATCGGCGGGGCGGACGGGCGCAACGCCGTCGAGCTCGTCACCGCGATCTACCAGGCCGGCATCGAGCGCCGGACGGTCGACCTGCCGCTGAGCGAGGACAACCCGTTCTACCGCGCGGGCGCGCTCGTCGAGCGGGCGCCGCACTTCTTCGAGAAGCAGACCTACGCCGTAGAGCTCGACGGCGACACGCGCGTCGGCGCGGCCGCGATGGCCGAGCGCTGAGCCGTTCCTTCCCACCCTGTGACCTCACGAGGAGTTCCATCATGACCAGCGCCAGCGGCGCCCAGTACGCCCCCGCCCCCATGCCGGCCCCCGTGGTCGCGCCGGGGGAGTTCGTGTTCGCGGCCGTCGGCCTCGACCATGGCCACATCTACGGGATGACCGAGGGGCTGATCGGCGCGGGCGGCACGCTTGCGTGGGTCTACGACCCCGACCCGCAGAAGGTCGAGGCGTTCCGCACCAGGTTCCCGCAGGTGCGCGTGGCGCGCAGCGAGGCGGAGGTGCTGGACGACCCCGCCGTGCTGCTGGTCGCCGGCGCGGCCGTCACCGCGGACCGGTGCGCGCTTGGGCTGCGCGTGATCGAGGCGGGCAAGGACTACTTCACGGACAAGGCGCCGCTCACCACGCTGGACCAGCTCGCGGCGGCGCGGGAGGCGACGGCGCGCACGGGTCGCAAGTACGCCGTCTACTACTCCGAGCGCATCCACGTGGAGGCCGCCGTGCTCGCGGGCCAGCTCGTGGAGCGGGGGGCGATCGGGCGCGTGGTGCAGGTGCTCGGGCTCGGCCCGCACCGGCTCGGCACGGGTAGGCCGGACTGGTTCTTCGAGAAGGAGCGCTACGGCGGGATCCTGTGCGACATCGGCTCGCACAACATGGAGCAGATGCTCTACTTCACCGGCGCGACGGACGGGCGCGTGACCAACGCGGCGATCGCCAACTACCACCACCCCGAGCACCCCGAGCTGGACGACTTCGGCGAGGCGAGCGTGGCGCTCGAGGGCGGCGCGAGCGGGTACTGCCGGGTGGACTGGTTCACCCCGGACGGCCTGGGCACGTGGGGCGACGGGCGGACCTTCCTGCTCGGCACCGACGGGTACATCGAGCTGCGCAAGTACATCGACGTCGCGCGTGAGGCCGAGGGCGGCCACGTGTTCCTCGTGGACTCCGACGGCGAGCACCACCTCCGCGCGAACGGTCAGGTCGGCTTCCCCTACTTCGGGCAGCTCATCCTCGACGTGCTCGAGCGGACCGAGAACGCGATGACGCAGGCGCACGCGTTCAAGGCGGCGGAGCTGGCGCTGCAGGCGCAGGCGCAGGCGGTGGTGCTCGCGTAGGGGTGGGCGCGGGCGGGGTGCCGCGATCGGGCGGCTCCTGGTCCGCGCCCGCGACGCTTTGACTGGTCGAGTCGGATCGACGCGCCGCCGTGCCGATCGCCGGCATCGGCACACGGCTCTCACCTGCGACGATGCCCGGGCGTCCGTTCTGCGGTCAGGGCGCGGCCGATCTGACCAGTCAATGTGACCGTGCCCGCGAGTATGGCGCGCGCGAGGCCTCGCCGGTGGTCGATGCGGGCTCGAGGTCTAGGCTTGCCGGGCGCGCGAGGGTGCTTCTCCGTCGTGCGGGCCTCTAGCTCAACTGGCAGAGCAGCGGACTTTTAATCCGCGGGTTGTGGGTTCGATCCCCACGGGGCCCACCCCTTCCGGTGGCCGACGACGTCGTCCGTCGACCTTGGCCCGCCCGGGCGACGGCGAGCGCTGTGATGGTCCTCATGCGCGCCTTTGCCCGGCGGGCATCCCTCAGCGCTCGATCAGGCAGCGCCACGCCAGAGCGACTCGCGGTGACGCCACAGCGACTCAACCGCCTGCTCGCGTGACGGCGCGGGCATCGGCGCAGGTGAGGGGCCCGGTCCCCGGAGCGCGGCCTCGGTGAGTCGCTCTGGCATCACAGGCAGTCGCTCTCCCGTCAGGCCACAACGACCGCTGACCGCGCGCGGTCGCGCGGCCAGAGCGCGACGGCGGTGATGGTCGCGGTCAGGCTGGTCGCCGCCAGCACGAGCGCGGCGGACGTGAGTCCTGCGGCGCCGAGCCAGCCGGCCACGGGGTAGGTGACCAGCCAGCATGCGTGCGAGAGCGAGAACTGTGCCGCGAAGACCGCGGGCCGTTCGCCGTCGGGCACGTCGCGCACGATGAGCCGCGCGATCGGGACCTCGGTGCACGCCCATGCCGCGCCGACGGTGAGCCACAGCGCACCTACCGCGACCAGACCCGCGACCGGCGTGGGGACCGCGAGCGCGAGCGGGACGAGCGCCGTCGCGACGGCGAGCACGCTTCCGCCGCCCAGCATCACCGTGCGCTCGGACACTCGTCGCAGCACCCGCGGCAGCAGCACGGCCGCACTGATCGAGCCCGCGCCGTTGACGGCGAGCAGGAGCGCGACCTCGCTGTCGCCCTGGCCGAAGGTCGACCGGGCGATCACCACCGTCTGCACGAGGACGAAGGCGCCCGCTGCGGCGACCGCGAGGTTGAGCGCGAGGACGGGTCGCAGCGACGGCGAGCGCACCATGAGGCTCACTCCACGCCGCACGCGCACACCGAGCGGGAGCTCCCCGAAGTCCGGGCCGGCGCCGGCGCGCTCGTCGCCGTCGGTCCCGACCGGAGTCACGCCGCCCCACCCGCCGTCGGCGCCGTCGTGAACCCCGCCTCCGTCGCGATCGCGTGAGACGGACCGCGCGACCGGCGGCACGACGACGGACGCGACCAGCACGGCGGAGGCGGCGAAGCCGATCCCGGTGCCGACGAACAACGCGTGCGAGGAGACCACGAGCAGCAGCGCGGCCGCGAGCACGGGCGAGAGCACGAGCTCGAGGTCGTCGGCGACGCGGGAGTAGGACAGGGCACGGGTGTAGGTGCCCTCGTCCGGGAGGACGTCGGGAACCACGGACTGCCAGGTCGGGGTGTGCAGTGCGGACGCCGCCTGCAGCACGAACACGAGCACGTACACCTGCCACGTCGCGCCGACGAACGGCAGACACAGGGCGATGCCTGCGCGGAGCAGGTCGGCTCCCACGAGCGCCGTCCGGCGCGGGACCCGCACCACGAGCGCCGCGGCCAGCGGCGCCACCAGGACGTAGGCGACCATCTTGATCGCGAACACCGTGCCGAGCACCTGACCGGCCTGTGCGCCGGCGACGTCGTAGGCGAGCAGGCCGAGGGCCACGGTGGCCAGCCCTGTCCCCGCCAGCGAGACGACCTGCGCGGTGAAGAGTCGGCGAAAGGTGGGGCTGCCGAGCGGGTTCACGCCGATGAGCCGGACGAGCCCGACGAGCGCGGCGAGCCCGACGAGCCCCGGTGGTGCTCGGGATCGTCCCCGAGCGCGTGCTGTGCCTGGAAGACGGCCTGCGTCACCAGCGTCCGGGCGTGCTCGTCGACCAGGGAGTAGAAGACCCGAGTGCCCTCCTGGCGGGACTTCACGATCCGACCCCACCGCAGCTTCGCGAGGTGCTGGGACACGGCAGCCGGCGGCTTGTCGAGAATGTCGGCCAGGTGGTTCACGGACAGCTCGTCCTCGCGAAGTGCCAGCACGATCCGCACGCGGGTGGGGTCGGCGAGGAGGGAGAACACCTCCACTGCCAGCTCGACGTACGGCGAGTCGACGCCGAACGAGCATCTCTGCCTATCTGCGTTCATACGCAGATAGTACGGGCATTTCTCGACGTGGTAACGCCCAGCGTCGTGACCCGTCGCCACGCGCCCGACCCGAGCGCCACAATGACCGCATGGTGACCTCCGTGCCCAGGAAGGCCGCGCCCAAGAAGGCAGCACCAGACAAGGACCTGCGCCCCGGCACCGTTCCCCCCGCCGGCGAGCACGC
>NZ_VENP01000062.1 GCF_006351005.1 Miniimonas arenae | reverse complement strand
AAACCTCCGTCACCGGCCTCCTCCGTGAGCTGACCGCGCGGAGCCTGCTGACGGTGCCGACGCCGAAGCGCCCCTCGAAGCCGCTCGGGAAGAACACCCTCTACAAACTGCTGACGAACCCCTACTACGCCGGGGTGATCCGCTACAAGGGCGCGCTGTACCCCGGCGCGCACGACCCGATCGTGGAACTCGCCTTGTTCGACAAAGTGCAATCACTCCTGAAAGCACGGACGGCGAAGATGACCCGCCACGTCCAGCACGCCCACCACCTCAAGGGCCTCCTGCACTGCGGCACCTGCGGGTCACGCATGCTGCTCGACTTCGCCACCAACCCGCGCGGCACCACCTACGCCTACTTCATCTGCTCCGGCCGCGCCGCCAAGAAGACACCCTGCACCCGGCGCGCGGTACCCGTCGCCGTTGCCGAACGTCTCGTCGCGGACTCCTACGCCTCCATCACGATCAGCGACACCACCTACCAGCGCCTCACCGCCGACGTTGACGCGGCATTCGACAAGCGCAACGCAGGCCAGGATCAAGAGGTCGCGGACTTGACGGCGAACCGTGCACGATTGGAAGCCGAATCCGACAAGCTCCTCGCGGCGCACTTCGCAGACGCCATCGACCTCGACACCTTGAAGCGCCACCAGGATCGCATCCGCGCGGGCCTCGCGGACGTGAACCGCCGACTGGCCGAGCACAGCGAACACCACACCGGCGGGCGCGCGTTCCTCCACGACTCACTCCGGCTGCTTACCGACGCGCACCGCGCCTACGCGCACTCTGGTGACGCCGACCGGCGGCTGGCGAACCAGGCGTTCTACACCCGGCTCGACATCACCGACGACGAACAACTACGCCCGAGACTGGCTGAGCCGTTCGCCACCATCATCCGCGAAGCACACGACAGCGACGCCGACGACGGCAAGGAGGCGGAACACGAACATGACTCTTCGCATGTCGCGTGTTCCCGTAAGACACTTTGGGTGGAGCAGAAGGGACTCGAACCCTCAACCCCCTCGATGCGACCGAGGTGCGCTACCAATTGCGCTACTGCCCCGTGACTCCTGCGAGCCACGCTCCTCCAGTCTCCCGGAGGCGCCAGGAAACCCTAGCACCGGATCGCGGCTGCGCCGAATCGGCGGGCTCCCGCCCGGCCGCCCGGCGCGCCGACGAGCACCCACCCGCAACCCGCCGAGCCGACCCACCGCCGAACGCAACCCCTACCGCACGGCCCCGAGCGGCGCCGTCGTGACCGGGTCCTCACCCCGCGCGATGCGCGCGTCGAGCTCGCCGACCAGGGTGCGGCTCGCCGTCGTGCGGTACGAGGAGTCGAGGAGCTCGGCGACCTCGTGCCAGGACGTGAACGAACCCCCGGCGTCGGGGAGGTCGAGGTCCACGCCGGTCCAGCCGGAGGGCCCGAGGTAGGCAGGCTCGAAGGCGCGCGGGTCGTCGGCGAGGGCGCGGGTCTCCTCCGGCGGCAAGTGCACCATGAGGGCGTGGTCGCGGCGCGGACCCGCAGGCTCTCCGCGCACCCCGCCGCCCAGGTAGGCGAACACCGTGCGCGTGCGGAACGAGGGCCGACCGTGCGTCTCCACCTCGATGGCCTCGGGGAAGGCGAGCGCCACCCGCCGCAGCCCGACGAGGACGGGATCGGAGTCGTCGTACATCCGGGGGTGCGGCACGGGACGACCGTGGCCTAGATCCAGCCCACGTGCAACGACTCGTTGTTGTGGAACCACATGTGCGCGTACCAGTAGTCGTACGGGATGGGCGTGCCGGTCCAGATCGGCCAGAAGAACGCGGCCAGCAGCAGTGCGGCGGCCACGACGCCCGCGAACACCCAGCTCCCGGTCCGGCGGCGCTGCACGCTGGCCCCTGGCGGGCCGAGCACGAGGCCGAGCGCGTACGCCAGCGCGAGCACCACGTAGGGCACGAACGCGACGGTGTAGAACGTGAAGATCGTGCGGTTCGAGAACGGCAGGGAGTAGCTGAACCACGGCAGGTACATCGCGACGTAGCCGGCGAGGATCGCCCACGCGCGCCAGTCCCGGTGCCGGACCGCGAACCAGATCACCACGAGCAGCGCCGCGGCACCGCCCCACCACACCACCGGGTTGCCGAGCGCGAGGACCGCCTCGACCCAGCGCCCGGACGCCCCGGCGGGCGTGTCGACGTCCTGCCACGCGAACGACGTCGGCCGCATCTGCAGCAGCCAGCCGATCGGGTGGCTGGAGTAGGAGTGCTCGGACTCCAGCGTGGTGTGGAAGTGCCACGCCTGCAGGTGGTACTCCCACCACGAGTTCAGGGTGTCCGGCAGCCACGTGCGCTGCGGCTCGGCCGCCACCGCGTTCACCTCGACCGCCCACTGCCGGTTGTACGCGTTCGTGCTCGCGAACCAGCTCGTCCAGCACGCGACGTAGGTCACGACGGCGATCGGCACCATCGCGAGCGCGCTCGAGATCCCGTCGCGCACCGCGCCTGCGCCGACCCAGAGCCGCACGCCGACCGTGCGGCGGGCGGCGATCGACCACGCGACGGCAGCGATGCCGAACACGGCGACGGCGTAGATGCCCGACCACTTCACTCCGCACGCGAGGCCGAGCAGCACGCCGGTCGCCACGAGCCACCAGCGCACCCCGAGCCGCGGGCCCCACGGATCCTTGAGCGTGCCGTCGCGCGCGATCGCCTCCGCGGTGCGTGCGGCGAGGATGCGTCTGGTGCGATCTCGGTCGAGCAGGAGCGTGCCGAACGCGGCGAGCACGAACGTGCTCACGAAGATGTCGAGCAGCCCGGTCCGGCTGAGCACGAGATGCATGCCGTCGACGGCGAGCAGCAGTCCCGCGGTCGCGCCCAGCAGGGTGGAGCCGAGCAGGCGGCGGCCGATCCGGATGACGAGCAGGACCGAGATCGTGCCGGCGATCGCGGCCGACAGGCGCCACCCGACGATCGACTCCGGACCGAGCAGCTTCATCCCGATCGCGATGAGCCACTTGCCCAGCGGCGGGTGCACGACGTAGTCGCCGTTCGTCGTCAGGCCCGAGAAGTCCCCGCGCGCGAAGGCCGGGTCGGAGTCGTCGGCCCAGTCGCCCTCGTAGCCCAGCACGAGCATCGAGTACGCCTGCTTGACGTAGTACGTCTCGTCGAAGATCAGGCGCGCGGGCCGGTCGAGGTTGACCAGGCGCAGCACGGCGGCGAACGCGGTGATGACGAGCGCGACCGTCCAGCCGACCGCGCGGCTGCCCTCGACGCTGCGCACGAGGCGGGGGAGCAGGGCGTCGCGGATCTCGGCGGCGGAGCCGTGCGGCTGCTCGGCGTCGAGCGTGGCTGTGCCGGTGGCGCCGGTGCGTCCGGTTGCCGGGGACCCCGGGGGCGGCTCGTCGACGCCGGGGGCTGCGGCCGGCGGGGGTGCACTCACCCGGCGAGTGTAGGTGGGACCACCCCGCCCGCGCGGTGCACGACGGCGGAGCGCTGCGGCCGTGCGCGCACGGCGCGTCCGGCGGTGCGTCCGCCGCGTGACGCAGCCGGGATGATGGGGACGTGAACGCGACCGAGGGCGGGGACGAGTCGGCACTCGAGGTCGGGCCGGAGGCGGGGCCCGACGCCGGACCCGGCCGGGCGTCTGGCCGTGACGCATCCCTCGCGCCGGGGGCCGACACCGGGCCGGAGCAGGGCCTCGAGCCCGACGCCGAGCTCGACCTCGACGCGGACGTCGAGGCCGAGGCGGCCGAGGAGCTCGAGGCGGAGCTCGACGAACAGCTCGAGGCGGAGTTCGAGTCGCAGGCGAAACCGGACGCGGCGCACTGGCGCGGGCTCGGCAAGATCGTCCTCGCGGCGACGCCGATCGGCAGCGCCCGCGACGCCACGCAGAACCTGCACGACCTGCTGGCCGAGGCGGACGTCGTCGCGGCCGAGGACACCCGCACCCTGCGCGAGCTGCTGCGCCGGATCGGTGTGACGCCGTCGGGCACGCTCGTGAGCTACCACGAGCACAACGAGCGCGAGCGGGCCGAGGAGCTGGTCGCGCGCGCCGCGGCTGGCGCGACGGTCGCGGTCGTGACGGACGCGGGGATGCCGTCGGTGTCGGACCCGGGGTACCGCGTGACCGTGGCCGCGCACGAGGCGGGCGTGCCCGTCACGGCGCTGCCGGGGCCGTCGGCGGTGCTCACGGCGCTCGCGGTGTCGGGCCTGCCCTCGGACCGGTTCAGCTTCGAGGGGTTCGTGCCGCGGCGACCGGGGGAGCGGCGACGGCTGTTCGCCGAGCTCGCGACCGAGCGGCGCACCATGGTGCTGTTCTCCTCCCCGCACCGGGTCGCGGACGAGCTCGCCGACCTCGCCGCGGCATTCGGGGCGACGCGTCCCGCGGCGGTCTGCCGCGAGCTGACGAAGCGCTACGAGGAGGTGCGCCGCGGCGGGCTTGCCGAGCTGGCCGACTGGGCGACGGCGGGCGTGCGCGGTGAGATCACGCTGGTGGTCGGCGGGGCGACGCAGGCCGACGGCGGGCTCGACGGTCGGACGGACGCCTCCGCGCTCGCGGCCCGAGCCCTCGAGCTGGCGGCCGGTGGGCTGCGCCTCAAGGACGCGGCGGCCGTCGTGGCCGAGGGGGCGGGGGTCTCCAAGCGCGAGGTGTACGAGGCGGCGCTCGCCGCTCGTCCCGCGCCCTGACCCCCGTCGGCGAGGGGCCGCTCTCCTGTCGCGGTTCTGGCGCGTTTCGGCGCGAGCAAGCGTGGGCGAGCGACGGGCGCGAGGCGAGCTGCGCCGTCGGGCGTCAGTCGACGGCGGTCTCGAGGGCGACGCCGGCGTCGCGCATGACCTCGCGCGCCGCCTCGCCCTGCTCCTCGCTGACGGGGACGGTGAGGTCGGTGAAGACGCGGACGGTGAGGCCCTCGTCGAGGGCGTCGAGCGCGGTGCGCAGGACGCAGTGCGACTCGGCGATGCCGACCACGTCGACCTCGTCGATCCCCTCGGCCGCGAGGAGGTCGCCGAGCGCGGTGCCCTCCTCGTCCACGCCCTCGAAGCCCGAGTAGGCGGCGGCGTACTGGCCCTTCTTGACGGAGTAGTCGGGGTCGAGGTCGGCCAGCGCGGGGTGCAGCTCGGCCTCGTCGGTGCCGGCGATGCCGTGCGGCGGCCAGGTGTCGATGAAGTCGGGGTTCTCGGAGAAGTGGGCGCCCGGGTCGATGTGCCAGTCCTGCGTCGTGACGACGAGGTCGTAGTCGGCCCGGTTGTCCGCTGCGTACGCCGCGATCGCCTCGGCGACGGCGTTCCCGCCCTCCACCGCGAGGGCGCCTCCTTCGCAGAACGTGGGCTGGACGTCGACGACGATGAGAGCGCGTGCCATGCGCTCCAGGCTATGTGGCGACGAGTAGGTTCGCACCCATGGACTTCCGCCGCATCTCCGGGCTGCCCCCGTACGTCTTCACGATCATCGACGGGCTCAAGGTTGAGGCGCGTCGGGCCGGGCGGGACGTGGTGGACCTCGGCTTCGGCAACCCCGACCTGCCGAGCCCGCAGATCGCCGTGGACAAGCTCGCCGAGGCCGCGCACAACACCCGCAACCACCGCTACTCCTCCTCGCGCGGCATCCCGAAGCTGCGCGAGGCGGTCGCGGCGCTGTACGAGCGACGGTTCGGCGTGGTGCTCGACCCCGAGCGCGAGATCCTCACCACGATCGGCGCCAAGGAGGGCTTCAGCCACCTCATGTGGGTGCTGCTGCAGCCGGGCGACACCGCGATCGTCCCCACCCCGAGCTATCCCATCCACATCTGGGGCCCGTACTTCGCGGGTGCCTCCACGCTCCAGGTGCCGATGGGCGACGGCGACGACGGCGCCGGGTACATCGACCGCGTCATGGAGACGTGGGAGCTCGGCTCGCCGAAGCCGCGCGCTGTGGTGCTGTCGTTCCCGCACAACCCGACGACGAGCACCGTCGAGCTGGCCGACCTGCAGCGGCTCGTGGACTGGGCGCGTGAGCGCGACGTGGCGCTCGTGCACGACCTCGCCTACGCCGACATGTGCTTCGACGGGTGGCAGCCGCCGTCGATCCTGCAGTGCGAGGGGGCGAAGGAGGTCGCCGTCGAGCTGTACTCGCTGACGAAGTCGTTCTCGATGGCGGGCTGGCGCGTGGCGTTCATGCTCGGGCGCACCGACGTGATCGCGGCGCTGCAGCAGCTCAAGAGCTACCTAGACTACGGCACGTTCCAGCCGATCCAGATCGCCGCGACCGTCACCCTCAACGAGGCGCAGGACTACCCGGCCGAGCTGTCCGCCGTGTACGAGTCGCGGCGCAACGCGCTCGTGGACGGGCTGGCGCGCGCGGGGTGGGACATTCACAAGCCTCGCGGCACCATGTTCGCGTGGGCGCGGATCCCCGAGCCGTACCGCGAGATGGGGTCGATCGAGTTCGCGACGCACCTCATCAGGGAGTGCGACGTGGCGGTGTCGCCGGGGGTCGGCTTCGGGACCGGGGGCGACGGGTTCGTGCGGTTCGCGCTGATCGAGAACGAGCAGCGGATCGCGCAGGCGGCCCGGTCGATCCGGCGGGGGCTGACGCGGCTGCACTGACGGGGTGGGGCTGCGCGGCTGGGGCTGCGCGGCTGCACGGACGCGGCGGCTGGGGTTGATGCGGCGCCGCTGGGCGGGTGCCGGACGCTTTGACTGGTCGGCCCGACGCTTTGACTGTCCAGATCCCCGATCGCCTCGGCCGGCGGCGAGCGCGCCGCTCTGACCTGCAGCGATACGAAGAGCCCGCGCCGCGATCAGCACCCGACCAGTCAGTACGTCGGGGAGACCAGTCAAAGCGTCCGGGGCAGCGCGGGGCTTCAGTCGCCGGCGACGCCAGCGGGGCGTACGTGGGGCGTCAGCTGGGAGACCTGCTCGAGTGCCCGGGCCGCGCGCTCACTCACCTGAGTGCCGCGGCGTGCGAGGCACTCCGCGCGCAGAAGCCCGACCTCGTGCCGCTCAGCGTCCCCGATCCGGCGGCTGAAGGGCCGCGGCCGGGGATCGACCTCCAGCAGATCGGCCACCTCGGCACAGATCGCTTGCGGATCCGCGTCCTCCCAGGCGAAGCGCAGCACCGCGAACCCGAGATGCGCCGCGCGACGGTCCCGGCGGCGATCGGTTCGGTAGGGACGGCGATCGCGGTGGTAGGCGAACCCGTCGATCTCCACGATGATCCGGCCGTCGACCAGCAGGTCCACCTCGCCGACCCCCGGGATCAGGCAGCCCGCGATCACGCCGTGCCCCGCCGCCACGAGTGCGAGGCGCGCGGTCGTCTCCTCGTAGGCGCGGCTCGCGACGTCGAGGTCGCGCTCGAGGTCATCGGCGAGCGAGCGGTTGCTGGCGCGAACGCCGGCGAGGACGACGTCGACGCCCGGAGCTCCGGGGACGAGCCTGGCGAGCTCGAGTGCCGACAGCGCGTCGAGATACGGCAGGCACGACATAGCACGGACGAGCGCATCCTCGGGAGGGGCGACCCGCACGCCGAGATGGCGGCGGATCGGCCCGTAGTGCAACCGCACTCCGGGCGGACGGCGCCCTCGCATCCCGCGATGCGACGGGACGGTGACGTGAGCCACCGTCCCGTCGCCCCGAACCGTGAAGCCATAGCTGCGAAGTGCGGACAGGCAGTCGACCACGCCGTCCACCTGGACCGCTCGAACGAACTCGTGGGCTGCGGAGGGCAGGGCGTAGCGCCCGTGACCGACTCGGTTCAGCGCTCCGGTGGCGACGACCCGATTGACGGACCGCCGGTGTGCGCCCAACTCGCGCAGCGTGGCGACGCCGTTCAGACGCCGCATCGTCTCAAAGATGCTCATAAGGAGCATCGTGGCGTCACGGAGGCGTGCCTGCCAGGTGTGGTTCGCGCCTGTGGACGGCGTGGGCCCGACGCTTTGACTGGTCGCCCGGACGGATTGACTGGTCGGGCGGTCGACGGCGCCGAGGCGGGACGGACCCGGGGCCCTGACCTGCGGCGATGCCAGGTTCGACGCGAGCGCTTGGATCTGACCAGTCAATCCGTCCGGGCGACCAGTCAAAGCGTCACGGGCACGGCGGGCCCGGCCGCTGCCCGCGGGCCGCGGCGGCCCGCGCCCGGCGCCGCCGCCCGCGCCCGCGGCGGCCCACCCGCGGCGGCCCGCCCGCGGCGGCCCACCCGCCCGCGGCGGCGCGATCCCGTGCCCGCAACCTAGGATGGTCGCCCGTGAGCCACATCCTCTCCGCCGTCGCCTGGCCCTACGCCAACGGCCCGCGGCACATCGGTCACGTCGCCGGTTTCGGCGTTCCCTCCGACGTGTTCAGCCGGTACATGCGGATGGCGGGTCACGACGTGCTCATGGTCTCGGGCACCGACGAGCACGGCACCCCGATCCTCGTCCAGGCCGAGCAGGAGGGCGTCCCGCCGCAGGTCCTGGCCGACCGGTACAACCGCGTCATCGTCGAGGACCTGGCGCAGCTCGGCCTCACCTACGACCTGTTCACCCGCACCACGACGCGCAACCACTACGCGGTGGCCCAGGAGCTCTTCCGCCAGGTGCACGCGAACGGCTACATGATCGAGCGCACCACCACGGGCGCGATCTCGCCGAGCACGGGCCGCACGCTGCCCGACCGCTACATCGAGGGCACGTGCCCGATCTGCGGCTACGACGGCGCGCGCGGTGACCAGTGCGACAACTGCGGCAACCAGCTCGACCCGAGCGAGCTGAAGAACCCGCGCAGCCGGATCAACGGCGAGACGCCCGTCTTCGTCGAGACCGAGCACTTCTTCCTCGACCTGCCCGCGCTCACCGACGCGATCGCGGCGTGGCTGGAGACCCGGACCAACTGGCGCCCGAACGTCCTCAACTTCTCCCGCAACCTGCTCAAGGACGTGCGCCCGCGCGCCATGACGCGCGACATCGACTGGGGGATCCCGGTCCCGCTGGAGGGCTGGAGCAGCAACCCGAACAAGCGCCTGTACGTGTGGTTCGACGCCGTCGTCGGCTACCTCAGCGCGAGCATCGAGTGGGCCCGCCGCGAGGACGTCCGCACCGGCGGCACCGGCGCGCCGGACTCGACCACGGCCCAGCGCTGGCGCGAGTGGTGGAACGACCCGACCGCCCTGTCCTACTACTTCATGGGCAAGGACAACATCACCTTCCACTCCCAGATCTGGCCCGCCGAGCTGCTCGGCTACGCCGGCAAGGGGGACAAGGGCGGCCACCCCGGCGCCTACGGCGAGCTCAACCTGCCCACCGAGGTCGTCTCGAGCGAGTACCTCAACGTGGCCGGCGAGCAGTTCTCCACGAGCCGCGGCGTCGTCATCTACGTGCGCGACATGCTCGCGCGCTTCCAGCCCGACGCCCTGCGCTACTTCATCGCCGCCGCCGGCCCGGAGAGCAGCGACGCCGACTTCACCTGGCCCGAGTTCGCCCGGCGCACCAACGACGAGCTCGTCGCCGGCTGGGGCAACCTCGTCAACCGCACCGCCACCCTCGTGCACAAGAACTACGGCGCGGTCCCGACGCCGAACGAGCACACCACCGACGACCTCGCCCTCCTGCAGCTCACCCAGGCGGGCTTCACCACCGTGGGCGACCTGCTCGGCTCCCACCGCCAGCGCGCCGCGGTGGGGGAGGCGATGCGCGTGGTCGGCGAGGTCAACCGCTACGTCTCGGCGCAGCAGCCGTGGACCCTCAAGCAGGACCCGGACCGCCTCGCGACCGTGCTGCACACCATGACCCAGGCCGTCGCCGACTGCAACGTCCTGCTGGCCCCGTTCCTGCCGCACTCGGCGCAGCAGGTGCACGAGCTCTTCGGCGGCACCACGGCCCTCGCGCCGCAGCCGCGGATCGAGGAGGTCACCGACCTCGACGACGACGAGCGCACCTACCCCGTGATCACCGGCGACTACCGCGTGGGCGAGACGCTCGCGCCGTGGGCGCGCGCCGACGTCGTGCCCGGCACCCCCGTGGCCAAGCCGGCGCCGGTGTTCACCAAGCTCACCGACGAGGTCATCGCGGCCGAGATCGAGCGGCTCGCCGCACCGCGCGGCTGAGTCGGGCGAGGGTCGGGACCCGCCATGGCGAAGAAGCGCGAGAAGGGCTGGCCGCCCCCGCCCGAGCCGCTGCCGCTCGCCGTCGTGGACAACCACACGCACCTGCTCTCGGCGGCCGACCTCGTGCCGGACGGCGAGCGGCTCCCGACGGCGAGCGAGGAGATTGCGTGGGCGCGCGCCGTGGGCGTGACGCGCCTCGTGCAGGTCGCGTGCGACCTGGACGCGATCGAACCGAGCCTCGCGCTGGCGCGCGAGCACGCGGAGGTGGTGCTCGCCGTCGCGCTGCACCCGAACGAGGCGGTGCTGCACGCGGGCGTGCGGGAGGTGGCCGCAGACGGGCTCGAGCCCGATCCGCAGCCCCGGCACGAGGTGCCGTTGGACGAGGCGCTCGACGCCGTCGCGCGCGCCGCGACCGACCCCCGGGTCCGCGCGATCGGCGAGACCGGCTTGGACCACTTCCGCGGCGGCGAGCGCGGGCAGGCCGTGCAGCGCGAGGCGTTCCGCGCGCACGTCGCGCTCGCGAAGGAGCGCGGGCTGCCCCTGCAGATCCACGACCGCGACGCGCACGAGGACGTCGTCGCGCTCCTGCTCGCCGACGGCGCTCCCGAACGCACCGTGTTCCACTGCTTCTCGGGCGACGTGGCGCTGGCGCGCACGTGCGCCGAGCACGGCTGGTACCTGTCGATCGCCGGTCCGGTGACGTTCCGCGCGAATGACGAGGGGCGCGCCGCGGTCGCGGCCGTCCCGCTCGAGCTGCTGCTCACCGAGACGGACGCTCCCTACCTCACGCCGCACCCGTACCGCGGACGGCCGAACGGGCCGTACCTCCTGCCGCACACGGTGCGGCAGATCGCCGAGGTCCGGGGCGAGAGCCTCGAGCGGGTGTGTGCCGTGACGTCCTCGACGAGCGAGGCGCTGTACGGGCCGTGGTGAGCGCCGGTTCGCGCGCGACGCCGCACGGGCCGCGGGTCCTTTCGGCCCGCGTTTCGGGCAGGACGCGCCGACGCCCCTCGCCCCGTGCGTGACCGTTCCGTTATCGTCGAGCGGTCCCCTGACGAGGAGTGCGTTCCTGTGACACCGCCCCGCCGAGCCGTCAAGCTCGGCCTCAACACCGCCGTCCTGCTGGCGCTCGCCGCCGGGACGGGCGCCGTGGTGCTCGCGGACCCCGCGCCGTCGGCCACCGCCGCCCACGCCAACGGTGCCCTCGAGGGCGAGGCAGCGGCCGCGCAGGGCTCCGCCGGGACCGACACGACGAGCGCCGACATCCCGCTCCTCAACACCACGCTCGCCGGAGAGGACGTCGTGCACGTGACGCCGGTGTCACGCTCGCAGGACCGCGCCGCGCTCGTCGACGGCAACGGCGTGACGTTCACGGTGACCGTCGACGGCGTCGCCACTCCGCTCACGACGACCGCGGACACGCTCGCCGACGCGCTCGCGGACGCGGGCATCGTGCTCGGCTGGGACGACCAGGTCAGCGCGCCGCTGACCTCCGCACCGCCCGCGGGCGGGGAGGTGACGATCGGTCGGGGCACGACGGCGTACGTCACGGAGCAGGTCGTCACGCCGCACGCCACCGAGGAGCGCGAGAGCTCGAGCCTGGAGCAGGGCAAGACCCGCGTGCTCCAGGCCGGGGTCGACGGCGACGCTCGCGTCACGAGTCGGGTGCGCCTCGTCGACGGGGTCGAGGTGGGCCGCGAGACGCTGCTCTCGATCACGCTGACCGAGCCGGTCACCGAGATCGTCGAGGTCGGGACGAAGGTGACCGTCGCGGCGGCCGCGCCGTCGACCGGCGGTGCGATGGACTCCGACTCCGCGCCGAGCTCGTCCGGCGCCTCCGCCGTGGCACCGACGACGTCGGCCGACCCCGGCTCCAACCGGGCGATCGGCAAGGAGCTCATGCTCGCCTACGGGTTCGGCGAGGACCAGTGGGGCTGCCTGGAGAACCTCTGGACGCGCGAGAGCGGCTGGAACCACCTGTCGAGCAACAAGTCCTCGGGGGCGTTCGGCATCCCGCAGGCGCTGCCCGGGTCGAAGATGGCCTCGGCCGGCGCCGACTGGGCCACCAACCCCGCGACGCAGATCCAGTGGGGCCTCGGCTACATCGCCGGCCGGTACGGCACGCCGTGCGGCGCGTGGTCGGCGTTCCAGAGCAAGGGCTGGTACTGACCGACGTCTGACCTCCACTCCTGACCCGCCCTTTACCACGACCTGAACCGTGCCGCGCCGCGACACGCTGTGACCGGGGTCACTGAGGGTGGTCGGTCGATAACGATTCGGTTACGGTGGGCGCCGAGCGGCTTGCGCCAGGGGGGCGTGCCGCTCTCCCACGCCGGTCAGCCGCCGCGCCTTCGGGTGCCGCGCGACCGGGCCGCACCAGCTCAGGAGACGCATGTCGGACCGCACGCAGCCCGAGGACGCTTTCGACGACGCCCTGGGCGGCGTGCCCGAGGACGGCACCATGCAGCGCCCGGCCTCGGACGCCGCGGCGTCCGAGACCGCGCTCGACGGCGAGCCCACGCTCGCGGGTGAGGCGCTCGACGGCGAGCCCGCGCTCGACGGCGAGCCCGCGCTCGACGGCGAGCCCGCGCTCGACGGCGAGGCCACCCTCGAGGGCGAGGCGCTCGACGCTGACGCCGCTTCCGACACCGACCCCACCGCCGCCGAGGCGACCACCGCCGAGGCGACCGCCACCGCGCGACCCGTGCGCCGCCGTCGTCGGCGCGTCCTGCTCGCCTCCGCCACCGCGCTCGTGCTGCTGCTCGGCACCGGCGGCGTCGTCGCCGCGCAGGCGCACAAGACCGTCACGCTCGAGGCCGACGGCGAGACCACGACCTCCGGCTCGTGGCGCGGCACCGTGGGCGGCTTCCTCGAGGACCAGGGCGTGTCGCTCGGCGAGCACGACGAGGTCATCCCCGACCTCGAGACCCCGCTGTCGGACGCGACCACGGTCGAGGTGCTCCGCGCTCAGCCGGTCGACGTGGTCGTCGACGGCGAGCAGGACGTCCTGTGGACCACCGCCGAGGACGCCGGAGCGGCGCTCGCGTCGTTCGCGCTCGAGGGCCGCGGCTCCGCTCAGATGGTCGTCTCGCGCTCGGCCGGGCGCACGGAGGTCGACCTGCCGCTGGCGGAGAAGACCACGATTCACGTGATCGACGGTGACAAGAACCTCGTCCTCGCGCCGGGTACCACGCTGCAGCAGGCGCTGAACCAGGCCGGGATCACGCTCAACGACTCCGACGAGATCAGCGTGACGAGCGCCGCCGACGGCTCGAGCGTCGTGACGATCGTGCGCGTCGTGCTCTCGCAGCGCGTCGAGACCGAGGTCATCCCGCACACCTCGCGCCAGGTGGAGAGCGACGAGTACTACGTCGGCACCACCAAGGTCACCACGGAGGGCGTGGACGGCACGCTCCAGCGCACCTACAACGTCACCACGCGTGACGGCCAGGTGGTCTCCGACGAGCTCGTCGAGGAGGCCACGACCGTCCCCGCGGTCGAGGAGGTCGTGACGGTCGGGACGAAGAAGCGCCCGGTGGCCACGCCGAAGGCGACGACGTCGTCCTCCTCCGGCTCGTCGTCGGCGAGCTCCTCCTCGTCGGACTCGTCCGCCGCCGCGTCCGAGTCGACCTCGACCGTGAGCGGCGACGTCTGGGCGCAGCTCGCGCAGTGCGAGTCGGGCGGCAACCCGAGCATCGTGAGCTCGAACGGCAAGTACCACGGCCTGTACCAGTTCACGGTGTCCACCTGGGCGTCGGTGGGCGGCTCGGGCCTGCCGTCCGAGGCCTCCGCGGCCGAGCAGACCCAGCGGGCGCAGGCCCTCCAGGCACGCTCGGGCTGGGGCCAGTGGCCAGCGTGCGCCCGCAAGCTCGGCCTGCTCTGACGCAGACCCGCCTGCGGTACGCCTGACGAGACCCACCCCGCACCGGGGTGGGTCTCGTCGTCGGTAGCCTCGTCGGGTGACCGAGCCCGCTTCCGAGGAGTCCGCCGACGCGTCCGCCGTTCCTGCGCCGCCCGTCGCCGTCGACCTGCTCACGACAGCGGACGTGCGCCAGCTCCTCGGCCTCACCCAGGTGCGCCCCACCAAGGCGCTCGGGCAGAACTTCGTCACCGACCCCGGCACGGTGCGGCGCATCGTGCGGGCCGCGCACGTGGCGCCCGGCGACGTCGTCGTCGAGGTCGGACCCGGCCTCGGCTCCCTCACGCTCGGCCTGCTCGAGGCGGGCGCACGCGTCGTCGCCGTCGAGATCGACCCCCCGCTGGCGGCCCGGCTCCCGGTGACCGTCGCCGCGAAGGCGCCGCTCGCCGTCGCGAACCTGCGGGTCGTCACCGCAGACGCGCTCGCCGTCACCGACGTGGCGTACGACGGCGAGCCCCCGGTCCGCCTGGTGGCGAACCTGCCGTACAACGTGGCCGTGCCGGTGCTGCTGACCATGCTCGAGCGGTTCCCGACGCTGCGCGAGGGGCTCGTCATGGTGCAGGCGGAGGTCGCGGACCGGATCGCGGCGCCGCCGGGGTCGAAGGTCTACGGCATCCCGTCCGCGAAGGCGGCCTGGTACGCGGAGGCGAGCCGCGCGGGCGCCGTCGGGCGCACGATCTTCTGGCCGACGCCGAACGTCGACTCCGCGCTCGTGCGGCTGGTGCGGCGCGACCCGCCCGAGGTGGGGGCGACGCGCGAGGCGACGTTCGCCGTCGTCGACGCGGCGTTCGCGCAGCGCCGCAAGACGCTGCGGGCGGCGCTGGCGGGCTGGGCCGGGTCGCCGGCGCTCGCGGAGGAGGCGCTGCGCGCGGCGGGGATCGACCCGAGCCGGCGCGGCGAGACGCTCACGATCACGGAGTTCGCGTCGATCGCGGCGGCACGCCCCGCCTGACCGTTCGCGAGGTGATCTTCGTCCTTTCGCGAGAGGATCTTCGTCCTTTCGCGAGGTGATTCCCGATGCGCGACGGCGAGTATCGCCACGCGGACAACCTCGCGCTCGCGGAGCGACGGACTTGCTCTCGCGAAAGGACAGAGATCCTCTCGCGAAGCGACGGACTTACTCTCGCGAAAGGACGGACTTACTCTCGCGAAAGTACGGACTTCCTCTCGCGAAAGGACGGACTTCCTCTCGCGAACGGGGCGGAGGGCGGGCGGAACCGATCGAGCCCGACAGCTACCCCATCGCCGTGGCGGTGTAGGTGTCGAAGGTGGTGGTGAGGGGGAAGGTGGCGGTGGAGCCGGCCCAGGTGCCGAGGCCGAGGGTGCCGGCGTCTTGGAGGGGCGTGGTGGTGCCGGTGTGTCGCGCGTCAGACTTAGCCTCGTGATTTCACGCCGGTAGTGGGTTGGAGACGGCGAAGGTGCCCCTGACCTGGGATGATGTGTCTTGCGACGGACAGAT
>NZ_VENP01000061.1 GCF_006351005.1 Miniimonas arenae | reverse complement strand
GACGTGGCGGTGGCGGTGTCCACCGCAGGCGCGCCGCGGGAGGTGTTGCCGCGTCTGGGGTGGACGTGGCGGTGGCGGTGTCCACGTGGGCCGCGGTGGTCACACGGAGCAGGTCGGGAAGAGCGGATCGAACCCCGATCAGCGACGCGCGGGCCAGGCGCTCAGGATCCTCTCGTGAAAGGACGAACTTCCTCTCGCGAAAGGACGAACTACCTCTCGCGAAAGGACGAACTACCTCTCGCGAAAGGACGAACTTCCTCTCGCGAAAGGACGAACTTCCTCTCGCGAAGGGGGGGGGCGAGCCCTGGCAACGCCGAGCAGAGCCGCGCGGCGCCGCGTGCTCAGCGGACGACGCGCCGCAGCACGGCCTTCCCGGCCTCGCTGAGCAGGAACACCACGATGGCGAGCCCGAACGTGAGCCCCCACTGGTAGAACCCGATCGGCGCCGAGTCGAACCAGGAGTTCATGAACGGCGCATAGCTGAACAGCAGCTGCAGGGCGATCAGGATGCCCGCCGAGATCCAGATCGCCGGATTGCCCGTGAACACCCGCCACGTCAGCGCCGACGTGCTGAGGAATCGGCAGGACAGCAGGAACGCGAGCTGACCGAGCGCGAGCATCGTGACGGCGCTGGTCTGCGCGACGGCGTAGTTGCCGGTCGCCGCGCGCTCGAACAGGTACACCCCGAGCGTCGCGCCGCCGATGAGCACCGAGGCCCACAGCACGAGTGCGAGCGAGCGCGGCGAGAGCACCTGCTCCTTGGGCGAGCGCGGCGGCCGCTGCATGATCCCGGGCTCGGCGGGCTCGCCCGCGAGGGCGAGGGACAGCGTGACCGCGGTCGCGAGGTTGACCCACAGGATCTGCACGGGGGAGAGCGGCAGGGCGAGGCCGAGCAGCACGGCGACGAGGATGACGAGCGACTGCGCTCCGTTCGTCGGGAGCAGGAAGACGACCGACTTGCGGATGTTGTCGTAGATCCGCCGGCCCTCCTCCACCGCGCGCTCGATGGTGGCGAAGTTGTCGTCCGCGAGGACGATGTCCGCCGCCTCCTTGGTCGCCTCGGTCCCCTTGATGCCCATCGCGACGCCGACGTCGGCGCGCGTGATGCTCGGAGCGTCGTTCACGCCGTCGCCCGTCATCGCGACGACCTCGCCGTGGCTCTGCAGCGCACGCACGATGCGCAGCTTGTGCTCGGGGGAGGTCCGCGCGTAGACGTCGACGTCGCGCACCACGCGGCGCAGCTCGTCCTGGCTCATGGCCTGCAGCTCGGCGCCCGTGAGCGCGGGCACATCGCCCTCGGGCGGGGCGATGCCGAGCTCGCGCGAGATCGCGACGGCGGTCCCGCGGTGGTCGCCCGTGATCATCTTGACCCGGATGCCGGCGCTGTGGGCGTCGGCGATCGCGGCCGTCGCCTCGGGCCGGGGCGGGTCCACGATGCCGACGAGCCCGAGGAACGCGAGATCGCCGTCGAGGTCGTCCAGCGCGAGCGTCGTGACGCCGTCGGCGGGCCGTGTCGCGGCGGCCAGCACCCGCAGCCCCTGCGCGGACAGCGCGTCGATCCGCTCCTCCCACGCCGCGCGGTCCAGCGGCTCGCCCGTGCGCTCGGTCGCGCTGCGGTCCAGCAGGCGGTCGGGTGCGCCGAGCACGTGCACCACGCGAACGGGCGACGGCGAGCTCTCGGTCGCGACGTCGTCGAGCGTCGCGGAGAACTTGTGCGTCGACTCGAACGGCACCTGCGCGAGCCGTGTCACGCCGTCGACCGGCGCGCCGGCCTTGGCCGCGAGCACGTCGAGAGCGCCCTCGGTGGGCTGGCCGACGACGCGCCAGCCGTCGGGGGTCTCCTCCACGCGCGCGTCGTTGGCGACGCCCGCGGCGAGCACGAGGGCGGCGAGGTCGGGGTGGTCGGCGAGCTCCGCCGTCGTGCCCGCGTCCGGACCGGACTCGAGGTGCACGCGGCCGGCCGGGTCGTAGCCGGTGCCCTCGACGGCGTAGATGCGCTCGGCGGTGACGACCGTGCGGGCGGTCATCTCGTTCTGCGTGAGGGTGCCGGTCTTGTCCGAGCAGATCGTGGTGACCGAGCCGAGCGTCTCCACCGCGGACATCTTGCGGGTGATCGCGCGCCGCCGGGCCATCTGCTGCACGCCGAGCGCGAGCGTGATCGTCACGAGTGCCGGCAGGCCCTCCGGCACGGCGGCGACGGCGAACCCGATCGCGGCGGAGATCAGCTCGTCGACCGCGAAGTCGTGGATGAGGCGGCCGATGAGCAGCATCACGACGGCGAGCAGCCCGATGAGGATGGACAGCTGCTTGCCGAGGTGGGCGAGCTGGCGGGTCAGGGGCGTGTCGAGCTGGTCCTGCTCGGAGACCAGGGCGGAGATGCGCCCGATCTCCGTGCGGGCCCCGGTCGCGACGACGACGCCCTCGCCCGTCCCGGTCGCCACGATGGTGCCCGAGAAGACCATCGAGCTGCGGTCGCCGACGCCGGCGTCGTCGCTCACGGCCTCGACGTCCTTGGTCGCGGGGACGGACTCGCCGGTGAGCGCGGCCTCGTCCACCTGGAGGTTGGCCGACACGAGCAGGCGCAGGTCGGCCGGCACCTTGTCGCCGGACCGGACCCGCACGACGTCGCCCGGCACGAGGGTCGCCGCGTCCACGACCCCCCACGTGCCGTCCCGCCGGGCCTGGGCGTCGAGCGACTGCATGCTCTGCAGGCTCGCCAGCGCGGAGGCCGCGCGGCCCTCCTGGATGAAGCCGATGAGGGCGGTCGCGAGGATCACCACGGCGACGACGGCGAAGTCCACCCAGTCGCCCGAGATCGCCTTGAGCACGGCGGCGGCCATGAGGATGTAGATGAGGACGTCGTCGAAGTGCGTCAGCAGGCGGCGCCACCACGGCTTCTGCGCCGCGGCGGGCAGCGCGTTGGGGCCCGTCTGCGCGAGGCGGGTGTCGACCTCGGCCTGAGCGAGCCCCTCCGCGCTGGAGTCGACGGCGCGCAGGACCTCCTCGGGAGGTCGGGCCCACGGGCGGTCGCTGTCCAGGACGGCGGGTGGGGCGGCGGTCATGCGCCCTATCGTTCCACGGCGGGTTCGCGGGCCCGTAGGACCCCCGGGACGTCGCGCGCCGTCGGGCGGGCCTCGATCAGGCGCCCCGCGCGAGCAGCGCGATGAGCGCGTCCTCGGCGTTCTCGCGCGGCAGGGGCGCGAGCCCGCGAGCCCGCCACGACCGCACGAGCGCCGGCTCGGCGCGCGTCAGCGCGACGCCGCGGCGCACGAGCGCGCCCAGCGGCTTCCGGGCCTCGCCGACGTCGCGCGCGAACCGGCGCAGCGCCGTCGTGAACCGTGACTGCTGCAGGTAGTAGGCGCCCAGCAGGACCCCGGCCGCGCGCAGCGGCTCGACGATCTCGGCCGCGAAGATGCCCTCGGCGACGAGCGCGGGGGCGCCCGTCACGTCGACGGTCTCGGTCCCGGTGCGGCGCGACGTCGGGATGTCGTAGACCGGCAGGACGAGCCGGTCGGTCCGGCACGCGGTCAGCAGGGCGTCGCACGCGGCCTGCGCGTCCCACGTCTGGGGCACGTCCCAGTCCACGATGCCGTGCCGGCGGGGAAGTCCGGGGTGGTCGCCGTCGAGGTAGAAGTCGTCGAGCCGGACCACGGGCACACCGAGGCGCTGGGCCACCGAGCTCTTGCCCGAGCCGGACGCCCCCGCGAGGACGAGGACCCGTCGGCGCGGGACGCGGGAGCCGGCGGGGAGGTCGAAGAGTGCGTCGGCGCTGTGCGCGTCCTCGGCGGTGGCGTGGGAGGCGGTGTCGAGGACGGCGTCGGTTCCGGAGTCGGGGTCGGGGTCCCGGCGCATCCGAGAATCCTACCGAGAGGTGGTTGCGCGACGGGACGGCGCACGGCCAGGGTGGGCGCGAGGGCGACGCGCACGCGACGCCGCCACGACCCGAGGGAGAGCGATGTCCGAGCAGAGCTTCGTCGACAAGTTCACGGCCGCGGCGCACGACGTCGCAGCCAAGGCGCAGGACCTGTACGAGGACGCGGTCGAGAAGGCGGGCCCGGCGTTCGAGGACGCCAAGGCCAAGGCGGCCGCGCTGCTGGACGACGCGAAGGAGAAAGCCGGTCCCGCGTTCGAGGACGCCAAGGCCAAGGCGGCCGCGCTGCTGGACGACGCGAGGGAGAAGGCCGGACCGGCGTTCGAGGACGCCAAGGCCAAGGTCTCCTCGTTCGTCGGCGACGTCACGGGTCAGGGCGACGCGGCTGTGCCGCCGGCCACGCCCGAGTCGCCCGCGGACCCCGCCGAGGACCCTGCGGTGCAGCCGAGCACGCCCGAGCCGAGCACGCCGGGCACCGAGGCGCCGGATGCGCCGCCGCCGTCGGACCCGGACGCGCCGGTCCTGCCTACCGACCCGTCTGCTGACCCGTCCGCTGACCCGACCGACCCCTCGACGCCCCGCTTCTGAGGCCGGCGACCACCCCGACGGCGAGCACCACCGCGGCGGCCACGGCCGCCAGGACGGTCGTGACCGACGAGCTGGGCCCCTCGGTCGCCCGCCCGACCGCGATCCACGCCAGCCCCCACGCCGACGCAGCGGCGACGCCGAGACCCGTCCAGGCCAGGCCGGACAGCCGCGCGCTCGTGAGCGAGGCGATGACGGCGGCGACCGCGACGACCACGCCGGCCCACGCCGTCGGGCTCAGGACGCTGAGGTCGATGCTCGAGGTGGCGAGCGCGGCGGCCGAGAGTGCGCCGTCGGAGGCCTGCGCGATCGGCGTGCCGCCGAGAGCGCCGGACCCGACGGCGGACCCCGCGACGGCGAGCACGGCCCCCACGCAGACGCTCACCTGCCGGACGCGATCGCTTGTGGTGGGCCGCCCCGGGGTTGGACCTGCGGATGGGCCGTCGTGATCCGTTCGTGACGAGGTCATGACCCCATCGTCACCAATTCGAGGGGAAGTTGGGGAGGGGGCAACGCTCCTCGGTCAGTGCAGCCGGACGTGCCGTTCGCCGAGCTCGCTCACGGAGTTGACCCCGAGCAGCTTCATGGTGCGTACGATCTCGCCGGAGAGGATGTCGACGGCGCGCTCGACGCCGCGCTCACCCCCGGCCATGAGGCCGTAGAGGTAGGCCCGGCCGACCATGGTCGCGTGCGCGCCGAGCGCGAGCGCGGCCACGACGTCGCCGCCGGACATGATGCCCGTGTCGACCCACACCTCGGTCGCCTCGCCGACGGCGGCGCGCACCTCGGGCACGAGCCGCAGCGGGACGGGGGCGCGGTCGAGCTGACGGCCGCCGTGGTTGGACAGCACGAGCGCGTCGGCGCCCGCGGCCGAGACGCGCTTGGCGTCCTCGAGCGTCTGGATGCCCTTGATGACGAGCGGGCCGTCCCACACCGAGCGCAGCCACTCGAGGTCGGCCATGGTCATCGACGGGTCGAAGAGGGAGTCGAGCAGCTCGCCGATGGTGCCGTTCCAGGCGTCCAGCGACGCGAACTGGTAGGTCGGCGTGGTGAGCAGGTCGACCCACCAGTTGGGGTGGGTCGCGCCGTCGAGGAAGGTCTTGACCGACAGCTGCGGCGGGAACGAGAAGCCGTTGCGGGAGTCGCGCAGCCGCGCGCCCGCCACCGGGACGTCCACCGTGAGGATGAGGGCCTCGTAGCCCGCCTCCTTGGCGCGCGCCATGAGGTCCTCACCGCGCGAGCGGTCCTTCCACACGTAGAGCTGGAACCACTTGCGGGCGTCCGGCCCGGCGGCCGCGACGTCCTCGATCGAGGTGGTGCCCATCGTGGAGAGCGCGTAGGGGATCCCGCGCCGCTCGGCCACGCGCACGACGGCGGTCTCGCCCTCGGTCTGCATCATCCGCGTGAAGCCCGTCGGAGCGAACGAGAACGGCAGCGCGGCCGGGCGGCCCAGCATCGACGTCGTGGTGTCGACCTCGGAGACGTCGTGCAGGATCGAGGGGCGGAACTCGAGGTTTGCGAACGTGCGCCGCGCGCGCCGCAGCGAGATCTCGCTCTCGGCCGCGCCGTCGGTGTAGTCGAAGACCGACTTGGGCGTGCGACGGGCGGCGAGCCGGCGCAGGTCGGCGATCGTGAGCGCGCCGGCCAGTCGCCGCCGCGTGCCGTCCGGGTCGAACGGACGCAGGCGCAGCAGGGGGGAGAGGTCTCCCCAGCTCGGGATCTGGCGCTGGACCATGGAGGGGCCTTTCTGACGTCACTGTCGGCTCGTGCCGGTGGCGCGACTCTAGCATTGGAACGTTTCACAGTGCCACGGCCGCTCGGCCGGGCAAGGCCCGTGCACGAGCCGACTCGCCGATGGCCGACAATGCGCGGGTGGACACGGACGAGGTGTGGCAGATCTGGGCGACGGCCGCGGTGTCCGCGCTGCTGGCGGTTCTTCTCGTGGTGTGGGGGGTGCGTGCCCGTCGTCAGCGCCGGGAGGGTCGGCACGGCTGGTGGCGCACGGTGGTCGCCGGCGTCCTCGCGTTCGTGCTGCTCCTCTTCGCGGCCGGGCTCGCGGTCGGCGCCCACTACGGCTACCTGTCCTCCTGGCGCAGCCTCGTGGGCGTGTTCAACGACGTCGCGGAGGACGAGCCGCTCGTGGTCCCGATGGGCAAGCCGTGGACGCCCCCGGCGGACACCACGGAGAGTGCGGGCGTCGTCGTCCACGTCACCGTCCAGTCCACGGCGCGTGGAGTGCCGGACTCGACGGTGAACATCTACCTCCCGCCCGGGTACACCCAGAACCCGGACACCCACTACCCGACGATCTACATGCTGCACGGCGCGCCCGGTTACGGCACCGACTGGTTCGACTCCGGCGACCTCGACGACCACCTCGACACGTTGATCGCCGCGGGCACGATGCCGCCGGTGATCGCCGTCGCCCCGGACATGGACCTCGGCTCGAGCGACGAGCCGGTCAACTATCCCGGCGCCGGTCCCGATCGCGGCGACTTCCTCACGCTCGACCTCGTGCCGTGGGTCGACGCCCACCTGCGCACCAAGGCCGAGGCGGGGCAGCGCGTCCTCGGCGGGATGAGCGCCGGCGGCTACGGTGCGCTCATCGACTCCGTGGACAAGCCCGACGTGTGGGGCGGGACCTTCTCCGCCATGCCGTACATGCAGCCCGTGGCGCCGCAGCTGAACGCGGACCCGTCGGGCGCCCCCGGGTCGTTCCCGGCGACCGCGATCCCGGCCGCCGGGAACCTCTCGGGGCACCCCTTCTACCTGGGCTACGTGTCGACCGAGGGGCCGAGCCAGGCGAACGAGATCGCGGGCCTGCTCACGACCCAGGGCGCCACCGTGAAGGTCGAGGGCGTCGAGGGTGGCCACGACTGGATCTCCGCGCCCAAGCTGGCCGTGATGGGCCTGCCCTGGTTGGCGCAGCAGCTCGGCTGGATCGCCGGGACCCCCGACTCCTCGGCGACGGCCGAACCGACCGTGACGCCGTGACGCCGTGACGCCGCGACGCCCCTCAGCCCAGCGGCCCCAGGACCGAGGTCGCGATCGTCGAGTGGGCCGACTCCTCGTCGCTGGGGTGGAAGATGCCCGCGAGCACGTCCCGGTACAGCCGGTTCACCTCGCTGCCCGCGGCGTAGCTCGCACCGCCGCCGACCCGCAGCGCCAGGTCGACCACGCCGCGCGCCGTCTCCACCGTCCGCACCTTGAGCCCCACCAGCTGCGCGAACCAGCGGGCGCCGTGGTCGGCCCGCTCGTCGACGTCCCGGGCGAGCGCGAGGACCTCCAGCCGCGCGCCGTCGTGCGCCATCGCGGCCTCGGCGACCTTCCAGCGGATGTCCGGGTCGGCGTCGTACGTCGTGCCCGTGCGTCGGGAGGTGCGCCGCCGCGCGGAGGCGACGGCGAGCTCGACCGCGCGGGCGGCGATCCCGGCGTAGACAGCCGCCACGAGGATCTCGAAGGCCGCGAACAGCGCGAACGTGAACGAGTCCGCGTTCGGGCCGGGCGCGAGCACGCGGTAGATCCGGTCGGCGGGCGCGTGCGCGCCGTCGAGCACCGTCGAGCAGGACTGCGTGGCACGCATCCCGAGCGTGTCCCAGTCCTCGAGCGTGCGCGTTCCCTCGCGCGTCACGACGCCGTGCGCGAGGACCGGCCGGTCGGGGTCGGAGTCGTCGCGACCGAACGTCGCCAGGCGGGTCCACACCGGGGCGAGCGAGGTGAAGATCTTGGTGCCGTGGTAGCGGTAGCCGCCCTCGCCGTCGGGCTCCGCGCGGGTGCCCGAGTCGAACATCACGAGGTCATTGCCGGCCTCGGAGTTCCCGAACGCGAACACCTCCCCGGCCGCCGCGTCGGTGAGGATCGGGTCGGTCCGGGCGTCGCCGTCGGCGTGCAGGAGCGCCGCCATCGCGACCACCACGAGGTGCATGTTGACGGCGAGCGCGGTCGCGGGCGCGGCCGCCGCGAGCCGGGTCTGCTCGGCCGCGAGCTCCTCGAGCGTGAACCCGGCGCCGCCCAGGTCGGTCGGCACGGCGGCGCGCAGGTAGCCCGCGGCGACGAGGTCGGCCAGGTCGGCGTGCGGGAAGGTGTTCTCGGCGTCGTGCTGGGGCGCGCGGGCGTGGATCCGGGCCAGGAGGTCGTCGTCGAGGAGGGTGCGGCGTCGCGGGGTGGCCATGGGCACAGCCTCCCACCCGGGGGCGGCGCGCGCAGGATCGTCGCGGACCCAGCGGCCGGGCGCACCGCGGGCAGCAGGGCCCCGGAAAGGGCTGGAGAGACAGACATGGTCGGTTCGCAGGGGGCTGAGAACCGACCACGTCCGTGTCCGCTCCGTCGAGGACGCCGTCCACGTTAACCCGGCTTCCCGGTGTGGCATGCACCACGCAGGTCACGATTCGGCATCGATGCGCCACACTGGTCAGCGATGTCCTCCGACCCCCTGCCCGTGGCCCCGCGGCCCGTGCCACCGCGCCCCGAGGTCCCCGCCGCGACGGTCGACCCGGACCCCATCCCCGCCGCCGAGCGGGCCTTCTTCCTCGCCGAGTTCCGTGGCGTCACGATCGTCGTCTCGGTGCCCGTGCTGGACGAGGAGGCGGCCGCGGCGATCGCGCGGACGGTGCGCGGGTTCGCGGCCGGCGACACCCGGTTCATCCTCGTGGTCGAGCATCATGCCGCGGCGGGCGACCTGCGCGCGGCGCTGGACGCCGTCGGCGTCGGGTCCGCCGTCGCGAGCACGCCGCGGGTGTGGGACGAGCGCAGCCTCGCGGAGCTCTGGATCGCCGTGGCCGACCACGGCGTCCTCGTGGCGGTGGCCGAGCCCGACGGCGTGGCCGAGACCGCCGGCCTGCTCGCCTCCGGGGTGCGTGCGGCGAAGGTGGTGCTCACCGACCCCCGCGGCGGCTGGGGCGACCCGCCGCGCAGCTTCGCCGACCTGCGCACGCTGCACGACGAGCTCGCGCGCGAGCTCGACGGGCGCGGCGACCCGCACCTGCTGCCCGCGGCCGAGCGGGCCCTGCGCGGCGGTGCGTACAGCGTCAACCTCTGTCGCGCCGCGGACCTCGAGCGCGAGCTCTTCACGTTCGACGGCGCGGGCACGGTCCTCACGCTCGGCGGGTACGTGCGCCTGGAGGACCTGCGGGTCGACGACCTGCCGGTCGTCGAGGCGCTCGTCGCGCAGGGGGTGGCCGACGGCGTGCTCAAGCCGCGCACGCGCGCGGAGGTCGCGCGGATGGCGGTGGGCGGCCTCGGCGCGCGCGTGGCGCGCACCGGTCACCTCGCGGGCGTCGTCGGACTGGAGACGGAGGCGTACGGCGGGCAGGGCCTCGGGGAGGTCTCCGGGCTCATCACGGTGAGCGCGTTCTCCGGTGCGGGAGCCGGCGGCATGCTGCTCGAGGGACTGCTCGAACGGGCGCGCGAGGCCGGGCTGCGCGCGCTGTTCGCCGTCACGGTCTCGGCCCCGGCGGCCGAGTTCTTCGCGCGGCGCGGCTATCGCGAGGTGCCCCGGGACGCCGTGCCCGACGCGAAGTGGCGCGGCTACGACCCGGGCCGGCTCGCCGTCGCGCGCTGCTTCTGGCGCGACGTCGAGGTGTAGCCGACCCTCGCACGAGAACGACCGACGCCCCGGACGGGTCCGGGGCGTCGGTCGTTCGTGCGCAGGCTCGGCGACCGAGTCTCAGTGCGCGAGTGCGGTCACTCGACGTCCTCGTCGACCCAGTCGAAGGTCTTGGTGACGGCCTTCTTCCAGTTGCGCATGAGCCGGTCGCGCTCCTCGCCCTTCATCTCCGGCGTCCAGCGACGGTCCTCGGCCCAGTTGTCGATGACGTCCTGCTCCCCGGACCAGAAGCCCACGGCGATGCCGGCCGCGTAGGCGGCACCGAGCGCCGTGGTCTCGGCGACCTTGGGCCGCACGACGTCGACGCCGAGCACGTCGGCCTGGAACTGCATGAGCACCTCGTTGGCGATCATGCCGCCGTCGACCTTGAGCTCGGTGAGCTCGACGCCGGAGTCCGCGTTCATCGCCTCGAGCACCTCGGCGGTCTGGAACGCGGTCGCCTCGAGCGCCGCACGCGCGATGTGGCCGATGGTCACGTAGCGCGTGAGGCCGACGAGCGCGCCGCGGGCGTCGCCGCGCCAGTACGGCGCGAACAGACCAGAGAACGCCGGCACGAAGTACGCGCCGCCGTTGTCGTCCACGGTAGAGGCGAGCGCCTCGATCTCGGGCGCGGCAGAGATGACCTTGAGGTTGTCCCGCAGCCACTGCACGAGCGAGCCCGTGACCGCGATCGAGCCCTCCAGCGCGTACACGGCCGGCGCGTCGCCGATCTTGTAGCAGACAGTGGTGAGCAGGCCGTTCTTGCTCGGGACGATCTCGGTGCCGGTGTTCATGAGCATGAAGTTGCCGGTGCCGTAGGTGTTCTTGGCCATGCCGACCTCGAAGCAGGCCTGGCCGAACGTCGCCGCCTGCTGGTCGCCGAGGATGCCGGCGATCGGCACGCCGGCGAGCAGGCCCCCCTCGCGGTCCTTGCCGTACACCTCGGCCGAGGAGCGGATCTCGGGGAGCATCGACAGCGGGATCCCCATGTCGGCCGCGATCGAGGCGTCCCAGTCGAGCGTCTCCAGGTCCATGAGCAGGGTGCGCGAGGCGTTGGTGACGTCCGTGACGTGCACGCCGCCGTCCGCGCCGCCGGTCATGTTCCACAGGACCCAGGTGTCCATGGTGCCGGCGAGGAGGTCGCCCGCCTCGGCCTTCTCCCGCGCGCCCTCGACGTTCTCGAGGATCCACACGACCTTCGGGCCGGCGAAGTATGTCGCGAGCGGCAGGCCGACCTTGGCCTTGTACTTCTCGGCGCCGACGTCGCCCGCGAGGCGGTCGCAGATCTTCTGGGTGCGGGTGTCCTGCCAGACGATGGCGTTGTACACCGGCTTGCCGGTGTTCTTGTCCCACACCACCGCGGTCTCGCGCTGGTTGGTGATGCCGATCGCGGCGATGTCCTTGGCCTGCAGGCTCGCGCGGCCGAGGGCCTGGCCCACGACGTCGCGCACGTTCGTCCAGATCTCCTCGGCGTCGTGCTCGACCCACCCCGCCTTGGGGAAGATCTGCTCGTGCTCCTTCTGGCCCGTGGAGACGATGCTGCCGCTGGAGTCGAAGATGATCGCCCGCGAGCTCGTGGTGCCCTGATCGATGGCGAGGACGTAGTCAGCCACTTGTTCTTCCTTCACGTCGGTGTGCGGTTCTGAGGTGGAGCCGGTGGATGGGATGGGCCGGGGTGGAACGGCGCCGGTGGGCGTGATGCCCGACGGCGAACGCGCGTTCGCAGGACGAGGTGCGTTCGCCGTCGGGCGGCCTCGTGCGTCAGCCGAGCCCGAGGGCGTTCTGCATGACGGACGCGACGATGCCGGCGAGCACGCCGCCGACGATCGGGCCCGCGATCGGGACCCAGGAGTAGGCCCAGTCCGAGCTGCCCTTGCCCTTGATCGGCAGGAGGGCGTGGGCGATGCGCGGACCGAGGTCACGGGCCGGGTTGATGGCGTACCCCGTGGGACCACCGAGGCTGGCACCGATGCCGACCACGAGCAGCGCCACGGCCAGCGGGCCGAGGCCCGAGGGGGAGTTGCCGAACAGGATGACCACGAACACGAGCACGAAGGTCGCGATCACCTCGGTCACGAAGTTCCAGGCGTAGGAGCGGATCGCGGGCCCCGTGGAGAAGACGCCCAGCTTGTTGGCCGGGTCGGGCTCGTCGTCGAAGTGCTGCTTGTACGCGAGCCACGCGATCGCGGCGCCGATGATGGCTCCGACGAGCTGCGCCACGATGTAGAGCACCGCGTTCCCGAAGGTCGCCGGGACGGCGGCAAGGCCCAGGTCGGCGTTGCCCTCGTAGAAGTCCTTGCCACCGGCCCACAGGCCGAAGGTGACGGCGGGGTTGAGGTGGGCGCCGGAGGCGAACGCCACGTAGACGCCTGCGAAGACCGCGAGCCCCCACCCGAAGTTCACCATGAGGAACCCGCCGGCGTTGCCCTTGGTCTTGGTGAGCGCCACGTTGGCGACCACACCACAACCGAGAAGCAGGAGCATCGCTGTGCCGAACAGCTCGGAGAGGAAGATCTGGGTACCCATCGAGCACCTTTCACGTCGTTGTGAGGACCGACGCGGGTCTGCGCCGGCCCCGAGCGTCGACCGGTGCCGAGGCGCCGATCTCCCGCATTGTCGTCCCGGACGTTCGTGCGGTTCGGTGGCGGCGCGCCGGGACGCGCGCCGCCACCGTGGTCGGGGTCGGTCGACCCCGACCGGGGTCAGTCAGCCTGGGAGGTCGCGAGGTCGAGCATGGGGGCGATGTCGGCGGCGGCCTGCCGCGCCAGGTCGCCCTCGGCGTCGGTGGCCGTCTGCGCGGCCGCGTCCTCGGCGTCGCAGCGGGCGAGGTAGCTCGCCTTCTCCGCGGCCTGACGCTCGGAGTCCCACCCGAGCACCGGTGAGATGATCTCGAGGATCTCGTCGGTGGCCGCACGTCCGGCGTCGGAGACCTCGTAGGTCAGCCGGGTGCGGTGGAGCATGACGTCCTCGAGGTGCAGGACCTGCTCGTGCGTCGCCGCGAAGTGGATCTCGGCGCGCAGGTAGGCCGAGGCGTGCTCGAGGGGACGCGCGAGGTCGGGTTGCACCTCGATCGCCGCGAGCAGCTCGCGCAGCGCGGAGCCGTAGCGGTGCAGCAGGTGGTCGACCATCGCCTCGCTCCAGCCGTGCTCGCGCTGCAGGCGGGCACTCTGGCGGTAGATCGCGTCGAGTCCGACGGCGCCGAGCAGCGGGATCCGGTCCGTGATCGACGGCAGGCTCGACGCGCGGGCGCCGAGGGCGAAGTCGACCGCGTCCTTGGCCATCACGCGGTACGTGGTGAGCTTGCCTCCGGCGATCGCGACGAACCCGGGGACCGGCGAAGCGACCGTGTGCTCGCGGGACACCTTGGCCGAGGACGTGCCGTCCTTCGTGCCGGGCTGGAGCAGCGGGCGCAGTCCGGCCCAGGTGCCGATCACGTCGTCGCGGGTGAGCGGCGTGGAGAGCACCGCGTTGGCGTGCTCGATGACGTAGTCGATGTCCGCCGCGGTGGCCACGGGGTGGACGAGGTTCTGCACGTAGGGCGTGTCGGTGGTGCCGATGACCCAGTAGCGCGACCACGGGATCACGAACAGCACGCTCTTCTCGGTCTGCAGGATCAGGCCGACGGTGCCGCGGATGCGCTCGCGGGGCACGACGATGTGGATGCCCTTGGACGCCAGCACGTGCAGGCCGCCCTCGCTGCCCGTGAGGGACTCGGTCTCCTCGGTCCACACGCCAGTCGCGTTGATGACGTGGCGCGCCTTGACGGTGTGCTCGGTGCCGCTCTCCAGGTCGCGCAGCACGGCGCCGTCCACGCGGCCGAGGCCGGACTTGGTCAGGCGCACCGCCTGGGTACGGGGCGCCGCGAGCGCGCCGTAGGCCGCCGCGGTGCGCACCAGGGTGAGGACCAGCCGCGCGTCGTCGACGGAGGCGTCCCAGTACCGCACGGCGCCGACCGCGGCGTCGTGGCGCAGGTCGGGGAACATCTTCTGCATCCCGCCACGGCTGAGGTGGCGGTGGAACGGCATCGCGCGGCCCTTGCGGCTGCCGACCGTGGCGAGCGCGTCGTAGAGGGCGACACCGGCGCCGACGTACGGACGCTCCCAGTGCTTGGTGAGCGGGTAGAGGAACGAGACCGGCTTGACGAGGTGCGGCGCGATCTCCTTGATGAGGAGGTCGCGCTCGGTGAGCGCCTCGTGCACGAGGTGGAAGTCGAGCATCTGCAGGTAGCGCAGACCGCCGTGGACGAGCTTCGAGGAGCGCGAGGATGTGCCCGACGCCCAGTCCTGCGCTTCCACGATGCCGGTGCGCAGGCCGCGGGTGGCGGCGTCGAGCGCGATGCCCGCGCCCGTGACGCCCCCTCCGACGACGAGGACGTCGAGGCCCTGGTCGTCGCTCATGGCGGCGAGCGCCTCGAGGCGGGAGTCCGGGGTGATCGCGGTCGTCACAGTTCCTCCTGGTGCTGGATGGCCCGTGGCGGCGTCGGCGCGCGCGGGACCAGGAGGTCCCTGCGACGGCTGCCGGTGCCGTCGCCATCACCTTGTCGTCGCATGGACGAATGCGCAACACTTCTGCACGAATGTGCACAGGGAGGGGAGTGGCGATGGACGGGCGTGAGGAGCTGATGCACGAGGCGGCGACCCTCTACTACCTGCAGGACGTCACCATGGACACGGTGGCCCGGCAGCTGGGGATGTCCCGCTCGGGCGTCAGCCGGCTGCTCAAGAGTGCGCGCGAGAGCGGCATCGTGCGCATCCAGGTGCGCGCGCCCCGCGCGGGGGGAGCGGTTGCCCGGCGCATCGAGGCCGCCTACGGCGTGCGCGCCCACGTGGTTCCCGTGCGCTCGCCGCTCACCGAGGACGTGCGCCTGGACCACGTGGCGCGCTACGCCGCGCAGCTCGTGCAGGAGTGGTTCGCCGACGGGATGACGCTCGGGCTCGCGTGGGGCACCACGGTCGCGGCGGTGGCCGCGCACCTCGTGCCCACCTCGCTCAAGGAGGCCGTGGTCGTCCAGCTCAACGGCGCGGCCAACACCCAGTCCTCGGGCCTCGCGTACGGCACGGACCTCGTCTCGCAGTTCGCGGAGGCGTTCGACGCCATCCCCGAGCACTTCCCGGTGCCCGCGTTCTTCGACTTCGCCGAGACCCGCGCCCTCATGTGGCGCGAGCGCAGCGTGCGGCACGTGCTCGGCGTCCAGGCGCGCGCCGACCTCGTGCTCTTCGGCGTCGGCGCGCTCGTCGCGCCGGTGCCGTCGCACGTCTACACCTCCGGCTACCTCGAGCCGGCCGACCGGGACGCGCTCGCGGCCGACGGCGTGGTGGGTGACGTGTGCACCGTGTTCCTTCGCGAGGACGGCAGCTGGGAGGACGTCGCGATCAACGCGCGCGCCACGGGACCTGATCCGCGTCAGCTGCAGCGGATCCACCGCCGCGTGTGCGTGGTGGCGGGGGAGGCGAAGGTCGTGCCGCTGCGGGCCGCGCTGCTCGCCGGCGCGGTCACCGACCTCGTCATCGACGAGCCGACGGCGGTGCGGCTCGTGCGCACGGCGCCGGCGCGGCGGTGACGCGGAGCGAGTAGGCGGTTCGCTCCGCGGCGGCGGCAGCGGCGGCGCCGAGAACGGCCTGTGGCGGTGTGGGCAGCGGTGGCGGAGGCGCCGAGAACGGCCTGTGGCGGCCAGAACGGCCCGTGGCGGTGTGGGCAGCGGTGGCGGAGGCGCCGAGAACGGCCTGTGGCGGCGAGAACGGCCCGCAGCGGACCGTTCTCGTCGCTATGGGCCGGTCTGGATGACGGCCGCGTCGTCTCGGGGCGTTCTGGGCGCTGGCTGCGGCGGCAGTGACGGGGGCGCAGCGGCGGCGGGAGCAGCAGTAGCGGCGTCGAGAACTGCCTGTGGCGACGAGACCGGCGGCATCAGCGGCAGCGGTGGCAGCAGCGTCGTCGAGACCGGCCTGTGGCGACGAGAACGGCCCGCTGGGGGCCGGTCTCGTCGCTTCGGGCCGTTCTGGGCGACGGTCTCGTCGCTTCGGGCCGTTCTGGGCGACGGTCTCGTCGCTTCGGGCCGTTCTGGGCGACGGTCTCGTCGCCTCGGGCCGTTCTGGGCGACGGTCGCGTCGCTTCGGGCCGTTCTGGGCGACGGTCGCGTCGCTTCGGGCCGTTCTGGGCGACGGTC
>NZ_VENP01000060.1 GCF_006351005.1 Miniimonas arenae | reverse complement strand
CACGAGCCCCGCGTCCGTCCCGCGCGCGCTCTGTGACGCTCCCCTCGTGCCGGGCGGCTCGCACGGCCCGCCGCCCGCGCGGCGCCGCCGAACTGGCGCAGCCGGACCCACACAGACGGTCCGCGCCCCGCCCTCAGCATGTTCGTTTCTGGTGGACTATGTAAGAATGTGTCAGAATGGCACAGGCCGCGCACCCGGCGGCCGACAGCGGGCCCGCCAGCCGGGCCGACGAGGGGATGACGCGATGACGTGGCTCGTGACCGGCGGCGCCGGCTACATCGGATCGCACGTGGTGCGAGCGTTCGGGGAGGCGGGGATCGCCGTCGTCGTCGTGGACGACCTGTCCTCCGGCCACCGGGACTACGTGCCCGACGGCGTCCCGTTCGTCGAGGCCTCCATCCTCGACACCGCGGCGCTCACCGAGGCGATCCGGGCGCACGGCGTCACGGGCGTGGTGCACCTCGCGGGCTTCAAGTACGCGGGCGTCTCGGTGCAGCGGCCACTGCACACCTACGAGCAGAACGTCACCGGAACGGCGCACCTGCTCGAGGCGATGGTCGCCACGGGCGTCACTGACCTCGTGTTCTCCTCCTCGGCTGCGACCTACGGCACCCCGCGGGTCGACCTCGTCACCGAGGCCACCGAGACCCACCCGGAGTCCCCGTACGGCGAGAGCAAGCTGATCGGCGAGTGGCTCATCGCCGACGCCGGCCGCGCCCACGGCATCCGGCACACGTCGCTGCGCTACTTCAACGTCGTCGGCTCGCTGCCCGGGCTCGCAGACACGTCCCCGCACAACCTCTTCCCGCTCGTCGTGCAGGCGCTCACGCAGGGCCGCACCCCGCGCATCAACGGCGACGACTACGCCACGCCCGACGGCACCAACGTGCGCGACTACGTGCACGTCGTCGACCTCGCCGCCGCCCACGTGGCCGCGGCGAAGGCGCTGGCCGCGGGCCGCGAGCTCGAGCGCGTCTACAACCTCGGCTCGGGCGACGGACTGTCGGTGAAGCAGATCATGGATGCGTTCGCGCAGGTCACGGGCCTCGACTTCACCCCGGAGATCGGGCCGCGCCGCCCGGGCGACCCGGACCGCATCGTCGCCGACGGCACGCTCGCCGCGCGCGACATCGGCTGGGCGATGCGCCACACGGTCCAGGACATGGTCGCGAGCGCCTGGGCCGCACGGCCCAGCGCCTAACCCACCGCGAGGGTCTTGCGCCCCCACCGCGAGGGTCTTGCGCCCCCACCGCGAGGGTCTTGCGCCCCCACCGCGAGGGCCTTCGGCCCCGCCTGCTCACTGGACTCACGCGTGTGAGCCCACCTCCGGGTGCTCTCGCGTGTGCGAGGCCGGCTCGATCTGCAGGGTGGAGTGCTCGACGTCGAAGTGCCCGTGCAGGCACTCCTGCAGGGCGTCGAGAACCGTGCAGTAGCCGCTCGCCGTCGCGACCTCGTCCGCGACCACGACGTGCGCCGAGAGCACCGGCACGCCTGAGGTGATCGTCCAGGCGTGCAGATCGTGCACCGCCACGACGCCGGGCACGCCCAGCAGGTGTTCGCGCACGTCAGCAACGCTGACCTGGTCCGGCGCGCCCTCGAGCAGCACTCGGGCCACGTCGCGCAGCAGGGACAGCGCGCGAGGCACGATGAGGACACCGATCGCGAGCGACGCGACGGCGTCAGCCCGTTCCCACCCTGTCGTCAGGACGAGCACGCTCGCCACGATCACGGCGGCGGATCCGAACAGGTCCCCGAGGACCTCGAGGTAGGCGCCGCGGACGTTGAGGCTCTCCTCACGGCCGCCGGCGAGCAGGCGCAGCGCGACGAGGTTCGCCACCAGGCCGAGGATGCCGACGGCGAGCATCACCGGCGCCTCGACGGCCTCCGGCGCGGCGAGCCGGCGGACGCCCTCCACAAGCACGGTGATCCCCACGACCGTCAGGATCACGCCGTTGACCAGGGCAGCGAGGATCTCCGCGCGCTGCCAGCCGAAGGTCCAGCGCGGCGTCGCGGGCCGCTGCGCGAGCCAGGTCGCGACGAGCGCGATCGTCAGGCCGGCCGAGTCCGAGAGCATGTGCCCGGCGTCGGCGAGCAGCGCGAGGGAGCCCGAGACGAACGCGGCGACGAGCTCGATGAGCATCACCGAGACGGTGATCGTGAGCGCCGCGACGAGGCGACGACGGTGCCGCGCCCCCGCGGTCCCCCTCAGAGGTGCGCCGGTGCCGTGGTCGTGTCCCATCACGCCTCCTCGTGCTCGTGCACGACGGCGTGCAGCCCCTCCTCGAGGAGCTCCTCCGCACGCTCGACGAGGGAGAGCAGGGCGGGTGTCGCGAGCCGGTAGTAAGTCGCACGGCCCGCGGTGCGGGACAGCAGCAGGCCCGCGTCCCGCAGGACGGCGACGTGCGCCGACGTCGTGGACTGCGCCAGCCCGACCGCGGCGACGAGGTCCGTGACGCGCGCCTCGCCGTCGGCCAGGGCGTGCACGATCGTCAGGCGAGCCGGCTCACCGACGGCGCGGAACGTCGCGGCGACCGCGTCGTGGTCGTGGCGGGGGTGCTGCCCGGCGTCCGGGGCGCCGTGCCGACTGGAGCCTGGAGTGCGGTCGGGCGGGGCGGTCGCGTCGGACACCGCCGTATTCATCGTCATGCGGGGATGCTATCGCCATATGTCGATGTAGCGCTATCCCGAGCTCGCGCGGCTCCGTCACGCTCGCGCTGCTGCGTGCCGCAGGGTGCCGGGCCGGGCGGAACGACGCAGAGCGGCAGGCTAGGACGACGCACCGCCGCGCGCGTCGTCGATGAAGTCCTGCACACCCGCGGCCACGGCCTGCGCGACGGCGAGCTGGCCCGCGGGGTCGGTGAGCGTCGCGGCGTCGCTGGCGTTGCGCAGGTTCCCCATCTCCACAATCACGGCGGGCTTGCTGGACAGGTTCAGCGTGCCGTAGTCGTTCGACGCGCGGATCGCGTCCGCGACGTAGGTCGCCCGCGGGAGCCCGGCGGCGTCGAGGCGGGCGCGGAGGGCCTCCGCCAGGCGCACCGACTCCGCGTGCGTCGCTTGGTCGGGCCCGGGGACCAGCAGGTGGAAGCCGTACTCCCCCGAGGGCGCGCCGTCGCCGTGCAGGCTGACGAGCGCGGCGGCCCGGTCGTTGGCCAGCGACCCGCGCACGTCGACGCAGGGACCCCACAGGGCGTCGTCGTCGGAGTCGCGGGTGAGCACGACCTGCGCGCCGGCGGACTCCAGTCCGGCGGTGAGCGCCTGCGCGACGCCCCATGTGATCGTCGCCTCGGGCACGTCGTCGGGCGTCGCGGTGCCGGTCGTGTTGCACGCCTTGCGCACACCCATCCCCGCGTCGACGTTCGCGCTGATCTCGGCCGGGAAGTGCCGGTTGCCGAGCTGGTGGCCGGGGTCGACGACCACCACGACGCCGGCGAGCGGCGGGTCTGCGGTCGCTACCGCCGTCGGGTTGTCGCTCGGGACTGGGTAACCCTCCGACTCGGCCGGCCCGGGCGACTCCAGCGGCGAGGCTGACACCGACCCCGGCGCGGCGACCGACGGCGACGGCGAGCCGGACGACCCGGGTGCGCTCGCCGTCGGGCCCGGTGGGGTGCAGGCGGCGAGGGCGCACGCCGCGGCGAGGAGCAGTCCCGCACGCAGGGCCGCGACCGCGCGAGCGCTCACCCGAGAGCGATGCTCCGTCACCCCCATCCGAGCTCGTGCAGGCGCTCGTCGTCGATGCCGAAGTGGTGCGCGATCTCGTGCACGACCGTGACGGCGACCTCCTGCGCGACCTCCTCGGCGTCCTCGCAGATCTGCAGCGTCGGGAGGCGGTAGATGGTGATCCGGTCCGGCAGCGAGCCCGCGCCCCACCACTCCCCGCGCTCGGTGAGCGGCGTGCCCTCGTAGAGGCCGAGGAGGTCCTCGTCCTCGCCGTCGGGCGGGGCGTCCTCGACGAGGACGACGACGTTGTCCATCAGGGCGGTGAGCTCTGGCGGGACGAGGTCCAGCCCGTCCGCGACGCACCCCTCGAAGTCCTCGACGCTCATCTCGACGGCCACGACAGCGACGGTACGCGAGCACGCGGTCCAACTGTCCGCGATTTCGCGATGCGCGCCCGCGTCCCGTATGCTCGCCGAGGTCTTGAGCGCCGGGCGCGGCTCGGGAGCCCAAGCGGGCCCCCATCGTCTAGCGGCCCAGGACCCCGCCCTTTCACGGCGGTAGCACGGGTTCGAATCCCGTTGGGGGTACGGATTCGTGTGAGTGGAAACCACGTAGTAAGGTCTCTCCGCTGCCTCGCGCAGCACGAGGCCCCGTAGCGCAGTTGGTTAGCGCGCCGCCCTGTCACGGCGGAGGTCGCGGGTTCAAGTCCCGTCGGGGTCGCGGAACACTCGGCCGGTCGCCTTCCACCCGGAAGGCAGCCGGCCGATCGTTCAGGGCTCTGTAGCTCAGTTGGTAGAGCGCACGACTGAAAATCGTGAGGTCACGGGATCGACGCCCGTCGGAGCCACCCGATCGAACCGCAGCACGCACGCCCCGCCCGGCGCCCACTCAGGCTTCCGAGCGGGGCTTCGTCGTTCGTGTGAGCCGCCGCGACTAGGCTCGTCCAGTGCCCGAGCCCGACGACGACGCCACCGCCCGCGCGTCAGCGACGGTCACGGCACTGCACGAGGCACTCGTCGACCACGACCTCGGCCCCTTCCTCGCCACCCCCTGCGGGATCCTCGCGCCGCTCCTCGGGCGACTCGCGGACGATCCCCGCGCGGACTACCGCGTGGTCACCCGGGAGGACAACGCCGTCGGGATCGCGGCGGGCCACGCGCTCGCCGGACGCCCCGCCACCGTGCTCATGCAGAACTCCGGCTTCGGTCTGTGCGTCAACGCGCTCGCCTCGCTCGTCGTGCCGTACGCCCTCCCGATGCTGCTCGTGGTGAGCCTGCGCGGCACCGGCGTCGACGACACCCCCGAGAACGCCGGCATGGGCGCCCTCACGGCGCCGACCCTCGCCGGGCTCGGCGTCCGCCACGAGATGCTCGACGCCGAACACGTGCCCGAGCAGATCGCTCGCCTCGCGCGCGTCGTGCGCGAGGAGCGCCGGCCGGCCGCGCTGCTCGTGGCCCCCGAGCAGCTCGGGTGGCGGCCGTGAGCGGGACTGACGCGACGCCGTCGCGCACCCTCGCGGGGACTGACGCGACGCCGTCGGGCACCTTCGCCAAGGCCGACGCCGTGGCGCTCGCCCTCGACACGCTGCCCGGCCCCGCCGTGTGCACCACGGGCTACACCGCGCGCCTGGGCGCCGCGCGCGGCGAGGACCGCGTGCTGCCGCTCGTCGGGTCGATGGGCCTCGCGCTGCCCGTGGGCATCGGCATCGCGGCCACCACGGGCCGCACCACGCTCGTGCTCGACGGCGACGGCAGCCTCCTCATGAACCCTGCGGACCCGCTCGAGCTGGGGTCGCGACCGGACCTGCCGCTCGTGCACGTCGTGCTCGACGACGGGGCGTACGCCTCGACCGGCGCCCAGCCCGTGCCGTCGCAGCGGGTGGACGTCCCCGCTCTGGCCCGGGCGGCCGGGGTGACCGACGCACGCCGGGTCGAGGGCGCCGACGCGCTGCGCGCCGCGCTGCTCGAGGCCGCGCAGGCCCGGCGGCCCGTCGTGCTGCACTGTCCCGTCACGTCGGACTCCGGGCCGCCCGCCCCGCGGGTCGACACGCCCCTGCCCACGCTGGCGCGACGGTTCACCATGGAGGCGTTCGAGCGCGGCGAGCCCCGCGAGCGGTAGCGGGGGCGAGCGCCGGCGGCTGCCCACCGCGTGCCAACCGCGTGACCACCTCGTCTCCAGTCCTGACCCACCGCGTCTCCAGCCCCTCCCCACCCATCTCCGGCCCTGCCGCGCCGCCGCCTCACCGAGATCCTCACCCCTGCCTCGCCGCCGACGACGCCGGTGAGACGGCCCCGGCTACGTTGGACCGGTGACCACCGAGCCCGAGAACACCGAGCCCGAGAACACCGAGCCCGAGAACACCGAGCCCGAGAACACCGAGCCCGAGAACACCGAGCCCGAGGACGCCGACACCGCCGACGACGACACGCTGGAGCACGACCGCGGCCTCCCGCTCCACCGGTCCCAGGAGCACCCCGAGGACATCCCCGCCTTCCTCGATCGTGCGCTGGCCCGTGCTCGGGACCTGCTCCCCGAGGTCGAGGACTTCACGGTCGACGGGGTGGCCTTCGAGACGGCCGCCGGCGTGTGGCTCGCCCCGATCGGCGTGTTCGACCCGACGGCTGACGTGTCCCCCAGCCCAGAGCAGGTCGCCGCGGGCGAGACCGACGTCGCCGTATGGGGCCACCGCATGATCGACTGGGCGAACCGTGCTCAGCACGCGATGCGCGCGAGCTGGGGCGCACCCGTCGTCCACACGCCACGCCGCGTCGGCGCGGCCCAGGAGCCCGAGGGGATCCTCGACTACCTGCTCCTCGCGCAGGACTTCGCGCAGGCCGAGGTCTGGGACCGGCACGAGGTCTTCGTCGCGCTGCTCAGCGAGTGGACGGGCGAACCCGGCACGAGCACGCTCCGGCAGATCGCCATGCTGCTGCCGCGCCCGCTCATGATGACGGGGATGGCGGCCTACCTGACGGACGAGACCGTGCAGGAGCTGCTGATGCACGGCGAGTCGCCGGTCGAGCTGCACCGCCGCGCGTGGGTCCTGAGCACCCTCTTCGACCGGGGCGAGGTACACGTCCGGGACGTCTCCATCGAGGCGACGCGGTGCACGCTCCGGTCGCGGACGGGCACCACGTCGACCTGGATCTTCGCCGACGACGGGCGCCAGCTCCTGCTGGTCCACGACCCGGCGTCGGAGTTCCTCACCCTGCTTCGTCGCCTCGACGACGAGCACGTGGACGGAGACGACGGCCTGCCCGCGTCCGACGTCCCGAACGACGACCCGAACGGCGACCCCGAAGGCGACCCCGACGCCTGGACCGCGTCGCAGCTCATCCGCCTGGAGCGACTGCTCGACGGCGTGCCGGAGGACCTGCGCGCGTGCGTCGACGCTCGCGGCGAGACGGTGACGGGCGACGTCGCCGAGCACGCGCTCGCGTTCGGACTGCTGGACGGCCGGCCGATCCCGATCGCCTCGGGCGCGTTCTGGTTCGACGGGTCGGTCTGGCGCGCGAGTCCGGGGCTCGTCCAGGCGGGGTTCCAGAACGACCTCACGCTCGACGACTTCGGGCTCGAGGAGGCGGTACGCATACCCTTCCGCCTGGGCGGCGTCTTCACGCCCGCGACGTTCACCTCCGAGGACGAGCCCGAACCCGTCGTGCTCGAGGTCTTCGACGCGTGCCCCTACCCGGAGCAGCCCAGGCCCGAGGGTGACACCGTCCTCGGCTACGGCGTGCCCCGACCGTACGACCACGAGGCCGTGGTCGAGGCGATCGAGCGCGCGTGCGCCGCCTGGTGGGAGCGCGACCCGGAGCAGGGAACGCTCGGCGAGGACCCCTTCGTCGTCGTGGGCCGCCGCCTGCGCGACGCGGGCGGGCCCGACACGCTCCAGACCGTGCTGGCACGCGGGGAGTACTGGACCGTCGAGGCGCTCAGCGCGTGGAACGCCGACCTGCGCCGGGCGATGACGGCGCGGTGGGGCGAGCCCACAGAGACGGTCTACGACCCGGACCAGCTCGGCCTCGACCACCACACGCCCCTCACGGCCGTCATGCGCGGGATCGGGCTCACCAAGGGCTGGCTGTGGTGGGTGGACGGTCACGCCGTCGTCACGCTGGCGGGGTTCCCGAGGACGGAGCACCGCTCGACGCCCGTGGTGACCCTCGTGATCTGCCGCGCCGACGCCGTCGTGGAGCTGCTCGGTCGGATGACCATCTGGGAGCTGCGGTGGCGCGCCCGCGTCATCGAGAACCTCGCCGCCCTCGCGCACGGCGATCCCGCCGTCCCGCCTCACCTCGCGCTCGACCGAGTCGCCACCGAGGTCGCGTGGCCCGCGTCCGCACCGGCCACGCCGCTGGAGGGATCGCGGATCCAGCCGACCGTCCGCCGGATCCGCATCCGGGCGGAGGACATCGTGTGGACCCTCCACCTCACCCACGACAGGCGCGCCGTCCTCACGTCGCGCCGCCCGGGCGCCTCACCCACCGAAGCAGCCGACCTGCTCGAGGGCCTGCCGAGCGACCTGCGTCCGCTCGTGGTCGCATCCGACGGCGAGGCGTCCGACGGCGAGGCGTCCTCGATCGCTGGAGCGCCACTCAGCGCGGTGTTCTACCGCGACGGCGGGCACTGGCGTGCGACGGACAACATGCTCGCCGAGGCTCGCGCGGCCGGTCGAGAGGGCCGCGACCCTCTCGAGGCGCTGTACTCGGCCGAGGCGGGTGTGCCGCAGCTGCGTCGGGTGCTCGGCCGCGGGCAGCAGATGTCGCCGCGGACCCTGAGCGAGGCCGGGTACGCCGAGCGGACGTTCGGCGTCGAGGTCACACCGGACCAGGCCCTGGCCGCGCTCGAGCACGTCAGCGCGCCACTCACCCAGGCCCTCACCGGAACGCTCCACGACCTCCTCGACGCGATCGTGCAGTTCGACTCGCCGCACCGCTACCTGCTCGACGCCGCGCTCGACACCCTCGACCCGCAGGACCGCCGGGAGAAGTCGCTGTGGCTGCTCGCCAACGGTGCGACGCCCACCACGCAGCTCGCGGCCCGGACGCCCGTCAACGTGCTGCTCGGCAACCCGACCCTCGACGGCGGCGACGCGGTGGTGCTGCGCCGCCTGATCGCCACGGGCGCGGACACGGGACCGGGGCTGCTCGGCTCGCGCGGGACGGACCCGTTCGCCCAACTCACCCGACGGAACCTGGCCGAGGACGAACTGCGGCCGCTCCTCGAGGCGCTCGGGCGGCGGGCGGGCACACCCCACCGTCGCGGAACGGGGCGGGGGCTGGCAGGACTGCGACGGCTCGGCGAACGGTGGCGAGCGCGCCGTACGGGGTGACTCACACGACGCCGGCGGCCGCGAGCGCCCCGTACTCCTCGTCGGTCAGCACGCGCGAGCGGATGAGGAACCGCACGCCCTCGGGCGTCTCGAGCGAGAAGCCCGCCCCGCGCCCCTTCACCACGTCGATCGTGAGGTGCGTGTGCTTCCAGTACTCGTACTGGGCCTTCGACATCCACACGGGCACGGTGAACGGCTCGCCCCCGTCGGCAACCCCGTCGGCAACCCCGTCGGGCACGACGGCGAGGTCCCCCAGGTGCACGTCGGCGTCACCCGTGAGGAACTCCCCGTCGGGGTAGCACATCGGCGACGACCCGTCGCAGCAGCCCCCCGACTGGTGGAACATGAGCGGGCCGTGCTGCGCGCGCAGCTGCACGAGCATGGTCGCGGCGGCGGGCGTGACGGCCACCCGTTCGGGCAGGTCCTGCGACGTCATCGTCGTCTCCTTTCGGGTAGCCCAGGGGACCGGCCGGCTCCCGGTGGAGCCGCGGGCGGGACGGAGCACCGCACGCGGCACCACCGGCAACCGGCCGGTCGCCTCGCCGTCGGGCGGACGGGGTGCCCGACGGCGAGGCGCGTCCGATCAGAAGAAGCCCAGCTCGTCCGGGGAGTAGGAGACGAGCAGGTTCTTCGTCTGCTGGTAGTGGTCCAGCATCATGAGGTGGTTCTCCCGGCCGACGCCGGACCCCTTGTACCCACCGAACGCCGCCGCGGCGGGGTACGCGTGGTAGTTGTTCGTCCACACCCGGCCGGCCTGGATGGCGCGGCCGGCCCGGTAGGCCGTCATCGTGTTGCGCGACCACACACCCGCACCGAGGCCGTACAGGGTGTCGTTCGCCGTCGCGATCGCGTCGTCGAACCCGGAGAACGAGGTGACGGCCACGACCGGCCCGAAGATCTCCTCCTGGAAGATGCGCATCGAGTTCTTGCCCTCGAAGATCGTCGGGGCGACGTAGAAGCCGCCGGCGAGGTCGCCGTCGAGCTCAGCGCGGTGACCGCCGAGGAGGACCTCGGCGCCCTCGCCCTTGCCGATCTCGATGTAGGACAGGATCTTCTCGAGCTGGTCGTTGCTCGCCTGCGCGCCGATCATCGTCGTGGTGTCCAGGGGGTTGCCCTGCTTCACGAGCTTGGTGCGCTCGATGGCGTCGCCGAGGAAGGAGTCGTAGATCTCGTCGGCGATGAGGGCGCGGGACGGGCACGTGCACACCTCGCCCTGGTTGAGGGCGAACATCGTGAAGCCCTCGAGCGCTTTGCTGTAGTAGGCGTCCCGCTCCGCGGCGACGTCGTCGAAGAAGATGTTCGGGCTCTTGCCGCCCAGCTCGAGCGTCACCGGGATGATGTTCTGCGCCGCGTACTGCATGATCAGGCGGCCCGTGGTGGTCTCGCCGGTGAAGGCGATCTTGCGGATCCGCGAGCTCGAGGCCAACGGCTTGCCCGCCTCGACGCCGAAGCCGTTGACGATGTTGACCACGCCCGGCGGGAGGAGGTCGGCGATGATCTCCATGAGGAAGAGGATCGACGCGGGCGTCTGCTCAGCCGGCTTGATCACCACGGCGTTGCCCGCCGCGAGCGCCGGGGCGAGCTTCCACACGGCCATGAGGATGGGGAAGTTCCACGGGATGATCTGGCCGACCACGCCCAGCGGCTCGTGGAAGTGGTAGGCGACGGTGTTCTCGTCGATCTGGGAGATCGTGCCCTCCTGGGCCCGGATGGCACCCGCGAAGTAGCGGAAGTGGTCGATCGCGAGCGGGATGTCGGCGGCGAGGGTCTCGCGGACCGGCTTGCCGTTCTCCCACGACTCCGCGACGGCGATCTTCTCGAGGTTCTCCTCCATCCGGTCGGCGATCTTGTTGAGGATGATCGCGCGCTCGGTGGCGGAGGTCCGGCCCCAGGCGGGCGCCGCCTTGTGCGCGGCGTCGAGAGCCGCCTCGATGTCGTCGGCGTCGCCGCGGGCCACCTCGGTGAACACCTTGCCGGTGACGGGGGTGACGTTCTCGAAGTAGCGCCCGTTGACCGGCTTGCGGAACTCGCCGCCGATCCAGTGGTCGTAGCGCTCGCGGTAGGTGGCGACCGATCCCTCGGTGCCCGGTGCTGCGTAGACGGTCATGGTCAACCTCTCGGTCCGCGTCCGTCGGCCGACCGTGGCGCCGCCCCTGGCGTCCGGTCCGACCGCGCATCACGGCATCGGTGCCGTGATCCGCTGCGAGCGTAGGTCGCCGACCGTTGCACGAGGGTTGCACGTGCCGCAAGGGACGTTCGTCCCGCGCGTCAGGCGAGCGCGCGGTCCAGCGTCGCGAGCCGGGTCCGCGCGCGCAGCGCGTGCGGGCTGCCGCTCGGAGCGACGACGGCCAGGCGCTGCCACGCCCACCAGTCCTCCGCACCCACGTCGGCGGCCGTCCAGCGTGCGATGACGTCGGGGTCGTTCGACGCGAGGACGGCGGCGCGCAGGTCCGCCGCGAGCGCCTCGCGCACCGCGACCACGCCCGGCGCGGTCGAGCGCGCGAGCACCGGGCCGGGACAGCTCGCGAGCGCCTGGGCCACGTCCCCGACGGCGAGGGCCGCCCGCACCGCATCGACATCCGTGTGCAGGTCGCGCACGAGCCGGTAGGGCCGCGACTCCGCGAGCAGCGGCCCGGCGACGCGGCGCAGCCGGGAAACTTCGGCACGGACCGTCACCACCGAGAGGTCCTCCTCGGAGAGCATGATCGCGAGCTCCTCGGAGCTCAACCCCTCGGGGTGCTCGGCCAGCAGGAGCAGGATCTCGGCGTGCCGCCGGTTGAGCCGGACGACCCCCTGGGGCGTGCGCAGCTCGCCGTCGCGTGCGCCCAGCACGCGCAGCCGCGGTTCGGCGGGACCGCTGCCCGGGCGCGTGCCGTCGGGGCCCACGACGCGGGGCGACCGGTCGGTGCGCGCGACGATCGCCTCGACCGCCGCGACCGTCGCGCGGACCAGCGAGCGCGCCATGCCGGACGAGACGGGCGAGCCGCCGGTGATGTCGAGGACGCCGAGCACGCGACCGTCGGCGTCGTGCACCGGCGCGGCCGCACAGTTCAGTCCCTGCACCGGGCGCGACCAGTGCTCGGCGCCGAGCACGTGGACCTCCCGGTCGGTTGCGAGCGCCGTGCCCGGGGCGTTGGTGCCGGCGGTGTCCTCGCGCCACATCGCCCCCTCGACGAATCCCACGCGCTCGACCCGACGCCGCACCACCGCGTCACCCTCGACCCACAGCAGCCGGCCGGAGGCGTCCATGAGCGCCGCGACCCAGCCCGCGTCGGGACCCAGGAGCAGGTCGCGCACCACGGGGATCGCGGGGGCGAGCGGGTGCTCGGCGCGCACGCGCAGGAGGTCCGACCCGGTCAGGTCGACCGTGGGCGAGACGTGCTCAGGGTCCACGCCGCTGCGGCGGCTGCGCCGCCAGGAGTCCGCGACGACGTCACGCACGCCCGGGTCGAGGCGTCCGGACGCGACGAAGCCCTCGTGCGCAGTGCGGACCGCGCTCGGATCGTGCCCGTGAGCCGGCATCGCCTCTCCTCCCCCGGTGCAGGAGCGTGGGGCCGAGTCTACGTGACCTGCCTCACACGCAGACCCTCGCGGTAGCGTGACCAGGCGTGAGCAGCCGTCCGACCCCCGACGCCACGCACGCCACGCACGCCACCGAGACGTTCACCGCACGCGACGCCGTCGAGCTCGCCCTCGTCGAGCGTTCGGGCTTCGTGGAGTCGCGTCACCTCGGCAGCGCCGTCGTGCTCGATCCCGACGGCGTACCCGTGCGCACGCTCGGTGACGTGACGACACCCGTCTTCGCGCGCTCGAGCCTCAAGCCGGTCCAGGCCGCCACGTGCCTCGCGCTCGGCGCCGACCTGCACGACGAGGCGGCCGGCCTGGCCACCGCCTCGCACGCGGGCACCCCGGCGCACGTCGCGGTGGTGGCGCGCATGCTCGCCGAGGGCGACCTCACGCCGTCGGACCTGCGCTGTCCGCAGGCGTGGCCGGGCGACTCGGCCGCGCGGCAGGAGTGGGCCGCGGCCGGCCACGGGCCGGACCGCCTGCACATGAACTGCTCCGGCAAGCACGCCGCGATGCTGCGCGCGTGCCGCGCGCAGGGCTGGTCCACCCACGACTACACCGATCCCGGGCACCCGCTGCAGCGCGAGATCGCCGCGACGCTCGAGCGAGCCGGCGGCGAGCCGATCGCCGCGACCGGAGTCGACGGCTGCGGCGCGCCCCTGTTCGCCGTGTCGCTGACGGCGCTCGCCCGCGCGACGGCGTGGGCTACCGCCCCGGACGCCGCGGATCCCGCACAGGCGGCGGCTGCGCGCGTGGTCGAGGCGGTGCACCGCTTCCCGTGGACGATCGACGGCGAGGGCCGCGAGAACACCCTCGTCATCCAGCACCTCGGGGCGCTGGCCAAGGGCGGCGCCGAGGGCGTGCTCGTGGTCGCTGCACCCGGGGGGTGTGTCGCCCTCAAGGTGCTCGACGGCGCAGCTCGCCCCGCGACGCTCGTCGCGCTCACGCTGCTCACCCAGGCCGGGGCGCTCGACGCCGACGCGGTCGCCGCGTTCCTGCCGCGCCTCCCGCTGGACGTGCGCGGGGGCGACGAGGTCGTCGGCCGCATCCGCGCGGTCGTCTAGGCTGGTCCGTTCGCCTACCCCGAGGAGACCCGTGACCGAGCCGTCCGACGCCCCCGCAGCCCGCGCGGGCGGCCTCCCGTTCGACGTCCCACCCGTCTTCTACGTGCCGTGCACGAGGCACGTGACCGAGCCGGACCAGCTCGAGGTCGTCTACCGGACCACGAAGGACGGCCGCACCGCGCTCCTGCTCTACACGGCGCTCGACCGTTTCCAGGGCTGCAACGGCCCCGACGCCCCGTGGTTCCTCGCGGCGACCAGCTGGCTCGACGAGCTGCGCAAGGTCCGCCCCTACGACGTCGTGTACCTCGACCTCCCGCTGCCCGCGCACGAACGCATCGGCGCGGCGCGATGAGCGTCGAGGTCGTCCCCACCGCGCTCGACGCGGCGGCCACCGCGCTCCAGCACGCCTCGACGGCGGCGCGCACCGCCGTCGTGGCCCCGGGGCTCGGCGACGCCGGACTCGCGAGCGACGTGCTCGCGTCGATCCTCGCGACCTTCCCGCTCGCCGTCGGCGACGTCACGCACGCGGGTGACGTGTGCGCGGGCGACCTCGTCGCCGCCGCCGCGGACTACCGCGGGACGGACGACGGCGTGTCGGAGCGCCTCGCGAGCCGGCTCGCCGGGGGGCCGGTGTGACGGCCGCGATGGACACGCGGCTCGACGGCAGCCCCGCCGCCATCCACGCCGTCGCGTCCTGGCTGTCCGGCACCGTGGTTCCCGCCGTCGACGGGTACGTCGACGACGCCGTCGACGCGCGCTCGACGGCGCTCGCGCAGTGGGGCGGGACGGCCGCCGACGAGTTCGGCGCCACCGCGCTGTCCCTCACGGAGTCGACGGCGGAGGTCACCGGGATCGCCGGGACCGTCGCCGCCGCCGTGACGACCCTCGGCGACTCCCTGCGTCTCACCCTCGACGACCTCGCGCACGCGCGCGAGACCGCTCAGGCCGGCGGACTCAGCGTCTCGGGCACGACGATCACCCCGCCCGCCGAGATCGACGCGTGGCTGCGCGGGCGGACCGGGCCCGCGACGAGCGAGACCCAGCTCACGGCACTCGTGGTGGAGTGGGAGGCGCTCGTCGAGGTCTGGAACTCGTGCGTCGACATCGTCGACGCCGCCCTCGAGCGCTGGCAGCGCGCCGTGGAGCAGATGCAGCGCGTCTGGGAGGAGCAGTCCGCCGCGCTCACCTCCACCGCAGGCGACACGCTCGCGCTCGTGGGTGAGCTCGGTGCCGTCGCCGTCGTGGCGTGGAACCGCAGCATGCAGTCCGCGACGGCGCTCTCCCAGGCGGACGAGCTCGCGAGGCACCTCGCGGCTCTCAACGACCGTGGCCGGATCCTGACGGACGCCAGCCACTACTACGACCTCATGGACCGGCACGCCGCCGCGCTCCGGGAGGCCGACGAGCTCGCCCCGTCCCGGACCGTCTCTCCGCGGGGCGTTCGCATCGCGGGGGGCGCGCTCGCCGTCGCGACCACGGGGTACAGCATCTACGCCGACATCCAGGACGGGGAGTCGGTGGCGCAGGCGGTCACCTCGAACGGCGTCGGACTCGGCGCCTCGCTCGCCGCGGGCGCCGCGACCGGCGCGCTGATCGGCACGGCGATCCCGGTGCCGATCGTCGGCACCGTGGCCGGGGCGGTGGTCGGCACGGTCGTCGGCGGCGTGGTCGGCATCGTCTCCTCGGGGGTGATCGACGGCCTCTTCGAGGGCGACGGCGTGGGCGGCGCGATCGAGAACGGCTGGAACGACCTCATGGAGACGGGCGATGCGATCGGGGACTTCTTCGGTGGCCTCTTCTAGTCCGTACGGCCCACCCGCCCAGGGAGCCGACGCGTGGCGCCGCACCCGACCGCTCGACGTGCTGCTCGCCGTCGTGAACGGGCTCGTGGCGGTGCTGCTCGGGGTTGGAGCCGTGGTGCTGCGATCGCCCGAGGCGGGTGCGGCGGCGCTCGTGGTGGCGCTGCTTGCGGTGAACCTCGTGGTGACGCGGGTGAGCCGGCCTCCGGTCGACGGGCGACGGATCCGCCTCGAACCGGGGCGCACCGTGGTGCCGTTCTCGCGCGCCGGCGACGTGACGCTCGTGCTCGCGCTGGTCGCGATCGTGGCGCTGCTCGCGCTGCTGGCGTGGGCCCCGTCGTTCGGCGGCCGCGCGGGCCTGCTGCGCTGGCTCGCCGTGATCGGACTGCTCACCCTCGGGTCGGTGCTCCCCGACATCCTCCTGCGCGCGACCCGCGCCACCCGCCTCGTGCTCACGCCCGACGGCGTCGCGGCTCGCCTGCCCGACGAGGACGTCGGCGCCCGGTGGGAGGACGTCACCGGCGTCACGGTCGCGGCGGGTCGGGACGGCGTGGTCGTGCGCATTCAGCTCGCCGGCTCCGACGGCGTCGTCCGCACCCCGCGCCGACGCGTGCTCTGGCGCCCCGCGCCCACGCCCTGGATCGACGTGCCGCTGCGCCGCGCGGGCGTCACGCCCGAGGGGCTCGTGGGGGCGCTGCGCCGCTGGCAGCAGCTGCCCGCGAGCCGCTCGCGGCTCGGCACGCAGGAGTCGGTCGCCGACCTCACGTGGGACCCGTCGCGCGGGACGTCACTGACCTGAGTCGCGGGGCGCGCCCGCGCACGCGCTGTCGTGGTCTTCGCTCGCCCTCTCTGCCTCGCCCTCGCCCTCGCCCTCGCCCTCGCGCGGCTTGCGCCCGCCTTCGCGACTGCAGTCCTCGCCGAGTCGGCGCCCGCGTTCTCGGGTCGCTGCTGAACGGGCCGCTTGGCCACATCGCACCCCCGTCG
>NZ_VENP01000006.1 GCF_006351005.1 Miniimonas arenae | reverse complement strand
CAGGTGTCCGGTCGACGGGCGTACCGAGCCGGTCGTGACCGGGACAGGAGCACAGTTTCGTGAGCGACGAGCAGGACCGCCGGCGCCACGGCGTGCGGGGGCTACGTCGTACCCAGACGGCTCCGCGTGGGGGGCTTCGCCATGCCCGAACGCCGGGTCAGCGCGCGTCGTCGAGCACGAGCCCGAGGTAGCGGGCGAGGTCGTCGAGCTCGCGGAGGGTTGACTGCTCGGCGTCGTCGTCGAACGCGTCATCGCCGTGGACGGCGTCGAGGCGCAGGACCCCGCGATCAGGCTCGGCGGTCGCGTCCACCCGTGCGAGCATCCGGTCGCCCACGAGCACGGGCATGGCCCAGTACCCCCAGCGACGCTGCGCGGCCGGCTTGTACATCTCGAGCTGGTACTCGAACTCGAAGAGCTCGAGCAGGCGCCTGCGGTCGAACACGAGTCGATCCAGCGGCGAGAGCACCGCGCACCGCCCCCGGAAGGACGTGTCGCGCTGCTCCCACCGTTCGGGATCGACGCACCAGGTGCCGGCCACGCCGTCGATCGCCACGGCGACGGCGCCGACGGGTGCGGGGTGCTTCGCCGTCGTCCGTCGAAGCCCCAGGGCGGCGAGTGCGCGGCGGTCGCGCTCGGCCCGAGCGGTCTCGAGGTCGGGTGCCCGTTCCGGGTCGTCAGCCCACACGCGCGAGGAGAGGTCCCAGTTCCGCTCGCGGCCTTCCCGGCTCGCGACGGCGACCTCGCCGCGCGCGGCCATGATCTCCAGGAGCTTCATGACGTTCTTCCCGTTCGTCCATCCCGTCGAGCGCCAGGGCACGGCGGTGGTGTCCGGGATGGCCTGGGCGGGGAGGGGGCCCTCGGCCCGAAGCAGCTCGAGCACGTCGTGTCGCGCCGCGTCGTTCGCCGCGATCCACCGCTGCGGCCCCGCCTGCCACGGCTCGAGCGGAACGCCGTCGCGCCACGCCGCCATCTCGGCGCGATAGAGCGCGACGTCCTCGACGGGCCGCAGCATGCCGGCGATCTCGACGAGCGAGCCGTCTCCGACGGCGTCTTCCAGCGTGCGCGCGTCCAAGCCCTCCGCTCCTTGCCGCGACCAGAGCACGAGCTCGGCGCTCGGCGCGACGGCGGCCGTGAGGTCGACCTGCAGGTGGCCGACCGTGCGCACCACCTCGAGGATGTCGACGGGTCGCGGCAGGTCGAGCAGCTGCGCCCGCACCGCGACGCGGCGTGCCTGGGTCCGGCTCATCCGCTCCACCTCGGCAGTCTGCGCCCTGGCGTCCCCCCGTGGCGAGCAACGGATAGCGTGGCCCGCGTGCCACGTGTCGTGCTGATGTGCGGGATCTCGGGTGCGGGCAAGTCGACGGTGGCGCGGACCCTCGTCTCGGAGGGCTGGGTGCGTCTGTCCACCGACGAGGCCGCCTGGCGCCGCGGTGTCCGCACGTTCCCCGTCTCGCCCGCCCTCGCGCAGGAGCTCGAGCGCGAGCAGCGCGCTGCACTCCTCGAGCTCGTGCGGGCGGGCCGCGACGTCGTCGTCGATGCGCCGTTCGCGACCCGTGCGCTGCGGGCGCAGTACCGGTTGCTGCTCGAGCCGATGGGGGTGACGCCGGAGGTGCGGTACGTCGTCGTGGACGCCGAGGTGGCCGCCCGTCGCCTCGCCGGTCGCGGGAGCGCCGGGTCGGACGACGGGCGGGTCGAGCACGACGCCGCCCTCGCCCTGGTGGCCGGGTTCGAACCGCCGACGACGGCGGAGGGGCCGCTCGCCGTCGTGCGCGGGGACGAGTCGGACGGACGGGGCGGGACGTGACGAGAGGACGCCGCCGCCGTCCTGCGGCGGTCCGACCGCGAGGCTGCGGCCGATCGGCGCGCACCTCGCCACCTCGGGCACGGGCCGAGCCCGGCAAAGCGCGGTCGCGGAGTGAGACCGTGATTCCACGGGTTGGGATACCTCGCACCCTGGGGTACGGTGGTGCCATGCAGATCGCGCTTCTCGTCGTAGTCGTCCCCGCCAGGGGCTGACTCGTCGACCGACCGACCTGCCGCCCCTGGAGCCGATCACCGGTTCGAGGGGCTTTTGTGTGTTCAACCCAAGGAGTGAGATGTCGACGACTGCGAAGCGTCCCGGGACCGCGGCCGGCCGCGCGCCCGCCGCACCCGCGCGTACCCCAGCTCCCCGGCCGCGGCCGGTGCCCTCGGCCGCGTCGGTAGCGCCGGAGCCGATGACCGGGGCCCAGAGCATCGTCCGCTCGCTCGAGGCCGCCGGCACCGACGTCGTCTTCGGCATCCCGGGCGGCGCGATCCTGCCGACCTACGACCCGCTGCTCGACTCGACGAAGCTGCGGCACATCCTCGTCCGGCACGAGCAGGGCGCGGGGCACGCGGCGTCGGGCTACGCGCACGCCACGGGCCGGGTCGGCGCGTGCATCGTGACGTCGGGCCCGGGAGCGACCAACCTCGTGACCGCCCTCGCGGACGCCAACATGGACTCGATCCCGATGGTGGCGATCACGGGTCAGGTCGGGGCGTCGCTGATCGGGACCGACGCGTTCCAGGAGGCCGACATCGTCGGCATCACGATGCCGGTCACCAAGCACTCGTTCCTGGTCACCGATGCGGACGAGATCCCCGCGCGGATCGCGGAGGCCTTCCACATCGCGAGCACGGGTCGGCCCGGCCCGGTGATCGTCGACGTCGCCAAGAGCGCGCAGCAGGCGCAGACGACCTTCCGCTGGCCCACCGAGCTCGACCTGCCCGGCTATCACCCGACGACCAAGCCGCACCTCAAGCAGGTGCGCGAGGCCGCGAGGCTGCTCGCCACGAGCCGTCGGCCGGTGCTCTACGTGGGTGGCGGCGTCATCCGGGGGAACGCGAGCGAGGCGCTGCGGGCGCTGACCGACCTCTCGGGCGCCGCCGTCGTGACCACGCTCATGGCGCGCGGCGCGCTGCCCGACTCCCACCCCCAGCACCTGGGCATGCCCGGGATGCACGGCACGGTGCCGGCCGTCGCGGCGCTCCAGCGGGCCGACCTCGTGGTGGCGCTCGGCGCACGGTTCGACGACCGGGTGACGGGACAGCTGTCCAGCTTCGCGCCGCTGGCGACCGTGGTGCACGCCGACATCGACCCGGCGGAGATCTCGAAGAACCGCCGCGCGGACGTCCCGATCGTGGGCGACATCCTCGAGGTGATCACCGAGCTCACCGCCGAGCTGGCGAACGAGCACGCGCAGCACGGCCTGCCGGACCTCGAGGGCTGGTGGAAGCAGCTGGACGCGCTGCGCGAGACCTACCCCCTCGGCTACACGGCGACGGCCGACGGTCTGCTCGCGCCGCAGCACGTGATCCAGCGGATCGGCGCCCTGACCGGGCCGGAGGCCGTGTACGTGGCCGGGGTGGGTCAGCACCAGATGTGGGCCGCGCAGTTCATCTCCTACGAGCGGCCGCGGTCGTGGCTCAACTCCGGGGGCCTCGGCACGATGGGCTACGCCGTGCCGGCCGCCATGGGCGCCAAGGTCGGCCAGCCGGACCGGATCGTCTGGGCGATCGACGGCGACGGCTGCTTCCAGATGACCAACCAGGAGCTCGCCACCTGCGCGATCGAGAACATCCCGATCAAGGTCGCGATCGTGAACAACTCCTCGCTCGGCATGGTGCGGCAGTGGCAGACCCTCTTCTACGAGGGCCGGTACTCCCACACCGAGCTCAACACCGGTCACCAGACCCGGCGCATCCCCGACTTCGTCAAGCTCGCCGAGGCGTACGGCTGCGTGGGCCTGCGGTGCGAGCGCGAGGAGGACGTGGACGCCGTGATCGAGCAGGCCAACGCGATCGACGACGCCCCCGTCGTGGTCGACTTCACCGTGAGCCGCGACGCGATGGTGTGGCCGATGGTCGCCGCCGGCGTGAGCAACGACGCGATCCAGTACGCCCGGGGAATCACCCCGAGCTGGGACCGGGAGGACTGAGAGACATGAGCCGCCACACCCTGTCCGTGCTCGTCGAGAACAAGCCGGGCGTCCTCACGAGGGTCGCCGCGCTGTTCGCGCGCCGCGCCTTCAACATCCACTCCCTCGCCGTGGGACCCACCGAGCACGGTGACGTCTCGCGCATCACGGTCGTGGTCGACGTCGACGCCCTGCCCCTGGAGCAGGTGACGAAGCAGCTCAACAAGCTCGTCAACGTCATCAAGATCGTCGAGCTCGAGGAGAAGACCTCGGTCCACCGCGAGCTGCTGCTCGTCAAGGTCAAGGCCGACGACGCCACGCGCACCGCGGTGCTGCAGGTCGTGGACCTGTTCCGCGCGCACGTCGTCGACGTCTCGCCCGAGGCGGTGACCGTCGAGGCGACCGGGACCACCGAGAAGCTCGACGCCCTCCTCACCTCGCTCGCGCCGTACGGCGTCCGCGAGATCGTCCAGTCGGGTACGGTCGCCATCGGCCGTGGCCCCCGCTCCATGAGCGACCGAGCGCTCGAGCGCATCGCGCGCTCGGCCTGATCCACCCATCACCACCGCAAGGAGAAACCCATCGTGGCTGAGCTGTTCTACGACGACGACGCTGACCTGTCCGTCATCGCCAGCAAGAAGGTCGCCGTCATCGGTTACGGCAGCCAGGGGCACGCGCACTCGCTGAACCTGCGCGACTCGGGTGTCGACGTCCGCGTCGGCCTGCGTCCCGGCAGCGCCTCCCAGGCCAAGGCGGAGGAGCAGGGCCTGCGGGTGCTGCCCGTCGCCGACGCCGTCAAGGAGGCCGACGTCGTCGTCATCCTCGCGCCGGACCAGGTGCAGCGCACGCTGTACGCCCAGGACATCGAGCCGAACCTCAACGAGGGCGCGACGCTCGTGTTCGGCCACGGCTTCAACATCCGGTTCGACTACATCAAGCCGTCCGCAGACCTCGACGTCGTCATGGTCGCCCCCAAGGGCCCGGGCCACCTCGTGCGCCGCGAGTACGTCGACGGGCGCGGCGTGCCGGTGATCGTCGCCGTCGAGCAGGACGCCTCGGGCGAGGCGTGGCCGCTCGCGCTGTCCTACGCCAAGGCGATCGGCGGCCTTCGCGCCGGCGGCATCCGCACCTCCTTCACCGAGGAGACCGAGACGGACCTCTTCGGTGAGCAGGCCGTCCTGTGCGGCGGCGCGTCGCAGCTCGTGCAGTACGGCTTCGAGGTGCTGACCGAGGCCGGCTACCAGCCCGAGGTCGCCTACTTCGAGGTGCTGCACGAGCTCAAGCTCATCGTCGACCTCATGGTCGAGGGCGGCATCGCCAAGCAGCGCTGGAGCGTCTCGGACACCGCCGAGTACGGCGACTACGTCTCGGGCCCGCGCGTCATCTCGCCCGAGGTCAAGGAGAACATGAAGGCCGTCCTGGGCGACATCCAGTCCGGCGCGTTCGCCGAGCGCTTCATCGCCGACCAGGACGCCGGCGCGCCGGAGTTCAAGGAGCTGCGGGCGAAGGGCGAGGCGCACCCGATCGAGGCCACCGGCCGCGAGCTGCGCAAGATGTTCTCGTGGCAGAAGAACGCCGAGACGGACTACGTCGAGGGTTCCGCCTCGCGCTGATCCGCGATCCGCCGATCTCGCCGATCCGGCGAGATCTCAGTTCCACGACGCGGCGTCGACCTTCGGGTCGGCGCCGCGTCGTCGTCAGCGCGCACTGCCGCCGCGCGTCTCGTGTTGAATGGCGGGATGGGTGAGGACGAGGCGATCGTGGCGTACTGGGAGTCCGTCCGGGCCAAGGCGAAGGTCGGCCGGCTGCCGGTGGTGCTCGGGCCGGGCGCGCTCGCAGCGGTCCCGCCGCCCGCGTTCCGGTTCGGTGACGCCCCCGAGCTCGCGGACGAGCTCCTCCGGCTCGTCCTCGACGGCGTGAAGACGGCCACCTCGACGGCGCAGGCCGAGCTCGGCCCCGACGACGCGGCCCCGGCCGCCGGTGACCTGTGGATCGCGCTCGACGGCGCCGGGCACCCGCGCGCGCTGCTGCGCACCACCGACGTCGTCGAGACGGCCTTCCGCGACGTGACGCCGGCCTTCGCCGAGGCCGAGGGGGAGGACGACCGCTCGCTGGAGAGCTGGCGTCGCGAGCACGAGCGCTACTGGCGCCGAGTGCTGGGGGACGACCGGTTCGACGAGGACATGGTCGTGCTGTGCGAGCGGTTCGAGGTGCTGGACCCCGCGTGAGCGAACGGCACGACGGCGAGCCCACCGGTGCGGCGCGTGCGCCCTGGGACGGGCTCGCCTCCGGTTCCGGCGGCGGGGACGACGTCGCCCCTGCCCAGCGGCCGGCCGACGCGGCCGAGCACGGCCCTGACCCGACGGAGCAGATGGTCGGACCGGCCGAGGAGGCCGAGCTCGTCGAGGCCCTGAGCCGGATCGGCTCGATCCTGCACTGGCTGCGCGTCCCCGCGGTCCTGGTCGCGCTCGCGGCCGCGGCCCCGGCGGTCGCCATCGTGGGGCTCGCCCTGACCTGGCGCACGTGGCCGATGGTGGTGGGGCTCGCCGTCGGGCTCGGTGCGCTGACGGTGCACGCCCTGTTCGTCCGCTCGGCCCTCGGCACCGCGCGAGCGGTGCGGCACCCCGGCGCGCTCGTGGCGGACCTGTGGTCGCTCCAGCGCCACACCACGGTGACGGTCGGCACCGCCGCCCGCCTGACCCGGACGGTCACCGGCAGCCGGGTCCGCCTCCTCGGCCGGCTCGCCGCGATGTGGCAGATCGTCCGGGTGCCCCAGTCCGTGCTCGATCACGTCGAGGACCTCCCGGCGCTCGGCTGGCTGCTGCCGCCGCGGGTCGTCACGACCTGGCGACGCACGCTGGCGTCGTTCTGGGTCGGCGTCGGCGGCTGGGTCCTGGCTCCGGTGCTCGCCGGGCTCGCGCTGACGCCGGTGCTGTGACGCGGCCGCCAGGTGCAGGCACGCCGCCCTGTCCGCGAACGGATCGTCCGAATCGCGAGATGCCATGTCCGCCCGTTGGGATGACGGCGTAGCATCCCCGCCATGACTCGTGAGCTCGACCTTGCTGTGATCGCCGGCGACGGGATCGGCCCGGAGGTGGTCGCCGAGGGCCTCAAGGTGCTCGACGCCGTGCTGGCCGGGAGCGACGTGACCGTGCGCACCACGCCGTACGAGCTCGGCGCCAGGCGGTGGCACGAGACCGGCGAGACCCTCACCGACGCCGACCTGGAGGCGATCGGGCAGCACGAGGCGATCCTGCTCGGCGCGATCGGCGACCCGGGCGTCCCGAGCGGCGTGCTCGAGCGCGGTCTGCTCCTCAAGCTGCGGTTCGCGTTCGACCACTACGTCAACCTGCGTCCCTCCAAGCTGTACCCCGGCGTGCCGACGCCGCTGGGCAACCCGGGCGAGATCGACTTCGTCGTGGTCCGCGAGGGCACCGAGGGCCCCTACGTCGGCAACGGCGGCGCCATCCGCGTCGGCACGCCCGCGGAGGTCGCGAACGAGGTCAGCGTGAACACGGCGTACGGCGTCGAGCGCGTGGTGCGCGACGCGTTCGCCCGCGCCCAGGCGCGCCCCCGCAAGCACCTCACGCTCGTGCACAAGCACAACGTGCTCGTCCACGCCGGCCACCTGTGGCGTCGCACGGTCGAGGCGGTCGCGCAGGAGTTCCCCGAGGTCGAGGTCGCGTACGCGCACGTCGACGCCGCCACGATCTACCTCGTCAACGACCCGGCCCGGTTCGACGTCATCGTGACCGACAACCTGTTCGGCGACATCCTCACCGACCTCGCCGCGGCCGTGACCGGCGGCATCGGCCTCGCCGCGTCGGGGAACATCAACCCGACCGGCGCGTACCCCTCGATGTTCGAGCCCGTGCACGGCTCGGCGCCGGACATCGCGGGCCAGCAGAAGGCCGACCCCACCGCCACCGTGCTGTCGGTCGCGCTCATGCTGCACCACCTCGGCCTGGACGCCGAGGCCACCCGCATCGAGGACGCCGTCGCGGCCGACATCGCCGAGCGCGCCGGCTCGTCCGCACCGCGCACGACGTCGCAGGTCGGCGACGCGCTGGCCGCGCGAGTAGCCCGCTGAGTCGCCTGGCGCGACCCGGCGCGGCCCCGCCGCGCAGCCGCCCCCGGGCGACTCCCGCCAGGTACCTGGCGTAGGTTCATCCCCATCAGAACCGTGGAGGCTTCCGTGACCCCGTCCCCGACCCTGACCGCCACCTCCTTCGAGGTGCGGCCCTCCTCTCACCCGCGCACCGTGACGGAGCGTGGCGAGATCCTCGCCGCGCTGTCGTTCGGCACCGCGTTCACCGACCACATGGCGCGTGCCACGTGGACCGCCGACGGCGGCTGGTCCGACCGGCGCGTCGAGGCCTACGGCCCGCTCCAGCTCGACCCCGCCGCCGCCGTCCTGCACTACGCGCAGGAGGTCTTCGAGGGGCTGAAGGCGTACGCGCACCCGGACGGCTCCGTCTGGTCGTTCCGACCCGAGGCGAACGCCGCCCGGTTCGCGCGCAGCGCCGAGCGGCTCGCGCTGCCCGTCCTGCCGGAGGCGGACTTCCTCGAGGCGATCCGGACGCTCGTGCACACCGACGTCGAGTGGGTGCCCACCACGCCGGGCTCCTCGCTCTACCTGCGTCCCTTCATGTTCGCGTCCGAGGCGTTCCTCGGCGTGCGGAGCGCGCGCGTCGTCGACTTCCTCGTCATCGCCTCGCCCGTGGGCCCGTACTTCGCCAAGGGCGTCAAGCCGGTCTCCATCTGGGTGACCGAGGACTACAGCCGCGCCCACCCGGGCGGCACGGGGGACGCCAAGTGCGGCGGCAACTACGCCGCGAGCCTGCTGCCCCAGCAGCGTGCGGCCGAGCGCGGCTTCGACCAGATCCTGTTCACCGACTCCACGGGGGAGAACCTCGAGGAGCTCGGCGGGATGAACGTCTTCGTGGTGAGCAAGGACGGCACCGCGAGCACGCCGCGCCTGACCGGCTCGATCCTCGAGGGCGTCACCCGCTCCTCGATCCTCACGCTGCTCGACGAGCGCGGCCTGCAGACGCAGGAGCGGGACATCCCGCTGGCGGAGGTCGTCGAGGGCATCCGGTCCGGCGACGTGGTGGAGATGTTCGCGTGCGGCACCGCGGCAGTCGTCACGCCGATCGGCCGGCTCGCGGGTCGCGACTTCGACCTCACCCTCGGCGACGGCGAGGCGGGGCCCACCACGCTCGACGTCCTCAACACCCTCACGGACATCCAGTACGGCCGTCGCGAGGACTCCCACGGCTGGCTCACCCGGCTCGTCTGAGGCCGCGCGTCGACCGATCGACGCGGCACACGCCGTCGTGCGCCTGCCGATCGCGCAGGCGCACGACGGCGAGCCACCGCCCGCGCGGACGTCACCACCGCGGGTGGTGCGCCGCCTCGGGGCCGGCGGGCTCGCCGTCGGGCCGTGTGCGTCACCACCGGGTGTGGTTCGCCGCCTCGCGTTCGCCGAGAACGGCCCACTGCGACGAGAACGGTCCGCTGCGGGCCGTCCAGCCGGCCGGCGCGCTCGCCCGTTGATCGAGAACGGCCCTCTGCGACGAGAACGGTCCGCTGCGGGCCGTCCAGCCGGCCGGCGCGCTCGCCGGCTGATCGAGAACGGCCCACTGCGACGAGAACGGTCCGCTGCGGGCCGTTCTCGTCGCCACGGGCCGTTCTCGGCGACCGAAGGGGTGGGCGGGTGGAGCGGGTGGGACGGACGAGCGGAGGGGGGCGGGTGAGGCGGGACGAGCGGAGGGGGGCGGGTGAGGCGGGACGAGCCGTGACGCGCCGACGGGCCCCGAAAGCCCTACCCGGCCGCGGACGCCCACTCGTCGAGGGCCGCGAACCGCAGCCACATCTCCTCGAACACGAGCCGCGCGTCCACGCGCGTCCACACCCGGATCTCGCGACCGTCGGGGTCGGGCACGAGGCCGCCGTCGTCGCCGATCGTGGGCGCGGGACGGCGCACGAACTGGCGCCGTCGGGCGCGGGTGTGCGCTCGGCGCGCACGGACGGGTGTGGCACACTGTTGCCGTGGCACACCCCGCCCTGCTTATTACCTAGCGCGTCCGGCCCACCCGGACGCGCCGCCTCCCGTACCCCGGGAGGCTTTTGTGTGTCCGGGGGAACCCACACTCCGGGCACGGCGGACGGGAACCCCCGGTGAGGTCATGGGCCTCCGGTCACGAGCCGGCAGCGACCTCGCCCCAGGCATCACTCGAGAGGCACGTCATGACGACGCCGACCCTCGACGGCGAGACCGTCGAGATCTACGACACCACCCTGCGCGACGGCGCGCAGCAGGAGGGCATGAACCTCACGGTGGCGGACAAGATGCTCATCGCACCGCTGCTGGACGAGCTCGGAGTGGCGGTGATCGAGGGCGGCTGGCCCGGAGCGATTCCCAAGGACACCGAGTTCTTCGCGCTCGCGGCCAAGGAGCTGGACCTGCGCCACGCCGAGCTGGCCGCCTTCGGCTCGACCCGCAAGGCGGGCGCTCGCGCGCACGACGACGTGCAGGTGCGCGCCCTGCTGGACTCCGAGGCGTCGATCGTGACGCTGGTCGCGAAGAGCGACATCCGGCACGTCGAGCGCGCGCTGCGCACCGACGGCGAGGAGAACCTCGCGATGATCGCCGACACCGTGCGCTACCTCACCGGCGAGGGCCGCCGCGTCATCGTCGATGCGGAGCACTTCTTCGACGGCTACCGGTTCGACCCCGACTACGCGCTGCGGGCCGTCGAGGCCGCGTTCACCGCCGGAGCGAGCGACGTCGTGCTGTGCGACACCAACGGCGGGATGCTGCCGGACTGGGTGCACGCGGTCGTCGCCGAGGTGCGCACCCGCACCTCGGGGCGCCTGGGGATCCACGCGCACAACGACACCGGGTGCGCCGTCGCGAACTCGGTCGCAGCCGTCCAGGCCGGGGCGCGGCACGTGCAGGGCACCGTGAACGGCTACGGCGAGCGGACCGGCAACGCGGACCTGCTCGCCGTCGTCGCCAACCTCGAGCTCAAGCTCGGGGCGCGGTGCCTCGTTCCCGGCGCGCTCACCGAGGTGACGCGGATCGCGCACTCGGTCAGCGAGGTCACGAACATCCCGCCGTTCGGGCGGCAGCCGTACATCGGCGCGAGCGCGTTCGCGCACAAGGCCGGGCTGCACGCCAGCGCGATCCGCGTGGACCCCGACCTCTACCAGCACATCGACCCCACCCTCGTGGGCAACGACATGCGGATGCTCGTGTCGGACATGGCGGGCCGCGCGTCGATCGAGCTCAAGGGGCGCGAGCTCGGGATCGACCTCACGGGCCGGCCCGAGGTGCTCACCAAGGTCGTCGACCGGGTCAAGAACGCCGAGGCGAACGGGTACACGTTCGACGCGGCCGACGCCTCGTTCGCACTGCTCCTGCAGGAGGAGCTCGACGGTCACCGGCCGGCGTACTTCCGGGTGGAGAGCTGGCGCGCGTCGGTGCTGTACTCCGAGCGGATCGGGGGCGACGGCGAGTGCGAGGCCACCGTCAAGCTGCACGCCGGCGGTGCTCGGGTCGTGCAGACCGGCGAGGGAAACGGTCCCGTCAACGCGCTCGACCACGCGCTGCGCGAGGCGCTCCTGGGGACCTACCCGGAGATCGCCTCGTTCGAGCTCGTCGACTTCCGCGTCCGCCTGCTCGACACCTCGCACGGCACCGACGCCGTGACGCGCGTGCTCATCCAGACCTCCGACGGCGCGAGCGTGTGGAGCACCGTCGGCGTGGGGCCCAACATCCTCGAGGCGGCGTACGAGGCGCTCGTGGACGCGCTCGTCTTCGGGCTCGTCCAGGCCGGGGTCGAGCCGCGCTGAGGCGCGGCTGGGCCGGCCGGCACCGGCGCTGCCGGCCCGGCTTCTGCCCGCGCGGCTGCTGCCCGCGCGGCTGACGGGCTACAGCTCGTCGCGCGGCACCTGGTCGACGACGAGGCGCACGCGGGCGGCCTTCCGGCTCAGCTGCTTGCGCATCGCGACGATGGCCTGCTCCACGTCGTCGTCCACGAGGTCCTCGACGATCGTCACGTGCAGCACGACGGGGTGGTCCTGCGGCGCGTCGGCGGGTGCGGGGGAGTCGGGCCCGACGGCGAGCTCGAGTCCCTGCTGCACCGCGGTCCGCAGGTCGTCGGCGACCGGGGCGTGCGACAGCGCGACCTGCTCGATCCGCACGACGACGCCGCCGACCCCACTGAGGCTGGGGTTCCACGCCGCGACCGGGGTCGGGGCGCCGTCGGCCGACGGGACCAGGTCGCGTGGTTCGCGTGGGGGCTCGAGGTCCTGCTCCCGCACGGGCTCCGGCTCGAAGTCCTGCTCGAGCGGGCTCTCACCGGGCTGCGGCTCCGGCCACGGGGCTATGTCGAGTTCGGGCTCGGGCTGCGGCTCGGGTTCCGGCTGCGGCTGCGGCTCGGGTTCTGGCTCGGGCTGCGGCTCGGGCTCGGGTTCGGGTTCGGGCTCGGGCCGCGGCTCGGGCTCGGGTTCCGGCTCGGGCTCGGGCTCGGGTTCCGGCTCGGGCTCGGGTTCCGGCTCGGGCTCGGGCTCGGGTTCCGGCTCGGGTTCCGGTTCCGGTGCAAGCTCCGGCTCCGGCTCGGGCACCGGAAGTACTGCCTTCTCGACGGGCTCGGGCTGTGCCTGAGCCTCGTCCTTCTTGCGACGCCACGGGAACCATGCCATGGCCCCAGCGTGGTGGACGGGGAGCCGATCGGCAACGCGCCGCGAGGTGCGCGTCGTGCGATGTTGCTCTCAGCCCGCACGAGCGGCGGCCCGCGGTGCCACGAGAACCACCCCTGCGGGAGGGCTGAGGGGGTCGGGGATAATGACCACGTGCATGGTGAGTACAAGGTGCCCGGAGGCAAGCTCGTCGTCGTCGACCTGACGACATCGGGGGAGGGGGACGACGCGGTTCTCGCGGACGTCGTCGTCTCGGGCGACTTCTTCCTCGAGCCCGACGACGCGATCCTCGACATCAACCGCGCGCTCACCGGCCTGCCGGCGAGCACCCCGGTCCAGGCGATGGCCCAGGTGGTGGCGCGCGCCGTCGGCGACGACACCGTCATGGTGGGGTTCAGCCCCGAGGCCGTCGCGATCGCGGTTCGTCGCGCCCTCGGCCACGCCACGAGCTGGCACGACCACACGTTCGAGGTCATCTGCGGTGAGGCCGAGCTCCCGTTCATGCAGATGGCCCTGGACGAGGTGCTCGCGCAGGCGGTGGGCGCCGGGACGCGCGGCCCGACGCTGCGGTTCTGGGAGTGGGAGCGCAACGTCGTCGTCATCGGGTCCTTCCAGTCGATGCGCAACGAGGTGGACCCCGACGGCGTGGCTCGCCAGGACGTCACGGTCACCCGGCGCGTCTCCGGCGGCGGCGCGATGTTCATCCAGCCCGGCAACACGATCACCTACTCGCTCTACGTGCCGGCCTCGCTCGTCGAGGGCCTGAGCTTCGAGCAGTCCTACGCGTTCCTCGACGACTGGGTGCTGGCCGCGCTGCGCGACCTCGGCATCCAGGCGACGTACGTCCCGCTCAACGACATCACCTCTCCGGCGGGCAAGATCGCCGGCGCCGCGCAGAAGCGGTACGCCTCCGGCGCGGTGCTCCACCACGTCACGATGTCCTACGACATCGACGCCGACGCGATGCTCGACGTCCTGCGCATCGGGCGCGAGAAGCTCTCGGACAAGGGCACCCGCAGCGCGAACAAGCGCGTGGACCCGCTGCGCAGCCAGACGGGCCTGCCGCGCGCGGAGATCATCGACTCCTTCGCGGCCACGTTCGCCTCGCGGTACGCCACCGTCCCCGGCGAGATCACCGCGGCCGAGCGCGCCGAGGCCGAGCGCCTGGTCGCCACGAAGTTCGCCACCCCCGAGTGGTTGAATCGGGTGCCATGACGCGCCCGCTCTGGCTCACCGGCGACCCCGAGGCCGACGCGCTCCTCGAGCGCGACCCGTTCGCCCTGCTCATCGGCATGCTCCTGGACCAGCAGGTCGCGATGGAGACCGCCTTCGCCGGTCCTGCCAAGATCGAGCAGCGGCTCGGTTCGATCGCCCCGGAGGCGATCGCGGCCGCCGATCCTGAGGCGTTCGCGGAGCTGTGCCGCACGCCGCCCGCCGTGCACCGCTACCCCGGCTCGATGGCGGGCCGGGTGCAGGAGGTGGCGCGCGCCGTCGTGCACCGCTACGACGGCGACGTCACCGCGATCTGGACCGACGCCGACGGCGCCACCCCGGACGCCGCGACCGTTCTCTCGCGGCTCAAGGCACTTGCGGGGTTCGGCGACCAGAAGGCGCGGATCTTCCTCGCTCTGCTCGGCAAGCAGCGCGGCGTGACTCCCGCCGGGTGGCGCGAGACTGCCGGGGCGTACGGCGAGGAGGGCTCGCGGCGGTCCATCGCCGACGTCACCGACGCCGACTCGCTCCTGCAGGTGCGGGCGACGAAGCAGGCGGCCAAGGCGGCGGCGCGCGCCGCGAAGGGCTGACTCCCGGGCCACGGGAGCCACGGCGGCGCCGGACGTCAGCGACGTCGGCGCAGCGGCGCTAGACGGGTGTCACCGCGACGGACACCGTGATCTCGTTCTGGTCGTACTCGTCCAGCACGAGGAACGACGAGCCGGCCGGGAAGGTCGCCTCGAGATAGGGGTCGTACTCGGTGCCACCCTTCTCGGTCGCGGCCTGCGGACCCCGGTCGTCCGCGAGCGTGGCGCGCCCGCTCGGGAAGTACGTGAGCCGCGCGTCCTCCCAGTCGACCGAGGCGCGCACGTCGACCGCGAGGCGCTGCTCGGCGTCACCGGTCAGCCGCAGCACCGAGTATCCGCCCGCGGGGATCGTCACGTCGGTGGTCTGCCCGACGGCGACGTCGACGGCCTCGACGGCGTAGATCGTCACCTCCGCGGAGGTCGCCACGCCGTCGTGCTCGGTGACGGTGAGGGTGTAGGTGCCGGCCTCGAGCTGTACGAACCCGGCCGGGTCGGACCAGGAGCCGCCGATGATGCCGGCGAGGTCGTTGCCGCGGTCGTCACCCGACCACAGCACGGTGCCGTCGAGGCTCAGCTCGGCGGCGACGTCCTCGGCCGCCGCCGCGGTGAGGAGGTACGAGCCCGCCTCGGGAACCTCGATCGCCACGAGGGCGGACCCGCCGTCGGGGACCGACACCGTCGCGGGCGAGCCCGGCGAGGCCTGGCCGGCGGCCACCCCGGGCGAGGACCCGGCGGAGGGGCCGGCGGCGGGGTCGACCGCCGGGCCCTGGTTCACCAGGGCCGCGATCAGCGCGACGACGATGACGAGGACGGTGACCGCACCGCCGGCGATCCACCAGCCGAGCGCGGATCGGCGCCGGCGCGGGCGGGCTCGCCCGGGGATCGCGATCGCCTCGGGCTCCCACGTCGAGACGATGCGCGGCTCGTGGCTCGCCCGCAGATCGGCGTCGGCGAGGTAGGGGTAGTCCTCGACCGCGGTGTCGGAGCCGTGCGTACGCACCGCGACCGGGGCGAGCGGCTGGACGTACTCCGTCCACGCCTCGCCGTCCCAGAACCGGACCTGGCGCTCGCCCTGGGGGTCGGGGTACCACCCCGGGTCGTTCGTCAGCACGGCCTCATTCTCCCTCGGAAGTCGGACCGGCGGCTCGCTGGGCCCGCGGGCCGGGCGGTGCGGCCGGCCGGTCGGCCCGCCGTCGCTCGCCTCAGGCCTGCCACGGACCCAGACTGACCGGTCGGACGACGAGCTCCCCGGCCGCGTCACTCGCGTCGAGGTCCACCTCGAGCACGAGGCGCCAGTCGCGGTCGCCCGAGGGGTCGTCGAGGATCTGCTCGAGCCGCCGCACGCGGCCGGAGTCCTCCAGCAGCACGAGTGCTGCGGACCGGGCGGCGCCGTCGGTCGCGAGGTGGTCGTACTCGGCCCAGTACGGCTCGAGCTGGTCGCGCCAGCGCTGCGCGTCCCAGCCCGCCGCGCCGTCCAGCGCGCCGAGGGCCGCGTAGTCCTCGCGCGCGAGAAGCTCGACCCGGCGGAAGGCCGCCCCGCGGGCCGCGACGCGGACCGCGCGCTCGTTCGCGGAGAAGGGCGGCGGGGTCTCGGAGTCACCGAACCGGCGCTCGGCGCGCTCGACCTCCTCGTCCGTGAGGCCGTCGGCCGCGTCCGCGGACGCACCGGCGAGCGCCTCCCACTCGTCCAGCAGCGAGGAGTCCACCTGCCGCACGACCTCGCCGAGCCAGGTCACGACGTCGTCGACCTCGCTCGTGCGCCACGCCTCCGGCACCACCTGGCGCAGGCTGCGGTAGACGTCCGTGAGGTAGCGCAGCACCACGCCCTCCGAGCGCTGGACGCCGTACCGCGAGACGAGCTCCGAGAACGTCATCCCGGTCTCGACCATCTCGCGGACGACGGACTTGGGCTCCAGCTCCTGCTCCGCGGCCCACGGGTTCGCGCGCACGTACGGCGTCCAGGCCGCGCCGAGCAGCTCGGCGAGCGGCTGGGGGTAGGTGACGTCCTCGAGCAGCTCCATCCGCTCTTCGTACTCCAGCCCCTCGGACTTCATCGCGGCGACCGCCTCGCCGCGTGCGGCGTGCTGCTGCGCCATGAGGACCGGCCGCGGTCCCGGCGTCGTCGCCTCGACCACCGACACGACGTCGAGCGCCCGCGCGAACGGCTCGGCGTCGGGGTCCAGCAGGTCCAGGGCCGCGAGGGCGAACGGGGAGAGCGGGGAGTTGAGGGCGAACTCGTCCGGGACCTCGGCGACCAGGCGCACCGTCGGTTCACCGGGCGCGACCCGGCTGCGCGGGGTGTGCGCGACGAGGCCCGCGGTGTGCAGCGACCGGTAGATGCCCACCGCGCGCCGCACGAGGGGGTTGGCCGCGCGGTGCGGCTCGTGGTTGTCGGTGAGCAGGCGCCAGGCGCGCGCGACCGGGTCGCCCGGGCGCTCGAGCACGCCGAGCACCATCGCGTGCGTGACCGCCAGCTGGCTGGTCAGTGGCTCGGGCTCGGCGTCGCGAAGCCGCTCGAACGTCTTGTCCGTCCAGTTGACCTGCCCCTCGGGCGCCTTCTTGCGCACGATCTTGCGGCGCTTGCGCTCGTCGTCGCCCGCCTTGGCCAGCGCCCGGGCGTTCTCGATGACGTGGTCGGGCGCCTGCACGACGACGTCGCCCACGGTGTCGAAGCCGGCCCGGCCCGCGCGGCCGGAGATCTGGTGGAACTCCCGCGCCGTGAGGTGGCGCTGGCGCACGCCGTCGAACTTCGTCAGGCCGGTGAACACCACGGTCCGGATGGGCATGTTCACCCCGACGCCGAGCGTGTCGGTGCCGCACACGACGCGCAGGTGACCGGCCTGGACGAGGCGTTCCACGAGGCGCCGGTAGCGCGGCAGCATGCCCGCGTGGTGCACGCCGATGCCGAGCCGCAGCAGCCGCGAGAGCGTGCTGCCGAAGCCGCCGGCGAACCGCTCGCCGGCCAGCGCCTGCGCGATCGCGGCGCGCTGCTCCTTCGTGGTGACCTGGATCGACGTGAGCGCCTGGGCCCGCTCGAGCGCCGCGGCCTGCGTGAAGTGGACGACGTACACCGGGTCGCGCCGGGTGCCGAGCAGCTCCTCGATGACCTCGGTGAGCGGCTCGAGGGAGTAGCGGAACGTGAGCGGCACGGGTCGCTCGGTGTGCGCGATGACCTGGGCGCCGCGGCCGGTGCGGCGGGTCAGGTCCGCCACGATGTCGGTCATCTCCCCGAGCGTCGCCGAGAGCAGCACGAACTGCGCCCCGGGCAGGTCCAGGAGCGGGATCTGCCACGCCGAGCCGCGCTGCGGGTCGGCGTAGAAGTGGAACTCGTCGGCGACGACCACGAGGTCGGCGTCGTTCTCGGTGCTCGACGGCGTGGCGCCCAGCTGGCCGCGCAGCGTCTGGGCCGCGAGGATCTCGGCCGTGCAGCACAGGATCGGCGCGTCCGGGTTGATCGCGACGTCACCGGTGATCATCCCGACGTTCGCGGCGCCGAACGCGGCCGCGAGGTCGAAGAACTTCTCGCTCACGAGGGCCTTGACCGGGGCCGTGTAGTACGTGCGTGCGCCGCGGGCGAGGGCCGCCGCGTGCGCGACGACGGCGACCAGGCTCTTGCCGCTGCCCGTCGGCGTCGCGAGCACGACGTGCTCGCCCGCGACGATCGCGAGCGCGGCCTCCTCCTGGTGCGGGTAGGGCGTCAGCCCGCGGGCGGCCGCGTAGGCCTCGAACGCCTCGTACGTCGCCTCGGGGCTCGTGCCCGGGGGCAGGGCGAGCGGGTGGGCGGGGCTGAGGACGGTCACCGCACGACCGTAGTTCAGCCCCGCCGCGGGCGAGTGCTACTGCCCGTCGCCACCGCCCCCGATGTTGAGCATCCACGTCACCCCGAACCGGTCCACGAGCGAGCCGTACTCGTCGCCCCAGGGCGCCTTCTCGAGCGGCTGCTGGATCGTGGCGCCCTCGGCGAGCCGGTTCCACTGCTCGCGCATCGCCTCGGCGTCCTCCGGCCCCCCGAACAGGGAGACGTCCACCGACGTGCCCTCGGGCTGCGCCATGAACGACGGGGTGTCGGCACCCATGAGGACGGCGCGACCGTCGACGGTGATCTGGGCGTGCATGAGCTTGTCGGCGTCCTCGCCGCCCATCCCGAACTCCCCGAGGGTGGAGGAGGTGAGCTCGCCACCCAGGAGGTCGGCGTAGAAGGTCATCGCCTCCCGCGCCTGGCCGCGGAAGTGCAGGTAGGGGTTGATGTTGGTGGCCACGGTGCGCTCCTTCGTGTGGTCCCGGGATCGGGATGACGTGACGGTAGACCGGCGCACCGACACGGGTTCATCGGTCGGCGCGGCGTCGGCGCCACATCGGCGCGGCGTCGGCGCCGCATCACCGCGACGTCAGCGCTCCAGCAGCGTGAGCACCTCGTAGTGCGCCGTCTGCGGGAACATGTCGAGCACCTGCGCGCGCACCGGTCGCAACGACGGCATCGCCGCGAGGTCGGCGGCGAGGCTACGCGCGTTGCACGAGGAGTACAGGACCGTGCCGACCCCCGACTGCTCCAGCCACGCCGCGAGGTCCGGTCCGATGCCGCGTCGCGGCGGGTTCACCACGACGACGTCGGGCACCGGGCCCGTGGCCGGCACGAGGGTCGTGGCATCGCCCGCGACGAACCGCGCGGACGCGAGGTCGAGCTCCTGCGCGGTCCGGGTGGCGCTCGCGATCGCCTCGGCCGAGACCTCGACGCCTTCGACGGCGAGCCTGGGCAGCGCACGCGCGGCGTGCAGCGCGAAGCCGCCCACGCCGCAGTACAGGTCCCACAGCGTGGCGGGAGCGCGCTCGGTGAGCCACGACGTCGCCGCCCGGTACAGCGCGGCCGCGACCTCGGTGTTGGTCTGGAAGAAGGAGCGCGGCCGCAGGTGCAGCGGCAGGTCGTTGACGCGCATCGTGAGCGTGTCGCCGTGCAGGACGATCTCCTGCGCACCCTCGAGCACCGCGGCGTGCGCCGGCAGGATGTTGAGGCTCACGACGGCGAGCGACGGCAGCGCGGCGAGGAGCCCGGGCAGGTGCTTGCGCACCCGGGCCTCCGCCTCGCGTGAGCGCAGGACGAGGCGGACCATGAGCTCGCCGTCGGGGCTGGCGGTGACCAGCACGTGCTTGAGCTCCCCGCGCCGGGTGGGCACGTCGTACGGGGTGAGCGCGGCCGTGCGGACGAAGTCGGCCAGGATCGGCAGCGCGGCCTCGACGGCCTCCTCGTGCAGGGGGCAGTGCCGCAGGTCGTTGACCACGCCGGCGCCCGCGAACGGTGCCTGGATGCCGAGCAGCGGATGCGCGACGGTGCCGCCGACCACCATCTTGGCCTTGTTGCGGAAGCGGCGCTCGCGGCTCGGGACGGGATCGAGCCAGGTCAGCCCCGGCGCGCGCACGAGGTCCTGGACGGCGCGCACCTTCGCGTCGAGCTGCTGCGGGTACGGCACGGCGAGCTCGGTGCACGAGCGGCACCGGCCGGCCTCGAAGTAGTGGCAGCGCATCGCGTTCAGCGTACGAGGCGGCGCGCCGTCGGGCGTCTCCCGCTCCTGCCCGTCGACCGCGATCCGGACGTGACGCAGGCTCGTGCGCGCGGACGTCGTCCGGTGGCTCGGAGCGCGGAGCCGGCGCGCCGAGGCCCGGTGAACCCTCCGAGGTCATCGAGGTCTGTCTCCGCCGTGACCGGCGTCTCCGGGCGTGGCGTGCCGCGTGCGTGCGCCCGACGCGTGGGGTCAGTCGAAGAAGTCCTCGAGGACCTCGCCGAGCACCATCCCGCCGAGGACGCCGCCGATCAACCCACCCATGTCGTTGCTGCCGCGTCCGCCCATCGGCCCGCCGAACCCGCCGAGCCCGCCGCCCCGCCGGGGGGAGTCCCAGCGCCCCGCCCCGCCGGGCAGGGAGTCCCGGCCCGCGTCGATGTCGCGCTGCGCGAGCGCGAGCGCCTGCCCCGCGAGGTCCGCGGCACGGCGCGCGAGCGCGAGGTCCTGCTCGCGGGACTCCTCGTCCGAGGGGCTGCGGCGGAGCTCCGTGAGGGCGCGCTCGGCCTCCGCGAGGCGCGTGCGCGCATCCGCCCCGATGTAGCCGCGGTGACCGGCGATCACGTCGCGCGCGACCGCGAGCTGCCGCTCGGCGTCGTCCTCCGCGTGCCGCACCTGGGCGGCCGAGGGCACCGGACGCGCGGCGCGCTCGGCCGCCCTCGCGACGGCCGCGTCGAGCGCCGAGTTCGCCGCGCGCAGCCGCGTGAGGTCGGTGAACGGGTCCGACGGCGCACCGGGACCGGGGAGCGCGGCCAGCGCCTCCTGCAGCTCGCCCGCGGCGGCCGCGACCTCAGGCGTCGCGGGCACGTCACGCACGGCGACGAGGTCGTCGCGCGAGTCGGCGACGACGGCGGAGAGCGCCGCCTGCGCGCGCAGCGCCTCGAGCTCGAAGCTCTCGACGGCGTCCAGCAGCACCGCGCTGCGGCGCACGCTCTCGGTCGCGGCCTCGAGGGCGAGCGTCGCCTGCGACGCCTGACCCGCGTCGCGCCGTCGGGCCGCGACGTCGATGCCCTGCTCGGCGAACCCGAGCAGCTGCTCGGCCTCGGTCGCGTTGCCCGCGACCTGGCGCAGCGCCTCGGGGGAGTAGCGCTCGGCGAGGCGGGTCAGCGTCTCGTGAGCCTGCGGCAGCCGAGTGCGGATCGCCGCGGCCTGGTCGCGGATCCGGTCCGCGACCTCGGGGGCCTCGCGCACCCGGGCGACCTGGTCGGCCAGCGCGGCGGTGCGCTCCTCGACGAGGCCGGTCGCCCACTCCGCGAGCTGCACGATGCGCGCGTTGCGCTCGCGCTGCTCCTGCGGGGTGTCGGGGATGTCGTCGACGTTGAGCTGGTGCAGCCGGAACGCCTCGTCGAGGTGGTGGCTCACGGATGCGAGCGCCGCGGCGAGGTCGCGGGTCGCGGCCTCACCGAGCTCGGCCGTGGCGAACGCGAGCTCGTCCCGGGTGAGGCGGAGGCGTTCGTCCGCGGAGACGAGCGCCGAGGCGGCGCGGTCCGCGAGGACCCGGTCCTGCTCGTCCTGCTGCGCCTTCTCCTCGGCCCGACGCGAGCGTCCCCAGAATCCCGCCATGAGTCGAGTCTAGGTCGGCGCCGTGGGGGCCTCCCGGGGGCCGGGCGTGCCAGCCGCCCGGCTGCCCGGGCTGCCGGACTGCCGACGCGGCCCGGGCGACCGGGGCTGTCCCGGGCGGCAGGCAGCGGCGAGCGGGTGGGACGCCCGGTCGGAGCGTCGCGGCGTGCTGGGCGCTGCGGTCAGTCGCTGGTGACCGAGTCCACGAGCCAGCCGCCGCCCTGCTTGACGAGGTTGAACGTAACGTCGGCGCTCTGATGCTGGCCGGAGGAGTCCGTCCAGCTCTCCGCGACCTCCACGGTGGCCGTCGAGCCCGAGACGCTCGTCGAGGTCGCCCGCCACTCGTAGGAGTCGGCACCGTTCTGCAGGCTGGCGTTGAACTCCGCGGCGTCGGCCTCGAACGAGTCGCAGCTCGCCCACGTGGACTGCCAGAACTCGTTGGTCACGGACGAGACGAGGAGCTGGCAGTCCTCGGCGTCCCAGGCGTCGTTGTAGTCGGTGACCGCGTGGAGCGGGCCGGCCGTCTGGGACCGGACCGAGAACAACACGACCGCGAGGATGGCGACGATCAGGACCACGACGGCGACGATGATGCCCACCACCACGCCGGTGCGCCTGCGCGGGGCGCCGCCCGGCGCGCCACCGTACGGGGCGCCGGGCTGGGCGGGCGCAACTCCCGGCCGGCCGTAGGCGGGAGCGCCGGGTTGGCCGTAGGCCGGGCTCACCGTCGCCTGACCGTACGCGGGCGTGCCCGGAGCCTGGTAGCCGCCCGGGCCGTACCCGTCGGGACGTCCGACCGAGGGGATCCGGCCGTAGCCGGCGGACGTCGGCTGACCCGAGGCACCGGACTGGCCGCCCGGGGCACCCGGGGCCGACACGACCGGGCCGCCGGGCGCGGAGGTGCCGCCGGGCTGCCAGGCGGTGCTCGTCGTCGCGCCGGTGCCGGATGCGGAGACGCCGGGCGCGGAGGTGCCGCCGGGCTGCCAGGCGGTGCTCGCCGTCGCACCGGTACCGGGTGCGGAGGTGGCGCCGGGCTGCCAGGCGGTGCTCGCCGTCGCGCCGGTGCCGGGCGCGGAGGTGCCGCCGGGCTGCCAGGCGGTGCCCGCCGTCGTGCCCGCCCCGGCGCTCGCGGGCTGGCCGGCGTCGCGCGTGTCCTCCGTCCACGCCGTGCCGTCCCACCAGCGCTGACGTCCGGAACCGTCCGGGTACCAACCCGCGGGGTGAGTCATGCCCGGATTGTGCTCGCGCCCGCGCTCGTCGTCCAACCGGACACGGCGTCGGTCCCGACGCTCGCGGCGATCTCGCTCCCACCGACCCACACGCGAACCGGGTGCCACGAGGAGTCCCACGCGACGAGGTCGGCGTGCGCCCCGACCGCGAGGCGTCCCAGGTCGGCGCGACCGAGCGAGCGGGCGGCCACCTCGGTGCACGAGGCGAGCACCGTGGCGGCGTCGAGCCCGGAGGCCACCATGCGGCGCACGCCCTCGTCCAGGACGATGCCGGCGCCCGTGATCGTGCCGTCCTCCCGCCGGCCGAGGCCGGTGTCGTCGTTCGCCACCGGTCGGCCGCCGAACTGCAGCCACGTGTGGTTGGGCAGCCCGGCCGTGACGATCGCGTCGGTGACGGCGATCGCGCGGCCCGCTGCGGCCGTGTAGACGAGCCGCACGACGCTCGGGTCCAGGTGCTGACCGTCCACGATCGTGCCGACGTAGAACCGCTCGTCCGTGAGCACCGCCCCCGGGACACCGGGCTCGCGGTGGCCGAGCGGGCGCTGCGCGTTGAACACGTGGGTCGTCATCGTGGCGCCCGCGTCGGCCGCGGCGTGCACCTGCGCGGCCGTGGCGTCGCTGTGCCCCACGGCGACGACGACGCCCTCGGCCACGAGGCGCCGCGTGGCGTCGAGGGCGTGCGGCAGCTCCGGGGCCAGCGTGAGCGTCGTGAGGACCTCCCGCGTGGCCGGGTGCGCCAGGAGCACGTCGAGGTGCTCCGGGCTCGGCTCGACCATCCAGTCCGGGCGGTGCGTCCCCTTGCGGGCGGGGGAGATGAACGGCCCCTCGAGGTGCGCGCCCAGCACCCGCGCCGCGGGGCCGCCCGCGTTCTCGTCCCGCGCCTGCCGCACCCGGGCGAACGCGCCCCCGAGCTGGGCGAGCGGTGCCGTGATGATCGTCGGCTGGACCGCCGTGACGCCGCGCGCGGCGAGCCCGCCGAGCACGCGCGTCCACTGCTCGGGGGTCGCGTCGGCGAAGTCCGCGCCGAACGAGCCGTTGATCTGCAGGTCCATAAGGCCGGGCGTCAGGGTCGCCGCGCCGAGGTCGACGTCGGCAGCGGGCGCGCCGGCGAGCGCCTCGCCCACGGTCACCGACGCGATCCGGCCGCCCTCGACGGCGAGCTGCGCGGGGCCCGTGAACGCTCCGTCGAGCAGCACGCGCCCCGCGCGGATCGTGACCATCAGATGCCCTGCCAGTCGGGCTTGCCGTCGTACGTGGTGCGGTAGTACTCGCGGAACGTGAGCTGGCTGGCGGCCTCGGCGTCGACGACGACCGTGGCGTGCGGGTGCAGCTGCAGGACCGACGCCGGCCAGCGCGCCGAGACGGCGCCCTCCACGCACTCCCGCACGGCCTGGGCCTTGTTCAGTCCGAAGCCGAGCATCACGGCGTGCCGGGACTCCATGATCGTGCCGAGCCCCTGGGTGAGGCAGTGCCGCGGCACCTGGTCCAGGTCGTCGTCGAAGAACCGCGCGTTGTCCAGCCGGGTCTTCGGGGTGAGCGTCTTGAGCCGGGTGCGGCTGGTCAGGCTCGACATCGGCATGTTGAACGCGAGGTGCCCGTCAGCCCCGATCCCGAGGATCTGGAGGTCGATCCCGCCGGCCTCCCGGATCGCGGCGTCGTACGCCACGCCGGCCGCCGACAGGTCCTCGGCGAGGCCGTCGGGTCCTTGGACGGCGTCCGGACGCAGGTCCACGCGCCCCGTGAAGACGCGCTCGATGAACGCGCGGTAGCGCTCGGGGTGGTCGGCCGGGAGCCCGACGTACTCGTCCAGCAGGAACGCGCGGGCGCTCGCGAACGTGAGCTCACCGGCCTCGTACCGCCGGACGAGCTCGTCGTACACGCCGAGCGGGGTCGACCCGGTGGCCAGGCCGAGGACGGCGTCCGGCTTGGCGGCGAGCAGGCGGGAGTACGCGTCCGCGACGATGGGCGCGGCGTCCTCGGGCCGCTCGACGACGATGACCTCCATCTAGAGCACGTCCTTGATGTCGTTCTTGAGGGCCTCGGCCTGCGTGCCGAAAACCGCCTGGACGTTGTTGCCCACCTCGATCACGCCGGCCGCGCCGAGCGCCTTGAGACGCGCCTTGTCGACCTTGTCCTTGTCGGCGACCTCCATCCGCAGACGCGTGATGCAGGCGTCGACGTTGACGAGGTTCTCGCGACCCCCGAAGGCTGCGATGAGCTGCTCGGCCTTGCTCGCCGTCGCGCTGCTCGCCGTCGTGGCGGCTGCGGCCGCTGCGGCGGCGCTTGCGCCGACGGCCCCCTCGCTGGAGACCGCCCCGGCTGCCGCCGGTGTGGACGCCACGGTGGTCGAGACGAGCTCCTCCGAGCTGTTCTCGGCCTGCTCGGCCTCGAACTCCGCCTCCGGCTCACGGCCCGGCGTGCGCAGGTTCCAGCGCTTCACGACGAGGCGGAAGATGACGTAGTACACGAAGAAGTAGACGACGCCCATGATGAGCAGCAGCGGGATGTTCTTCGCGGCCGGCGCCGTGCCGTAGAGCAGCAGGTCGATGAGGCCGGCGGAGAACGAGAACCCGAGGTGGATGTCGAGCGTGTAGGCGATCGCCAGCGACAGGCCGGTGAGGATCGCGTGCACCACGTACAGCGGGAACGCGACGAACATGAACGCGAACTCCAGCGGCTCGGTCACGCCGGTGAGGAACGCGGTGATGCCGGCCGCGCCGAGGATGCCGATCGCCGTCTTGCGCTGCCGCTTGTCGGCGAGGTGGATCATCGCGAGCGCTGCGGCGGGCAGGCCGAACATGAGCACCGGGTAGAAGCCCGAGGTGAGCGCGCCCGCCGTCGGGTCGCCCGCGGCGAACCGCGTGAGCTCACCGGTCACGACGCCGTTGGGGCCGTCGTAGGAGCCGTAGAGGAACCACACGTAGGAGTTCACGATGTGGTGCAGGCCGACCGGGATCAGCATGCGGTTCGCGAAGCCGTACACGAACGCACCGAACGCGCCGGCACCGGTGATGAACTCGCCGAGGCCCGTGAACCCCGGGATGCGGAGCGGCTTCTTCGCCGGCTTCGCGGGGGTCGCGGTGGCGGTGGTCATGGAACGGTCTCCCTCGAGATCGGAGGATCAGAAGTCAGAGGTCAGAGGTCAGCGGTCGGCGGTCGACCGGCAGGGATCGGCCGGTCGACCGACAGCGGTCGGCCGGTCGACCGACAGCGGTCGGCCGGTCGAACGGCAGCGGTCGAACGGCAGCGGTCGAACGGCAGCGCGGCGGTCAGGCCGAGACGGTGAGCAGGGGCTGGCCGGGCTGCGTCGCCGCACCCTCGACCCCGTCGGCGACCGCGACGAGCTCGGCCGCGCGGTCCATGACGATCACGGGGGAGACGGGGCTGTAGCCCGCGGCGACGATCGCCGGCACGTCCCAGATGACCACGGGGTCGCCGGCGGCGACGGTCGAGCCCTGCTCGACCAGCACCGTGAACCCCTCGCCGTCGAGCTTCACGGTGTCGATGCCGAGGTGCACGAGGACGCCCACGCCATCGGCGCCGGCGATGACGAACGCGTGCGGGAACACCTTGACGAGGGTGCCCGCGATCGGTGCCACGACGTCGAGCACGTCGGCCGTCGGGTCGATCGCCGCGCCCGGGCCGACGATGCCCTGGGAGAACACGGGGTCGGGGATGTCCGCCAAGGTGACGGCGCGGCCCGCGAGGGGCGAGAGGACGGTGGTGGCCATGGGGGCTCCTCGTGGGTGCGGGTGCGAGAGTCTCGTCGGACAACTGGTTCTTACTGGTTCGTACCAGTGCGGGTATGGTGGTCCCAGATCGAGGACGTGTCAACAGCGCAGAGCAGGCCGAGAGGGGCTGGCGTGGTCGAGGTGGTCGAAGGGGCAGACGATGCTGCGAGGGCGCCGGACGCCGTCGTGGACGGCCCCGTCACGAAGCACGCACAGCTGCGCGCGATCCTGCTCGAGCGCGTGACCTCGCAGTGGGCCCCGCACCAGGCCATCCCCTCCGAGCGCGAGCTCATGGCCGAGTTCGGGGTCAGCCGCGCGACGGTCCGCGAGGCGATCCGCCAGCTCGTGGAGGAGCAGCGCCTCTACCGCGTGCACGGCAAGGGCACGTTCGTGGCCGCCGATCGCGTGGAGTCCCGGCTGCACCTCGCCTCGTTCACCGACGACATGCGCCGACGCGGCCTCGTCCCGTCCACGCTCGTGCGCCACGTCCGGCTCGTGCCCGCACCCGTGGAGGTCACCGCCGCGCTCGGGCTCGCCCCCGACGAGGAGGTCTGGGAGATCGAGCGGCTGCGCCTGGCCGGCGGCGCGCCCATGGCGCTCGAGCGCGGCTTCTACAGCAACCGCCTGCTGCCGGACCTGGGCGGCATCGAGCTGACCGGGTCCCTCTACAGCATCATGGCGCTCGGCTACGGCCTGCGGATCGACGGCGCCGAGCAGACCGTGTGGTCCGAGCTCGCGACGCGGTCGACCGCGGATCCGCTCGGGGTCGGCGTCGGGGCGCCGCTCATGGTGTTCCGCCGGACGTCGCGAGCCTCCGGGCGGCCCGTCGAGTACGTCACCTCCTGGTACCGGGGCGACCGGTACCAGATCCACATGTCGCTCTCCGGGACGTAGCCGGGGAAATCGGGCAAGATGCCCACGACCACCTCCGGCCGGTCCGGGCGTGGTGTCGCCCAGTCGCCCCACGGGGCAGGAAGTGAAGGAATCACCATGGCAGCTCGCACCGTCACCGTCGGGTCGTCCTCCGGCCTGCACGCACGTCCCGCCTCGCTCGTCGCCGCCGCCGCAGCCGAGGCGGCTGAGCCCGTCCTCATCGCACGCGTCGGCGAGGAAGGCGTGGACGCCTCGAGCATCCTCATGCTCATGTCGCTCGGCATCGGTGCGGGCGAGGAGGTCGAGCTCACGAGCGACGACGAGGCCGGCCTGGACAAGGTCGCCGAGCTCGTGGCCGCCGACCTCGACGCGTCATGACCGCGCCCGTCAGCCCGCGCGTCCTCGCCGGCGTCGGGGTCGGCCGCCGCGCCGTCGTCGGCCCGGTGGTGCAGGTGCGCGAACCGGTCGAGGTGCCCGAGGACACCGTCGTGGTGCGCGACGGCGTGCCCGTGCCCGAGGAGGAGCTCGCCGACACGGTGCTCGCGGCCTTCCGGACGGTCTCGGCCGACCTGTCCGCGCGCGCCGCGCGCAGCTCCGGCAGCCTCGCCGAGGTGCTCGGCGCGACGGCGCAGATCGCCGCGGACCCCGCGCTCGCCGCGCGCGCCAAGCGCGAGCTGGCCGGCGGCAAGCCGCCGGTCGCCGCCGTCCGCTCCGCCGTCGGCGCCTTCATCGACATGTTCACGGCCGCGGGCGGCCTCATGGCCGAGCGCGTCACGGACCTGGCGTCCGTGCGCGACCGCGTGGTCGCCGTCGTGGCGGGCCAACCCGCCCCCGGCGTGCCGGACCTGCACGAGCCGAGCGTCGTCGTCGCGCGCGATCTCGCGCCCGCCGACACCGCGGCGCTGGACCTGCGGTACGTGCTGGCCATCGTCACCGAGCTGGGCGGTCCCACCGGGCACACCGCGATCATCGCCGGGCAGCTCGGCCTGCCGTGCCTCGTGCAGGTGACGGGCGCGACGTCGCTCGAGGACGGCACGCGCGTGCTCGTGGACGCGCGGCACAGCACGCTCGAGGTTTCGCCCGACGACGCTGCGGTCGAGGCCGTCGCGAAGCGGACCGAGGCCGAGCGCGCGCTCGAGGAGGACACCGCGCCGGGGGCGACGAAGGACGGCGACCCGATCGACTTGCTCGTCAACATCGGGACCGCCGCGGACGCCGAGCGTGCCGCGGCCGCCGACGACGCGCGGACCGTCGCGGGCAGCGGGCTGTTCCGGACCGAGGTGCTGTTCCTCGACGCGCAGACGGCGCCCCCCGTCGCCGCGCAGCAGAAGGAGTACACCGCGGCCCTCGCGGCGTTCGGCGGTCGCAAGGTCGTGGTGCGCACCCTGGACGCCGGCGCCGACAAGCCGCTCGCGTTCGCGACGCTGCCGGGCGAGGAGAACCCCGCCCTCGGCGTGCGCGGCTACCGGATCGGCCGGATCCACCCGCAGCTCATGGTGGACCAGCTCACGGCCCTCGCGGCAGCGGCCGAGGCGACGGGGACCCAGCCGTGGGTGATGGCCCCGATGATCGCGACGCCCGCCGAGGCGGCGGAGTTCGCGGCTGACGCGCGCGCCGCGGGTCTGGCCAAGGTCGGCGTCATGGTCGAGGTCCCGGCGGCCGCGCTGCGGGCGAAGGAGATCCTCGAGCAGGTCGACTTCGTCTCGATCGGCACGAACGACCTGGCGCAGTACGCGATGGCCACCGACCGGCTCAAGGGCGACCTCGCGGACCTGCTCGACCGCTGGCAGCCCGCCGTGCTCGACCTCGTCGCCGCGACGGCCCGCGCCGGGACCGAGCTCGGCAAGCCCGTGGGGGTGTGCGGCGAGTCGGCCGCGGACCCGCTCATGGCGCTCGTCCTCAAGGGGCTCGGGATCACGAGCCTGTCGATGTCGCTCGGCGCGGTGCCCGCGGTGCGCTTCGCGCTGCGCCACCACACGCTCGAGCAGTGCCAGGCGATGGCGGCCGCTGCGCTCGCGGCGACGGGTCCGACCCAGGCGCGCGACGCCGTCGTGGCTCTGCTGGACCCGACCACGCGGGACCTGCTCGCCTGAGTCGAGCAGCCCGCCCGCTCGTCCGCGCCGCAGGAACGGCCCGAGGCGACGAGGACGGCCCCCAGCGGACCGTTCTCGTCGCCTCGGGCCGTTCTCGGCGCCGCGCGCGGCGGGCGCAGCGGGCGCGCCGAGCGCGCCGGCGACAGCCCGGCTACCGGCCGCCGCGTCCGCCCACGGGGGACGCGGCGGCCAGCAGCGCCCGCGTGACCTCCGACCGCGGCTGCGCCCAGACCGTCTCCACGGCGCCCTCCTCCACGACGCGACCCTCGCTCAGCACGAGCACGCGGTCGCACAGCCGGCGCACGACGGCGAGGTCGTGCGACACGAGGACCAGTGCGGTCCCGGCATCCTGCACCTCGCGCAGCAGGTCGAGGATCCCCGCCTGGACGGCGACGTCGAGCGCCGAGACCGGCTCGTCCAGCACGAGCAGCTCCGGGTCGGCCGCAAGGGCCCGCGCGATCGCGACCCGCTGCCGCTGGCCGCCCGACAGGCTCCGCGGCATCCGGTCGGCGACCTCGGGTCCCAGGTGCACGCGGGCGAGCAGCGCGACCGGGTTGCTCGCGCCCGCGTCGCGCAGGATCCGGCGCACGTCCCGGCGCGGGTCCATGCTCGCGAGCACGTCCTGCGGGACGAGCCGGATCCGCGCGCGGCGGGCTCGCCGTCGGGCCTCCGGCAGGTCCGACCAGGGTGCGCGGTCGAGCTCGACCGTGCCCTCGTCCGGTCGCTCGGCGGCGAGCAGCAGGCGGGTCAGCGTCGACTTGCCCGAGCCCGACTCGCCCACGATCCCCAGCGCCTCGCCGCGGCGCACGGTGACGGCCACGCCGTCGACGGCGGTGCGCGCCCCGCGTGGTCCGCGTCCCGGCAGCGGGTAGGTGCGGCGCAGGCCGTGCCCGGCCAGGAGCACGTCGGTCCCGATCACGGGCGCCGGGGGCGGCTTCGGCCCGCGGGGGAGCGCCGCGAGCAGGCCGCGGGTGACGGCGTGGTGGGGCTCGGTGAGCACCCGCGCCGTCGGACCCTCCTCGACCGCGCGCCCGTCGGCGAGCACGACGACGCGATCGGCGATCCGGGCGACGGCGCCGAGGTCGTGCGTGACCAGCAGCAGCGCGGTGCCGGCGTCGCGCAGGCGCCCGAGCAGCGCGAGCACGTCGGCCGCGACCGTCGCGTCGAGGGCGGTGGTCGGCTCGTCGAGCACGAGCAGCGGCGGCTCGGCCACGATCGCCGAGGCGATGAGCGCGCGCTGGCGCATGCCGCCCGAGAGCGCGCCCGGGCGCTGGCGCGCCACGACGTCGGGCTCGGGCAGGCCGGCGCGCGCGAGGGCGTCACGAACCCGCTCCCCGACGGGGGCCGACCCCCGCGCCGCCGGACGGCCGGAGGTGTGCAGGGTCTCGGCGACCTCGGCGTGCACCGTGCGCAGCGGGTCGAGCGAGCCGAGCGCGTCCTGCAGGACGAGCCCGACGTGCCGCCCGCGCACGCGCCGCCAGTCGCGCTCGCGCGCGCCGCGCAGGTCCCGGCCCGCGATCCGCAGCGTCGCCGCCGCGACCCGCGCGGGAGCGCCGCCCTCGCCGGCCAGTCCGAGCAGCGAGCGCGCGAGCACCGACTTGCCCGCGCCGGAGGGCCCGACGACGGCGAGGCACTCGCCCGCGTGCACGCGCAGGTCCAGGCCGCGCAGCACCTCGAGGCTGCGGAAGGAGACCCGCAGGTCCGCGACGGCGAGCACCGGCTCGGCGTCCCGCACCGGCGCCGGGGTGAGCATCGGCTCACCTGTCCGCCCGCTCATGCGACCCCCACCCGCCCGAACGCGCGCCCCAGTGCCGTCAGCGCCGCGGCGGTCACCGTGATCGCGAGGCCCGGACCCACCGTGAGCCACCAGGCGGTCGTGAGGTAGACGCGCCCGGCGTTGAGCATCGCGCCCCACTCCGGCGACGGCGGCAGCGCGCCGAGGCCGAGGAAGCTCAGGCCCGCGACCCACACCACGGCCTGGCCGATGCCGAGGGTCAGCACCGCGACGAGCGGCCACAGCGCGTTGGGCGCGATGTGCCGGGTGAGGACGCGCGCCGGCGCGAGTCCATCCAGGCGCGCGGCCGCGACGTAGCCCGACGTCGCGACGCCGCGCACCCGCGAGCGCAGGATCCGGGCGTACCCGGGCGCAGTCGCCAGGCCCACGGCGAGCACGGACGCCGCGAGCCCGGGGCCTCGCACCGTGACGAGGAGCAGGGCCAGCACCATGGTCGGCAGCGCGTACAGCACCTCGACCACCCGGGCGATCCCCGCGTCGAGCCACCGCGGCCCGAGCCCGGCCGCGAACCCCAGCACCATCGCGAGCGCGACGCCGATCACCGTCGCCTGCAGACCGACGCCGAGCGAGGACACGGCGCCGTGCACCACCCTCGTCCACACGTCACGGCCGGACTCGTCGGTGCCGAACGGGTGCGCGAGCGAGGGCGGCTCGAACGCCTCGCGTGGCGCGATCGCCGTCGGGTCACCGGGCGCGATCAGCCCCGGTGCCACGACCATGACGAGCATGACGACGACGACGGCGAGCGCCACCCAGGCGCCCGGCGTGAAGCCGCGCAGCGCGCGCCTCATGCGGCGGCCACGAGCGCGTCGCCCGCGCGACGGCGCGGGTCAAGGGCGAGCTCGAGGGCCTCGACGACGACGGTGAGCACGACGTAGGCGAGCGCGACGACCACGACGGCGCCGACCACCACGGGCACGTCGCGCACGAGCGTCGCGTCCACGAGCAGGCGGCCCAGCCCGGGCCGACCGAACAGCACCTCGACGACGACGGCGCCGGAGAGCAGCGAGCCGAACGCCCAGCCGGACAGGGAGACGGCCGGCAGGACGGCGTGCCGCAGCGTGTGCCGACCGAGCACGCGGGTCGGCGAGGCGCCGCGCGCCCGCGCCGTGGTGGCGAACGGGGCGGACTCGGCCTCCTCGAGGGAGTCGCGCACGAGCTGGCCGAGGAACCCCGCGAGCGGGACGGCCAGCGTCACCGTCGGCAGCACGAGCGAGGCGGGGGAGCCCGGCGTGCTCGTCGCCGGGAACCAGTGCAGCGTGCTCGCGAAGACCACGATGAGCACGGCGCCGAGCCAGAAGTGCGGCAGCACGCTGGCCACGAGCTCACCGCCGCGCAGGACGCGGGCGGCGGCGCGCCCGAGCCGGCCCCGCGCCGTCGTCGCCAGCACGGCTACCGCGAGCGCGATCACCCAGGCGAGTGCGAGCGACGTCAGGGCGAGCACGGCGGTGGCCGGCAGCTGCGCGGTGAGCAGGTCGCTCACCGGGACCCGTCGCGCGTAGGAGTCCCCGAGGTCGAGCGTGAGCACGTTGCGCAGCTGCACGAGGTACTGCTGCCACAGCGGCAGGTCGAGGCCGTACTGCGCGCGCGCGGCCGCCACGGCCTCCGGTCCGGCCTGGGAGCCCGGACCGCCGAGGACCGCCTCGACCGGGTCGCCGCCGGCCAGCCGCAGCGCGAGGAACACCACGGTCGCCGTCACGACCACGACCGTGAGCGCGCGCCCCAGGGTGCGCAGCACCCAGCCGGCCGCGGCCCGCACGCCGGACCCGCTCACGAGGTGAGCGAGGCGTCCACGAACGTCGGGGTGGAGACGGTGTGGAGCACGTCGACCCCGGTGGCGCCACGGACGAGGAAGTGGTTCTGCTGGTCGTACAGCGGGAGGATGTAGAAGCCCTCGAGGACCCGCTGCTGGGCCTGCTGCACGAGCTCGGCGCGCCGGTCGTCGTCCTGGGTGGAGGCGGCCTCGTCGAGCCACGCGTCCAGCTCGGCGTCGCGCACGAAGGCGTGGTTGGCGAAGTAGCCCGACGGCGCGGGCACGGTGCCGTCGGAGTGGTAGAGGATGCGCAGCACGTCCGGGCCGACCTTCGTGTAGGGCGCCGAGACGGCCTCGTACTCCTTGTTGCCGAGCGCCGTGTACCAGGCGCCGAGGTCCATCGGCTCCAGCACGAGCTCGAACCCGACACCGGCGACGTTGGCCTGGATCTGCTCGAACAGCGACTGCTCGGCCGCGACAGACTGGTTGGTGCTCACGGGCATCCGCACGGTGAGGCGGTTGCCGTCCTTCGTCCGCACGCCGTCGGCGTCCCGGGTGGTCCAGCCCGCCTGGTCCAGCAGCGCGTTCGCCGCCTCGACGTCGGTGGTGAACAGGTCCGGGTCGGAGTACGCGAGCGGCTCCACGGACGCGAGCGGGGAGAAGGACCGCTCGGTCACGCCGGCGAAGAGGGTCTCGATGCCGGGCTCGGGGTCGGCCGCCCGGATGAACGCCTCGCGCACCGCCAGGTCGTCGAAGGGCGCCTGGCCGGAGTTGAGCTCGATCCGGTTGACGCTGCCCGGCCTCGGCGCGTCGATGTGCTCGACGCCGAGCGAGGAGTCCGCGTCGGCGGCCGCGATCGTGTCCGGCTGCGGGTTGTCGATCACCTGCACCTCGCCGGAGATCAGCGCGGCGTACCGGGTTGCCGCGTCGGGGAGGAAGCGCCAGGTGATCCCGTCCAGCAGCGCCGGCTCGGCGGTCCCGTCCGGCCGGACGTAGTCGTCGTTGCGGACGAGGTCGACCTGCTGCTGGGGCGTCGAACCGGTCACGACGAACGGACCGGTGCCGACCGGCGCGAGGCAGTTGGCGTCCGTGCCGCGCGCGATCCCCGTGGGTGACTCCATCGCCGTCCACGGCTGGGAGAGGGACTCCAGCAGCGCCGCGTCCGGCTCGCTGAGGTGGAACCGGGCGTGCTGGGCGTCGACCACCTCGACGGAGTCGACCTTGGCCAGCGCGAGGTAGCCGGTGGAGGAGCCGGTGGCGGGGTCCTTGAGGTGCTCGACGTTCGCCTTGACCGCCTCGGCGTCGAACGCGGTGCCGTCGGTGAACGTGCGCTCGGCGAGCGTGAAGTCCCACGTCAGGCCGTCGTCGGAGGTGGTCCACTCGGTCGCGAGCCACGGCGTGATCGTCCCGTCGGCGTCGCGGCCGACGAGCGGTTCGAGGAACTGGGAGGCGAGCAGAGCCTGCGGGTAGTTGCCGCCGACGTGCGGGTCGAGGCACGTGGGCTCGGCGTCGCCCGAGGCGTACACGAGCGTGCCGCCGGCTGACGGTGTGGCGGCGCCGGCGTCGCCGGAGGCGTCGGGCGCTCCCGAGGCGTCGTCGCCGGCGGTGCCGCTGCACGCGGCGAGCAGGAGGGCTGCAGACGCCAGCGTGGCGGTCAGGGGGAGGAGGGCGGGTCGGCGCACCGGAGGCCTTTCACGTGATTGTTGGTCGGCGTCCAACAATACGACCCCTACGATGGGCGCCGTGACGCAGGGGACGGAGCGCAGGCGCGTGGGACGGCCGCGCGCGGCGTCCCGCGATCTCCTCGAGGAGGCCGCCTGCGAGCTGTTCCTCGAACGCGGGTACGCCGCGACCTCCGTGGCGGACATCACGTCCCGAGCCGGCGTGAGCCGGTCCACCTTCTTCAACTACGTCGAGGCCAAGAGCGACCTGCTGTGGGCGAGGTTCGACGACGCTGTCGTGGCCCTGCGTGCCCGGCTCGCCGACGGGGCGGACGTGGCCGAGGCGTTGCGCGAGCTCGCGGCCGGCCTGCCGGCGGAGAACGTCGCGATGGCGTTCGCCCAGGGCGAGGCGATGGGGCTGGGCGAGGAGCTGCGGCTCGCCGCGGTGCGCCGCCTTGCCGACGTGCGCGACGCGCTCACGCCGGCGCTCCGGGCAGGCGGCGCCACGCCCCTCGTGGCCCGGTCCAGGGCAGGGGCCTACGCGGGCTGCCTGCTCGCGGCGGTCCAGGAGTGGTCGCTCGCGGGTGCGGGCCGCACCGACCTCGTGGCTCTGCTGGACGAGGCGGTGAGGGCGACGCTGGGCTGAGTGCGCGCGCCGGGCGCGCCGCCCGACGTCGGCACCTGCGGCCGCGTCGACCACTACCGTGACGCCGTGGATCCCCTGTTCGTCGTCCTCGCCGCCGGTGTGACCGCGCCGCTGCTGTCGCTCGTGACCCGCAAGGTCGTGCCCGGGGTCGTCTTCGAGATCGGGCTCGGGATCGTCATCGGACCCGCCGTGCTCGCCTTGTCGAGCGCCACGGGCTCGGTGCAGAGCGTGGCCGACGTCGGCCTGTCGTTCCTCATGTTCCTCGCCGGTCTCGAGGTCAACCTGCGCACGATGCGCGGTGAGGCGCTCCGCCGCTCGGGCGGCTCGTGGCTCGTCTCGGTGGCGCTCGCCTCGATCGTGGGGGTCGTCGTCGCGCTCGCGGGTGGGGGCGACGCCGCCCGCTTCGTGGCGATCGCCCTCACGACGACCGCGCTGGGCACGCTGCTGCCGATCCTGCGCGAGGAGAGGGTGGTCGGCACGCCCCTGGGCGAGCGGACGCTCGCCGTCGGGACGATCGGGGAGTTCGGACCCATCGTGCTCGTCGCGCTCCTGCTCAGCGGACGAAACCCGGTGGCGGTCCTGGCCGAGCTGGCGATCTTCGCCGTCGTGGTGGTGACCGGCCTCTGGGCGGCCAACCACCTGCGCGTGCCGTGGCTGCGGCGCTCGGTGACGCAGGGTATGCACAGCACGTCCCAGCTCCCGGTGCGCGTCGCCGTGCTCGCGGTCGCGTTCTTCGTGCTGCTGGCCGACGACCTGGGCATCGACGCGCTGATGGGTGCCTTCGCCGCCGGCCTCGTGGTGCGCACCGCGACCGCGCTCGACATGGCCGAGGACGACCAGCTCATGCTGGACCGCAAGCTCACGGCCGTGGGGTTCGGCGTGTTCATCCCGATCTTCTTCGTGACGTCGGGGATGAAGATGGACGTGGCCTCGATGATCGAGCACCCCACGTCGCTGCTCCTGATCCCCGGGTTCGTCGTGGCGGCGCTCCTCGTGCGTGGCATCCCCACGTGGTGGGCCCACCGCCGCTCGGTCTCGCCTCCGGACGCGAGGTCGCTCGCCCTGCTCTCGGCGGCCGCGCTGCCGCTCGTCGTGGTGATCACCGAGCAGGGTGTGGCGGCGAAGGCGCTCCCGCCCGAGGTGGCGGCCGCGATGGTCGCCGGCGGACTGCTCAGCGTGCTCGTGCTGCCGCTGCTCGCGCTGCGCGGTCGCGCCCGTGCCGAGGATCCGGGCACGGACGCGACCGCTCAGGTGGCGACGCCTGCGGCGTAGCGCCGTCAGCGGCGCGACTCAGACGTAGGCGCCGTAGGACGGCAGGTCCAGCACGCCGTTCCCGGACAGCCCGATGAGCACCACCTCGTCGGTGGTCGCCGCGCGAGCGTGCGCGATCGCGGCGGCCACGGCGTGGGTGGACTCGGGCGCGGGGATGATGCCCTCGGCGCGTGCGAACTCCACCCCCGCGCGGAACGCGGTGTCCTGGTCGATCGCCACGGCCTCCATGAGCCCGAGGTTCACCGCGTGGGACACCATCGGCGCCATGCCGTGGTAGCGCAGGCCGCCGGCGTGGATGGGCGGCGGCACGAAGTCGGCGCCGAGGGTGTGCATCTTGAGCAGTGGCGTGAGGCCCGCGACGTCGCCGTGGTCGTAGCGGTACTCACCCTGCGTGAGTGACGGGCACGCGGCCGGCTCGCACGCCACCAGGCGCGTGGTGGTGCCCTCGCGCAGGTTGCGGCCCAGGAACGGGAACGTGAGGCCGGCGAGGTTCGACCCGCCGCCCGCGCAGCCGAAGATGACGTCCGGGACGACGTCACCGAGCTGCTCCAGCGCCTCCTGCCCGATCACCGTCTGGTGCAGGAGCACGTGGTTGAGCACGCTGCCGAGGGAGTAGTGGGCCTCCGGGTCCTCAGCGGCGACCTCGACCGCCTCGCTGATCGCCATGCCGAGCGAGCCGGTGGTGTCGGGCGTCGCGGCGAGGATCGCGCGGCCGGCCTCGGTCAGCTCCGACGGCGAGGAGTGGCACACGCCGCCGTACGCCTCCATCTGGAACCGGCGGTAGGGCTTGGCGTCGTAGGACGCGCGGACCTGCCAGACCTCGACCGTGAGGCCGAGCAGCGCGCCCGCGAGCGACAGGGAAGCGCCCCACTGGCCCGCGCCCGTCTCGGTCGTCAGCCGCGTGACGCCCTCGAGCTTGTTGTAGTAGGCCTGCGCGATCGCGGTGTTCGGCTTGTGCGAGCCTGCCGGGCTGACGCCCTCGTACTTGTAGTAGATCCGCGCGGGCGTGCCGAGCGCGCGCTCGAGGCGGTGCGCGCGGATCAGCGGGGCGGGCCGCCAGAGCGAGTAGATCTCGCGCACGGTCTGCGGGATCTCGACGTACCGCTCGGTGGACACCTCTTGCGCGATGAGCGCCATCGGGAACAGCGGCGCGAGGTCCTCCGGGCCGAGCGGCTCGCGGGTGCCCGGGTGCAGCGCGGGCGGGCACGGCTGCGGCAGGTCGGCCGCCAGGTTGTACCAGTGCGTGGGCACGGTCGAGGGCACCTCGAAGCCGAGCGGGTCGATGCTGCGCTCGGTGACGAGCGCGGGTGCGGAGTCGGTCGCGGTCATGGTTCTCCTCGTGGATCAGCGGCGATCGGTTGCGAGCCTAGGCAGTTCCGGGGGCGCGCGTGTGGTGCGTCTCGTCCTGCGGGTGGTCCGGCCACGGCTGGTCCACCCATGCCGTGCCCGACGGCGTGGCGCGGCCCCGCCCCGCCGTCGTCGCCGCGATCCGCGTCACCGACGCCCCGGCGGCGTCCGGCGGCACGGCCAGGTCGAGCTCGACGTCGACCCCGTAGCGGGCCGACACGCCCCAGCCCGCGCGCTCGGCGAGCGCGGTGACGGCGGCCGCGTCCGCGTAGTCGAGCGTGACGCGCAGCAGGGTGCGTCGGCGCCGCAGGACGAGCGGCGCGCCGGCGAGGGCGTCGGCGACGGCGCCGCGGTAGGCCCGTGCCAGGCCGCCGGTCCCCAGCAGCACGCCGCCGAAGTGCCGCACGACGACGGCGACGACGTCGCTCACCTCGGCCGCGAGCAGCGCGTCGAGCATGGGTGCGCCGGCGGTGCCGGAGGGCTCGCCGTCGTCGCTCGTGCGGCGCACGTCGCGGCGCGGACCGAGCACGAAGGCCGTGCAGTGGTGGCGCGCCTGCGGGTGGCCCCGGCGCGCTGTCGCGACGCACGCACGCGCGTCCTCCTCCGTCGCGGCGGGGGAGAGCAGCGCGAGGAAGCGCGAGCGGGAGATCTCGACCTCGTGCTGGTGGGTCGCGGCGAGCGTGCGGTACTCCGACGGCCCGTCGAGGCTCGCGTGCGTCATCGACACGCTCACGGCTCGTCGGTGAGCGCGTCCAGCCGCTGACGCGCCGTGCGCACCGCACGCTCGGCCTCGGTGCGGGTGCGCTGCCACGTGGCGAGGTTCTCGCGCGCGGCGTCACGGTCGTGCTCGAGGGCGGCGATCTCGGCGTCCAGCGACGTCACCATCGACTCGAGCGAGCCGACCGTGTCGGTCGCGGCGGTGAGGCGGTTCTCGGCGTCGACGAGGTCCGCCGTCGCCCGCGCGACCTGGTCCGCGCCCGGACGCAGGTGCCGGACGGTGGGGGCGGGCACGCCGTCGTCGGGGCCGACCACGCCGAAGCCCTCGTGCACCACGGTCCGGGCCACCTGGCCGCGGCGCACCTGCTCGGCCACCTCGGGGTCCATCACGGCCGCGGTGAGCATCTCGACGACCCGCGCGAGCGACTCGGGGGAGGGCCCGCGCCGGCCCGCCGCGGCCTCCTCCTCGCCGAGGTGCCACAGCAGGGAGACCAGCGCGTCGGTGCGGGTGCGGCGCTCGCGGTCGAGCGCGGCGAGTCGGCTGCGGTCGCGCGTGCTGGTCGCCTCCCGCAGGCTCTCGCCGACGGCGAGCAGCTGCTCGAGCTCCTCGGGCCAGTGCACCGCGAGCCGGTTCACCCAGCTCGCGGCGATCGTCGGCTTGGGCAGACGGCGCAGCCGGGCCGCCCCGACCTCGTCGCCCGCGGCCCGCACCTGGGCGGCGTAGCGCGCGCGCTCGGTGACGAAGTCCTCGGGGTCGACGCGGTACAGGAGCGTGACGAGCTCCTCGACCCAGTCTGACGGCACGGGGCCAGCGTGGCGGGTGCGCGGCGGCCTGTCGAGCGTGGTCACGGTGGGCGGCTCCGTCAGGCCCGGTCAGTCGCAGACCCGCACGGGCCACGGCGTGGCCTCGCGCAGGCGGTGGACGGCGGCCTCGCCGCCGACCCGCTCGACGAAGGCGCGAGGCCCGACGACGACGAGCAGGCTGCGCGCCCGGGACATGCCCGTGTAGAGCATGTGCCGAGCGCGGTCGAGGTCGCGCACGCCGTTGACCGCGAGCACGACGACGCGGCGCTCCAGTCCCTTGAAGTTGAGGACGTGGCCGTAGAAGACGTCGACACCGTCCAGGGCGTCGTCCCAGTAGGCGGTGTGTCCGCGCAGCTCGACCGTGTTCACCTGCTCCGGGTGGCGCGATCCGGTGCACAGCAGCGCGATGTCACCCGGGATCCAGCCCTCCTCGACGAGAGCCTCGACGGCGTCGTCCGCGGCGGCGAGCACCTCGTCCGCGGCGGCGCGACGCAGGGCGCGGTCGTCCGACGCGATCGCCTCGGCGTCGCCGGCCTCGACCAGGCGCACCGGTGCGCCGTGCGCGCCGGCGGGGCGCACCACGCCGTCGCCGTAGCTGCCGAAGGTCCGGGCGATCTCGCGGGTGGAGCGCAGGTTCTCCTCGAGCGTGAGCGTCGCGAGCTCGATCGGGGCGCGGCCGTCGCGCGCGAAGACACGCTGGGACTCGTCGGAGAACACGGTCAGCCCGCCCGTGCCGGGATCGCGCAGGCAGCGCAGCAGCGCGGGCCACCACTCGTCGCCGAAGTCCTGCGCCTCGTCGACGACGATCGCGTCGAACAGGTCGGCGGGGTCGCGCGTGGCGGCGAGCGTGGCGAGGTCGCGGGGCAGCCGCGTCTCCCAGTCCTCGGGGTCGTCGTCCCGGCCGGGCGTCGCGCCCCACTCGACCGGGAGCTCGTGGAAGAGGCCGACCCACGCGGGCCGGTCCCGGCGCCAGGCGGAGGTCGTGCGCTGGAGGTAGCGGCCGAGGCCGCGCGAGTAGCACAGCAGCGCGACGCGCCGGCCCTGCGCCGAGAGCCGCCGTGCCTGCTCCAGGGCGAGCCACGTCTTGCCGCTGCCGGCGCCGCCGACGATCTGCAGCCGCGGCATCGCGCGCGCCAGGTCGAGAACCCGCGCCTGGTCCGCCGTGAGCTGCTCGGCGAGCAGGTCCTGCTCCTCCGCGGCCGCCAGGAGGTCGGCCTGGCCCGGGAGGGAGGGGGCGAAGCTCGCGGCGATGGTGGCGACGAGGGCTGCGTCCGGCACGCGGTCGCCGTCCGCGTCGCGGGTGAGGGCGGCCACGAGGCGCTCGCCGGCGCGGCCCTCGAGCAGGTCGCCGGAGTCGAGGATCATCCGGCGAGTGACGTCCGGGGCGCGGAACGTCTCCGGGATGCGCGAGCCGGGCAGGGCGAGGAGGTAGGTGGCGCGCAGGCGACGGAACGTGATCGCGTCGCGCTCGTGCAGGTAGCGCCGGGCCGCGTGCATGGTCCGTCGTGCCTGACGCACCGGGTCGATGGCGCGTCCGCCCTGGCGCCACTCACCGTCGGTGAGGCGCACGTTCCCGCTCTTGACCTCGACCACCGCGAGACCCAGCCCCGGCACGACGGCGAGGACGTCCGCCTCGGACTGCTCGCCGTCGACGACGAGGTTCACGTTGCGCAGCACGACGCTGCCCTCCGGCAGCGTCGCGGTGAGCGACCTCGCGACGGCGAGCTCCGCCCGGGCGCCGGACTCGCGCCGCTGCTGCTCGCGCGTGCGGACGGCGGCGTCGTCGGTGGCGCCGCGTGCGTCGGTGCGACCGCCGCCAGGTTCTGGCATCCCGTCAGAGTGCCGCAGCGGTGGGCGCCGCGGGGGACGCGTCCGAGTCGTGAGCGCGGAGGGCGTCGCGCCGGTCCAGCGCGGCATCGAGCTCCTCGAGGATGCGCACGCACTCCTGCACGTCCCACGGCGTGCCGGACAGCTCGAACTCGAACAGCACGGGGCGCCCGGACAGCTCGGCGATCTCGCGCGCGGCGCGCTGGTAGTACCGGCCGAAGTTGCGGTTGCCCGACCCCATCACGCCCACCAGGTGGCGCCGGTTGGCGGGGGAGGCGAGGAACCGGCGCACGGCCTCGGGGATGGTGTCGTTCGCAGGGTTGCCCGTCTTGTACGACGGCGTGAGCAGCACCCACGGGCCGTCCGCCAGGCTCTGGCGGACCTCGCGCTCGGAGAGGTCGTGGACGGGGCGGCCGAGGCGCTCGGCGAAGAGCCGGACCAGTCCCGACGAGGAGGAGTAGTAGTAGACCGGGGTGCGCCGCATCGTTCCAGGATCCTGCGGGGTTCGTCGCACGGACCCGGGACCAACGTCCCGACGTGGGCGCCGCTGCGCGAGCGGATCTCAGCGTTCGGGGCGCCGCGATGCGCCTGCGCCGTCAGTGCCGGCGTCTGCGCCTGCGTCGCCGTCGCCCAGCAGCGTGCGGCACACGTCGAGCAGCGCCGCGCGCAGCGGCTCGGCTCGCTCGGCGAAGGTGCGCTGGGCCGCGACGTACTCGGCCTTGCCGGCCGGCGTCTCGATCGCCACCGCGTCCAGGCCGTAGCCGCTCACGTCGTACGGCGAGGCGCGCATGTCGAGAACGCGGATGTCGCGCGCCAGGGTGAACGCGTCCAGGGCGAGCTCGCCGGGGACCGCGGGCCCCAGGTGCACCACCGTCTTGAGCAGGTCCATCCCCACGTGCAGGCACCCGGGCTGGTCGAGCACGACCTGCGTCTCGCGGCTGGGCTGCAGCACGTTCAACCCTCGCGCCGACGGCGTGAAGAACCGGAACGCGTCGACGTGGCTGCACGTGATGCGGTGGGACTCCACCACTGCGTCGGTGCCCGCCGCGCCGAGCCGCAGCGGCAGCGGGTGGCGGTGGTCCTCACCCTCGCGGTAGACCATCGCCCACTCGTGCAGCCCGAAGCACGAGAACGTCGCCGGCCGGTGCGCGACGGCGTGCAGCAGCCGGGCGTGGAAGCGCACCGCGGCGCCGCGATCGGCGAGGTAGGCCGCCTCGTCGAGGCGAGCGACGCCGTCGTGCATCGCGAACCACCGCGCGCCGTCGAACCGGGTGCCGGCGGCGCCCGCGAGCCCGACGCCCACGCCGGGGCTCCACCGGCGCAGGTGCGAGGGTCGCAGCGGGTAGTAGGTGAACAGGAAGTCCTCGACGGCGTGGCTCGCATCCCGCGCGCGGCGTTCGCGGTGGCCGGCCGTGAGGTCGTCGGCGCGTCGGACGTGGGCGGCCTCGCGCGCGGACCAGTTGTCGGCCGCGAGGACCGAGGGCCCGAACGCGACCGGCGCGGCCGGCGGGATCGCCGCGACCGCGCTCATCGCGCAGGACGTGCGGCGGAGCGGACGACGGCGCGCGCGGCCGCATCTGACGCGCCGCTCAGCGCGCGCTCCAGCGGACCCTTGCCGAGGCAGTGCCGCCAGATCGTCGCGAACACGATCGAGCCGATCGCGAGGGCGAGCAGCGGACCGTTGGACTCAGGGAACCACACCGCGTGCTCCCCGAGGGCGCCGATGACGAGGAGCTGCACCGTGTAGATCGTGAGCGACATCGCGCCGGTCGCGGCGAGCGGGGACAGCAGCAGGCTGCCCGCGCGCCACGACGTTGCCAGGAGGCACAGCCCGGTCACGGCGAGCGCGACGCCGGCGTTCCCGATCACCTCGAACGGGGAGTTCCCGTGCGGCTCGACGGACACGAGTGCGAGCGGCCAGCCCAGATCGGCCCGGTCCTGGCCGGGCGCGAGCGCGGCGGTGAGCAGCGAGCCCGCGCCGTACGCGGCGATCGCGAGGCTGGTGCCCCCGCCCACGAGCGCGAGCGCGAACGAGCGCGCGGCGAGGGCGCCCCGCCCGAGCACCATGCCGACGAGGAGGTACCCGATCCACACGAGGGCGGGGTAGTAGCCCCACACCAGCTCGCCGAGTCCGAACCCGAACAGCACGCTCGGCGCCGCGGTGCCGGTGGTCGCCTCGCGCAGGCCGAGCACGACGACCGGGCCGAGCGTCATCGCGACGCCGGCCAGCACGAGGAGCCACCGGCTGGGCAGCCGCAGGACGGGCAGCGCCATGAGGAACAGCACCGCGTAGGTCGACAGGATCACGACGACGGGGTAGCCGATCGCCTGCAGCACCCCGCCGAGCGGGAGCAGGATGGCGGCGCGCACGGCGATCTTCGTCCGCACGCCGCGCCAGTCCGTCGGCGTCGCGGCCGACCGGCTCATGAGCGTGATGCTCACGCCCGCGAGGGTCGCGAACAGCGCCGAGGAGCGGCCGTCGAAGATCCACATCCACTGGGCGCCCCAGCCCGCGTCGGAGGCGTGACCCGTGCCGAGGTGCGCGACGAGCATGCCCAGGATCGCCACCGCGCGGGCGACGTCGATGCCCGTGATGCGGGGTCGGCGCGGCTTCGCGGCGGGCTGGCCGGCGGGCTGCTGGACCGGCGGCGCGGCGGCGGGCTGCCATGAGGGTGCCGCGCCGGCGACGGGGTGCGGAGGCGGCGGCACGGTGGCGGGCTGCCACGAGGGCGGCGGCACGGCGGGGACGGTGCTGCCCGCGGGGAACCGTGGTGCGGGACCGTCCGGAGTGCTCACCCGGCGAGGGTAGCCGGGCTACGGTGGGCGAAGGAGCGCGACGAGGCGGTTCCCAGGAGCGACGAGGAGGCGTGATGCCGCACTACATCCACGGTCACAGCGAGAGCGTGCTGCGCAACCACACGTGGCGCACCGCGGAGAACTCCGCCGCCTACCTCCTGGACGACCTCGGCCCCGGGCTCGACCTCCTCGACGTGGGCTGCGGGCCGGGCACGATCACGGTCGACCTGGCCGAGCGCGTCTCGCCCGGCCGCGTCGTGGGGATCGACTCCTCCCGGGAGGTGCTGCTCAAGGCGGGTGAGGTGGCCGCCGCCCGCGGAGTGGACAACGTGCTGTTCGAGCCGGGCGACGTGATGGCGCTGCCGTACGTGGCGGAGAGCTTCGACGTCGTGCACGCCCACCAGGTGCTGCAGCACCTCGTCGACCCGGTCGGCGCGCTGCGGGAGATGCGCCGCGTCCTGCGCCCCGGCGGTGTGCTGGCCGTGCGCGACGCCGACTACGGCGGGATGCAGTGGTTCCCGCAGGTCCCCGGGCTCGACGACTGGCTGTACCTGTACTCCCAGGTCGCGCGGGCGAACGGCGCGGAGCCGGACGCGGGACGGCGGCTGCTGGGCTGGGTGCGCGAGGCCGGGTTCACCGACCACAGCGTCTCCACCTCGACGTGGTGCTTCGCGGACCCGGAGATGCGGGAGTTCTGGGGCGGGTCCTGGGCGGACCGGATCACGCGCTCCGGGGTGGCGCGCGACGCCGTCGAGCTCGGCTTCGCGACCACGGACGAGCTCGAGCGGCTCGCCGCGGCCTGGCGGACGTGGGCGGAGTCGGACGACGGGATCTTCACGGTCGTGCACACGGAGGTCCTCGCCCGGCGCTGACCCGGCGCTGACCCGACCGCTGACCCGCGCCCCCGGTTAGGGTGGCCGCATGCGCATCGCTCGTGTCGCCGTCGGCGACGACCCCCGCTACGCCGTCGTCGAGGGGGAGGGCGAGGCCGCGTCCTACGCGCTCCTCAAGGGTGACCCGCTGTACGTGGGCGTCGAGCGCACCGGGCAGGTGCTCCCGGCCGACGGCGTGCGGCTGCTCGCGCCGGTCATCCCGCGCTCGAAGGTGGTCGGGGTCGGGCGCAACTACGCCGAGCACGCGGCCGAGCTCGGCAACGCGGTGCCCGAGGAGCCGATGATCTTCCTCAAGCCGAACACGGCCGTGGTGGGTCCCGACGACCCGATCGTGCTGCCCGCCTACTCCAGCAACGTGCACTACGAGGGCGAGCTCGCCGTCGTGATCGCGCGGATCTGCAAGGACGTGCCCGTCTCGCGGGCGCTCGACGTGGTGTGGGGCTACACGGTGGCCAACGACGTCACGGCGCGTGACAAGGGCGTGACCGGGCCGTGGGCGCTGAAGAAGGCGTTCGACTCCTCCTGCCCGCTGGGGCCGGTGCTCGTCACCGACCTGGACCCGGGTGACCTCGCGGTGCGCACCTGGGTGGACGGCGAGCTCGTCCAGGACGGGCGCACCTCCCAGATGATCGTGGGGGTCTCCGAGCTCATCTCGTTCGTGAGCGGCATCTTCACGCTGCTGCCGGGTGACGTCATCCTGACCGGCACGCCCGCGGGGGTCGGGCCGATCGTGGCGGGTCAGCGGGTGGACGTCGAGGTCGAGGGGATCGGCCGGCTGTCCAACCCCGTGCTGCGCCGCTGACAACGCCGGGCCCCGAGAGGGTTGCGGCGGGGCAGCACCTACGCTGGACTCCCGTGAGCGCCCCCACCTCTGACGTGACCGTCCGCTTCTGTCCCTCGCCCACCGGCATTCCGCACGTCGGGATGATCCGCACGGCGCTGTTCAACTGGGCCCAGGCCCGGCACACGGGCGGCACGTTCGTCTTCCGCATCGAGGACACCGACGCCGCGCGCGACTCCGAGGAGTCCTACGCCGCGATCGTGGAGTCGCTGCGCTGGCTCGGCATCGACTGGGACGAGGGCATCGAGGTCGGCGGCCCGCACGGCCCGTACCGGCAGTCGCAGCGCTCGGAGATCTACGCCGACGTCATCGAGCGGCTGCGCGAGGGCGGGTACGTCTACCCGTCGTTCTCGACGCCCGAGGAGATCGAGGCGCGCAACCTCGCGGCGGGCCGCCCGCCGCAGATGGGCTACGACAACGCCGAGCGCGACCTCACGCCCGAGCAGGCGCAGGCCTACCGCGCGGAGGGCCGCGAGCCGGTCTGGCGCCTGCGGATGCCCGACGAGGACCTCACCTTCACCGACCTCATCCGCGGCGAGGTCACGTTCAAGGCCGGCTCGGTGCCCGACTACGTCGTGGTGCGCGCCGACGGCAAGCCGCTGTACACGCTGGTCAACCCCGTCGACGACGCCCTCATGGGCGTGACGCAGGTGCTGCGCGGGGAGGACCTGCTGTCCTCGACGCCGCGGCAGATCGCGCTCTACCGCGCGCTCGTGGAGCTCGGCATCGCCGACCGGGTGCCCGAGTTCGGGCACATGCCGCTCGTGCGCGGCGAGGGCAACAAGAAGCTCTCCAAGCGCGACCCGGAGTCCAACCTCTTCCACCACCGCGAGCGCGGCTTCATCCCCGAGGGGCTGCTCAACTACCTCGCGCTGCTCGGCTGGGCGATCGGCCCGGACCGCGACGTCTTCACGATGCCCGAGCTCATCGCCGCGTTCGACATCCGCGACGTCAACCCGAACCCGGCCCAGTTCGACCTGGCCAAGGCCGAGGCGATCAACGCGCAGCACATCCGCCTGCTGGCGCCCGCGGACTTCCGCGCGCGCCTCGTGCCCTACCTTCCGGGGCTGCTCTCGGCCGACACCTACGAGGCGCTCACGAACCGCGAGCGGGCGATCCTGGACGCCGCCGCGCCCCTCGTGCAGGAGCGCATGGTCCTGCTCGGCGAGGCGCCCGGCATGCTCGGGTTCCTGCTCGTCCCGGACGCCGAGCTCGTCGTCGAGGAGGACGCGCGCGGCACCCTGAAGGAGGGCGCCGCGGACGTCCTCGACGCCGCGATCGCCGCGCTCACCGACGTGGACGAGTTCACGACGGCGAGCATCTCCTCCGCCCTTCGCCTCGCCATCGTCGACGGCCTGGGTATCAAGCCGCGGCTCGCGTTCGGCCCGCTGCGGGTGGCCGTCTCGGGCCGGCGGGTCTCGCCGCCGCTGTTCGAGTCGATGGAGATCCTCGGTCGCGACTCGACGCTCGCGCGGCTGGCGGCGCTGCGCACCACGCTGTGAGGGGCGGCGCGCCCGACCGGCTGTCGGGCGCTGTGACCGACGCGGGAGTCGACGGTGCGTCGCCCGCTCCCGGACCAGCCCTGCCCGGGCGAGCCCTGCCCGGGCGAGCCACGGCAGGGTACGACGGCGTACGGGGCGTGCTGCTCGACGTCGACGACACGCTCGTGGACACCCGCGCGGCGTTCGCGGCCGGGATCGACGCCGTGGCGGCTGCCTATCTGCCGCACCTGGACGCGGGTGGCCGCGCCCGGGCGCTGGACGTGTGGCGGGCCGACGCGCAGGGCGCGTTCCGGCGCTACACCCGCGGCGAGCTCAGCCAGTCCGCGCAGCGGCTGCTGCGCGCGCAGGAGGTGCACGAGGCCCTCGCGGGGCCGGCGATCCCGGAGGAGACCTTCGGGGAGTGGGAGGCGGTCTACCTCGCGGGCTTCGAGTCCGGCTGGCGCGCGCACGAGGACGCCCTGGACGCGGTCGCGGCGCTGCGGTCGACCGGCCTCGCCGTCGGGGCGCTCACCAACGCCTCGCGCGCGATGCAGACGCGCAAGCTCGCGGCCACGGGGTTCGCCGACGACGTGCCACTGCTCGTGACGCTGGACGAGCTGGGCGTCGGCAAGCCCGACCCCCGCGTGTTCCTCGAGGCGTGCAGGCTGCTGGGCACCGAGCCGGGCGAGACGCTCTACGTGGGCGACGAGCTGGACACCGACGCCCTGGCCGCGCAGCGCGCGGGCCTGCGGGCCGTGTGGCTGGACCGGCCGGGCGCCCGCCGCGGAGGCGTCCACCTCGAGGACCCGGACGTCGCGCGCGAGGCGGGGATCGCCGTCGTGCACTCGCTGGGCGAGGTGCAGGGGCTGCTGGGGCTGTGACGCGTTCCACGGCAGAGCCCGCAGGTCGGTCTGCTGTCAGCCCTGCGGCGGCAGACCCACCGACGGCCGGCGGGCCACGGAAGCCCCCGGTTTGGTCGATCCCACGATGAGCGGGTAGAGTCACCCGTCGGTTGAACGGCCGAGGCGGGCGCCCGAAAGGCGCACCGAACCGGGCCCGGATACCCCCTTGGGGTATGGTGTAATTGGCAGCACGACTGATTCTGGTTCAGTTAGTCTAGGTTCGAGTCCTGGTACCCCAGCGCAGCGCAGACCCGCTCGATTTCGCTTCACGGCGAGCATCGGGTAAGGTCTTCGAGGCCCGGTTCGCCGGACATGTGTGACGGCCCCATCGTATAGCGGCCTAGTACGCCGCCCTCTCACGGCGGTAACGCGGGTTCGAATCCCGCTGGGGTCACCATCGAAGCCCCCGCTCCTTCGAGCGGGGGCTTCGCCGTGTCTGGCGAGCTCCGGCGCGGGGGAGCGCGCAGGCGGATCCGGCTCCGATGTCGGATCGCCTGGATAGGGTCGCATCCGTGACGACGGTGCACCTGGAGCCCTACGGCCGGCCCGCGCTGGACGCCGTGCGCGAGCGCGTGAACGCCGCCAAGGGCGGCGATCCGCTGGCCCTCGTCACGATCCTCGTCCCTGACAACGTCACCGCGCTCACGGTGCGCCGGTTCCTCGCTCGCGAGGCCGTGGCCGGCGTGGTGGTCACGACGCTCGCGCGGTTCGCCGAGCAGCTGGCCGCACCGCTGCTCGCGCCCCGCCAGCCCGCGACCACCGCCGTCCTCGCGGCCCACTGGCGCGTCGCGCTCGCCGGGGACGACGGCCCGTTCGCGGAGGTGGCGGAGCACCCCGGCACCGTGCGTGCACTCGTGCGCGCGCATCGCGAGCTGCGTCACCGGACGGACGAGGAGCTCGACGCGGTGGCAGCCGCGGACCCCGTCGCCGAGTCGCTCGTCCGGTTGCACCGGGTGGTGCGCGACGGCGCGGCGGCGCGGCACTACGACAGCGTCGACCTCCTGCGCGCCGCCGCGGCGCTGCTCGAGGCGCGACCGGCGCGCGGGCACGTCCTGCTCGTCGCGGCGAGCCGGCTCGAGCCGGCCGAGGTCGACCTCGTGGCCGCGCTGCACCACGCAGGCTCGCTCGAGGTGGTGGCCTGCGTCGCCAACGTCCGGCGCGCGGACGGCGACGTGGTCGACTCGCTGAGCGCCGCGGGCCTCGCGGTGCCCCCCGTCCCGGCGGGCCACCCGCGCGCCGTCGCGGGTGCGCTGCTCGATGCGTCCGACGCCGACGACGAGGTGCGGGCCGTGGTCCGCCACGTGGTGCGCCGGCTGCGCGACGTCCCGGCGGAGCGGATCGCCGTGCTCTACCCGGCCGCGGTGCCGTACGCCCGGCTCCTGCACGAGCGGTTCGCCGCTGCGGGCGTGCGCATCAACGGTCGCGGCGTGCGCTCGGTGCTCGAGCGCGCCGTGCCGCGCGCGTTCCTCGGGCTGCTCGCGCTGGCGGAGTCGCGGTTCGCACGGACCGAGGTGATCCGGGTGCTGGGCGAGGCGCCAATCCGGATCGACGGCGCCGTGGTGCCGCTCGCCCGCTGGGACCGGCTCGCGCGCGAGGCCGGCGTGGTGGGCGGCGACGACTGGACGACCCGGCCGGCCGTGTTCGCGGCCGAGCGCCGGGCCGAGGCGGCCGCACTGCTCCTGGGCGACGACCCGCAGCCCCAGCTCGCGGCGCACCGCACCAAGGACGCGGACGACGCGGTGGCGCTCGGGAACGCGATCGGCAACCTGCGCGGGATGCTCGAGCGCGGGGCGGACCTGGACACGTGGCCCGAGCTCGCGGACTGGCTGCGCGAGCTCTTCGAGCACACCGTCGGTGATCCGGCGGCGCTGCGCGCCCTGCCGCCCGAGGAGCAGTACGGCGTGGTGGCTCTCCTCGGCTCGATCGACGCGCTCGGCGGGCTCGGTGCGGTGGAGGCACGCGCCGACCTCGCGACGGCGGTCGGGGCGCTCACGCTGCAGCTCGACGCCGCGGTGCCCCGCGTGGGGCGCTTCGGCGAGGGAGTCCACGTGAGCGCGCTCGGGGAGGCCGCGCTGCTCGACGTCGACGCGGTGTTCGTCGTCGGGCTCGCCGAGGACCTGTGCCCGGGACGCGTCCGTGAGGATGCGCTGCTGGGCTCGGCGGCGCGGCTCGCCGGCGGGCTGGCGCCCCTGCGTACCCGTGTCGACGCGCTGCACCGCGCGGTCCTCGCGGCGCTCGCAGCGGCGCCGGCGCTCGCCTCGTTTCCCCGGGGCGACCTGCGGCGCAGCACGCAGCGGCACCCCTCACGGTTCCTCCTGCCGTCGCTGCGCGAGCTCGCCGGTGACCACGAGCTCGCGGCCTCGGACTGGGAGCGGGTGCCGGAGAGCGTGCGCACGTCCAGCTCGTCGTTCGCGGCGGCGCTGCTGGCGACGCCCGATCTCTCCGACGCGCAGGAGTGGCGGGTCCGGGCCGCCGCGGCGCAGGCGTGGGAGGACGACACCGTGGCCGCTGCCCGCGGGATGCTCGCGGCCCGCGCGGGGGACGCTCTCACGCGGTACGACGGCGACCTGCGGCACGTTGCCGACGGTCTGCCCGACTATGCCGACGGCGTCCGGGTCGTCGCGCCGACGACGCTCGAGCAGGTCGCGCAGTGCCCGCACGCGTTCTTCGTGGAGCGCGTGCTCGGCGTGCGACACCTCGAGGCTCCAGAGGAGGTCGTCGAGCCGCCGGCGAACGAGATCGGCACCCTCGTGCACCGCTGCTTCGACCGCCTCGCGCGCGAGGCGAGCGAGCTCCCGCGCGACGGCGCACCCTGGTCGGCGGCCGATCGCGCGCGACTGCTGGCGATCTTCGACGAGGAGGCCGACCGCGTGTCGGCGCGCGGCCTCATGGGTCACCCGCGGCTCTGGGCGCTCGAACGCGACACGCTGCGGCGCGACCTGCCGCGGATGCTCGACGACGACGACGCCTGGCGGGCCGCGCGCCGCGCGAGCGTGGTCGCCTCGGAGCTGACGTTCGGCCTGGCGGGAGAGCCGGCGGTGGTGCTCGACGTCGAGCGCGGGTCGGTTCGGCTGCGCGGCAGTGCGGACCGGGTGGACCGTCGGGGCGACGGCACGCTCATCGTGACCGACCTCAAGACCGGGAGCGCGCGCACCTACGGCGACCTCGAGACCGATCCGGTCGGGCACGGCCAGAAGATGCAGCTGCCCGCCTACGCCCGTGCGGCGCTCGCGCGGCACGGGCGGCCGGGTGACGCCGTCGAGGCCGCGTACTGGTTCGTCCGGCGCGACGAGAGCAACAAGCGCGCGGTGGGGCGGGGCAAGCGGGTGACGGTCGCGCTCGACGAGGCGACCGAGCGGGCCTATCGCCGGGCCGTGGGCACGCTCGTGGACTCCGTCGCGGCCGGCATCCTGCCGCCCGTGCCCCCGGAGAAGCCGGACTTCTCCTGGGTGCAGTGCTGGTACTGCAACCCGGACGGCCTCGGGCACGGCGAGGCCCGCGAGCGGTGGGAGCGCCAGCGTCATGATCCCGCGCTGCGCGCGTTCCTCACGCTCACCGACCCGGACGCCGCGGCCGCAGCTGAGGCAGTCGCGGCCGGCGGCCCTGCCGACGCTGCGAACGACGGCGAGGGGGAGCCGTGAGCGCGCCGCTCACCGACGCCGCCGCGCGGAGGCGGATCCGCACCGACACGGCGACCTCGCTGTTCGTCGAGGCCGGCGCGGGCTCGGGCAAGACGCGTGCGCTCGTGGAGCGGATCCGCACCCTCGTGCTGGACGACGGCGTGCCGCTCGCGAGCATCGCGGCCGTCACGTTCACGGAGAAGGCGGGCGCCGAGCTGCGAGCGCGGCTCCGGTCCGCGTTCGAGGCCGTCGAGCGGGCGGAGCGAGCGGTGCGACGAGGCGGGGCCGACGGCGGCGCGGTCGACATCGATGGCGGTGCACCCAGCCTGCGCGAGCGGCGCGCGACCGCGGGCCTGGAGGACCTCGACGCGGCGGCGATCGGCACGCTACACGCGTTCGCGCAGCGCATCCTCACCCGCCACGCGATCGCCGCGGGCCTACCGCCCGAGCTCGAGGTCGCGGACGAGGTGAGCTCCGGCCTGGCGTTCGAGCAGCGCTGGAGCGACACCCGCCGGGAGTTGCTCGACGACCCCGCGATGTCGCCGCACCTGCTCATGGCGATGTCCGCGGGCGTCACGCTCGAGCACCTGCGGGCGCTCGCGCGCGCGTTCGGCAACGACTGGGACCTCGCGGACGAGCGCGTCCCCCCACCCGAGGATGTGGCTGTCGCGCTGCCCGAGGTCGACCTCCTCGCCGCGCGAGCGCGCGAGCTGGCGGGTCGCGCGATCGAGTGCACCGACCCCTCCGACCGCTTCCTCGAACGGCTCGCCGCGATCGGGGAGTGGGGCCGAGGCCTCGGCGTGGCCGCGGACGCCCGTGAGCGGTACGCCGCTCTCGGCGCAGCGGTGGCGCTGAAGACGAGCTACGGCAGGGCCAAGAGCTGGCCCGATCTCGCAGGCCTGCGTGAGGACTGCTCGAGCCTCATCGCCGACGCCAAGGCAGCGGCGGACGCCGTGACGGACGCGACCCTGCGCCCGCTGGCGGCGTGGATTGCGCGGCGCGTGGTGGCCGACGCCCGCGCGCGGGCCACGGACGGACGGCTCGAGTTCCACGACCTGCTCGTGCTCGCGCGCGAGCTGCTGCGCCGCGATGCGAGCGTGCGGGCCGCGCTGCAGCGGGACTTCGGCGCCCTGCTGCTCGACGAGTTCCAGGACACCGACCCGATCCAGGTCGAGCTCGCCGTGCGCATCGCGGCGGGCGCGGACGGCGGTGCAGCCGACTGGCACGACATCGCGACGCCGCCGGGCTCGCTGTTCGTGGTGGGCGACCCGAAGCAGTCGATCTACCGGTTCCGACGAGCCGACATCCGCGTCTTCCTCGACGTCGCGGACTGGTTCGGACCCGAGGCCCGCACCGGGCTCGCGACCAACTTCCGCACGACGCGCCCAATCCTGGACTGGGTCAACGCCGTCTTCGGGCGCCTCATCGCGGCGCAGGATGCGGCGCAGCCCGCCTACCAGGCTCTGGCCCCGCACCGCGAGGCCGTGGGCGTCGGGCCCCCCGTGGCCGCGCTCGGCGCCCGCGCGCACGAGGACCTGCCGCGCGCCGGGGCGTCGGTGCTGCGCGAGCGGGAGGCGGCGGACGTGGCCGCCGTCCTGGCGCGAGCCAAGGCCGAGGGATGGACGGTCGTCGACGACAAGAACAGGGACGAGAACGGAGCGCCTGTCGAGCGGGCGATGAGCTGGCACGACGTCGCCGTCCTCGTGCCGGCCCGTACGTCGCTGCCCTACCTCGAGGACGCACTCGAGGCCGCGGGCATCCCGTTCCGGGCGGAGTCGAGCTCGCTCGTCTACTCCGCGCCGGAGGTGCGGGCGCTGATGGCGGCGGCGCGCGCCGTCGCCGATCCCGCCGACACGTTCGCGGTGGTGACGGCGCTGCGCAGCCAGCTCTACGGCTGCGGTGACGACGACCTGTGGACCTGGCGACGAGACGGGGGGTCCTTCTCGCTGCTCGCGCCCGTCCACGAGGACACCGCCCGGGCCGGGCACCCGGTGGCGCGTGCCCTCACGCACCTGCGGGACGTGCGGCGCGACGTGCGCTGGTCGACACCGAGCGAGGTGCTCGCGCGGCTCGTGGCGGACCGGCGGATGCTCGAGGTCCCGGCGACGTCGCAGCGTCGGGCCCGCGAGCAGTGGCGTCGTCTGCGGTACGTCGTGGACCAGGCGCGTGCGTGGTCGGAGGTCGCCCACGGCGGCCTGAGCGCGTACCTGGAGTGGGCGGCGCGGCAGGCCGACGAGTCCTCGCGGGTGGCCGAGGCGATCCTGCCCGAGACCGACGTCGACGCGGTGCGGATCATGACGGTGCACGCCGCGAAGGGCCTGGAGTTCCCGGTCGTCGTGCTCTCGGGCCTCACGTCGCAGCCGATCAGCCCGCGCGGCGTGCGAGTGCTCTGGACCGACATCGGGTACGAGGTGCGGCTCAAGGCGGACGTGCAGACCGAGGAGTTCGAGGCCGCACAGCCCGTCGACGAGCAGATGGACTCGCTCGAACGGCGCCGCCTGCTCTACGTGGCGGCCACCCGCGCGCGCGACCACCTCGTCGTCTCGCTGCACCGCAAGGCGGGCACGGGCGGGCAGCGCACCAACGCCGAGCTGCTGGCCGTCGAGGGGGAGGGCGTGCGCGGGGCCACGGTGTTCGAGGCGGGCACGCATCCGGTGACGGTCGACCTGCCGCGGGACCCGGTCGCGCCCCCGCCCTGGGCCGAGTGGAGCGCGCGGGTCGAGGCCGCGCAGGCGCGCTCGCGCCGCGTGCCGGTGATCAGCCCGTCCGGCCTGGAGGGGACGGACCCCGCGGTCGCGCTCGGCGGCTCCGGCGCGCGCTGGGACGTGATCGACCTGGCCGAGGCGTTCGTGGGTGGGGGTGACCTCGCCGAGGCGGCGGACGGTGCGCCGTCAGACCTCGACCCCGCGGACGGTGCGCCGCCGGTGGGCGGCTCTCGGGCGGACGGGCCGCCGTCGGAGTTCGACCCGGCGGACGGTCCGGCGACCGAGGGCGGATGGGCGAAGGGGGCGCGCGACGTCGAGCTCCCGCCGTGGTCGAAGGGTCGCGACGGCACCGCGGTCGGGCGGGCCGTGCACGGCGTGCTGCAGTCGCTCGACCTCGCCACGAGCGAGGGGGTCGACGGCGCGGTCGCCGCGCAGTGCGTGGCCGAGGGCGTGGTAGAGCACGCCGACGTCGTGGCGGCGCTCGTGCGGTCGGCCCTGGCCAGCCCGCTCGTGCGGTGGGCGGCCGAGCGCGAGCACTGGCCCGAGACCTTCGTCGGGGCACCGCTCGACGACGACCGCGTGCTCGAGGGGTTCATCGACCTGCTCGTCCGGGACACCGACGGGCGGGTCACGGTGGTCGACTACAAGACCGACGCCGTGCCGGTCGGTGCGCTCGGGCTGCGGACCGCGTACTACGCACCGCAGCTGCGGGCGTACGCCGACGCGCTGCGCGCTGCGGGCGTCGACGTCGTGCGGGCGGTCCTGCTGTTCCTCAACCCCGCCGGCGCGGTGGAGCGGGACGTCAGCCTGGGCTGAGCGAGCGAGCCCTCGAGCGGTCCCGCGCTGCGGCGAGGGTCCCGCGCACGAGGTCGAGCACGTCACCGTCGGCGAGTCCGGCGGCGAGCGCGGCGCGGGCGAGGGAGTGCGCGGCGGACCGCACGTCGTCGGGTGCGTCGGCTGCGTCCTCCGTCCGCCGTGCGCCATCCGCGGCGCTTGCCGGTCGCGGTGCGCCGGGCGCCACGGAGGTGCCGTGTCGTCGTCGCGAGATCACCACGCCGGTTGCCTCGAGCTCGCGGTAGGCGCGCTGGACGGTCCCGGGGGCGACGCCGAGGTCCGCCGCGAGATCGCGCACCGTGGGCAGCCGGTCACCGGGGCTCAGCGCGCCGGCTGCGACGTGGCCCGCGACCTGGGCGCGGATCTGCTCGTAGGGCGGCACCGCGCTGCGCAGGTCGACGTGCAGTGCGGCGCTCACGCCGGCACGCCCGCCGGGTACGCGGCGCGCGCGGCGCGTGCCGGCCACGGGACGGTGGCCGCGATCGCCAGGAGCAGGACGAGCCAGGCCGCGCCGACGAGCCACGGCGCGAGCGCGCCCCACGCGGGTGCCGGCTCGCCGTTGAGGGTGAGGCCCGAGGTCACGCCGTGCACGGCGACTCCGGCGACCAGCGTCGTACCGCCGAGCGTGAGACCGAACGCGGCCTGCGCCACCCGGAGCGCGCCGCCCGTGGTGCGTCGGCGCAGGTCCGCGTCCTGCTCGGGGGTGATGCTCGGCACCGCGGGGCGTCGGCGCACGAGACGCAGGGTGAGGACTGTGAGGCCGGCGAGCGCGAGTGCCGCCGCGAGCATGGGCGCGCCGTACGCCCAGCCGGGGAAGGGCCCCGCCGACGTGGTCACCGGGCCGGACGTGACCGCCAGGCTGTTGCCGTCGCCCACGATCGCGCAGGTCACGAGGACCGCGACGAGGAGTCCGCCCCACGTGGCCGTGAGCACGCGCAGCAGCCGAGGGCTGGTCGTGGCCACCGACCGGGGCGCGAGGGCCGCGTGCCGCAGCTCGCCGTCGGGCGCGGGCCACGTGCGCTCGGCGACGGCGGTGGCGCCGACCCAGACGAGGCCGACGGCGAGCGGCACGAGGGCGAGGACGAGCCCGGTCGGGCCGTCAGGCCCGACGGCGCGTGCGACCCGGGAGGACAGCGCCGGCTGCGCCGCGAGCAGGACGACGGCCGCGAGCAGCCCCGCGGTCGGCGGGACCCAGCGCGTCCGGCGGGCGTGGCGCGCCACTCGCTCGGGGAGCGGCAGAGCGTCGGGCCCCGGCGACCCCTGCAGGACGAGCCGCGCCACGAGCACGGCGGCAACGACGACGAGAGCGAGGACGAGGAGCGGCAACGCGATGCTCATGGTCGCAATGTATCAAACCATTAGAGCAATGGGGGAGAGAGGCAACGCCGCCGGCGAACCGACCGCCGGAGCGGGCGGGCTCAGGAGGTGATGTCCGCCGTCGTGAACCGCGCCCAGGCGAGCGAGCCGAAGACGGCGACCCAGGCGGCCTGGACGGCCACGCCCTGCAAGAGCACGCCCGCCGAGACGTCCCAGCGCAGGAACTCCGCGAAGTCGAACCAGTGGTGCGTGAGCAGGTAGGGGTGGATCGCGGCGAGCTGGGGGAGCGAGTCGAGCACCGTGGAGACCACCGAGACCACCACGGTCGCGGCCATCGCGCCGATCGCGACCTCCGTCAGCGTGGAGAAGAACAGCCCGACGGCGATCAGCCCCGTGAGGGACATCGCGACGTACGCCGTCACGCCGAGCATGCGGACGACGCCGGCCCCGGTGCCCACGCTCTGGCCCGAGAGCAGCGTGAGGTCGCCGAACCCGAACAGCAGCCCGCCCGTGAGGAACGCGGCCGCCGCCACGAGCAGGACGCCCGCGAGCACGAGCACGAGCGCACCCGCGGCCTTGACCAGCAGGAGCCGGCCGCGCGGGATGGGCACGAGGAGCAGGTAGCGCAGCGTCCCGGCGCCGGCCTCGCCGGCCACCGCGTCGCCCGACGCGATGCTCACCACGAGGGGGAGCAGGAACGGCAGGCAGAGGAACAGCGACGTCACGACGAGGAACAGCCCGTTCCCCGCGACCCGCGAGATGAACCCGGGTCCCTGTCCCGCGTACGCGGAGTCGCTCACGATCGCGAGCATGATCCCGAGCAGCACGGGCACCGCGGTGAGCAGCGCGAGGAGGAGCTGGTTGCGGCGGCGGCCGAGCACGAGGCGCAGCTCGTTGCGCAGCAGCCGGGCGGTCGCGCGGGCGCGGGACGTGCGCGGTCCGCCTGATGCGGTGTCCGACACGTCGGCCCCGACGGCCCGGCCCGGCCCGCCGTCGGTCCCGACGGCGCGGCTCGCAGCAGTGGCAGCGGCGGTGGCGGTGGCAGCGGACCCGCCGACCGCCGGCGACGTGGCCTCAGCGCGCGACATCGAAGCCCTCCCCGGTCAGCTCCACGAACACGTCCTCCAGGCTCGGGCGCACCTGCGCGAGCCCGAGGACGGGCACACCGCCCGCCACGAGCGCGGGGGCGAGCGCCTCGAAGGGCGCCTCGCCGAGCGCGAGCGTGAGCACGACGGCGCCGTCCGCACCCGGCTCGACGCCCGCTACGGACGCCGCACCGGGCAGCGCGGTCGCGACGAGTGCCTCGCCCGCAGGGGTCGTGGTGAGCGTCGCGGTGCCCGCACGGCTCGCGACGAGCGCCTCGCGCTCGCCCTGCACGAGCAGCCGGCCGCGGCTCATCACCCCGACGTGGCTGCAGACCTGGTCGATCTCCGCCAGCAGGTGCGAGGAGACGAGCACGGTGGCGCCGTCGTCGGCGAGCTCGCGCACGAGCGCGCGTACTTCGCGCGTGCCCTGCGGGTCGAGGCCGTTCGTCGGCTCGTCGAGCACGACGAGGTCCCGGGGGCGCAGCAGCGCCGCGGCGAGGCCGAGGCGCTGCTTCATCCCGAGGGAGTACTGGCGGTACCGCTTGCCGGCGGCCGCCATGAGGCCGACCCGTTCGAGCGCGGTGCCGACCCGGGCGCGGGAGCCGCGCGCGTCCACCGTCGCGTCGGCGGCGTCGAGCCGCTCGAGGTTCGCGGCGCCGGTGAGGTAGGGCTGGAACGCCGGACCCTCGACGAGGGCGCCGACCCGCGGCAGCACGCGCGCGGAGCCCTCGGGCATCGCCTCGCCCAGCAGCCACGCCCGGCCCGCGGTCGGCGTGACGAGGCCGAGCAGCATCCGGATCGTCGTGGTCTTGCCCGAGCCGTTCGGCCCGAGAAAGCCGTAGACCGCGCCGCGCGGGACCGCGAGGTCCACGCCGTCGACGGCGAGCTGACCCGTGCGGAAACGCTTGGTCAGCCCGGCGGTGCGGACGGCGAGGTCGACGCCCGGGTGCTGCTCGCCGTCGGGCGCGGGGTGGGTGGCGGGCACCGCGGGGCGGGCCCGGTGGGCGACCGCCGGCGACGTGCCTCCCGGCGAGGTGACGTCCGTCGGCGCTGCCTCCGAGGCAGCGGGCGCCCCCGAGGCGCGCTGCGCCTCGGGGGCTGCGGCCACGTCGGCCGCCGTGGCCGCCTCGCTCACGCGAGCCCGGCGGTCTGCAGGAGCGTCTGCGTGGGCACCGAGCCCACGAGCACGCGGCCGTCGTCGGTCACGAGGACGGACAGCAGCGCCGAGGAGAGCACCCGACCGCCGTCGACCGGCGTGGTGAGCTGGTCGTAGAGCGCCGAGGTGTCCAGCGAGAGGCCGGGGCCGTCGCCGTCGCCGGCGAACTCGCCGAACAGGTCGCCGTTGGCCGAGTCGCCGAACGGGGAGTCCTCACCCGCGAGCTCGGCCACCGCGGCCGGGTCGCCGGAGAGCAGCCCGGCGACGTCGACGCCGTCGCGCTGCACCACCGTGGCCCACCCCTCGCCGGTCACGCTCACGCCCTCGGGGAGGGTCGGCGTGCCCGAGGCGTCCGCGTGCTGATCGGCCCAGGCTCCGCCGTCGAGCGCCCCGTCCGTCGCGCCGGTCAGCGCGCCCGTGAGGGTGCCGTCCGGGTCGAGGTCGGCGAGCGTGAGCACCTTCTCGTTCACGGTCGCGCCCGCGGGCGCGGAGAAGGCCAGCGCCTCGTCGCTCGGGGTGGTGAACGAGACGTCCGTGAAGGCGAGCTCGAGCGCGGGGGAGTCGGGGTCCTGCGTGGAGAACACCTGGACCGAGAGCGGGACCGAGGTCTCGCCGTCGACGGCGATGAGCACCTCGTCCACGAGGGTCCCGGTTGTCGTGGGCACGATCCGGACCTCGTACGCGGACCGGCCGGCTACGGTCACCGGGTCGGTCACCGTGATGTCGGAGTCCTCCCGCGCGTGGTCGAGAATCTGCGTGGCGAGCTCGTCGGGCGTCGGGACGTCCGCGGTCGAGGCCTTGGCCGCCTGCTGCTGCTCGAGCACGGTGAGCATGCCGCTGAGCTGGTCGTCGAGGGAGACGTGGCGCACCTCGTCCTTGCCCGAGGAGTAGGTCCAGACCTGCGTGCCGTCGGTGACGACCGAGTACTCCGAGGTGGCGCCGAGCAGCGAGACCCGGGAGCGGTCGGAGCCGTCGGACCACACGCGGATCGTCGAGGAGCCCGAGAGGAGGTTGAGTGGATCGGCGCCGCCGGTCAGCTCGGCCGACACCTCGGGCAGCCCGAGCCGCGCGGTGTAGACGGCGGTGCCGGACAGCGGGGTCGGCTCGGCCGAGGCGACCGAGGCGAGCAGCTGCTCTGCGGTGACGTCGGGCAGGTCGGGGGAGTCGGCCGAGGCGATGGCCGGGATCGTGAAGGCGGCGCCGACGGCGACCACGGCGACGGCGGGGACGGCCCAGCGGGCGCGGGCGCGGGTCCGGGGCGTCGGGCCGGTGGGGGACGTGGCGATCGGGTCGGTCGACTCGGGGGTGCGGTCGGGGCTCGTCATGCGCCCAGCCTGCCTCGCGCTGCCTGAGGAAACCCTGAGACGACCGGACCCGCTGGTGGGCGCATGCGGCTCGACGATCGAGGATGCTGGGGGCATGCGGCTGCTGGTGGTGGACGACGAGCGGGCCCTCACGCGTGCGCTGCACCGCGGGCTGACCGCCGAGGGGTTCGCCGTCGACGTCGCGCACGACGGCCGGGCGGGCCTCGAGCTCGCGCGCTACGGCAACTACGACGCGATCGTGCTCGACGTGATGCTGCCAGGGCGCAGCGGGTACGACGTCGTGACCACGCTGCGCGCGGAGGGTGTCTGGACGCCCGTGCTGCTGCTGTCGGCGAAGGACGGCGACCACGACGTCGCCGACGGGCTCGACGTCGGTGCCGACGACTACCTCACCAAGCCGTTCTCGTTCGTCGTCCTCGTGGCGCGGATCCGGGCGATCGCGCGGCGGCCGGCGACCCCGCGCCCGGCCGCGCTCGCCGTCGGCGACGTGCGCCTCGACCCCGCGACGCACGAGGTGAGCGTCGGGGACGAGCGGGTCGAGCTGACGGTGCGCGAGCTGGGGGTGCTGGAGTACCTCATGCGGCACGCCGACCGCGTCGTGGGCAAGACCGAGCTGCTCGACCACGTGTGGGCGGGAGCAAGGGAGTCGGCGTGGGAGCGCGGCGCCGAGACGGCCGAGGTCAACGTCGTCGAGCAGTACGTGGGGTACCTTCGCCGCAAGCTCGGGCGCGAGCGGATCGCGACGGTGCGGGGTGCCGGGTACCGGATGGTCGGATGAGGTCGGCGACGCCCAAGCGGTCGGGCGCGGATCGGCCGGCGGGCGCGGACCGACCGGCGGGTGCGGACCGGCCGGAGGGGGCGAGTCGCGCGGCCGGCGCGCGCGGCACCCTGCGCTGGCGCCTCACCCTGCTCACCACGGGGGTGGTGGCGCTCGCGCTGGTGATCGGCGCCGTCGTGCTCGTCCGTCTCCTCGAGGGCGGCCGCGTCGAGGCGCTCGACGACGCCGCGGCCACGCGGGCGCGCACCGTCGCCTCGCTCGTGGCCTCCGACCAGGTGCCCGACGCCCTCGGCGTAGTCGCGCCCGGCGAGGTGGTGCAGGTGCTCGACGGCGAGGGTCGGGTCGTGGCGACCTCGGCCAACGCGTCGCTCACGCTCCCGGTGGTGTCGCTCGCCGACGTGGCGGACGAGGCGGCCGAGTCCGCGCGGACGGGCGAGCCCGCGCTCACGACGGCGGACAGCGCCTACACCGGATCCGCGCGGGTCGCGGTGCTGGCGGTACCGGGCGCCGACGGGTCGACGGCGACCGACGGGACGACGGCGACCGACGGGTCGACAGCGGGCGACCTCGTCGTCGCGGCCGTCCCGCTCGGCGACGTGGCCGCGACGATCCGCGCCCTGGCGCTCGCCCTCGTCGCGGTGGTGCCCGTGCTCGTCCTGGGCCTGGGCGCCGTGGTGTGGGTGGTCCTCGGCCGCGCGCTGCGGCCGGTGGAGGACCTGCGCGTGGCGGCGGACGCCGTCGCGGCCGAGGGCGGCCGCGGCTCGCTCCCCGTCCCCGCCTCGGGCGAGCTCGCCGCGCTCGCGACCACGCTCAACGCGATGCTCGACCGGCTCGACGGCGCCGTGCAGGCGGCCCAGCGGTCCGCTCGACGCGAGCACGAGGCGGCGACCCGGCAGCGGGCGTTCGTCGCGGACGCGGCGCACGAGCTGCGCTCGCCGATCACCGGCCTGCGGGCCGCGCTCGACGTCGCACGCGAGCACCCGCAGGCCTACCCCGCCGCGGAGCTCGTGCCCGACCTCGACGACGGTGTGCGCCGCATGGAGGTGCTCGTGGAGGACCTCCTGCTGCTCGCGCGGGTCGGCTCGCGGCCGCTCGCTCGCGAGCGGGTGGCGCTCGCCGACGTCGCGCGTGCGGCGGTGGCCGAGGGCGCCGCGGCCGCTGCCGCGCGGTCCGGCGAGGTGTCGCTGGACGTGCGGGGCGAGGGCGTGGCGCTCGCTGACGCCGAGGTGCTGGCCCGGGTCGTGCGCAACCTCGTGGCGAACGGCGTGCGGCACGCCGTCGGCCGGGTGCGGATCGAGGTGTCCGACGGCGAGTTCGCCGTCGACGACGACGGCGCCGGCATCGCCGTGGCCGAGCGGGAGCGGGTGTTCGAGCGGTTCGTGCGGCTCGACGCGGCGCGCGAGCGCGACGCGGGCGGGTCGGGGCTCGGGCTGGCGATCGCGCGTGAGCTCGCGCGCGAGCAGGGCGGCGACGTGGTGCTCGCGGACTCCGCGCTCGGCGGGTTGCGGGCGGTCGTCACGCTCCCCGTGGGATGAGAGACCTACTGGTGCTCGTCGGCACGCCGCAGCACCTCGCTGAGGCGGTTGGCCGCGCTGATGACGGCGGCCGCGTGCAGGCGACCCGGCTGGCGGGTCATCCGCTCGATCGGCCCGGAGATCGACACGGCCGCGACGACGCGGCTCGAGGGCCCGCGCACGGGCGCGGACACCGAGGCGACCCCCGGCTCGCGCTCGGCGACGGACTGGGCCCAGCCTCGCCGTCGGACGCCGGACAGCACCGTGGCGGTGAAGGTGGCGCCGTGCAGGCCGCGGTGCAGCCGGTCCGGTTCCTCCCAGGCGAGCAGCACCTGGGCGGCGGAGCCGGCCTGCATCGAGAGCTGCGCACCGACCGGGATGGAGTCGCGCAGGCCCACGGGCCGCTCGGCGGCCGCGACGCAGATGCGGTGGTCGCCCTGGCGGCGGTAGAGCTGCGCGCTCTCGCCCGTGTGGTCGCGAAGCGCCGCGAGCACCGGACCGGCGGCGGCGAGAAGGCGGTCCTCGCCGGCGGCAGCGGCGAGCTCGCCGAGGCGCGGGCCGAGCACGAAGCGGCCCTGGAGGTCGCGCGCCACCAGGCGGTGGTGCTCGAGCGCGACGGCGAGGCGGTGCGCCGTCGGGCGCGCCAGGTGGGTCGAGGAGACCAGCTGGGCCAGCGTCGCCGGCCCCGACTCCAGGGCGGCCAGCACGATCGCCGCCTTGTCCAGAACTCCCACACCACTCGTGTCCATGCCTCGATACTGCCGTCTCGGAGGCTGAGACGCAAGTTCACGGGCTGAGATCACGGGGGATGATGTCCGGCAACTACTCGGGGCCGCGTGCGTGACCCGCTCCGTCCCCGAGCCGAGTCGAGTCGAGGTGGGACATGGGCAAGACCCTGGCGGAGAAGGTCTGGGACGCGCACATCGTGCGCAAGGGTGAGAACGGCGCGCCGGATCTCCTCTACATCGACCTCCACCTGTGCCACGAGGTGACCAGCCCGCAGGCCTTCGAGGGCCTGCGGCTCGCCGGCCGTCAGGTGCGTCGCACCGACCTCACCCTCGCCACCGAGGACCACAACACCCCGACGCTGGACATCGACCTGCCGATCGCGGACCTCACGAGCCGCACGCAGATCGACACCCTGCGCCACAACGCCGCCGAGTTCGGCGTGCGCATCCACTCCCTCGGCGACGCCGACCAGGGCATCGTGCACCAGGTCGGGCCGCAGCTGGGGCTGACGATGCCGGGCCTCACGGTGGTCTGCGGCGACTCGCACACCTCCACGCACGGCGCGTTCGGCGGTCTCGCGTTCGGCATCGGGACGAGCGAGGTGGAGCACGTGCTCGCCACGCAGACGCTGCCGCTGCAGCCGTTCAAGACGATGGCGATCAACGTCGTCGGCGAGCTTCCGCCGGGCACGACCAGCAAGGACATCATCCTGGCGATCATCGCCAAGATCGGGACTGGCGGTGGCCAGGGCTACGTCCTGGAGTACCGCGGGCCCGCCATCGAGAAGCTCTCGATGGAGGCGCGGATGACGATCTGCAACATGTCGATCGAGGCCGGCGCGCGCGCCGGCATGATCGCGCCGGACCAGACCACCTTCGACTACATCAAGGGCCGCCCGCACGCCCCCGAGGGTCAGGACTGGGAGGACGCCGTCGAGTACTGGAAGACCCTGCGCACCGACGACGACGCCGTCTTCGACACCGAGGTCGAGCTGCGCGCGAGCGACCTCGAGCCGTTCGTCACCTGGGGCACCAACCCGGGTCAGGGCCTGCCGATCAGCGCGCGGGTGCCGGTGCCGGAGGAGATCGCGGACGAGAACGACCGCGTCGCCGCCGAGCGTGCGATCGAGTACATGGGCCTCGTCCCGGGCCAGCCGCTGCGCGAGATCACGGTCGACACCGTCTTCATGGGCTCGTGCACGAACGGCCGCATCGAGGACCTGCGCTCGATCGCCAAGGTGATCCAGGGCCACCGCAAGGCGGACAACGTCCGCGTGCTCGTCGTGCCAGCCTCCGCCCGGGTGCGGCTACAGGCCGAGGCCGAGGGTCTCGACGTCATCTTCAAGGAGTTCGGCGCCGAGTGGCGCAACGCGGGCTGCTCGATGTGCCTGGGCATGAACCCCGACCAGCTCGCGCCGGGGGAGCGGTCCGCCTCGACGTCGAACCGCAACTTCGAGGGCCGTCAGGGCAAGGGCGGACGCACGCACCTCGTGTCGCCGCTCGTCGCGGCGGCCACGGCGATCCGCGGCACGCTGTCCTCGCTCTCGGACCTCGACCTGCCTGCCGGCGTCGACCTCACCACGTTCGACGGCTCGCCGCTCGCGCCGCTGGACCCGAAGGTGCTCCTCCAGGTCTGACCTGGTCCGGCCAGGTCCGACGCGGATCGCGCCGCCCGCCCCCGCGCAGCCCGTCACCTCGCGCCGCCCGAGCGCATCCCGAACCTCGCACAAAGCAGGAGCCAGCCATGGAGAAGTTCACCGTCCACACCGGGATCGGCGTCCCGCTGCGTCGCAGCAACGTCGACACCGACCAGATCATCCCCGCCGTGTACCTCAAGCGTGTGACCCGCACGGGCTTCGAGGACGCGCTGTTCGCGGCGTGGCGCGGCGACCCGTCGTTCGTGCTCAACCAGGACGCCTACCGCGCCGGCACCGTGCTCGTGGCCGGCCCGGACTTCGGCACCGGCTCCTCGCGCGAGCACGCCGTGTGGGCGCTCAAGGACTACGGCTTCCGCGTGGTGCTGGCGTCCCGGTTCGCCGACATCTTCCGCGGCAACTCGGGCAAGCAGGGCCTCGTCGCCGGGATCGTCGAGCAGGAGGACGTCGAGCTGCTCTGGAAGATCCTGGAGAACTCCCCCGGTACGGAGGTGACGGTCGACCTCGTCAACCGGACCGCCACCGCGGGTGACGTCACGGTGCCCTTCCAACTCGACGACTACACCCGCTGGCGCCTCATGGAGGGCCTGGACGACATCGGCCTCACCCTCCAGCACGCCGACGAGATCGCCGCGTTCGAGGCGCGCCGGGAGTCCTGGCGGCCGCGCACGCTGCCGGCGAAGCACCTGCCGAAGATCGACATCGACGCGGCACGGCCCGCCGACCAGCCCGCCTGACCGGGGCTGACCGGGGGCATGGCCATGGTCGATCCCGGGGCGCCCGACGGCGCGTTCCCGCGCGCCATCACGGCCGTCACCCTCGGCGTCGCCGACGTCGCGCGGTCGCGCGCCTACTACGAGGCGCTCGGCTGGGAGCCGTTCGAGGTCCACGACGAGGTGGTCTTCATCCGCCTCGGCGGCCAGATCCTCGCGCTGTTCACGGCGGCAGGTCTCGCGGAGGACACCGGCTGCGACGACCTGCCCGCGGGGTCCGGCTCGGTCACCCTCGCGCGCAACTTCCCCTCCGGCGCCGACGTCGACGCCGCCTTCGCGCGAGCGCTCGCCGCGGGTGCCACGTCGGTCGTGGCGCCGCGTTCGACGTCCTGGGGCGGCTACTCGAGCTACGTCGCCGATCCCGACGGGCACCTGTGGGAGCTCGCGTGGAACCCGTTCTGGCCCATCGCCGCCGACGGCACGGTGGGGGACTGAGCGCGACCGGCTCGCGGCCAGAGCCCTGACGACCTCGGAGGGGCTCGTCAGGCGCAACGGTCGCGGCCGTGCGGCCGTGCGGCGACTCGCCGAGCGCTGCTGCCCCGACCGAGTCGCCTGGCTCGTGGGCCTCGGCGTGCGGCCGTGCGGCGACTCGCCCGGCGCCGCTGCCTGGGCCGACCAGACCGGCCACCGATACTGGAGCGATGACGTCGCAGGCACCGGCCAGGAGCATCGGGCCGGCCGCCCTGCACGACGGCGCGGGGGTCCGCACGCGCGCGACGACCGCGGTCGCCGACCGTCGGCCCGCCGAAACACCCCCGGCGGGTGACCACCTGGCCCGGCCCCACACACCGGCGCCGGGCGCACCGCAGAACCGCAGGCTGCACCTCACCGGCCTGGACGGACTGCGCGCCCTGGCCGTCGTCTCGGTGCTCGCCTACCACGCGGGTGCGGCGGGGCTGCCGGGCGGCTTCCTCGGCGTCGACCTGTTCCTCGCCATCTCCGGCTTCCTCATCACCACGCTGATCCTCACCGAGGTCGAGCGCACCGGACGGCTGCGCGTCGGCGCCTTCTACGGCCGCCGCGCACGGCGGCTCCTGCCCGCCCTGTACCTCGTGCTCGGTGCCGTGGTGGTGATCGAGCTGCTCCTGCGCGACCAGCTCGATCACCTGCGTCGCGCCGTGCCGGCCGCGCTTCTGTACGTCTCCAACTGGTTCCAGGTGGCGTCCTCGGAGTCCTACTTCGACGCGCATGAGCGTCCTTCGCTGCTGCGACACCTCTGGACGCTCGCGGTCGAGGCGCAGTTCTACCTCCTGGCGCCCCTCCTGGCGTGGGCCGCGATCCGCTGGGGTCGGCACCGGCTCGGCAAGGCGCTGCTCGTGCTGGCCGCGCTGTCCGCGACCGCGATGGTGGTGCTCGCCGTCGGCGGCGGCATGCCGGTGTCGAACGACCCGACCCGGGTGTACGTGGGGACCGACACGCACGCCTTCCCGCTCCTGCTCGGCGCCGCGCTCGCGTGCGTGTGGCGGCCGTGGAGGCTGCGCGGCGCGGCCGCGCGCAGCTCGGCGTACCTGTGCGACGTCGCCGCCGTCGTGGGGCTGGCCGCCTTCGCGGCGCTCGTCATCGGGGTGTCGGAGCGATCGACGCTGCTGTACCGAGGCGGCTACGCCGTGGCCGCGGTGGTGTGCGTCGTCCTCGTGGGAGCCGTGGTCCATCCGCAGTCCGCGATCGGGCGCGCGCTGGACCGCCATCCCCTGCGGTGGATCGGGACGCGCTCCTACGGCATCTACCTGTGGCACTGGCCGGTCCTCATGGTGACGCGCGCCGGCGTGGACCTGCCGTGGGCCGTGCCGGTCGTGGCGGTGCTCCAGGTCTCCCTCACGTGCGGGCTGGCGGAGCTGTCGTGGCGGTTCGTCGAGACGCCCGTGCGGCGCGGGGCACTGCTGCACTGGTGGCGGTCCGTGCGGACGGCCGGCCCGCTCGCCGTGCCGGCACGACGTACGACGGCGGTGCTCGCCGTCGCCGCGCTCGCCGTGGTCGGTCTCGGCTCAGGTCTGGCGCACGTGCCGGAGCGGCCGAGCCTGCTGGAGACGAGCAACCGTCTCGTCGGCGGCGGTGGGGTCGTGACCGCGCCCGACGGCGGTGCGGGCGCCGGCGCGGGCGCGGAGGCCGCTCGGACCCCGGTGATGCCGGGCGTGACCGTGGCCCTCGGACCCGACGGCACCCCGGCCGCCCTCGCCCCGCAGCCCGCGGCCGTGCCGCAGACGCACCGGCCCGCCCCTGAGCCCGCCCCTGAGCCGGCACCCGTGGACGAGGTGGGCGCGATCACGGTGGTCGGCGACTCGGTGATGGGCATGGTCGCGCCGGACCTCGCCGCGCTCGGGCCGGTCACGGTGGACTGGAAGGTGTCCCGGCAGTTCCGCGAGATGGCCGACATCGTCCTGGCCATGCGGGACGCCGGCACGCTGGGCCGCACCGTCGTGGTGCACGGCGGCTCCAACGGACCGATCGCCGAGGCGGACCTGCGCCGGGTGCTGGATGCGCTGTCGGACCACCGGGTCTTCCTCGTCAACGACCGTACGCGCGTGGAGTACCAGGACCAGAACAACGCGCTGCTCGCGAGCGTCGTGCCGCAGTACCCGAACGCGCGGGTGATCGACTGGTACGCCTACTCCGACCCGCACGGCGAGTGGTTCTTCGACGACGCGACGCACCCGCGCGAGGGCACCGGCTCGGTCGAGATGGCGAACCTCGTCTGGACCTCGATCCAGTCCGGCGCGATCGACCCGAGCGCCGAGCAGTCCTGACTCGCTCCGTGCCGAGGTCGACACGAGCGCGTGTCGTGTGGCACGTGTCGTGTCGGGCGTGTCCTGTCGGGCGTGTCGTGTGGCGTGGGGTCGTCCCACCCCGCCGGCCCGGCGGGCTCGGCCGATCCCCAGCCGCGGGCCGATCAGCGCGGCGGCCCCTCGCGCACCAGCGCGAGCTGGCGGGTGAACTGGGCGTCCTCGCCCTCCCAGCGCCCGTCGATCCACCACGTCGCGCCCGCCTCCTCGTACGCGGCGGCCCGCGCGGCGGCGTCCGCCTCGCCCGTGAACGTCCCCTGGAGCACGACGTCGAACCCCGCCATCTCGTCGGCGCCCCGCTCCCGGGTGAGCCAGGCGACCAGGTCGCGCACGTCGTCGGGTGTCGGGTCCGCCATCGCGCGCTCCCCACGCAGCTGCACCACCACACCGTCCCACCGCGCCGCGCGCCGCATGGAGCGCACGCTCGGCCATGCCCCGACGGGCCACACGGGCACGTGCGGGCGCTGCAGGGGCGCAGGAGCGATCTGCATCTCCTCGATGTGGTAGTGCTCGCCGGTGAACGAGAACGGCTCGGCGGTGGCAGCGAGGTCGAGCACGGCGAGCGTCTCGTCGAGCAGCGCGGCGCGCGTGCGCAGATCGGTCGGTGTGGCGCCGCGGCCGAGCACGCCGGCGACGGCGCGGTCGTCCGTCACGCCCACGCCCACCGGCAGCACGAGCCGGCCGCCGGAGAGGTGGTCAAGCGTGAGCGCCTGGCGGGCGAGCTCCCACGGCAGCCGGCGGGGCAGGGCGAGCACGAGGGTCCCGAGGCGGATCCGCGACGTCTGCGCCGCGACGGCGCCCAGCAGCGTGAACGGGTCCCACGTCGGTGCCGGCCCGAGGCTCACACCGTCCCAGCCGAAGAACCCGTCCCACCCGTGCTCCTCGGCCTCGACGGCGAGGCGGACGAGCTCGGTCGCGGAGCCGAAGGAACCGACGAAGCCGTAGCGCATGCGGGAAGGCTAGGCGGGGGGTACGACACGCCGCGTGCGGTGGTTGCCCTCGACGTGCTCCGCCGCGGCGAGCGCGGCGCCGAGGTAGCGCACGACGACGGCACGCTCCTCGTCCGTGAGGGCGGCGTCCGCCTCGGCGAGAGCACGAAACATCGGGCCCATGTGCCGCATCACCTCGTGGCGCGCAGACTCGGTGATCGTGACGGCGGTGCGCCGTCGGTCGATGGGGTGCGGCCGCCGCTCCGCGTGCCCCCGGGTCTCCAGCCGGTCCACGATGCCGGTGGACGCCGCCGTTGTGACGTCGAGGAGGCGGGCGATCTCCGCCGGGCCGAGGGGTCCGCGCGCGAGGTGCTCGAGGGCGTGGATCTCCTTCTCGCTGAGACCCGAGGCACCCGAGACCGTGTGCCGCACTGAACCACCGAGATCCATGACGCGACGAAGGAGCGTGAGCGACTCGGTCTGTCGCCACGCCCCGGGCTTGCTGAGGTCGATCTCGTCCGCCATCTAGTTCACCTGCTTAGGGACCGGGTCGGCGGGCCCATCGTAGACCCGCCCCTTCGCCCAGGGTCCCGCGCGGCGACGGACGGCCGCCGAGGTCCTGCTCGACGGCCGCCCGTGGCACCGGTGTCAGCCGCCGATCGCGGCCTCCGCCTCGGCGAACCACTCGTCCACGGCCGCGTCGACGTCGAGCGTGCCGTAGGCGACGTCCTGCGAGAGCGACGTGAACGTGGACTCCATGGTGCTGACGCTGCGGATCGACGTCGCGGCGCCCCTCGCGGTCGGCCGGACGCTGGTCGCACACACCGATGGCCCATATAGTTCACGCACTTAGCGACTTCGCTGCCGCCAGGAGGACCGATGAGCACCACCGCAGGGACCAAGGCCGACGTGACGCAGGACGGTCCGGGCGGCGAGCCCAGCCACCGCTCCTCCGGCTGGATCCGCTTCGCGACCGGCGCCCGCACGGCGTGGATCGTCGCGCTGCTCCCGCTGCTGATCGGCGGCGCGCTGATCGGCGGCCTCGGCCAGGCCGAGCGCGAGCGCGGCGCGACGGACCAGCTGCCGGTCGGCGCCGACTCGACGCAGGCCGCCGAGCTCGCCGAGCGCCTCCCGCAGCAGGACGGCAGCACCGCCGTCGTGCTCTTCACCGCCGCCGGCTCGAGCTCAGCCGACGACGGCGCCGCGCTCACCCCCGAGCAGCTCGAGGCGATCGGCGCCCTGGTGGGCGAGCTCGCGGGCGGTCAGCCCGTCGTCGTGCCGTCCGAGGACGGCACCGCGGCGCTCGGGATCGTCCCGATCGAGGCGACGAGCGCGTCGGCGGTGGCCGACGCCGTCGTCGACCTGCGCGCCACCCTTCGCGATGGGGCGCCCGACGGCGTGCAGGCCCAGGTCACCGGGCCCGCGGGGGTCGAGGCGGACCTCGCCTCGGTGTTCGACGGCGCGAACTTCCGCCTGCTCGGCGCCACGGCGCTCGTCGTCGCGATCCTGCTCATCGTCACCTACCGCAGCCCGGTGCTCTGGCTCGTCCCGCTCACGGTGGTCGGGCTCGCCGACCAGTCCGCGGCGGTCCTCGCGACCCACGTGCTGGCCGCCGTCGACATCCCGTCGAACGAGTCGACGATCGGCATCCTGTCGGTCCTCGTGTTCGGCGCCGGGACGAACTACGCCCTGCTGCTCATCTCGCGCTACCGCGACGAGCTGCGCCGTCTGCCGGACCGTCGCGAGGCGATGGCGCTCGCCCTGCGCCGCACCCTCGAACCCGTGCTGTGCAGCGCCGGCACCGTGGTGGTCGGCGTGCTCACCCTGCTGCTCTCGCTCGTGCCCACGACCCGTGGGCTGGGACTCGCGTGCGCCGTCGGGATCGTGGTCGCGGCGACGTTCGTGCTCGGCCTCCTGCCCGCCGCGCTCGTCGTGTTCCCGCGCGGGATCTTCTGGCCGCGGGCGCCCCGGGTGGGCGACGCGACGGCGGCGGAGACGCGCTCGGTGTGGCGCCGGATCGGCGACGGCGTCGCGAAGCGCCCGCTCGCCGTCGCGCTCACCGTGGTGGTCGGCCTGGGCGCACTGGCGATCGGCAACACGCAGCTGCGCCTCGGCCTGGACACCGCGGAGCAGTTCCTCAGCACGCCCGAGGCGATCGTCGCGGCGGACCGGATCAGCGAGTCTTACCCGGCCGGCACGGCGAACCCGACCTCCATCGTTACGACGGCGGACGCCACGCAGGTCCAGGAGCTCGCCTCCGCGGTGCCGGGCGTCGCGTCGGTCAGCCCGGTGTCCGAGGGCGACGGCGTGACCCAGCTCCAGGTCGTGCTCACCTCGCACGAGGGCTCGGCCGAGGCGCAGCAGGCGATCCGCGACCTGCGCACGGCACTGCAGGACGAGCCCGAGACCTACGTCGGCGGGCCCGAGGCTCAGACGATGGACGCCACCGAGGCGGCCGCGCGCGACCGCCAGCTCATCGTGCCGCTCATCCTCGGCCTCGTGCTCGTGGCGCTGGCGCTCCTGCTCCGCGCCGTTGTCGCGCCCGTGCTGCTCGTGCTCACCGTGGTCGGCACCTACTTCGCGGCCCTGGGCGCGTCCTGGTGGATCTTCACCGGTCCGCTCGGGTTCTCGGCGCTCGACGAGGGCGTGCCGCTCATGGCGTTCCTGTTCCTCGTGGCGCTCGGCGTGGACTACAACATCTTCCTCGTGACGCGGGCGCGTGAGGAGTCCATCGAGCACGGGGCGCGCGAGGGCATGCTGCGCGCGCTGGGCGCGACCGGCGGCGTCATCACGAGCGCGGGCATCCTGCTCGCGGCCGTGTTCGCGGTGCTCGGCGTGCTGCCGCTCGTCGTGCTCGCGCAGCTCGGCGTGGTGGTCTGCCTCGGCGTGCTGCTCGACACCCTCGTGGTGCGGACGATGCTCGTGCCGGCCCTCGCGCTGCTGCTGGGGGACCGGTTCTGGTGGCCGCGGCGGATCGCGCGCGCCGGGGCGTGACTCGACGTGTGACCCGCGTCACGGCACATCCCGCGGTCCCCCTGCATCACCCCTCGTGATGTCTCGGATCGCGAGACGAATAGGTTGTGCCAGCAACCAGACCCGGTTCGCTCGTACGGTCGGAGTCAGCATTCCCCCCTGACCCGAGGAGCACCGTCGATGTCCCGATCCGTCCGTCCCCTTGCCGCCGTCGCGGCAGCCGTCTCGGCCGTCGCCCTGCTGGCGGCCTGCGGCTCCGGCTCCGCCGGGACCGGTGACGCCACCGACGCCGCGAACGGCACGAGCGACGCCAGCGGCGACGCCGAGGCCGCCGGCGACGTCCAGACCGGCGGCGAGTTGCTCTACCTGGAGTACCAGGCCTACGACACGCTCTACCCGCCGGCGTCGGGCTTCTACCCCAACGGTGGCCTCATCGCGAACATCACCGACAAGCTCGTCTTCCAGGACCCGGTGACGCTGGAGTTCTCCCCGTGGCTCGCCACGGACTGGGCGATGAACGACGACGCGACCGAGTACACGTTCAACCTCCGCCCCGACGTGACGTTCTCCGACGGCACGCCGCTGGACGCCGAGGTCGTCGCGAAGAACTTCGACCTGTACGGTACCGGCGACCCGGACCGCGGGTTCGCCGTGTCGGAGCAGATCAACAACTACGCCGGCAGCGAGGTCGTGGACGAGGACACCGTGATCTTCCGGTTCTCCGCCCCCGCGCCCGGCTTCCTGCAGGCGACCTCGGCCAACGGCGCCGGCATCCTGTCCTCCGCGACGCTCGACGGCGACGCGGACGCCTTCGCGGCCGGCAACGCCACCAACGTGGTCGGCACGGGCCCGTTCGTCATCACGGACGAGACGGTCGGCTCCGAGCTCGTGCTCACGGCGCGTGAGGACTACGACTGGGCGCCGGAGGAGAGCGAGCACCAGGGCCGCGCGTACCTCGACTCGGTCCGGTTCACCGTGACCCCCGAGGACAGCGTGCGGATCGGCGCGCTCACGTCGGGCCAGGCCGACCTCATCCGCTACGTCCAGGCCTACGACGAGGAGCAGGTCACCTCGGCCGGCCTGCAGCTCTTCGCCCCGCAGACCCAGGGCGTCAACAACAGCCTCTCGCTGCGCTTCACCAACGAGATCCTCTCCGACCTCAAGGTGCGCCAGGCGCTCGTGGCCGGCGTGAACACCCAGGAGCTCGTCGACACGGTCTTCACCGAGAACTACCCGGCCGCGACGGGCGTGCTGTCCCACACCGCGCTCGGCTACGTCGACCTGTCCGACCAGCTCGCCTACGACCCGGAAAAGGCGAAGACCCTCCTGGACGAGGCCGGCTGGGTTCCGGGTGCCGACGGCATCCGCGCGAAGGACGGCAAGACGCTCACCCTCGTGGCCAGCGAGGCCAAGCCGCAGCCGCTCTCGCGCGACACCCTCACCCTGATCTCCCAGCAGCTGAAGGAGATCGGCGTCGACCTGCAGATCCTCGCCGCGGACTCCGGCACGTACGCCACCGCGATGAAGGACCCCAACCAGGTCCAGCTGTACCACTCGATGGTCGGCCGCACCGACCTCGACGTCATCAAGAGCCAGTTCCACTCCAAGAACCGCAACGCGCTCCTGTCCAACGACGCCGAGCTCGACTCGCTCCTCGAGGCTGTCGCCTCGACGCCGGACCCGCAGGTTCGCCTGGACGCGTCCGCCGCGGCGCAGCGGTACCTCGTGGACAACGCCTACGTGATCCCGCTGTTCGAGGAGCCGCAGGTGTACGGCGCGCAGAACTACGTGCACGGATTCGGCTGGGACTCGATCGCTCGCCCGAAGTTCTACGACACCTGGCTGGAGCAGTGACGTACGTCGCGAGCCGCGTGCTCTCCTCCCTCGGGGTCCTGCTCGGCGCGTTCACCCTCGCGTTCGTGCTGCTGCAGGCCCTGCCCGGGGACGCCGTGATGATCCGCTTCGAGAACCCCGAGCTGGGGCTCACGGCGGAGCAGATCGCGGCGATCCGGGAGAGCTACGGGGCGGACTCCGGCCTGCTGGCGGAGTACTGGCACGCGCTCAGCGGCGCCCTCGGCGGCGACCTCGGCTACTCGGTCGCCTCCGGGGCGCCGGTGCGCGTGCTGGTCGGTGAGGCCCTCGGGTCCACCCTGCTGCTGGCGGGCCTCGGCTTCGTCGCGGCGGTGCTGCTCGCGGGGCTGCTGGCCTTCGCGGCCAGCCTCAGCCCGTTCTCGTGGCTCGCGACACTCCTGCGCTCCCTGCCCTCGCTGTTCATCTCGGTGCCGGTCTTCTGGCTCGGCATCGTGCTCATCCAGCTGTTCTCCTTCCGGCTCGGGTGGATCTCGGTGATCCGCCCGGGCCCGGTGGAGGCCCTGATCCTGCCCGTGCTCACCCTCGCCGTCCCGATCAGCGCGCCGCTCGCCCAGGTGCTGCTGCGCGCGATCGACGACGTGCGCGCCCAGCCGTTCGTCGCCGTCGTGCGCGCGAAGGGCGCGAGCGAGCCGTGGCTGCTGGTGCGCAACGTGCTGCGCAACGCGGCCCTGCCCGCCATGACCATCGCGGGCGTGCTGCTCGGAGAGCTCATCGGCGGCGCCGTCGTGACCGAGACCGTGTTCGCCAGGTTCGGCATCGGCCGGCTCACGGCGGACGCGCTCAACGCGCAGGACACCCCCGTCCTGCAGGCGATCGTCATCATTGCGGCGGCCGTCTTCGTCGTCGTCAACCTGGCCGTCGACCTGCTGGCGCCCGTCCTCGACCCGCGGCTGCGCCGTCGGGTCCAGGCCTGAGGAGGACCCGTGACCCTCGAGCTGGAGCGCAACGTGCCCGACCCCGCCGACGAGACGCCCGACGGACTGCGCAGCCCGATAGACGTCGACCCCGAGGGGCGCACGTCGCTCGCGGCGACGGCGGAGCGCGCACCCGCGCCGTGGCGCCGCGTCCTGCCGTGGCTGTCGGTGGGACTCGCGTTCGCCGTCGTCGCCCTCGTCGTCGCCTGGGCGCTCGCGCCAGGGCTGTTCACCGCCCAGGACCCCTACACGGGCGTGCCCGCCGACAAGCTCGCGCCCCCGAGCGCGGCGCACTGGTTCGGCACCGACCCGACCGGCCGCGACCTGTTCACCCGCGTCGTCTACGGCGCGCGCTACTCACTGCTGGGCGGCACGGTCGCCGTGGGCGTCGGGCTCGTCGCCGGCACTGCGCTCGGCGTGATCGCCGGGTCGATCGGCGGCTTCCTCGACGAGCTGCTCATGCGCGTGGTCGACGTGCTGCTCTCGATCCCGGGGCTGCTGCTCAGCCTCTCGGTCATCATCCTGCTCGGCTTCGGCACGACGAACGCGGCGATCGCGGTAGGCGTGACGAGCGTGGCCGCGTTCGCGCGCCTCTCGCGCTCGGAGGTCGTGCGGGTGCGACGCACCGAGTACGTCGAGGCCGCGTTCGGCTCCGGCGGCCGCTGGTGGAGCGTGCTGCTCAGGCACGTGCTGCCCAACTCGCTCACCGCCGTGCTCGCGCTCGCCGCGCTGCAGTTCGGCACCGCAGTGCTCGCGATCTCCACGCTCGGCTTCCTCGGCTACGGCGCGCCGCCGCCCACGCCCGAGTGGGGCCTGCTGATCTCCGAGGGCCGCAGCCACCTCGCGACGTCGTGGTGGCTCACCACGCTGCCGGGCCTCGTCGTCGTGGTCGTCGTGCTTTCCGCCAACCGGATCTCCGGCTGGATCTCCGAACGCCGGGAGGGCGCGCGATGAGCGACCTGCTCAAGGTCACCGACCTGTCCGTCGCCTACGCCGGGCGCTCGGGAAGCCGCACAGTCACGCACGGCGTCTCATTCGCCGTCGCGCCCGGCGAGGTCGTCGCGCTCGTGGGGGAGTCGGGGTCGGGCAAGACCACGACGGCGCAGGCCGTCATCGACCTGCTGCCCGCGGGCGGGCGCGTGGTCGGCGGGCGCATCGAGCTCGCCGGCGAGGACGTGACGCACGCGAGCGCCCGCCGCTGGCGCGAGCTGCGCGGCCGCCGGGTCGGGCTCATCCCGCAGGACCCCGGCGCCTCGCTCGACCCGACGAAGCGGATCGGGGACTCCGTCGCCGAGGCCTTCCGCATCCACCGCGCGGCGCCGCGCCGCGTCCTGGGCGCGCGCGTCGAGGAGTTGCTGGACCGGGTCGGGATCGACGACCCGGCGCGCCGCGCCCGCCAGTACCCGCACGAGCTCTCGGGCGGGATGAAGCAGCGCGTGCTCATCGCGGCCGCGATCGCGCTCGGGCCGGGGCTGCTCATCGCCGACGAGCCGACGAGCGCGCTGGACGTCACCGTGCAGCGGCGCATCCTCGACCTGCTCGAGGACCTGCGCCGGGAGAACGGCACCGGCATCCTGCTCGTCACGCACGACCTCGCGCTCGCGGCCGACCACGCCGACCGCGTGCTCGTGCTGCGCGAGGGCCGCGTGCAGGAGCACGGGCCGAGCGCACAGGTGCTGCGCGCGCCCGAGTCCGACTACACCCGCCGCCTGCTGGCCGACGCTCCGACGCTCGCCACGCCCGTGCACCGCGCCGCCCGCACGGCGCCCGACGGCGAGCAGCCCGCCGTGCGCGTGCGTGGCCTCTCGGTGGAGTTCGGCGGGCACGGGCTGGGCGCGCGGCTGCGCAAGGAGCAGCCGTTCCGCGCCGTGGACGACGTGAGCTTCGAGATCCCGCGCGGCACGACGCACGCGCTCGTGGGGGAGTCCGGCTCGGGCAAGACGACCACGGCGCGCGTCATCGCGGCCTTCCAGAGCGCTGCGTCCGGCTCGGTCGAGGTGCTCGGCGAGGACGTCCTCACGCTGGACTCCGCGCGGCGCCGCGAGCTGCGCCGCCGTGTCCAGCTCGTCTACCAGAACCCGTACGCGTCGCTCGACCCGCGCCAGACGATCCTCGACGCGGTCACGGAGCCGCTCGCGAACTTCGGCCTCGAGGGCAGCGCCGCGGGCCGCCGGGCGCACGCCGTCCAGGCGCTCGAGCGCGTCGCGCTGCCCGCCGAGCTGCACCACCGCCGGCCGCGCGAGCTCTCGGGCGGTCAGCGCCAGCGCGTGGCGATCGCCCGCGCGATCGTGCTGCACCCCGAGCTGCTCATCCTCGACGAGGCCACGAGCGCGCTCGACGTCACCGTGCAGGCGGGGATCCTCCGCCTGCTCGACGACCTGCAGCGCGAGCGCGGCCTCACCTACCTCGTCATCTCTCACGACCTCGCGGTGGTCCGGCAGATCGCCGACACCGTGACGGTGCTCCGGCGCGGCCGGGCCGTCGAGCAGAGCGGCACGGCCGCGCTGTTCGCCGACCCCCACGAGGAGTACACCCGCGACCTCATCGCCTCGATCCCCGGAAAGGTTCCTTCGTGACGTCCCCGCTCCGCCTCGGCCTGTTCACCCGCCTGCTCGACGAGACGTCGCCGGGGGAGCGCTACCGCAACGCGCGCGACCAGATCGTGCGCGCGGAGCAGCTGGGCTACGACTCCGCGTGGGTGGCGCAGCACCACTTCCACGCGCTCGAGGGCGGGCTGCCCGCGCCCGCGGTGTTCCTCGCCTCGGTCGCGGCGCTGACCCGCCGGATCCGGCTGGGCTTCGGCGTCATCACGCTGCCGCTGGAGCACCCGCTGCGGGTCGCGGAGGACCTCGCGGTCCTCGACGAGATCTCGGGCCACCGGGTGGAGGTCGGCTTCGGGACCGGTGGCACGCCGTCGTCGTTCCGCGCCTTCGGGTTCGACGCCGCGGACCGCCGCACGATCTACGCCGACCACCTCAAGGTGGTCACCGACGCGTGGGCCGGGCTCGACCTGGGCGACCCCGAGAACCAGCTCTACCCGCCGGCGCCCACGCTGCTGGAGCGCCGCTGGGAGGCGACGTTCTCCGCCGAGGGCGCGGCCCGGATCGGTGCGAACGGGTCCGGCCTCATGCTCTCGCGCAGCCAGCCGCGCCCCGAGAGCGCGCCGAACGCGCGGATCTGGGAGATCCAGGAGCCGATCGTGGACGCCTACCTGGACGCCCTGCCCGACGGCGTGGCGCCGCGGATCGCGGCCTCCCGCACGGTGTTCGTGGCCGACGACGAGGCGACGGCGCGTCGCGAGGCCGACCGCGGCCTGCGGACGGTCGCGGTGCGGGGCGGGCTGTGGGGGCTCGACCCCGACGGCCGCATCGAAGACCTCATCGCGCGCTCGGACACCGTGACGGGCGACCCCGAGCAGGTCGCCGCACAGCTCGCGCAGGACACGATCCTCGAGCGCGCCACCGACCTGCTGGTGCAGGTCCACTCGGTCGACCCCGTGCACGAGCTCGTGCTGCGCTCCCTGGAGCTGCTCGCGCACGACGTGTCTCCGCTGCTGCCGCGCCTCGCGCTGCGTCCGACCTTGGAGGTCTCCCGATGACTACCACCGCCACGTCCGGCACGGACGCGACCGAGGTCGCCCAGAGCGGACGGGGAGTCGACCTCGTCGACGCCGTGGTCGGCACCGCGCCCGGCTCGAGGCTCGACGCGCTCCGCCGGGGCCGCGACGCGGCCCGCACGCACACCCAGGCCAGCCACGACGCGCTGTTCGCGCCCGTCGCGGAGAACGGCTTCCCGCTCGTCGAGCGGTACGCCGTCGCTAGCCTCGTCCTCGCGCTGCACGGCGCCGCGGCCGCGCCCCTCGGCGCGGTGTACGACGGCGAGCTTGCCGCCCGCGACGCGGCTCTCGCCGCGGAGGTGGCCGCCATCGCGGAGGCCGCGCGGCGCCCGGGTCCGTACGGGGTGTACCGCGAGCCCGGGCTGGCGGGGGAGTCCGAACGGGGCGAGGCGTTCACGGTGGCGAGCTCTGCCGTCGTGCCGCCGCGGCTCGCCTCGGGCCTGACGCACGCCGTGCTGTTGGTGCTGCGGCCGCGGGAGTCCTCGCCGCAGGCGCTGCAGGCGCTGCTGGACGCGGGGTGGACGACGTCGCAGATCGTGACGCTGTCGCAGCTCGTGGCGTTCCTGGCCTACCAGGTGCGGCTCGTGCACGGGCTCGGGGTGCTCGCCGGCTCGTCCGACGCGGCTGTCGGCGTGTCCGTGGGCTCTGCTGGCGCCGACACGTCGGCCACCGACGCGAGCGGCGCCGGTGCGGGTGGTGCTGCGACGAGCGGCGCCGCCGAGGCCGGTGCCTTCGGGGTTGAGGTCGAGCCGGTCGTCGACCCGGGTGACCGCGCGGTCACCACGTATCCCGACCTCGACCGCCCCGACCACTTCACGCGGGCGAACCTCGGCTGGGTGCCGTGGCTCACGCCGCCGGCGGCCGATCAGCTGAGCGAGCGGCAGTACGCGGGCCTCGTGGAGCGCAACCGCGACGCGAGCCCGTACTTCCGGCTGCTCGCGCTCGACCCCGAGGTGCTCGCGGCCCGCACGCGGACCGACCTCGACACCTTCCGCACGGGCGCGCCGCGCAAGCCGTCCGACGGCGAGGGCCTGCCTCGTCCCGAGCGTGAGCTCAGCGCTGCGGTCGCCTCGCGCGTCAACGGCTGCGTGTTCTGCGCGAGCGTGCACGCCCGCTTCGCGGAGCAGCTCTCGCACCGCACGGACGAGGTCGACCTGCTGCTGCGGAAGGGCACCGAGGCGGCCACGGCGCAGCTGGAGCCGCGGTGGGCCGCGGTCGTGCGGGCAGCCGCTGCGCTGAGCCGGACGCCCTCTGCCTTCGACGCCGAGCACGTGGCCGAGCTGCGCGGCGTGGGGCTGTCGGACGAGGCGATCCTGGACGTCGTGGGCGCCGCCGGCTTCTTCGCGTGGGCCAACCGCCTCATGCTCTCGCTCGGCGAGCCCGAGAACCCCGCCTGACCCACCGCCCCGCGAGCCATTCTTACAGTCCGCGAGGTGATTTCCGTCCTTTCCCGAGAGGATCTTCGTCCTATCGCGAGGTGATCTCCGTCGTTCGCGAGGTGATGCTGGTCCTTTCGCGAGGTGATCCTGGTCCGTTCTCGAGGCGATGTCGGTCGTCGGGGAGGCGATGTCCGTCATCGGCGTGATCTCGAGACCGACGAGGGCCCTCGCCGCTGCCCGCGTGGAGAGGGTTGTGCGTGCCAACGTCTCGTGAGCCAGGGCGTCCCTGACGGCGCCCGCAACCCGCGCGGCGGGGACGCTCAATCGAAACGGTTCGCTCTCGCGTCGCCCTGAGGATTTCCAGCCCGTGGCCGACGGCATCGAGGAGACGGCGATCCAGGACCTCGTGGCGCCCGCCGGCGACGTCGACCTCGTCTCGGCGATGCTCGACCTCGGCGGGTTCGTCCACGGCGACATCGACACGGTCGTCAACACCTTCCAGGCGCCCTACTTCGGCGGGGCGACGAGCGTGGACGCCGCGGGACTCGCGTCCGGGGTGATCGTGCGCGCGGGGACGGACGGGTCGGGCAACCACGTCGTCGCGACCTCGGCCGACTCCGGCGCCACTTGGGTCACCTCGCCCGCCTCCGGTGGTTCGGGACCCGGCACGGTCACGGTGAGCGCTAACGGCGCGAACGTGGTGTGGGCGCCCGACGGCGTGACGCCCCGTCGGTCCGGCGACACGGGTTCGACGTGGGCGGACGTCGTCGGCCTGCCCGTCGGTGCGCGGGTCGAGAGCGACCGCGTCGACCCGCGCCTCGTCTACGGGCTCGCGGGCGGCACGTTCTACCGCTCCAACGACGGCGGGGCGACGTTCGCCGCCGTCGCCGGTGGTCTGCCGGCCGAGGGCAACGTGCGCTTCGCCGCGATGCCGGGCTCGATCGGCGTGCTGTGGCTCGCCGGCGGTGACGACGAGGGCGCGTACGGGATGTGGCGATCGACGGACGCGGGGTCCACCTGGTCCGCCGTCGCGGGCTTCGACGCCGCCGACACGGTCGGCTTCGGCCGCGCCGCGCCCGGAGCGCTCACCCCCTCGATCTACACCGCCGCGGAGCGCGACGGCGTGCGTGGCGTCTACCGGTCGATCGACGGCGGTACGTCGTGGGAGCGCATCAACGACGACGAGCACCAGTGGGGCTGGATCGGCGCCGACATCGAGGGAGACCCCGACGTCTTCGGTCGCGTCTACATCGCGACGAACGGTCGCGGGATCATCGTCGGCGACGACACCGAGGCCGCCGCTCCGGCCGACTGGAACGCGCGCACCGTGTACACCACGGGCGACGTCGTGACCTACGCGGGTGCGCAGTGGCGGGCGTCGTGGTGGACCCAGGGTCAGAAGCCCGGGGACGCGTACGGCCCGTGGCAGCAGATCGCGGCCGAGCCGTCCGGGGTGGCCGCGTGGACGTCGAGCCGCATCTTCGTGGCGGGCGACGTCGTGTCGCACGGCTCGCACCTGTGGCGGGCCAAGTGGTGGACGCGGGCGCAGGAGCCGGGCGCGTCGCCGTGGGGTCCGTGGGAGCAGATCGGCTGAGCTGCGGGTCGGTTCGATCCTGGTCGGTGCGGGCGGCGTCGATCGCCGCCTGCACCGGCCGGGAGGGCTCGCCGTCGCGCGGGGTGCGATGTGACCGAGGAGGCTCGCCGTCGCGCAGGGTGCGATGCGAGAGCGAGGGGGGCTCGCCGTCGCGCAGGGTGCGATGCGAGAGCGAGGGGGGCTCGCCGTCGTGCAGGGTGCGATGCGAGAGCGAGGGGGGCTCGCCGTCGTGGGTGCTGCCGAGCCCGCGACGGCGTCCGCACGACGCGCTCGGTCGGCCGCCGCGCGGCCCGCGACCGCGTGCGCCGTTAGGATCGGCGTCCGTGACACAGCGCCGGTACTCCCCGACCTACCGCTTCATCGCCGGTGTGGTGAAGCCCTTCCTGTGGCTCATGGGCCGCAAGCGGTGGAGCGGCACCGAGAACCTCCACCGGCCCGAGGGCTTCATCGCCGCCGCGAACCACGCGTCGCTGCTCGACCCGCTCGCGACGGCCCACGTCCTCTACAACAACGGGGCGCCGCCGCGGATCATGGCCAAGGCTGAGCTGTGGAAGGTGTTCGGGCTCGGCGCGCTGCTGCGCGGGTCCGGCCAGATCCCCGTGGAACGGCGGACGCGCCAGGCCGCCGACTCGCTCGTCGCGGCGCAGGCGGCGCTCGAGGCGGGGGAGTGCGTCCTGATCTTCCCCGAGGGCACGCTGACCCTGGACCCGAACGCCTGGCCGATGGTCGCGCACACCGGCGTTGCGAGGCTCGCGCTGACGTCGGGCGCGCCCGTGATCCCGCTTGCGCAGTGGGGGTCGACGGCGATCCTGCCGCGCAAGGCCAAGTTCCCCACGCTGCGGCGCACCACGTTCCAGGCGCTCGTGGGGGAGCCCGTCGACCTCACCGACCTGCGGCCGCAGCCGGGCGCGCAGCCCACGCCCGAGGCGCTCGCGGAGGGGACGCGCCGCATCATGGCCGCCATCACGACCCAGCTCGCGCAGATCCGGGGCGAGACGCCGCCCGCGGAGCCTTTCGATCGCCGGAAGGCGGGGGTCTGAGGTGCGCTGCGCCGTCCTCGGGTCGGGCTCGTTCGGCACGGTGTTCGCGCAGCTGCTCGCGGACGCGGGGCACGACGTCGTGCTGTGGGCCAAGACGGAGGAGACGGCACGGTCGATCAGCCTCGACCACGAGAACCCGACCTACCTGCCGGGAGTGCGGCTCGCCGACACGGTGAATGCCACGACCGATCTGCCCGCCGCGGTTGCCGGTGCGGGGCTGGTCGTGGTGGCGCTGCCGTCGCAGATCGTGCGTGGCCTGCTCGCGCCCTACCGCGACGACGTGCCCGACGACGCGATCGTGCTGTCGCTGATGAAGGGTGTCGAGGAGGGCACCGACGAGCGCATGAGCGAGGTGCTCGCATCGGTGTGGGACCTGCCGGCGAAGCGGCTCGCGGTGCTGTCGGGGCCGAACCTGTCGGGCGAGATCGCGCAGCGGCAGCCCACGGCCACGGTGGTCGCGTGCGAGCACGAGGACACCGCGCTCGAGGTCGCGCACGCCATTGCGACGCCCTACTTCCGGGTTTTCACGGCGACCGACGTCATCGGGATCGAGATCGGTGGTGCGGTCAAGAACGTCATCGCGCTCGCCGTCGGGATTGCCCAGGGCGTGGGCTTCGGCGACAACACGATGGCGTCGATCATGACGCGCGGGCTGTCGGAGGCGGCGCGGATCGGGGCCGCGGTGGGGGCGCAGCCGGAGACGTTCGCGGGGCTCGCGGGGATGGGCGACCTCATCGCGACGTGCTCGTCGCCGCTCTCGCGCAACCACCGGCTGGGCTCCTACATCGGTCGCGGGATGTCGCTCGAGGAGGCCGTCGCAGCCACGGGCTCGACGGCGGAGGGCGCCAAGTCCTGCCGCCCCATCCTGGATCTCGCCAACCGGAACGGCGTGAAGGCGTCGATCATCCGGGCCGTGGTCGACGTGTTGTACAACGGGCTCACCGTGCAGGAGATGGTCGAGCGGCTGGTGGATCGCCCGCCGCGCGCTGAGGACTGAGGAGCGCTGGTCGCGGCCCGCGTGCGGCGGCGCATGCCGGCCCGGCGGCGCATGCCGGCCCGGAGGCGCACGCCGGACCGGCGGCGGCGCGACCGCGCTCGGGCGCTCCGAGCAGCGCTCTCCCTGGGCGAGCACCGAGCCGGGCGGGCGGCGGCGACTCCCAGGCGTGGACCGTGCCAGTAGGCTCCCCGCGCCAGCCGGCGCAGGTCGCGCCGGCGACGGCGAGGCGCGGAGCATCGTCGGGCTACCAGTCGCGGGCGGGGCAGCCTTCGGGGAACTGGAAGTCGTCGGGTTCGGGCGGGTCGGTCGAGTGCACGGTGTCGTCGCTGCTGCGCGACCGGGTGCTCCGGTTGGGATGCGGGGCCGCGTCGTCGGGTCGGGCAATGCGAGTGGGCGCGGCTGCGCCGTGGGACGGGGCCGGGCGGGTGGGCAGAGTTCCGCCCGGCGCCGTCGGCGCGGCCGTCTCGGACGTCGCGTCGTCTAGCAGAGTCTCGCCGTTGGGCAGAGTCCTCTCCGAGGCCTTTCGCACGGCCGTCTCGGACGTCGGGCCGTCGAACAGAGTCTCGCCGGCGGGCAGGGCTGCGCCGTCGGGTCGGGCACTGAGGGTGGGCAGAGTTCTCCCCGACGCCGTGGGCGGGGTCGTCTCGGACGTCGCGCCGTCGAACAGAGTCTCGCCGGTGGGCAGGGCTGCGCCGTCGGGTCGGGCGCTGAGGGTGGGCAGAGTTCTCTCCGAGGCCTCCCTCTTGGCCGTCTCGGACGTCGCGTCGTCGAAGAGAGTCTCGCCGGTGGGCAGGGCTGCGCCGTCGAACGGAGGCTCGTCGGTGGGCAGGGCTGTGCCGTCGGGCGGTGTGTGGCGGGGTCGTGGTGGGGTGAGGAGGTGGTCTTCGAGGCGGGTGGTGGCCCCGATCTGGTCGCCTCGGGCGGTGGTGAAGACGAACCCGCCGGGGGTGGTGGTGATGTGAATGTCGTCGCGGTGGATGTCGTGGTGGTGGCGCGAGCACATGGTGATGGCGTTGGCGATGCTGGTCTCGCCGCCGTGGGCCCAGTGCTGGACGTGGTGGACCTGGCACCAGGTGGCGCGCAGGGTGCAGCCGGGCCACTGGCAGTGCCGGTCCCGGACCAGGACCGCGCGGCGCAGGTCACCGGTGTAGGTGCGCTCGCTGCGTCCGATGTTGACCGGTTGGCCCTCGGGGTTGAGCACGAGGCGCTGCCAGTAGGCGTCGCAGGCCAGGACGGGGCCTGACCCCGGATCTTGGACACGCTGAATCCGGCACCTGGTGCTGGGGAAGCGAGATGATCCGAGAATCATGGCCAGGAA
>NZ_VENP01000059.1 GCF_006351005.1 Miniimonas arenae | reverse complement strand
TCGTCGGCGCGGTCACCGCGTCTTCGCCCACACCGTGCCACGGTGCACTCCGAATCGTCGCGCAAGCGCGGACACGCTGACGCCGTTCGCGCGGGCTGTTCGCATAGCGTCTACTTCCTCACCCGTGAGGCGTGTTCGAGGTCGTCTGCTTGGCTCTGCCGACACGTCTATCAGCGGGTCATCCGGCTCACCGCCAGGCTCGCACCCGTCGCCTGATCCTTGATTCCAGGCGGAAACCAGCCTCTCAACCCGTGGTCGCCTGTTCCTGCAGCGCTCCATTGCTTCCACCCTTCTCTTCTCCGTCGCGCGAGCTCGACAGCCGCGGACGATGCCTCGGAGCCAGCCGCCGGGCGTGCTCGTCGCCCGGGGTCACGACTCCCGGCGGTCCGGGGGCACCAGCGGTTCCGCGAGCCCGGCCATCCGCAGCCGTCGTCGCGCGCGATGCGCGGCACGGGCCCGGCCCAGCAGCAGGAGCAGCTCCTCACGCCGGCGCGAGCGCTGCTCGTCGAGCGTGGGCAGCGCGGCGGGCCCGATCGGCGCGATGCTCGACGCCGGATCCTCGGTGGTCGTCATCGATCTCCCTCCGCACGTGGCCCGGCGGTCGACGGATGTCGTCCGGCCACACCCACTACGTGCCGCCAGCACCCCGGTTCGATACACCGGAGACCCGAAATGTGACACAGGTCACATCCAGCGATGGGAGGCCACGCCGTCGCCCCTCCTATCCAGGCGACAGACACGCGCACGACGCGCACGACGGCGAACGCCCCGCTCCGGAGGGAGCGGGGCGTTCGCGGGGTGGTGCGTCGGGCGAGGGCGTCAGCCCTCGGAGGAGGGCTCGCCGTCGCCCTCGGTGGACTTGCGGCGACGCGACCGGCTCGGCGGCTGCTCGCCGTCGCCCGTCTCGCCCGCGCTCGCGGCGTCGTCACCGGTCGAACCCTCGACGCCCTCGGCGGCCTCCTCGGTGATCGCCTCGGCCTCGGCGACGGCGTCCTCGGCGGCCGAAGCCGCGTCGGAGTCGGCCACCGCGTCGGCGACCTGCTCGGCGCCGGACTCGGCCTCCGCCTCCGCCTCGGCGACGGCGTCGACGAGCGCGTCGACGGCCTCGGACTCCGAGACGTCGCCGGAGTCGGCGTCCTCCCAGTACTCCTCGGCCCACGGGTCGTCGAGCGGCTGGGTACGGCGCCACACGAGGTAGCCGGCGGCGGCGGTCGCGGCACCCGCCGCGATCCAGCCGAGCGTCTTGCCCACGCCGTGGGTCTTGCGCGCGGGCTCACCGGCGGCGGCGACCTTCGCGGCCAGCTCCTCGGCCTTGCCGGAGAGCGCCGAGGCGGCGTCGCCGGCCTTGCCCGACAGTGCCGCGGCGGCGTCGTCCAGCTTCGCGGAGGCGGCACCGGCCGCACCCTCGGTGGCCTCGGCGGCGGCGCGGGCGGCGTCCTGCATCGCGGCGACGATCTTCGGGATGATGATCTCGACGAGCGCGTCGTGCGCGGAGTCGGTGGCGTCCTTGGTCTTGACGGCGGCGACGTCGGCGAGATCGGACGCCTTGGAGGCGGCGGTCTCCACCTTCGGCGCGGCGGCCTGGACGCCCTGGCGCCAGGCCTGCTCGATGCGCGGGGCGGCCCAGTCGACCGCGGCCTCGATGCGCGGTGTTGCCCACTCCACGCCCTGCTCGGCCAGCGCCTTCGCCTGACGGCCTGCTTCGTTGACCTGCTCGCGGACATCGTCGGGATCGACGTGAACCTTGCGTCCCATGTGGCTGCTCCTTGCTGGTCGAGCGTGTGGTCGGGCGAGGAGACGCCCGCGGTACGCGTTCCGCGCGGGTGTGCGCGTGTCGTCTATCGTGCCACCCCACCTGCGCGCGTGCACACGGGAGGCGCCGTTCTCACGCCGCAGGACGTTCCCCCGTCGGGGACCCCGACGGGGGCACTGCCGCCCGGACCACGCTCCCGCACGCACCCACCGTCCTCCCTGAGGTCGCCGCCCGCCTCACCCGGAGGAAGAGTCTGGGAGAATCGCAGGATGCACGCGATCATTCACACGTCCGCAGGCGACATCACGGTCGAGCTCCTGCCGCACCACGCCCCGAAGACGGTCCGCAACTTCACGGCCCTGGCCACGGGCGCCAAGGAGTGGACCGACCCGGCGACGGGCCAGCGCACCAGCCGTCCGCTCTACGACGGCACGATCTTCCACCGGGTCATCCCCGACTTCATGATCCAGGGCGGCGACCCCCTCGGGTCCGGCCGTGGCGGCCCGGGCTACACGTTCGACGACGAGATCCACCCCGAGCTCACCTTCCGCGACCCGTACCTGCTCGCCATGGCGAACGCCGGCAAGGACCGGTTCACCGGCAAGGGCACGAACGGGTCCCAGTTCTTCATCACCACCGTCGCGACGCCCTGGCTGCAGGGCAAGCACTCTATCTTCGGCAAGGTGACGGACGAGGCGAGCCGCGCCGTCGTCGACTCGATCGAGTCCGCGACCACGGGCCCCGGCGACAAGCCCGTCAAGGACGTCGTCATCTCCAGCATCGACATCGTCGAGGACTGACGCGCGGATGAGCGCGACCGGCGGCCCGCCCGGCGGCTACGGCCGGCCGTACCCCTCGGGCGGAGCCGCGGGCGGCTGGGGCCTGCCGGGCCAGCCCGGCCAGCCCGCTGCCGGCCAGCCGGTCTGCCCGCGCCACCCCGACCGCGTCTCGTACGTGACGTGCCAGCGCTGCGGCCGGCCGGTCTGCGCCGAGTGCCAGCGACCAGCGACGGTCGGCGTGCACTGCGTGGACTGCGTGCGCGAGGCCGCCCGCAACCGGCCCGTCGCCCGCACCGTCTTCGGCGGGGTCTCCCGCCCGGGCCGGCTGGTCGTGACGCTCACGATCATCGTGGCGTGCACCGCGCTGGAGCTCCTGCGCTACCTCGCGCCGGACGTGTATGCGGAGGTCTTCCGACAGCTCGTGTTCGCGCCGCGGTTCGGGCTCACCGACCCGTACCGCTTCCTCACCGCCACGCTGCTGCACGGCGGGATCCTGCACCTCGCGTTCAACATGTACGCCCTGTGGCTGATGGGCACCCAGCTCGAGCCGGCCCTCGGCCGCCTGCGCTTCGCCACCCTCTACGTGCTGTCCGCCCTCGGCGGGACGGTCGGCTACCTCGTGATCGCGGGCCCGAACGCGCCGGCCGTCGTGGGTGCGTCGGGCGCGGTCTTCGGGCTGTTCGCCGCGTTCGCGGTGCTGCTGCGTCGCCTGGGCCGGGACGCCCGCGGCATCCTCGTCGTCATCGCGCTCAACCTCGTGCTGGGGTTCGTGGTCGCAGGCGTCGCGTGGCAGGCCCACCTCGGCGGGCTGGTCGTCGGCGCGGTCCTCGGCCTGATCTTCGGGTACCTGCCCGTGCACCGCACGCCACGATCGTCCACGCGCCCGACGGCGAACCAGCCCGGCGCTCTCGCCTCACCTCGTGCGTCGCTCACCTCGGGTGCCACGCTCCAGTGGCTCGCCGTCGCCGGGGTGGCCGTGGTCCTGGTCGCCGTCGCCGTGCTCGTCTCGGGCTGACGCGCGTCCGTTCTCGCGCCGGCCTCGCGATCTGACGGACTGTGGGGCGAGGTGCACCGGCCGACCACGGACCCCCTCTGTCCACAGGGATGTCCCCATCCTGGGGAGAATCACATCCGTGTAGTTCTCCCCAGGTTCGTCCCCAGCTGGGGACGAACGCGTGTGTGGAAGGGCGTCAGCGCCAGCGCATCGTCATGCCGAAGCCGACGAGGATGAGGCCGAAGCCCACGCCGAGGTTCCACGAGCCGAGCGCTGGGATCGGGTAGCGCGAGCTCGAGACGTACGTGACCACGACCCACACCAGGCCCAGCACGAGCAGCGTGACGAACGTCGGCACGAACCACGGCGGGTTGGGCTTCTCGGCTCCGGGCGCGAGGGGCAGCGGCGCGGGCTTGGCCGCCTTCTTGCGGGTGCGCGACTCGGGCACTTCGTACTCCTGGGGTCGGGCGGCCGTGGACGGCCGTCGGGACGGGGCGAGGGGCGCGCGCACGGGCTCTCGACGAGCGCTCGCACGCGGTGGTCCGCGCAGACCACCAGGGTAGCCCGCGCCGCTCCGGACGGCGCCGTGCACCGCTGCTCAGGGCCGTGTCGCAGCCGTGTCCGGGCCGTGCCGGAGCCGTCTCGGTGCGGTCTCGGAGCCGCACGGTGACGAGACCGCAGCCCGACCCGTCCGTGGGGGCGCACCGTACACTGGACGGGTCGTCGGGGGGCTCGGAGGTGGTGCGCGTGGCTCGTCGTCTTCCGCGCGCGTCGCTCGCCGTCGGCGTCGTCGCCTTCGTCGCCGGCGTCCTGTTCGCGACCAACGCCTCCGTCTTCGCCGCCCAGGACACCTCGCGCCCCAACGACCTGCGTGGCCTCGTCGCCCAGGAGACCGAACGCCTGGACACCCGCAACGCCGAGGTCGAGGAGCTGCGCGCCGAGGTGGCCCAGCTCGAGGAGGACACCGCCGTGGCGCCCGCTGCGCCGTCCGCGGCCGAGGCGCTGGAGACCGGGCTGGAGGCCCTCACCGGCCCCGGCGTCCGCGTGAGCCTCTCGGACGCCCCGAGCGGCGCGACGTCGCAGAACCCCGACGACCTCGTGGTGCACCAGCAGGACATCCAGGCCGTGGTGAACGCCCTGTGGGCGGGCGGCGCCGACGCCGTCGCGATCCAGGGGCAGCGCGTCGTGGCCACCACCGCCGTGCGCTGCGTGGGCAACGTCCTCCTCCTGCACGGGCGCACCTACTCCCCGCCGTACGTCGTCGAGGCGATCGGTGACGTGGACGAGCTCACGCAGGCGCTCGAGCAGGATCCCGTGCTCGAGGTCTACCAGCAGTACGTCGACGCGTTCGGGCTCGGCTGGTCGGTGCAGAAGCGTGACGAGATCACGCTCGACGCCTACACCGGCACCCGGACCCTGAGCCACGCGAGCCTCCTCACCGACGGCGACGGTCCCGCATGAGCGCGCCCGTCGCCCGCCCCGAGGCCGCCCGCCGTCCGTCCGGCCCGTCGGCCGCCTCCCGCGTGGTCGGCGTCGTCGGCGAGCTCCTCATCACGCTCGGCGTGCTCCTCGGCCTGTTCGTGGTCTGGCAGCTGTGGTGGACCGACGTCGAGGCCGGCCAGACCCAGCAGCAGCTGTCCGCCACGCTCGACGAGACGCTGCCGCCCTCGCCGGACACCGTGGCGCCGGCGGGGACCGGCGAGGCGCCGGTCGCGCTCGAGCCGCTGACGGGGACGACGTTCGCGCGCCTGTGGGTCCCGCGCTGGGACGACGGCGACACCCCCTTCGCGCGCACGATCACCGAGGGCGTGGACCGGGCCACGGTGCTGGACCCGTTGGGGATCGGCCACTACCCCGGCACCGCGATGCCCGGCCAGGTCGGCAACTTCGCGCTCGCCGGCCACCGGCAGAGCCACGGCAAGCCGTTCTACGCCGTCGACAAGCTCGAGCCGGGCGACGCGCTCGTGGTGGAGACGGCGGACGCGTGGTACGTCTACCGGGTGACGACGAGCGAGATCGTGCCACCCACCGACGTGGACGTGATCGCCCCGAACCCGAGCGACCCGGGCGCGGACCCCACCGTCGCGACCATCACGCTCACCACCTGCCATCCGCTGTTCTCGACCCGCGAGAGGTACGTCGTGCACGGTGAGCTGGAGTCCTGGGTGCCGCGCGACGCGGGCCGCCCCGCCGAGCTGGCCGGGGAGGGCTGAGATGTACGCCGCGATCTGGCGGGTCCTGCCCGGCCCGCGCTGGCTCAAGGCGACGCAGGCGCTCCTGCTCGTGCTCGCCGTCGTCGCCGTCCTGTTCCTGTGGGTGTTCCCGGCGATCGCGCCGCACCTGCCCATCGACCAGCAGACCGTGGAGTGACCCGGATGACGCGCATCCTCGTGGTGGACAACTACGACAGCTTCGTGTGGACGATCGTCGGCTACCTCGAGCAGCTCGGCGCCGACGTCACCGTCGTGCGCAACGACGCCCTCGAGGGCACGACGGCGGACCTCGCCGGGTACGACGGCGTGCTGATCTCGCCCGGTCCCGGCGCTCCCGCCGACGCCGGCGCCTCGATGCGTACGATCGAGGCGTGCGCCGGGGCCGGTGTCCCCATGCTCGGCGTCTGCCTGGGCCACCAGGCGCTCGCCGAGGTGTACGGCGCGACCGTGACGCACGCGCCCGAGCTCATGCACGGCAAGACCTCACGCGTCGCGCACGGCGGCGAGGGGGTGCTCGCGGGCCTCGGCTCGCCATTCACCGCGACCCGCTACCACTCGCTCGCCGTCGTCCCCGAGACCGTGCCCGACGTGCTCGAGGTGACGGCGTGGGTGGCCGGTCCGGGTGACGGCGATGGCAGCGGCGCCGATGGCGCGAGCGGCGGCGCCGACGGGACGACCGAGACCGGCGCCCGGCTGGTGATGGCGGTCCAGCACCGCGACCTGCCGCTGTACGGCGTGCAGTTCCACCCCGAGTCCGTGCTCACCGAGGGCGGTCACCGGCTGCTCGCGAACTGGCTCGCCGTCACGGGTGACGCCGACGCCGTCGCGCGCAGCGCGGGCATGCGCCCGCTCGCGGCGCTGTAGCGGCCGCGCGGGGCTCGACCGGCAGCCACGCACGACGGCGAACGACGCCGAGCGACGCGAGCGACGGCGAACGACGCCGAGCGACGCGAGCGACGGCGAACGACGAGAGACGCGAGGAGCCCGGGCCGCATCGGCCCGGGCTCCTCGTCACATCCGCGCGATCAGCGGCCCGTCGGTCACGGGTTCCCGCCGCCGGGCGGGTCGGGCTGGCCCGGCGAGGGCGTCCCGGTCGCCTCACCCGTCGGCGGCGTCGTCGGCGTGGCGACCTCGGTCGGCTCGGTCGCGATGAGCACGGTGATCTGCGACAGGCGGTCCACCGAGCCGGTCGGGTTCCACGAGATGACGGTGCCCGCCTCGTGGTCGCCGTTCGGCGTCTGCTCGAAGTTCCCGGTGAGGCTGGCGGCCTGCAGCGCCTGCTGCGCCTGCTCGCGGGTCATCCCGGTGAGGTCGGGGACGTCCACCTTGCCGGTGGCGATGGTGAGCGTGAACTGGGAGTCCGGGGCGACGGACGTGCCGACGCCCGGGTCGATCGCCATCACCTGGCCGGCCGAGAACGTCGCGCTGTTGGCGGTCTGCTTGATGATCGTCTTCGGCGTGAAGCCGGCGTTGGTGAGCGCCTGCTGAGCCTGCTGGTCGGTCATCCCGAGCACGTCCGGCACCGCGAGCGCGTCCGGGCCGGTCGAGACGACGATCGTGACGTCGAGGCCCTGGGCGATCGAGACGCCCGCCGCCGGGTCGGTCGAGACGACCGAGCCTGCGGGCACGGTCGCGTCCGCCGCGGTCTGCGGCACGGCGACGAGGCCGACGTCCTGGAGGTCGCGGGTGGCCTGCGCCTCGGTCTCACCGACGACGTCGGGCACCTCGACCATCGTCACGGTGGGGGTGGGGCTCGGGGTGTCGTCGGGCTCGCCCGTGTCGCGCGTGAGGGCCCAGACGATCGCGGCCGCGAGCAGGATCCCCAGGACCACGAGGACCCAGACCCAGGCCCGACCCTTCTTCGGGTCCTCCTCCGCCGGCGGGACCGGCGGCGTGCTCGAGGTGGTGGCGGTGGGCGGTCCGCCGAGGATCTGCGTGGGGGCGCCGCGCTGGGCGGCCGCGCTCGCGGCCGCCGCGTTGGCTGCCGCGATGACGCCCACGGCGGGTGCGCCCACGACACCGCCGCGCTGAGCCGAGACGAGGTCCGCCCGGAACTCCTCGGCGCTCTGGTAGCGGACCGTGCGGTCCTTCGCGAGCGCCTTGAGCGTGATCCGGTCCAGCTCCTCGGGGACGTCCGCCGCGACCGAGCTCGGCGTCGGCGGTTCCTCCCGCACGTGCTGGTAGGCGACGGCGACCGGGGAGTCGCCGACGAACGGCGGCCGCCCGGTGAGCAGCTCGAACAGCAGCGCACCCGTGGAGTACACGTCGGACCGGGCGTCGACCACCTCGCCGCGCGCCTGCTCGGGGGAGAGGTACTGCGCGGTGCCGACCACGGCCTGCGTCTGCGTCATCGTCGCGGCGGTGTCCGCGACGGCGCGCGCGATGCCGAAGTCCATCACCTTGACGTCGCCGGCGGTCGTGATCATGACGTTCGCGGGCTTGATGTCGCGGTGGATGATGCCCGCGTGGTGGGAGTACTCCAGCGCCTGGAGCACGCCCTCGGTGATCTCGACGGCCTCCTCGATGGGCAGCGCCGCGCCGTCCTTGAGCAGCTCGCGGACCGTGTGCCCCTCGACGTACTCCATGACGATGAACGGGGAGTGCCGCACCGTGCCGTCGGGGAGGGTCTGGGTGTCCTCGCCCGTGTCGTAGACCGACACGATCTTGGGGTGGTTCAGCGCCGCCGCGGACTGGGCCTCGCGGCGGAAGCGCGCTTGGAACGTGGAGTCCTGGGCGAGGTCGGAGCGCAGCAGCTTGATCGCGACGCGCCGGGAGAGACGGTTGTCCCGCCCGATGTGCACCTCGGCCATGCCGCCGCGACCGATGAGCTCACCGATCTCGTACCGACCGGCGAGCACCCGTGGGATCTGATCCACCACTTATCGAACCTCTCGCATCATCCGACCGACCAGGGGTCGGCCGCCCGGGCCGATTGTCCCAGACTTCCCAGCATCAGCAGGCCCAGGGTGAGGGCCGCCACGACGAGCACCACCGCGACGGCGAGCCCCACGCGCCCCAGCGTCCCCTGCGGGAACGCCGGGTGCCAGGGCCGGCGCGCGTGCCGGTCGCGCCGCGTCGCCGACGGGCTCCGCACCGCCCGTACCGCCTGCGCGGCGGCGACGGCGGCGTGCGGAGCGCGGGCGGCGGGGCCGAGGGCGCGCGCGGGTGCGGCGACGGGCACGACCGGTCGCTCGCCGTCGGGCACGGCCTGCGACGGCGAGCGCCACCGTCCGGTGACGAGCGTCGGGTCCCACGCGGAGTCGAGGTCGGCGAGCAGGGCGCGCGCCCGCGCGGCGACCTCGTCCGCCGAGGCGGGCCGGTCGGCCGGGTCCTTGGCGAGCATCTGCTCCACGAGCGAGCGCAGCGGCAGGTCGAACCGGCCCGGCAGCGGCGGCAGGGGCTCGGTGACGTGCGCGAACGCGATGTCCACCTGGGTCGTCCCGGTGAAGGGGCGGTGCCCCACGAGCGCCTCGTAGGCGATGATCCCCAGCGCGTACAGGTCGCCGGCGCCCGTCGCCGGCCGACCCATGGCCTGCTCGGGCGGCAGGTACTGCGCGGTCCCCATCACCATCCCGGCGGCCGTCATGGGCGCCTGGTTGGCGCCGAGGGAGATGCCGAAGTCGGTGAGGGTGATCGCGCCGTCGGGTCCGATGAGGAGGTTCGCGGGCTTGATGTCGCGGTGGACCACCTGGGCGCGGTGCGCGACGGCGAGCGCCTGCGCGGTCTGCGCCACGACGTCGAGCACGGCGCGGGGGGAGAGGGTGCGCTCGCGCGCGAGGACGGCCGAGAGGGGCTCGCCCTCGACGAGCTGCATGACGAGATAGCCGAGCCCACCGACCTCGCCGTGCGCGTAGGTGCGTGCGATGCCGGGGTGGTCGAGGTCGGCGGAGTTGCGCGCCTCGGCGGCGATGCGATCCAGGAACAGGCGCTCGCCCGCGAATTCGGGCCGCAGCACCTTGGCGGCGACCTCGCGGCCGGTGTGCACCTCGGTGGCGGCCCAGACCTCGCCCATCCCGCCGACGGCGATGCGCCGGGTGAGCTCCCACCGGCCGTCGAGGATGACGCCGGCGCGCGGCGTCACGAGCCGCTCCCGAGCGCGGCGGCCATGACCGAGCGGGCGATCGGGGCGGCGAGCGCGCCGCCGGTGTAGTCGCCGGCCGCGGGGTCGGCGCCGTTGACCACGAGGACCGCGACGGCGACCTGCGGGTCGTCCGCGGGGGCGAAGCCGGTGAACCAGGCGTGCGGGTTGGACCGGGCGGTGCCGTCGTCGAACCCGGACTCCGCGGTGCCCGTCTTGCCGGCGACCTGCACCCCGCTGATCTGCGCGCGCCGGCCGGTGCCGCTCGTGACGACGCCCTCCATGAGCTGCGTCATGGTCGCGGCGACCTCGGGCGTGATCGGCGTGGACAGCTCGCTCGGGGAGGTCTTCGACACGACCGTGAGGTTCGCGTCGCGGGTCGTGGCGACGAGGTACGGGCGCATCAGCACGCCGTCGTTGGCGATGGCCGAGGAGACCATCGCCATCTGAAGCGGGGTGACGCGGACGTCGCGCTGACCGATCGCCGTCTGGCCGAGGGCGGCCTCGTCGGCGATCGGTCCGAGCCGGCTCGGCGTGACCGTGAGCGGGATCGCGAGCTGGTCGCCGAAGCCGAACGCGTCGGCCTGGTCGCGGATCGCGTCCGCGCCGAGGTCGAGCGCCATCTGCACGAAGGGGGTGTTGCACGACTTGGCGAACGCCGTCGCGAGCGTGGCGGTCTCGCCGTCGTCGCAGCGCTCCCCGGCGGGGTTGGCGATCGTGGCGGTGCTGCCGGGCAGCGTGATCGAGTCGGGCGCGGAGATCCGGGTGTCGGGCGTGAGGGCCGCGTCCGCGGACAGCGCCGCCGCCACGTCGATGAGCTTGAACGTCGAGCCCGGCGCGTAGGTGTCGCCGGCGATCGCACGGTTCGCGAGCGGCTTGCCGGGGTCGTTGAGAAGCTGCTGCCACGCGGCGTTCACGGCGGCGGTGTCGTGGCCCGCGAGCACGTTGGGGTCGAAGCCCGGCGTCGAGACGAGCGCGAGCACCTCGCCCGTGCGGGGGTCGAGCGCGACGACGGCGCCCTCGTGGTCGCCGAGCGCGTCGTACGCGGCCTGCTGCACGGCCGGGTCGATCGTGAGCTCGACGGCGCCGCCCTGCGGCTGGCGGCCGGTCACCAGGTCGCCGAGGCGCTGCTGCCACAGGGACGGCGACGTCCCGTTCAGCACGGAGTTCTCCGCGAGCTCGATCCCGGACTGGCCGAACACCACCGAGGAGTACCCGGTGACGGGCGCGTACAGCGGCCCCTGGGTGTAGGTGCGGAGGAACTTGTACGGGTCGTCCACGGGCTGGGAGAACGCGATCTCCGCCCCGGCCACGACGATCGGGCCACGGTCGCGGCCGTTCTCCCGGTAGGTGTTGCGCACATTCCGGGGGTCGCCGTTGAGCGAGGACGCCTGGAAGAACTGCACGGACGTCACCGCGGCCATCAGCACGAGGAACATCGCGATGACGACGGCGCTCACGCGGCGCAGCGCGGCGTTCACCCGGCCGCCCCGGCCACGGACGCGCGCGGCTCGCGCGGGTCGCGCGGCAGCGCCGGCTCGACCTCGGGTCCGGGCCGGCGCGCGCCGTCGGACAGCCGCAGGAGCAGCGCGAGGATCATCCAGTTCGCGAGCAGGGACGAGCCGCCGGCGGCGAGGAACGGCATCGTGAGGCCGGACAGCGGGATGACCCGGGTCGCGCCGCCGACCACGACGAAGCACTGCAGCGCCACGATGAACGCGAGGCCGCAGCCGAGCAGCTTGCCGAAGCCGTCCCGCACGCCGATGGCGGTCCGCATGCCGCGCTGGGCGAAGACCAGGTACAGCATGAGCACCGCGAGCAGGCCGGTGAGGCCGAGCTCCTCGCCGAGCGAGGGCACGATCATGTCGGCGTTGGCGGAGTAGGTGAGCTGGGGGTAGCCCTCACCCCAGCCGGTGCCCATGAGCCCGCCGGACGCCATGCCGAAGAGGCCGGACACGATCTGGCCCGAGCCGCCGGGGTTGCGGCTGTAGATATCGGGGTCGAGGGCGTGCAGCCAGACGTCGATGCGGGCCTGGATGTACCCGATCCGCGACGCCAGCAGCAGGACGCCGCCGATCGTGAGGACCCCGCCGATGAGCACCCACGACAGCCGCTCGGTGGCCACGTAGAGCATCGCGATGAACAGGCCGAAGAGCAGGATCGAGGTGCCGAGCTCACGCTGGAACAGCAGCACGCCCACGCTGATCGCCCACGCGAACAGGATCGGACCGAGGTCCCGGACCCGGGGGAATGTCATCCCCAGCACCTTGCGCCCCGCGAGCGTGAGGGTGTCGCGGTGGGTGACGAGGTACCCGGCGAAGAAGATCGCGAAGCAGATCTTCGCGAGCTCGGCGGGCTGCAGCGAGAGCGGTCCGACGCCGATCCACAGGCGCGACCCGTTGATCTCCTTGCCGATCACGGGCGCGAGCGGCAGCAGCAGGAGGAAGAGGCCCGCGGCGAGGAACGTCCACGTGTAGCGGCGCAGCGTGCGGTGGTCGCGCAGCAGGAGCAGGACGGCGAGGCACGCCGTCGCGCCGACCGCCATCCACATCATCTGCCGGGTCGGGTCGACGTCCCAGCTGGGCACGTTCTCGCGCGCCTGCAGCGCGAGGTGGACGCGCTCGATCATGGCCAGGCCGAGCCCGTTGAGCGCGACGACGATCGGCAGCAGGACCTGGTCGGCGTACGGCGCGCGCAGGCGGAGCACCACGTGCACCGCGAGCGCGATGGCGGCGGTGACGAGGCCGAACGCGAGCAGGTCCGGGGGGACCGCGCCGTTCACGGCGAGCCCCACCTGGAGGTAGGCGTAGATCCCGACGGCGAGCGCGGGCACGAGCAGCGCGAGCTCGGTCCAGCGCCCGGCACGCGGGGTGACCTGGGAGACGGTGACCATCAGGGCGTCCCACCGGACGTGGGCTGCGTGGTGGGCTGGGTCGTCGGCTGCGTGGTGGGCTGGGTGGTCGCCGTCGCACCGGGGGAGGCGGACGGATCGGTGCCTCCCGTGCCGCCCGCTCCGCCGGTGCCAGTCGTGGCCCCCGTGCCGCCCGTGTCGGGGAGCTGGTCGCGCAGGGAGGCCACGACGTCGTCCGCCTGGGCCCGCGTGCCGTCCGCGGGCGTGATGGTTTCCTCGAGGCGGGTCTGCGCGAACGCGGGGAGGTCGGCCACGCGGATGTCCGTCGTCTCCACGACGTGCCCCAGCTCGAGCGGGCCGAGGGAGACCGGGATGCCCTGGTAGACGGCGACGAAGTCGCCCGAGGTGCCCACGTAGTACTGGGTCTGCGTCCAGCGGTGGCCGAACCAGCCGCCGACGGCGAGCGCGAGCGCGAGCACGGCCACGCTCGCCAGCCACCAGCGCCGACGGCGGTGACCCGGCTTCAGGGCGGCCGCCCGGCGGCCCTTGCCCCCGGCTGAACGCGGCCCGCCCACTCCGTCCGTGCTGGTGGGCTCGCCGTCGGGCTCGTCGTCGCCGTCCGTGCTCGCGGCTGCGAGCAGCGCGGCCGCTCGCGCCGCGGCGCCGGACCCGCCGCGGGTGGGGCGGCGCCACTGGGCGGCCGCGGCGCCGACGACCTGCGGCGTGGTGGAGGGGGCGGCGCCGTCGGGCACGTCGTCGAGCTCGACGACGTCGGCGACCACCGCGGTGATGTTGTCGGGCCCGCCAGCGCGCAGCGCGAGGTCGACGAGTCGCTCGGCGCAGGCCGCGGGGTCGTCCTCGTACAGCAGCGCCTCGTTCACGGTGTCGGCGCTGACGAACGAGGACACGCCGTCGGAGCACAGCAGGAAGCGGTCGCCGACGGCGAGCTCCCGCACGGATTCGTCGAGCTCGACGCCGAAGTCGTGGTCGCCGAGCACGCGCAGGATGACGCTGCGGTGAGGGTGGTTCTCCGCCTCGGCCTCGGTGAGCTGGCCGATGTCGACGAGGTGCTGTACGTACGTGTGGTCGGCGGTGAGCCGGCTGACCTGCCCGTCGCGCACGAGGTAGGCGCGCGAGTCGCCGATGTGCACCATCGCGAGGCGCTTGCCCGTGCGCAGCGCCGCGATGAGCGTGGTGCCCAGGCCCGCGAGCTCGGTGTCCTCGGCCGCGCGGGCGCGGAGCTCGGCGTGCGCGTCGGCGACGGCGGAGCGCAGCAGGGCGAGCGCGTCACCCGCGTGGGACTCGCCGTCGAGCGGGGCCAGGTGCGCGATCGCGACGGACGAGGCGACGTCGCCGCCGGCCGGTCCACCCATGCCGTCGGCGAGCACGAGCAGGTGGGGACCCGCGTAGCCGGAGTCCTGGTTGACCGTGCGCAGCAGGCCGACGTCGGAGCGCGCGGCGTAGGAGAACGCGAGCGTCACGGGCGCCCCCGCAGCTCCAGCACCGTGCGGCCGATCGTCACCTGCATGCCGAGCGGGACCGGGGTGGGGCCGTCGATGCGCTCCTCGCCCACCCACGTGCCGTTGGTGGAGCCGAGGTCCTCGGCGTACCAGCCGCCGTCGTGCGGGAAGATCCGGGTGTGCCGGCCGGACGCGTAGTCGTCGTCGACCACAAGCGTGCACGAGGGCGCCCGGCCGATGAGGACCGCAGACGTGCGCAGCTCGAGCGTCGTGCCCGCGAGCGGACCCTCGAGGACGACCAGGGTGACGGGCTGGGAGCGGACGTGCTCGCCGTCGGACGCCTCGGCGCCGGAGGCGTCGCCCGCCCCTGCCCGGCCCCGACGGCGGGCGGCGCTGCGGGAGGAGACCTTGGTGCCGAAGATGTCGCGGCGCAGCACGCCGACGCACGAGAGGACGAGCAGCCAGAGCAGGACGAGGTAGCTCAGGCGGAGCAGCGTGAGGACGAGCTCGCTCACGCGGTGCCGCTCTCGCCCGTGTAGAACAGCAGGCGCGTGCGGCCGAACGTCACGGTGTTGCCGTCGACGAGGGTCGCCGCGGTGATGCGGTTGCCCTCGACGAAGGTGCCGTTGGTGGAGCCGAGGTCGGTGACCACCACGCCGCGGGCGGTCCGGCGCAGCTCGAGGTGGCGGCGGGAGACCCCCGTGTCGTCGACCACGATGTCGGACTCGCTGCCGCGGCCGAGCACGGTGACGGCGGCTGTGAGGAGGTAGCGGCGGCCGTCGATGTCGATGACCGGCAGGCGCGGCGGCTCGGGCACTTCGGGGGCGGGACGCTGCGCGGGGGCGTCCGTCCAGCCCTCGGCGCGGACCGTGGAGGAGTGCACCCGGAAGCGGCCGGTGGCCAGTTCCGGGCTCGTGGCGAACGTGACGTCGAGCGGTCCGACGAGGGAGTAGCCCTGCTCGCGGGCGTGCTCGGCGGCGGCGTTCTGGATCTCCTGCGCGAGCGCGTCCTCGCCCCACTCGGCGATCCGCTCGTGGTCGTTCTCGCCGAGCTCGACGGCGAACGTGTTCGGCACGACGGTGCGGCCACGGAAGGCGGCGGCGCGGTCGTCCATCTCCTTGTGCACGGCGCTCGCGATCTCCACCGGCTTGACCTCGGAGCGGAACGCCTTGGCGAAGACGCCGGCGACGGCGCCCTCGACGCCCTTCTCGATGCGGTCGAGCAGACCCATCGCGTTCCTCCTTCTCGGGCGGTCAGGCCGGTGTCGACACTCGCCGGACGTCCTCGTGGTCAGTCCCGGTGGGGCCTGGTCTCGGTCCGGTCGAACGGCGGCGTGTCGTCGGGCGGGGGATGCCGACCTGCGCGAACGGCGCCGACACGGGCGATCGCCCCGCCAGTCATGGTAGTCACCGGGGCGTGGCCGGTTCCGGCGGCGCGGCGGTCGTATCGGGCGGCGGGTGTGGGGAGCGTGTGAAGGGTGGGCGGGTGGGGCGCCTGAGGGCTGGCCGGGGGCGTTGCTGGGTGGTGGCCGGGGCCGGTGGGCTTCTCACGCGCCGACTGGCGCCTGGTCGAGGGCCCTCGACGGCGGTGGTAGGCTGGCTCGCGCTGTGCCGCTCGTGCGCTTCTCACGATCGGCGCGGCACTGCGCAAGTGGCGGAATAGGCAGACGCGCACGGTTCAGGTCCGTGTGCCCGAAAGGGCGTGGGGGTTCAACTCCCCCCTTGCGCACGTTTCCCCCTCCGGGGGACGGCTCGCACCTGGTGTCATCCAGGTGCATTCAGGGCCTCTGACCTGCATGAACGCCTCCTCACGCCGACCATGGCGTAGGGGGCATTCTTGCATCCAGGTACACCGCAGTGCATCACGTGCAACATATGGACGACATATGAGGGACGGTGCAACGCACGGGTCGCACCGAGGGCCACGTACACGGCTGGACCACCCGCCACGGAGCACCCCGATGCGCACGCACAGCCACCCGATCCGAATCGACCTCAACTGCGCACGTCGTGGCGTGCGGCGATCGCTGACGCCGACCTTGCGTGGGGTGACGCCGCGAACCCTGCGACAGGCGGTGGCGACCCGGATGGCCGAGACGTCCGGTGGTGAGGCTGCGGCACGGCACCTCGGCCGTGCAAGCGTGGAGGTGGCGGCCCGGCACTACATCCAGCGCCGCCCGTGACGTGGACTACGCCGACATGCTCGACTAACAGGCCTGCCGCACACGGGAGGTGGCGACGGTCCGGCACACGGTTGGGCCACCACCGCGAGGAGCCACCGTGTCCACCAGCGTCCTGGACGAGAACGTCGTCTACCTGGCCTACGACCGTTGGGTCTGCGGGCGCCTGGACTGCGCCGGCTGGCACGCCGCGCGCACCGGACGCACGACCAGCGGGTACCGGCTCACCAAGGTGACCGGCGCCGACGTGGAGGCGTGGATGCGCGAGTTCGACGAGCCACTCTCCTGCGAGTGCGGCGCGATATCGCTGGACAACCCGCAGGCCATCGTCCAGTAGCACACGGCACCGACATCGAGCAGGGCGATCAGGACGCCAGCCGGCTCGACCCGTCCTGCCCCCGCAGCACCGACTCGCGGATGAGGCCACGAAGGTCACCACCCGTGGTCTGCATCGTCGACGACACCGCCTCGAGCACCGCCGCACCGCGTGGGTCCCGAACGAGCAAGTCCCCGTCACGTCGCATCTGTCCCAGGAGAGCCTGAGCCACTACCCCGGTGTTCACCCCGTTGCCGAGCTGCTTCCACGAGGCCGCGTCACGCTGCCCGGTGAAGTCGAACTCGTCCGGCAACCCCTGCAGTGAAGCGCCCCGGGTTTTGTGGAGGCTCGGTTATCTGGAACCGGCTCCGACGGGAACCTGTTCTTCAACGTAGCTGACGGGC
>NZ_VENP01000058.1 GCF_006351005.1 Miniimonas arenae | reverse complement strand
TCCCCGCCACGTGGTGCGAGGCACACCACCTCGTCGAGTGGTGGCGCGGCGGACACACCGACCTCGACCACAGCGCTCTCCTGTGCCCGGCACACCATCACGCGATCCATTGCGGGGACTGGACCTGCACCCGCGACGACCACGGACGCCTCACTTTCACCCCGCCGTGGCCCGTGACCCCACGGCTGATCACCAACCCGTACCACCGCGGGATCTGACAAGCGGTCGTCCGGCAGGCTGCTGTCGGGCGGCGCGCAGCCGTCTCGGCCGGCGCCGGCCCGGGCGCGGAGCCGGTCGGCGCTCACCCGGTCGGCCCGCGTCCTCAGGGCCAAGCCCGCGTCGCCAGGCCCAGCCCCGCGTCGTCAGGCCCCGAACCGCTCCCGGAGGTACCCCGCGTACCCACCCGGCGTCCGCCCGACCCGGCGGCCCGACGTGAGCACGTCGACCTCGTCCGAGGGCACCTCGCGGACGCCGCCGAGGCGCCGGGCGCGCGCCACGAGCTCGACGTCCTCATGCTCGCTCGCGGGCCCGAACCCGCCCGCGGCCAGGTAGACGCTCGCGCGCACGCCGAGGTTCGCGCCGTGCACGTGCCCGTTCGGCCGGCCGGCCACCCGCGTGGCAGCCCACGCCGCCAGCTGCTCGGACGTGAGATCGGCCGGGTCCGGCCGCACGGTGCCGATCACGAGGTCGGCACCGTCGTCGGCGAGTCGCGCGTGCGTGCGCAGCCAGGTCGCCGGGACCACCGAGTCGGCGTCGGTGCACGCGAGCCACGTCGCGGACGGGGGCGCGGGGCTGCGGCGCAGCGCCGCGGCCACGCCCTCGGCCCGCGCCCGCCCGACGTCGCCACGGGCGTCGGCGTCGAGCGCGAGCACCCGGACCCGCGGGTAGCGCGACGCGACGGCGGCGCTCCCGTCACGACACCGGTCCAGCACGAGCAGGAGCTCGACGCTCACGCCCGGTGGCTCCAGGGCGGCCACGAGCGCGTCGAGGCACCGCGCGAGCAGCGCCTCCTCGTCGCGCGCGGGCACCACCACGGCCACGTGCCGGATCGGCAGCGGCTCGGGGAACGCACGCACGACGGCGGGCGACGCCGACAGCGCGTCGCTCGCCTCGACGTCGGGCACGCGTTCGGCGCTCACGGAACCAGCCCCGTCCGCTGCGCGACGGACCGGGGGTCGGCGCACCACACCTCGAGCAGCAGGTCGTCCTCCTCGTGTCGGACCAGGCGGCGCAGGGAACCGGCGAGCTCCTCGGCGAGGATCCGGTGCACCTCGTCTCCGGTCAGGGGGTAGTCGGTCACCGGGTGGCGCCAGTGGCAGGCGAGCAGCGTGCCGCCGGGCTCGAGCGCCGCGAGCAGCCGCCGCACCGCGCCGCGCAGCGCGGGCCGGGACAGGTAGTAGCCGACCTCGGAGAGCACCACGAGGTCGAACGCACCCGGCGGCAGCGGGTCGCGCAGGTCGTGCTGGAGCACGTCGACGCGCGCCGAGGCGGGTCCGAGCCGCTGCTGGATCCGGTGCCGGGCGCGCTCCACGGCCGCGAGCGCCGTGTCGGTGGCCACGAGCTCGCCGCACCGCTGCGCCAGCTCGGCGGTGAGCACCCCGATCGAGGCGCCGAGCTCCAGCGCGCGGCGGTACCGCGCGGCGGGCAGGGCCGCGAGCGTGAGCGCGCGCTTGCGCTCCTCGTACCAGCGGTCGACGAAGCCCCACGGGTCCTCGTGCCGGGAGTACGTGCCGTCGAAGTAGTCCGCGGCAAGGCCGGCGTCGGGCGCGGCGGTGGGTTCGCCGTCGGGCACGACGACGAGCGCGACGTCGCGGTCGAGGCCCGCCACGAACGCGGGGTGCAGCGGCGCGGCGTCGCGCGGGTCGGCCGACAGCGGGACGACCTGGCTGGCGTGCGCGCGCGTGGCGCGCACGGTGCGCAGGGCGGCGGACGCGCTCAGCGGCAGGGCCCGCAGCCGCGACCAGGGGACGAGCTCGTGCGCGGGGTCGGCCCAGTGCCACAGCCAGATCGGGTACTCCCACAGCAGCACGCCGCGCTGCTCGGCGAGCTCGGCGGCGACCTCGCCGACCACGCGGTGGTCGCGGTGCGCGTCGCCGCGGTAGGGCGCGAGCACGAGCGCGAGGTCGCCCACGGCGTCGAGCGCGGCGGCGAGGTCGCTGCGGATCGCGTCGCGCACCTCGTCGGTCGCGCCGTCGGGGTGGCCGAGCAGGGTCACCGGGGAGTCCGGCGAGAGGTGCCCGACGGCGTCCCGCACCTCCGCCGCACGCCTCGCCACGAGCGCGGCGGGGGTCAGCGTGGGCGAGTCCGGGTGCGAGGCGGCGCCGTCGGTGACGACGACGACGTGCGCCGGTCGACCGGCGTCGGCGAGCATGGCGACGAGGCCGCCGGCGCCGAGCGTCTCGTCGTCGGGGTGCGCGGCGATCACCACGACCGTGCCCGTCAGCGGCAGGCGCGGCGCGGGCAGGTCGGCCCAGCGAGGGTCGGCCTGCCACGCCTGTGCCGGCGTGCCGGGGGCGCGGCCGTCGAACGCGGGCGGCCTCGCCGTGCCGGCCGGGGCGGTCACCACGGCGCCGCCTCGGGGGCGGGGTGGGCCTCCGTGGCAGCCTCGGCGACGAGCTTGCGCCCCAGGGAGGCGTCGTCGCGCTCGGCGTGGTGCTGGCGCACGTAGAGCTGCAGGTCCGCGACGCGCTTGGCGTGCTCGGCGTCGGTCGCGAGCGGCGCCGGGCCGAGCGCGTGCCCGACGGCGGAGATCACGTCCTCGCAGACCTGCGCCACGGTGCCGCGCACCCGCAGGGCGAGGATCGGGCCGGCCGTGTCGGCTGCCCCCGCGTCCACGGCGGCGGCGGCCTCGGCGAGCACGGCCCTGGCGGCGTGCAGTCGACGGTCGACGGCGCCGAGCGCGGCCGCGAGCAGCGCGTCGTCGAGCGACGAGCCGTCGCCACGCGCAGCGGTCTCGGCCGCCCGCCGCCACAGGGCGCGGGCGACGCCGACCGTTCCGCCGTACCAGCACGCGGCCACACCGAGCCCACCCCACCAGAAGCCGGGCCGGTGCAGGTACCAGCCGGCCTCACCCACGGCGGCCGCCCCGACGCCGTCGAACCGCAGGCCGGTCGAGCGGATCTCGGTGAGCCCGCGGGCGGCCCACTGCGTCCCGTCCGGGCTGACGCCCGGGTGGTGCAGGTCGACCGCGAACAGGCCGCGGCGGTCCCCGTCCAGCCACGCGGTCACGAGTGCGGCGTCGAGCCGGTGCCCGAGCGAGCACCACGGCTTGGTGCCGTCGAGGCGGACGGCGTGCTCGCCGTCGGGCGTGGGCGTGGCGACCACACGCACGCCGGGGCCCTCGGCCGCGAACACGCCCCACGAGGCGTCGCCGCGCGCCGCGCCGCCGGGCAGTTCGCTGCGCGGGGTGCCGGCCTGGTCGAGGATCGCGGCGGCGTCCAGGTGCGGCTCGACGGCGCGCGCGACGGCGAGGTCGCGCGCCGCCAGGGTGGCGAGCAGCTCCCAGAGGGCGAGGGTGCGGCCCTCGCCGGGCCGCCAACCCTCGCGCGCCCACGCCGGGGCGAGGACGAGCGCGTCGTCGACGGTGTCGGGCAGGGGGTCGGGCAGGTGCATCGAGAGGTCGCCCGGATGGTGTCCGGGCTGGTCGGCGGACGTGCCGGCGTGGCTCGGAGCGAGCCGGACGACGGCGTGGCGTGGCATCGCGAACCTCCTGGCGCTCGTGGTGGGCCGCCTCGTGCACTCCCGGCGGTGACGTCCCAGCGCACCGCGCGGACCTGTCGGCACGCTACCTCCACACGGGTGGCAGTGACAGGGGCCACCGGCGCGAGGTGCCGACTGGCCGCCACCGGCGCGAGGTGCCGACTGGCCGCCACCGGCGCGAGGTGCCGACTGGCCGCCACCGGCGCGAGGTGTCGACTGGCCGCCAGGCCCCTGGAAGCCGGTCCCAGGGCCCCTGGACCACCGGGTGGCTGTCGCTGTGACTGGTCGCTCCGACGGATTGACTGGTCCAGAGCCCGATGGCTGCGCGCCTCACCGCGTCACCGCAGGTCACAGCCCTCGGGCCGGGAACAGTGGCCGTTCGCGAAGATCTGACCAGTCAACTCGTCGGGGCGACCAGTCAATCCGTCCGGAGCGCCTGACCTCCGCAGGTCAGTCGCCGTTGCGGGGGCGCCGGCGGTCGCGCTTGACCGAGCCGCGCAGCTTCTTCGCCTCGAGCCGGCGTGCCTGCGAGCCACGGGTCGGTCGGGTCGCGCGTCGAGCGCGCGGCGGCGGCGCGACGGCCTCGGCGACGAGCGCGGCCAGCCGGCGCCGCGCCGCCTCACGGTTGCGCAGCTGCGCGCGATCCTCGGACGCCACCACCGTGAGCACCCCGCGCACGAGCCGGCCCGCCAGCCGCTCGAGCGCTCGGTCGCGCTGGAGCTCGCTCAGCGCACTCGACGCGGCGACGTCCCAGGACAGCTCGACCCGCGAGTCGGTCGTGTTGACGCCCTGGCCGCCCGGACCCGAGGCGCGCGAGAAGCGCCACCGCAGCTCGCCGTCGGGAATCGTGAGCGCGGCCGTCACGCGGAGGCCGGGCGATCCGGCGGCGTCGGGCACGCCACCATGGTCCGCCATCGGGGCGCTTCCGCGGGAGCGCCCGCCGTAGGCTCGCCGGGTGGAGCGCGCATGAAGGTCCTGGTCATCGGCGGCACCGGCGCGTTCGCCTCGCGGGTCACCGCGGCGTGCCTCGCCTCGGGCGACGACGTCATGGTGGTCTCGCGGGGGCAGCGGGCCACGCCGGCCGACCAGCAGGCCGGCCAGCGGACCGACCGGACCACCGAGCGCACGGACGCCGGGCGACCCGGCGCCCTCACGTGGCTCCAGGCCGACCGCGCGACCCTCGCGAGTCACCAGCGCGAGGTCGAGGCGTTCGCGCCGGACGCCGTCGTGGACGCGATCTGCTTCGACGCCGCGGGCGCCCGGCTCCTCGCGCAGGTCAGCGCGAGCGCGCGCCGCGTCGTCCTGATCAGCACCGTCGACGTCTACGGCGAGGAGGTCGGTGCCGAGCCGGTCACCGAGGAGCGCGAGCCCGCGCCCGTCACGCCGTACGCCCGCGGCAAGCTCGCGGCCGAGCGCACGCTGCTGGACGCCGTCGGGCCGCGCGCGACCATCGTGCGCCCGAGCCACATGCTGGGCCGCGGGTTCCGCACCGCGGGGCTGTGGGGGCGGACCGAGCACGTGGTCGCCCGGCTGTGCGCCGGGCGCCCGGTCGCGGTGCTGGACGGCGGACGCGGCGTCATCACGCCGGTCTGGGCCGGCGACGTCGCCGCCTGGGTCCAGGCGAGTCTCACCGCACCGCGGGCGGACGGCGAGGTGGTCAACGCCGTCGGCGGCGAGATCACCACGATGCGGCGCTACCTCGAGGCGATCGCCGCGCACCTCGGCGTCACGCCGCGACTGCTTCCGGTGCCTTCGACCGTGGTCCGCGACGCCCTCGGGACCGCGGCACAGTTCGCGTTCCACCGGCCCTACTCCTGCGCCAAGGCGGTGCGGCTGCTCGGGCACGAGCCGGCCGGCACCCTCGCGTCCATGGTCGCCGAGACCGTCGACGCGATGCCCGTGCGGCGGCTCGGCGTCGACACCGACCTCCCGCCCGAGCTGCTCGCGGCCGACGCCGCCGAGGACGCGATCGCGGAGGTGGTGGACCGGCAGGCGCGGGAGCTCGCCGTCGTGCTCGCCGCGAACGACCCGCGCTGACCAGCGCCGACCAGCTGGCGAGCGCCGCGCGCCGGCTACTCGTGGAACCCGACGAGCCAGCGGATGCCGAACCGGTCGGTCACCTGACCGTCGTGGTCGCCCCAGGCGCGGCGCTGCAGCGGGTCGGTCACCGTGCCGCCCTCGGCCAGGGCGGCGAACCAGGCGCGCATGGTCGTGGGATCGGCGGTGCCGAGCAGGGCGAACAGCACGCCCGAGGGCACCTCGGCCGGCTCGCCAACCGAGGCGACCGCGGCGTCGGAGGCGAACAGCTCCACAGGCCCCTGGAGCATCCCGTGCGCAATCGCGTCCGGCGGACCGTCGGTGCGCCCGAAGTCCTCGTACGTGTGCAGCACGAGCTCGCCCCCGAACACGTCGCGGTAGTGCTCGAGCGCGCCGCGGGCGGTGCCGGGCAGCGACAGGTAGGGCGTGAGGCCGGTCATGCGGGAGACGATAGATGCTTGATCGCCTCGCGACGCGACAGCGGGCTCAGCCCCGGGTGCGCCTCGACGAACGCCCGCACCCAGTCCGGGTCGGTCCTGGAGTACTGCCGCAGCGCCCAGCCGATCGCCTTGCGCAGGAAGAAGTCGGGGTCGGCCTCGTTCGCCTCGATCACGGCGGTGAGCAGGTCCGTGTCGGTCGCCGCCTTCTGCTCGAGCTGCGCGATCACGGCGCTGCGCCGCAACCACCGGTTCGGCTCCCGGCTCCACGCGAGCAGCACGGGCGTCATCTCCGCGCGATGCGCCACCAGCAGCTCCCCGATCCGGTGCATCGCCTCGTCGGTGTGGTCCCACCAGTCGCCCGTCACGATGATCTCGCGGTGCAGGTCGAGCCAGTCCAGCCGCGCCCGCGCCACCGGCAGCGTGAGCAGCGCCTGCGCCGCGTAGCGCTCCTCGCGCCAGTCCGCGCCGCACCACAGATCGACGACGGCGTCGCGCACCTCGTCCGCGTCGGGCGCCGGCTGCGCGGCTCGCGCGATCGCCAGGGTGATCTTCCGGGTGTCCCACAGTCCGACGCCGAGGAACGGCATCGTCGACTTCATGTACGCCTGCATGCCAGGCGCCTTCTCCGGGTTGCGCGCGGCGACGAGCGCGGCGCGGATCGTGTCGGCCAGCGAGGAGGGCAGCGGCGACGGCGGGGTCATGACCGGACGGTAGGGCAGAGGCTGGGCCGCGCGGGCGGAAACGGCCACACTGGGCCGATGACCGAGGGCGACGTCACGAGCGGGGGTGCGCTCGACGTCGCCCGCGCGCTCGACTGGCGGCTGGAGCGGCACGCCCTGGCTCCGGTCGCCGGGACGGACGCCGTCGACGTCGTGCGTCGCGTCGTCGCGCAGCGCGCCTGGCCGCGCGAGGCCGCCGAGGCGTCGGTCGCGGTGCGGCTGGCGGTGCCGCTGACGGTGCCCGCGGGCGGTGACGACGGGGCGGCCGACGCCGGCACGCTCGATCGCGCCCTGGCCGCCGGCACGCTCGTGCGGGCGTACGCGTTCCGTGGCGGCTCCTACCTCATGGCGCCCGACGACGCGGCCGACCTCCTCACCGTCCGCTGCACCACGCGGATCTGGGAGACCGCGCGCTACCAGGCGCAGGTCCACTTCGCCCTCGCGGACTGGGCGCCGCTGCGCGCGGCCGTGCGCGACGCGCTCGCCGACGGGCCGCTCATCCGGCCCGAGCTCGCCGACCACCTCGCGCGCACGCCTGACCTCGCGCACCTGGCGCAGGCCGCGGCGAGCGGTGCCGGCTCCGACGCCCTGATCAAGCCGCTGCACTGGTGGCGCGACGTCTGCTTCGGCCCCGACCGAGACGGCCTCACCACCTTCCGCCTTGCCACGACGGCCCCGTCGGACCTCGAGGAGTCGCTCTCGGACGCGGCGATCGACGCCGCGGGCCGCCGCAGCGTGCTGCGCTACCTCGCCTCCTACGGCCCCGCCACCTGGGCGAACCTCGACTACTGGCTCACCGAAGGGCTGAGCGTGCCGCGCCGCCGGCTCCGCACGTGGGTCGCCGAGCTCGGCGACCAGGTCACCGAGGTGATGCTCGACGGCGAGCCTCGCCTCGTGCGTTCGGCCGACCTTGAGCAGATGCGTGGGGTTGCGGGCGTGCGCCCCGCCGACTCGGGCGGCTGTGGCGGTACGGCTGGCGCGGGCGGCAGGGTCGGCGGGGGCAGCGCGGGCGGCTCGAGCTTCGACGGCACCGCCGTCGTGCGTCTCCTGCCCGCGTACGACCCGTGGACCCTCGGGCCCGGGACCGCGGACGCCCTCGTCGTCCCGCCCGCCCGGCGCGCGCTGGCCACCCGCGGCAGTCCGCTCGTGATCCGCGACGGCATCGTCACGGGAGCGTGGCGCCGCGTCCGAGAGCGGGGTCGGACGCGGATCGTCGTGACCTGGTTCGCCGAGAGCGGCGCCGCGCCGGAGGCCGCGCTCGCCGCGGAGGTGGCGCGACTCGGCCGCGCCCTGGGCGAGGCGTCGGAGCTCGAGCTGGAGCTCGCCGTCGAGCCCTGAGCGCGCGGACCCGCCGCGCGTCGCGCGGCCTCAGCTCCCGTCGATCACCGGCGAGAGCGCCGCGACGTCGGCGAGCAGGTCGACGTCGGCCACCGTCTTGTCGTCGCGGTAGCGCAGCACCCGCGCGAACCGCAGCGCGACGCCGCCGGGGTAGCGCGTGGAGACCTGGACGCCGTCGATCGCGATCTCGGCGACGAGCGGCGGGTCGACGAACACCGTCGAGGCGGTCCGCCGCGACTCGCGCGCAAGCAGCTCGGCGGTCTGCCACGTCAGCATCGCGTCGGTGAGCCCCTTGAAGGTCTTGCCGAGCATCACGAGGTTCCCTGCGCCGTCGCGCGCCGCGAGGTGGAGGTTCGAGAGCCAGCCGGTGCGCCGCCCGTACCCCCACTCGGCGCCGACGACGGCGAGGTCGAACGTGTGCCGCGGCTTGACCTTGACCCAGGCCGAGTCGCGGCGACCGGCCGCGTACGGCGCGTCCCGGCGCTTGACGACCACACCCTCCCAGCCGACCCCGACCGCGCGGGCGAAGACCTCGGCGGCGCGCTCCGCCGTCGTGACGACCTCGCGCGGCACCGTGAGCTCGGGCGGGACGAGGGCGGCGAGGGCCTCGGCGCGCACGTGCAGCGGCTCGTCGAGCAGGTCGCGGCCGGCCACGTGGAGCACGTCGAACGCGAAGAGCGCAACGGGCAGGCCCGCGGCCGCCTCCGCGTCGGTCGTGGCGGTGCGCGCCGCGATGAGCTGGAAGGGCACGGGGCGGCCGTCGGGCCGCAGGGCGATCACCTCGCCGTCGAGCACGAACGTCGACTCCGGCAGCGCCCGGGCCTGCGCCACGACCTCCGGCAGTCGATCGGTGATGTCGTCGAGGCTGCGGGTGAACAGCCGGACCTCGTCCGCGCCGGCTGCGCCAGTCGTGCCGTCCCCCGGCCAGCGGTGGACCTGCACGCGGATGCCGTCGAGCTTGGCGTCGACGAACGCGGGCAGGCCGGACTTCGCGACGGCGTCGCTCGGGTTCGGCGCGGCGGCGGCCAGCATGGGCTCGACCGGGACGCCGACGGTGAGCCCGATCGCCTCGAGCGCGGCCTGCCCGCCGGCCGCGACCGCCCGCGCGGCGCTCGCCGTCGAGCCCGCGAGCATGGCGGCGCGGCGCACCAGCGCGAGCGGCACCTCGAACGCGGCCGCGAGCGCGTCCTGCACGAGCGACGCCGAGGCGCCCTGGCGCACGTCGCCCAGCACGAGCGCGCGCAGGTACTGCTGCTCCGCCGACGTCGCCGCCTCGAGGAGGTCCGTCAGGGCGGCGTCGCGCCGGGCGCTCGAGCCCGCGCCGGACTCGGCGGCGATGCGCTCGAGGCGGGCGTCGACGTCGCGCACCTCGAGGGTGGGCTGGGGCGCGGGGTCCGGCAGCGCGGCGAGCGACGCCCACCCCACGCCGGTGCGGCGCTGCCGCAGCGACCCCGCGAGGTACGTGGCGACGAGGTCGATCTCCTCGGGCTCGGCCAGGCGCAGGACGTCCGCGAGGATCGCGCGCTTGGCCAGCCGCGACGGCGTGGCGGCGACGGCGGTCGACGCCCGGACGATCGCGAGGAGGAGCACGCGCGCGAACGTACCCCGGGGCGGCGGGCTCCGGAAGGGTCGGGATGGGTGGGCGAGCGTTCCCGGCCACGAGCTCTGGCGCCCTACCGGGGCCCGACGGCGTGGAGCGCCGCCGAGTACGGCGCCCGCCGGGCGGGCTCGTCGCTGAGCACGCGGAAGACCAGCGCCCGCAGCATGGCCTGGCGCGCGCGGCCGGACCCCCACCCGCGCAGCGCCGCGGCCGGGGCGCCGAGCCAGGTCACGGAGTCGAGCACGCAGATCGCATCGGCCCACAGCGCGGGGCGCCAGGTGGGCGCGAGGTCGATGACGAGCGCGGATCCTCGCGCGTCGAGGAGGACGTTCGAGGCGAGGTCGCGGTGCACGAGCTGGTCGGGGCCGAGGGAGACGTCGGTCATCAACGGCGCCAGGTCGGCGAGCGTCGCCGGGAGGAGGTCCGGGAGTGCGGCAGCCGGCGCGAACGCGACGGCCTCGGCGCGGTCCCACCGGCTCGCTCCCGACGCGGGGGGCAGGGACAGGGCGGGCAGCGGGGCGCCGTCGGGACGGGCCGGCACGGCCGAGGCGAGGTGCGCGTGGAGGAGGCGACCCGCGGCGAGGGCGACGTCGAGGTCGTGGCACGCCTCGGCGTCGGGCTCGAAGCGCGTGGCCGCCCAGCCCTGCACCACCCACTCCCCGTCCCGCGCCGGGACCGGCATCGCGAGGCGGAGCGGGCGGCGCCCGGGGGCCAGGTCGAGCTCGTAGGCCAGGCGCGCCTGGACGGGGCTGAGCCAGGACTGCAGCGCGGGGTCGCGGTCGGGGCTGAGCGCGAGGTCGCCCGCGCGGACGGTGCCGCCCTGACCGCCGGGGAGGCGTTCGACGTCGTCGGGCACCGCGAACCGGTCCAGGACCTCCGGCGAGGGCAGGCTGCGCAACGGGAGCGGGAGTGGTGCGGTCACCCGTCCAGGATCCCGCACCCGCGAGCGTCGGAGCGCGGGTGGAAGACTGCAGGCGTCATCTCACCCGCACTCACGACCGGAGGCCACTCGTGCTCGCCGTCGCTCTCGTCCTGGGCGGTCTCGCCGCCGCGCTGCACGTGTTCATCTGGTACCTCGAGAGTGTCGCGTGGACCGGACCGCGCGCCCGCGCCACGTTCGGCACCACGCCCGAGCAGGCGGAGGCGAACCGCGAGATGGCGTACAACCAGGGCTTCTACAACCTCTTCCTCGCGGTGCTCGCCATCGTCGGCATCGTGCTCGCGGCCTCGGGACGCACGACGGCGGGCCTCACCCTCGTGCTCGCCGGCACCGGGTGCATGCTCGCCGCGGCGCTGGTGCTGCTGCTCTCCTCGCCCGACAAGCGCCGCGCTGCGGTGACACAGGGGACACTCCCGCTGCTCGCCGTCGTGGCGACCGTGGTGGCGCTGGCCGCCTGAAAGGACGGGCGAGCGGCTCGCGCGGTTCTTCGCCGGCCGCAGCGGGAACAAGCGGCGGTACGGGGAGCTGCTCGCCCGCGCCGTGCCGGTCGCGGACGTACCGGCGCCGCTCGCCGGGCTGCTCGCGGCCCTGTCGGGGCCGTCCGACGGCCGGCCTGGTGCTGACCGCCGTGCGTTCTGACTGGTCGCCTCGGCACATTGACTGGTCAGGTCTCGCGCGCTCCGACGCCGTTCTCGCGACAGGCCCCTGACCTGCGGCGATGCTCGGGGCCGGAAACACCGTCGGCGCCCGGACCCATCTGACCAGTCAATGTGGACGGGCCTCCAGTCAATCCGTACCGCACCCGCGCGGGGGAGGCGCCCGTCCGCTGCCTGACGAGGCACCCGAACGTTCCCGAGCACGCCGGAGCCTGGTCAGCCGAGCTCCTGAACCTCCGCGGTCCGCTCTCCTCCGGCGTCCCCGGTGTTCATGGTGCCGCGCGGCTCGATGAGGATCGCCTGCACCTCACTCTCGGCCCTGGGGCAGTGCTCGACACCGCGCGGCACCACGAACACGTCGTTCGAGTTGAGGACGACGTCGCGGCCGCGCAGCTGGATCGTCAGCTGCCCACTCACCACGAGGAACAGCTCGTCGGTCTCGGGGTGGCTGTGCCAGACGAACTCACCCAGCAGCTTCACCACCTTGACGTCGTAGTCGTTGACGCTGGTCAGCCGGTGTGGCTGCCACGGCTCGGAGAAGGCGGCGAGGGCGTCGTGCACATTCCGGACATCACGGGTCACCGGCCCACCGTAGCCACGCCGCCAGGTCCGACATCGCCCGCCCGGGTCGCACGGGCCGGGCGGGCCCGGTAGACCCGACGCGACCGGTGGGGCCGAGCCGGCCCGGGGCGGGACCGGCAGCGCCCGGCGGGCCCCGCGGCTAGGCCGGCTCGGGCCCAGCCACCAGGCAGCCGAGGACCCCCTCGACGCACTCCTCGAGCGACGCCTCGGACGTGTCGAGCCGCAGGTCGGCGGGCATCTCGTCGCGCACCCGGTCCCACCGGTCGTACTCGCGGCGCAAGAACGCCGGGTCGCGTGAGACCCCCCGGGTGGGGTCGGCGAGCGCGCGCTCGAGGGCGGTTGCGTACGCGACGGTGAGGACGAGGGAGAAGGTGGGCTCGGCGTCGGCCGCGTCACCGCGAGCGTCGGCGACCGCCGCGTGCAGGGCGGCGGCCTCCTCGGGGCTGCCGACGCCCTCGGCGACGACGACGTCCAGCGGCGTGCCGAGCCACTGCGCGACGACCGAGCGGAAGATGCGATGCGCGTCCTCCCAGTCCGGGAGGGTCGGCAGCGCCATCTCCGCGATCTGGTCGAGCTCGACGAGCGCCACGCGGGCGCCGTCGCGCCGCAGCCGCTCGGTCAGCGCGCGGGCGAGCGCGCTCTTCCCGACCGCTATCGGCCCCTGGACGAGGACGAGGCGTGCGGTCATGCCTGAGTGTCGGGTGAGGCGTCGCCCGAGGTGTCGGGCTCGCCGTCGGCCCCTGGCTCAGACTGCGCGTTCACCTGCGCGAGCTGGAGGAGGTTGCCGCAGGTGTCGTCGAGCACCGCGACGGTGACCGGGCCGAAGTCGGTGGGCGGCTGGGTGAAGACGACGCCGAGGGCGGTGAGCCGCTCGTGCTCGGCGGCGAGGTCGGCGACGCCGAGCTGGCAGCAGGGGATGCCGTCCTCCAGCAGCGCGGCGGCGTAGGCAACGGCCGCGGGGTGACCCTTGGGCTCGAGCGAGATGTTCGTGGCGCCGGGGTTGCCGGGCTCGGCGACCGTGAGCCAGCGTGCCTCCCCCAGCGGGACGTCGGCGGTGACCTCGAAGCCGAGGACGCGGGTGTAGAAGTCGGCGGCGTGGGCCTGGTCGTCGACGAAGATCGTCGCGGCCTGCAGTCTCATGGGTGCTCCTGGGGTGACGGGGGTGACGGGGGTGGTCCGGCTGGCGAAGGCGGCGGCGGGCTTGCGGAACCCGTCGGCGGCCACCGGGTGGTGATCCGCTCGAGCGGTGCGGGGGTCAGGGTGTGCAGCTTGTAGCGACCGCGCCGCTCGGTCCTCACCAGGCCGGCGCGTTCGAGCACGTCGAGGTGCTGGGACACGCCCTGGCGGGAGATCGAGACGGCGTGGTTCATGACGAGGCGCGAGCAGATCTCGAACAGCGTCTGGTCGGGACGCTGGGCGAGCTCGTCCATGATCAGGCGACGCGTCGGGTCTGCCAGGGCCCGGAACAGCTCGGCGTCGTCGTCGACCACATCCACACGATAGGCAAGTGCGTGCTTGCCTGTCCAGCACCGCGTGATCGTCGAGTGAACACGGGACGGGCGCCCGCCCGCGGTGCGAGACTCGAGCGGTGACGGGCGTCCCCCTGACGTGGTCGGAACGCGCGGAGCTCGCCTCGGACGTCGGTCCCGATCCCCGGTTCGTCGGCGCGATCCTGTCTCTGGCGGACGCCGTGCCCCTGGCTCGCCTGCGCGAGCGGGTGACGACGCGAGCGCTGGACGTGCCGAGCCTGCGACGCGTGCTCGTCGACCCGGGTGGTCGACCGCACTGGCTCCCGGCCGCGGGAGACCTCGGGTCGCACGTCGACCTCGCCCCTCTCGACGGCGGTCCCCTCGCCGCCACCGCGGGCCTGCTGTGCCGCGACCTCGATCCCCGCCGCCCGCTCTGGCAGCTCACCCTCGTCGCCGACCCGGACGACCCGCCGGGCGCGGGGCGGTGGCTCGTCGTGCGCGTCCACCACGCGGTGGCCGACGGCCCGACGGCGATCGCCGAGATCCTGCACCTCCTCGCCGACATTCCGGTCCGCGCCGTCGACGACGGCGGGGCGCTCTCCTCGAGGCACCTCGGCACAGCAGGCTTCGGACGCTCGGCACGGTGGATGCCGCCAGGCGTCGGACTCGTCGCCGCTCTCGCGCCACGCTCCCCCCGGACCTCGCTGCTGCGTCCCATCGCGCCCGGGTGTGAGCTCGTGGTGCTGCGCCTCGACCTCGAGGCCGTGCACGCCGCCGGACGCCGCGCGGGCGGCACCGTGAACGACGTCCTGCTCGCCGCCGTCGCGCTCCTGCACGGCGCACTAGCCCGGGAGCGCGGCGAGCGCCTTCGCCACGTCACGGTGTCGGTCCCGGTGATGTGGGGCGGGAGTCGGCGACGCCGCAACACGGTCGGGCTGCTGCGAGTCGCGGTACCGGCGCCGGCGACCGGCGAGACGGCCACGTCGTACATCTCGCGGATCGCGGCGCGGACGCGCCGGCGCAAGGCGCTGCTCGTCGACGACAGCCCCGCCCGGCTCACGGCGCCGGTGACGGTAGCGCTTGCGCGCCTTGGGCTGCTCCGGCCGCTGATGGCGCGTCAGCGGCAGATCACGACGCTGCTCACCAACGTCCACGGGCCGGTGGGCTCGGTGGAGGTGTGTGGCTCGCGCGTGCGGACGATCGTGCCCCTGACTCCCGCGGCAGGGAACATCCCGGTGGTCGCCGCGGCCCTCAGCTACGGGACGCAGCTCGTCCTCACCCTGCGGATCGACCCGACGGCGCTCTCCGCCGAGGGTGTGCGCCGCGTCGCCCGCGCGGCTGTCGAACGCGTCGCGCCGGGGAGCCTCCGCGACGACGACTGGTGAGCCGACCGCGCTGCGGTGGCTCGCCGTCGTGCGCGGTATGCGCCCGAAGAGGTGGTGCGTGACGCCGCTGGGGGTGGGGATCGCCTCGTGGTGGAGTCGGTCGTCGAGCTCGTCGGGCGAGGCCGACAGGCGTGAGCCGCCGCCGACCGCGACGTCGCAGACGGCGACAGCGCGACGGACGCACCGGCGTCATACTGCGCGGATGAGCGCACTCCCCGTCGCGTCCTCGGGCCGACGATGGCTGGTGCTCGCCGCGGCGTGCGGCCTGGTGCATGCCGCGTTCAGCGCGTACTGGGCCTTCGGCGGCACGTGGCTGGCCGAGACGGTCGGGCAGTGGGCTCTGGACTGGTACCGCGCGGCGCCGACGACGGCGATGGTGGCGCTGCTGGCGATCGCCCTGCTGAAGGCCACGGTCGCCGTCGGGCCACTGATCAACGAGTCGCACCCGCTGCCCGGATACCGCTGGTGGCGCGCGCTGTGCTGGCTCGGGGGCACGGTGCTGCTGCTCTACGGCCTGGCCAACATGGTCGGGGCATGGCTCGCCATGGCCGGCGTGGTCGACTCACCCGCCGCGTCCAACCGTGCGGCGCTGATCGGTCATGCAGCGCTGTGGGACCCACTCTTCGCGCTCTGGGGCGGGTTCCTGCTGGCGGGCTTGGTCGCGACGCGGGCGGCTCGTCGCCGCCCGGGCGCGCCGTAGCGGCCGACTCGTCCGGTCGCTCGCCGTCGTGCGCCGTCAGCGCCAGAAGAGGTGGTGCGTGACGCCGCTGGGGCTGGGGATCGCCTCGTGGTGGAAGCGGTCGTCGAGCTCGTCGGGCGAGGTCCACAGGCGCGAGCCGCCGCCGACCTCGACGTCGCAGACGGCGACGTGCATCGCGTCCACGAGGTCGGCGTCGAGGAACTCGCGGACGGTCTGGGCGCCGCCGCCGAGTCGGACATCCCTGCCGTTCGCGGCCGCCTTGGCGAGCTCGAGGACGGCGGCGGGCTCGTCGTCGACGAAGTGGAACGTGGTCTCGCCGCGGCTGAACGAGGGTCGCGGGTGGTGGGTCAGGACGAAGACCGGGGTGTGGAACGGCGGCTCGTCGCCCCACCAGCCGCGCCACTCCTCGTCGAGCCAGGGGCCGCGCAGGGGGGCGAACTTGTTGCGGCCCATGATCTCGGCGCCGATGTTGTTGCCGAAGTCGCGGGTGAAGTAGTCGTCGAGGCCGCGGCTGCCGCCCGGGTCGGTGCGGTTGGGCCAGCTGGCGGTCGCGCCGGCCCATGTGAAGAAGGCGGCGGGATCGGCGGTGCCGAAGGGGCGCTCGAGGCTCTGGCCCTCGCCGGCGCCGTAACCGTCGCGGGAGACGGTGAAGTTCTGGACTCGGAGCAGCTGCGTCATGGTGGGTGGACCTTCGCTCGGGGGCGGAGTCATCGGCTCGACGGCCATCATCGGCTCCTCGCGTTCTCCAGCGCGCACCGGAGGTAGTGCTCGACGGCGGAGATCATCTCGTGGGCAACCGAGCCGTCGGAGTGGCCTGCGTCGTCGAGCTCCCCGTCGAGGATCCCCTCCCCCTTTGCCCGCCGGCCGGCGCGCGGCTCGGCCACCGTTACGGGCGTGCGTCGGGGCAGCGCGAGTGCGGCTGGCCTCGGCTGGTCCACGGCGTCGCGCTTGGTCGGGGCCGCCGGGACTCGGCGCTCGGCGGCGACTGCGGTGTCGCACCGGGGGCCCGACAGGCCAGGCGGCTCCGGCTGCCGACCTGCTGGTTCGCGGTCGCGGTCGCGGTCGCGTTTGCGGCCAGTCGGACCACGCCGTTCAGCCCTGTCTCCCGGCTCGGCGTCCAGCCGCGGTCGAGCGTCAACCGTTCCCCCGGGCAGGGGTGGGGCGGTGGAGTAGTAGCGGTGGCCGGTGGGGGTGCGGGTCTCGACGGTGTGGCGGGTCGTCGTGTCGGGTGCGTCGCTGCGGCTGCGCATCGACGCTTCGCCGCTGTCGGGTGTGCTGCGGCTGTGCGCCGACGCTTCGCCGCTGTCGGGTGTGCTGCGGCTGTGCGTCGGAGCGTGGGCGGCGTCGGGCATGTTGGCGGCTCGGGGTGAGGCTCCGTCGCCGGCCGTGACGCGTTGGGTCCAGTCGGGTGCTTGTTTGGCGTGGTTGCAGGCTTCGCAGAGGCCTTGGAGGTTGGTGGCGGTGGTGGGTCCGTCGACGTTGGCGGGGGTGATGTGGTCGATGTGGCGGATCGGGGCGTCGCACCAGGGCGTGCGGCAGGTCGTGTCGCGGTATCGGATGAAGCGGGCGAGGTTGGGTGGGGCGCAGCGGGATCGGGAGTCCATCGCGGCGAGCTCGCCGGTGCTGGGGTCGCGGAACAGGCGGCGTAGCCACACCCCGACCTCCCGGTCGTTGCAGCCGCCGTTGGCGGCCGCGGTGCTGCTCTCGGCGTCGCCGGTGCTGGTGCTGCTCTCGGCGTCGCTGGTGCCGTTGCTGCTCTCGGCGTCGCCGGTGCTGGTGCTGCTCTCGGCGTCGCTGGTGCTGGTGCTGCTCGAGCGTGTGCTGGTGAGGGTGGTGTGGATGAGGGTGCGGGCCCAGGGTGCGGGGACGGGTGTGCCGGCCAGGCCCGGGGTGTTGAGGGTCGCGGGTTCCTCGGCACCGGGTGTGCCTTCGGGTGCGAGGAGGGTGGCCTCGGTCATGACGAGTCCGACGTGCACGGGGACGGGGTCGGTGGGGGCGCGCCCGGTGAGGCGGGTGGTGAGGGTGTCGGCCATGGCCTGGCCGCGGCTGGTGGCGTGTCCGGTGCTGACGGCGGTGTCGGCGGCGGCGCGTAGGGCGGTGTAGGCGGCGATGCCGTCCTTCATCGGCAGCAGGGCGGTGAGGTAGGTCATCAGGTCCGGGGCTGGGCGCAGGGTCACGGTGC
>NZ_VENP01000057.1 GCF_006351005.1 Miniimonas arenae | reverse complement strand
GACCCCGCCGAGCGCGCCGCCTCACCCGAGCCCGGCCCCGACCTGCCCGACGGCGTCGACCCCGCCGAGCGCGCCGCCTCACCCGCGTCCGGCCCCGCCGCGCCCGCGCGCCGCACCGTCGCGCTGCGCCCCGGCGGCGTCCTCGGCGCCGTGGTCGGCGAGCCGCAGGCGCCCGCCGTCGGCGACCGCGTCGTCGAGGCGCCCACCGCCACCGACGCCGAGCGTGTCCTCCTCGCCCCGAGAACCTCCGAGCTCGTGCGCGACTCCGCCGACCGCTCCGCGAGCTTTCAGGTGCTGGCCGCGAACGTGGACGTCGTGCTCGTCGTCGAGCACCTCGACCCCGAGCCGAAGATCGGCCGCCTCGAGCGGCTCGGCACGCTCGCGTGGAACGCGGGAGCGACGCCGCTCGCCGTGCTGACCAAGGCCGACCTCGTGACCGACGCCACCGACTGGGTCGCCGACGTCGAGGCCGCTCTCCCGGGCGTGACGGTCCTCCCCGTGTCGGCCACGACGGGCGAGGGCGTCGACGCGCTGCGCGACCTGCTCGAGCCGGGCACGACGGTGGTGGTCGTCGGCCCGTCGGGCGCGGGCAAGTCGACGCTGGTGAACGCGCTCGCCGGCGCCGAGGTCATGGCGACGGGAGAGCGGCGCGGGGACGGCAAGGGCCGGCACACCACCACTCATCGCGAGCTCGTCCCCCTGCCCCTGCCCCGCGGCGCGGCGTGGCTCGTCGACACCCCCGGGCTGCGCACCATCGGGCTCGTCGCGTCCGAGGACTCCGTGGCCAGCACGTTCTCCGACGTGGCAGCGATCGCCGAGCGTTGCCGCTTCGGCGACTGCGCGCACGACGGCGAACCCGGCTGTGCCGTGCAGGCGGCACTCGCGGACGGCTCCCTGCCGCAGCGCCGCTACGACTCCTGGCAGACCCAGCTCCGCGAGGCGCGGTACGCCGCACGCCGCAACGACGCGCGCCTCGCGGCGCAGGAGAGCGCGCAGTGGCGGCGCCGGACCATGCAGATGCGCGAGTACCTCAAGGTCTCCGGCAAGGGCCGCCACTGACGCCACCAGGTCCTGAGCCGAACCCTCCTACCGCCCCGACGCCCGTTTGACACTCCCACACAAACGGAGGTAAACAGAAGCGACCACAGGACCCCGGGAGTGCACCATGTACGCGACGGAGCGGCAGCTGGAGATCCGCGCCATCGCGCGCGAGCACGGCCGAGTCGAGGTCAAGGAGCTCGCCGACCGCCTGGGCGTCACCCCCGAGACCGTCCGCCGCGACCTCACCCTGCTCGAGCGCCGCGGCGTGCTGCGCCGCGTGCACGGGGGAGCGATCGCCGTCGAGCGCCTCGCGATCGAGCCCGCCGTCGCTGATCGCGAGACCCGGATGTCCGAGGCCAAGCAGCGCATCGCGCGCGCGGCCCTGGACGAGCTGCCCGACGGCGGAGCGATCGCCGTCGACGCCGGCACCACCACCGCGCAGCTCGTCGCGCTCATGCCGGCCGACCGTGAGCTCACCGTCGTCACGCACGGCGTCCACCTCGCGATCGCGCTCGCCGCGCTGCCCGGCATCACGCTCCACCTCCTCGGCGGCCAGCTGCGCGGGCGAACCCTCGCCGCGGTCGGCGCCTGGGCCGAGCAGCAGCTCGCCGACGTGCACGTGGACGTCGCGTTCGTCGGCGCGAACGGCGTCACGGTCGAGGAGGGCATCACGACCCCCGACCTCGCCGAGGCCCGCATCAAGCGCGCGCTCGTCCGCGCCGCGAGCCGCACCGTGATCCTCGCCGACCACACCAAGTTCGGCCTCGTCGACTTCGCGCGCGTCACCCCGCTCGCCGACGTCGACACCCTCATCACCGACACGGGCCTCGACGCCGAGGCGGCCGCCGAGATCGAGGCGACCGGCTGCCGCGTCGTGCGCGCCTGAGCGCCCGGCACCGGACGGGACGGCGAGAGACGATGGCACGACGGCGGATCGATCCACAGGCGGGCGAGGTCGCCCTCGCGCAGTGGGCCGCCCAGGGCGAGGACACGCCGCGCACCGTCCTGCTCACGGCTGTCCGTTACGCGCTGGAGGAGCTCGAGGCCCTGCACCCCGGCCACAGCGTGGAGGTTCGCGTCCCGCCGGCGGGCGCGGTGCAGGCCTTCGGCGGCCCGCGGCACACCCGTGGCACCCCGCCGAACGTGGTGGAGTGCCGGCCGCACACGTTCCTCGGCCTCGCCACGGGACGGATCGCGTGGGCCGACGTCGTGCACCGCGCGATCGACGACGGTGGCGTCCAGGCCTCGGGCACCCGCGCGGACCTCACCGAGGCGCTGCCGTTCCTCCGGCCGCGCGCTCGCGGCACGCACGGCGACGACGGCGGCGCGCACCGCCCGGCGTGAGGCGCGCCTTGCGCGGGCACGCCCACCGACGACGGCGGCGCGCACCCCCCGGCCTGAGCGCGCCTCGCGCGGGGCGTGAGTACGGCGACGACGCCAGGGCGCGGTCGGGTGCGGCTTAGGCTGACCGGGTGAGTGAGCAGCAGGCGCGCCCCCCAGGACCCGGCGACGACGCGGGCGAGAAGGACGAGCTCGCGGGCGTGGCGCACGAGGACGGCCCGATCGAGGTCGTCGCGCAGGTCGCCGACCCCACGCGCGTGCGCCGGGCGCCGCGGTTCGGGGCGTTCGTCTTCGTCGGGATCGCGCTCGCGTTCCTGCTCGCCGGCCTCCTGTCGTTCGTGCGCGACTCGTTCCTGCCGCCCGAGGAGGTCGCCGCCCGCGCGCTGGACTCGTGGGGCATCTTCTGGCTCCTGCTGCTCGGTCTGGGCGCGTTCTTCGCGCTGGCGAGCTTCGCCGTCGCCGTCTGGATCGATCACCGCAGCGTGCGGCGAGCCGAACGCGTGCGTGCGGCTGCGCCGTCGTCCGCTGCGACGCCTGACCCGACGCCCGCCGCGCCGCTCGCTCCGCCGACAGCTCCGCGCGCATCGACGCGCGAGTCAGAGGCATGACCCGCCGCTCCCCGCGGGCCGGCGCCGCCGCGGCCGCAGCCGCGTCCGGACTCGCCGCGCTGCGCGCCGAGGTCGGCGTCCCCGAGGGCCACGACCCCGCCGTGCTCGCCGAGGCGGAGGAGGCGGCGTCGCGCCCGATCGAGGACGGCCTCGAGCGCGCGGACCGCCGGGACCTCCCGCTCGTCACGCTCGACCCCGCGGGCTCGAAGGACCTCGACCAGGCGTTCCACCTCGCCGTCGACGGCTCCGGCTTCGTGGTCCACTACGCAATCGCCGACGTCGCCTCGTTCGTCACCCCGGGCGGTGCGCTCGACGCCGAGACGCACCGCCGCGGCGTTACCTACTACGGCCCGGACGGCCGGTTCGGGCTGCACCCGCCCGTGCTGTCCGAGGGCGCCGCGAGCCTGCTGCCCGAGGTGGACCGTCGGGCCGTCCTCTGGCGGATCCGGCTCGACGGCGACGGCGTGATCCGCGACGTCGACGTCGAGCGCGCGATCGTGCGCTCGCGCGCGCAGCTGGACTACGTCGGCGTGCAGGCGGCCCTCGACGCGGGCACCGCGGACGAGATGCTCACGCTGCTGCCTCGGGTGGGTGCGCTGCGCGCCGAGCTGCAGGTCCAGCGCGGCGGCGCGAGCCTCGACGTGCCGGACCAGGAGGTCGAGACGCACGACGAGCGCTACCGGCTCGTGTACCGCGCGGCGCTCCCGGTCGAGGAGGACAACGCGCAGCTGTCGCTGCTCACCGGCATCGTGGCGGCGCGGCTGCAGCGCGAGGCAGGCATCGGCCTGTGGCGCACGCTGCAGGCGGCGCGCGAGGAGGACGTCGCGCGCCTGCGTCGGGTCGCTCTCGGGCTCGGCCTCGACTGGCCGGCCGGCACCTCCTACGGGGCGTTCGCGCGCACGATCGACTCGCGCATCCCCGAGCACGCCGCGTTCGCGACCGAGGCCACGACGCTCTTCCGCGGCGCCGGTTACGTCGCGTTCGGCACGCCCGAGCACCCCGACGTGCCCGTCGGCGCGGCGCACTCGGCGATCGCGGCGGAGTACGCGCACGTCACGGCGCCGCTGCGCCGCCTCGTCGACAGGTACGGCACCGAGGTCGCGCTCGCGCAGGTGGCGGGCCGTCCCGTGCCCGAGTGGGTGGTGGCCGCGCTCGAGGCGCTGCCGGTCGAGATGGCCTCGGCCACGCAGCGCGCCGGCGCGTACGAGCGCGGCGGCCTCGACCTGCTCGAGGCGCTCATCATGGCGCCGCGCGTCGGCCGCACCTACGACGCGGTCGTGGTCGAGTCGACGCGGTCCAAGGAGGACGACGGCGAGGCACGCGCCACCGTGCTGCTCACCTCGCCCGCGGTGCGGGCCCGCGTGGTGGGCCCGCGCGATCGCCTGCGGGCCGGGAGCCGCGTGCGCGTGACGGTGACCGCGACCGACGTCGAGCGGCGCAGCGTGACGCTCGAGCTGGCCGACGCCGGCTGACCGTTCCACGCGAGCGGCACGGCTCGCGCTGGCCGACGCCGGCCGACCGGCCCGTCCCACTGGCAGCATGCGGCGGGTCGCTGGGTTGCCGCGTCGCCGGGTTGCCGGGTCGCTGTGGCGTCACGGTCGTAACGGGAGAGCGACTCGCCCTGACGGGAGAGCGACTCGCCGCCTCCACCCTGCCGGCCGCACGCCCGTGACCTGCGCAGACGCCGCTCGCCGTGACCGGATCGGGGCGTTCGGTCGCTGTGGCATCAGGCAGAGTCGCTGCGGCGTCACCCGGTCGGAACGCGAAAATCGTTGTCCCGCTCGCCGTCGCCGCGCCTAGCCTCGCCGACATGTCCAGCGACCTGTCCACCCCCGCGACGCCGCTCGCCGCGCCCCACGGCGAGCCTGCGCTCGACGGCGAGCCCGCGCCCCACGGCGAGCCCGCCTCCGAGGCCGCGCTCGCCGTCGTCGCGACCGCCTCGAAGGGGTCCGCCTCCGACGCGACCGACCTCGACGCGCGCCTCGAGCTGCGCCCGCTGCACGTCCCGGACACGCTCGACGGCGAGGACGCGGCCGACTTCCTGGCCATGGTCGAGGTCCGCAACGAGACCTACCGCCTCATCGCGGGGCACGACGACCTCGCCACCACGCCCGCTGTGCTCCTGCCGCACTACCGTCCCGATCCGCTCGAGACGCGCCTGGTGTGGGTCGTGCTGCTCGACGGCGTCGTCGTCGGCCGCGTCGGCCTGGACCTGCCGCACGAGGGCGAGGCCCGCGGCGGGTACTTCCTCATCGAGCTGCACCCGGACGTCTGGGGGCAAGGCATCGGCCGCCGGGCGATGCGCCTCGTCGAGGACGCTGCACGGGAGCACGGGCGCACCGTGCTCGAGACCTGGGTGCAGCACCCCGAGACCGGCGGTCCCCGGCTCGCTTCCCCGACCGGCTTCGGCTCGATCCCCGCCGAGGACCGCGGCGCCCGGTTCCTCCTCGCCCACGGCTTCACGCTCTCGCAGATCGAGCGGTACAGCGCGCTCGACCTCGCGACCTGCACCGACACCGTCGACGCCCTGCTCGCCGAGGCCGCGACCCATGCGAGCGACTACCGGCTCGTGAGCTGGACCGCCCCGACGCCGCCCGAGCACGTCGCCGGGTATGCGTGGCTGAAGTCGCGGATGGCGACCGACACCCCGAACGCCGACCTCGAGGTGGTCGAGGAGGTGTGGGACGCCGACCGGGTCGCGCGGCACGACGCCCGCAACACCGAGGGTGGCCGCACGCTCCACGTGGTCGCGGCCCAGCACGTCGAGACCGGCGAGCTGTGCGCGTTCAACGAGCTCGTGACCGGTCCCGAGCCGGACGAGGTGACCCACCAGGAGGACACCCTGGTGCTGCGCGAGCACCGCGGACATCGGCTCGGGACGCTCGTGAAGTGCGAGAACCTGCGGCAGTGGCGGGAGATCGCACCGTGGTCGCGCCGCGTGACGACGTACAACGCCGAGGAGAACCGCCCGATGCTCGACATCAACGAGGCGATCGGCTTCGTCCCGCGCTCGTACGAGGGCGCCTGGAAGAAGGTGCTGGAGCCGCAGACGGCGTGAGTCCTGGCTGACACCGGCTGACACCTGGTTGAGGTCGGCTGCCCGGGCTGCCCGGGCTGCCAAGCCGAGTGCGTGCCGGTCGGCGGGCCCGAAGGCGCGCCGACCGTGGAGCCGACCGGGCACCCGGCGCCGGCCTGGGTAGGGTGCCACGATGCAGGCACCCTGGGACGACGTCCTCGCACAGGTGCGGCGCTACCCGTCGCCGCACAACTCCCAGCCGATGAAGGTCCGCGTGACGAGCCCGCACACGGCGGACGTGTTCTACGACCTCGACCGCGGTCTGCCCGCCGAGTCCTTCGGCATCCCGTTCGCGCACGTGTGCGCCGGGGTGTTCCTGCACGCCCTCGGCGTCGTCGCGGGCGCCCACGGCTGGCGGGTCGAGGAGGACCTCGACCTCACCCCGATGGACTTCGACGCCGCCGACCGCGCGCACCGGATCGGGACGGTCCGCCTCGTCGCCCGGGCGATCGACGCCGAGGCGGCGGCCGACGGCGAGGCGTTCGTTCGCCGTCGGACGTCCCGTCGGCCCTACGACGGCCGGCTCGTGGACGACGACGTCCTCGCGGGGGCCGCCGCGATCGCGGCGGAGGCGGGGCACACGCTGGGCGTGAGCGCCGACCCCGACGACGTGCGCGCGCTCGTGCGCATCAACCAGCGGACGCTCTTCGACGACCTGCGCAACGACGCGGTGCACGCCGAGATCCTGCAGTGGCTGCGCTACTCCGAGCGCGAGGCGGCGGCGACCGGCGACGGCCTGTCCGCGGCCACGATGCTGATGCCGGGTGGCGTGCTCCGGTTCGCGATGCGCCACCGCGGGCTGTGGGAGGCCCCGGTGATCGGGTCGTTCATCAAGGCCGTGTACCTGCGCACGATGCGCGGCGTGCCGCAGCTCGCGTGGCTCACCGGACCGTTCGCCGACGAGCGCGACTACCTCGAGGCCGGTCGGACGTTCCTGCGGATCTGGCTCCACCTCGAGCGCAACGGCGTGGTGCTGCACCCGCTGGGCACCGTCATCACGAACCCGACGTCGCACGCGGCGCTCGTGCAGCGGCTGGGAATCAGGGAGGAGAACGGCGAGATGGCCTGGATGCTCGTGCGGATCGGGTACTCACCGCGGCCGCCGCTGGCACACCGGCGCGACGTCGCGGAGATGCTGCTCCCGGGGGAGACGCCGTGAAGCGCCTGCTGCTCTTCGCGTTCATCGCCGTGCAGGACGCCGTGGTCTGGGCGCTCGCGCGCCGCGTGAGCACGCATAAGATCCTCCTCGCGCCGGGAATCGAGCCGCTGCGCTGGCGGCTCGGGCGGTGGCGCGCCGCGCGGACGTTCGAGCTCGCGGTGCGCAGGGTGCCCGCGTACCGCGCGTTCCTCGCCGAGCAGGGGGCGAGCGACCGCCTCGACCTGAGCGACGGCGTCGCCCACGCGCTCGAGCAGGTGCCGCCGATGGACAAGGCGAGCTACATCAAGCGCTGGTCCGTCGCGGAGCGCTCGCTCGGCGGGCGCCTGCCGCGGCGCGGCGTGGTGGTCGACGAGTCCTCGGGTAGCTCGGGCACGCCGACGAGCTGGGTGCGCGGCCCGGACGAGCGCCTCGCGACGCGTATGCTTCTGCAGGTCGGGTTCTCGCGCACCGCGAAGGATCTGCGTCGCCAGCCGTTCGTGCTCAACGCGTTCTCGCTCGGAGCGTGGGCCACGGGGATGAACGTCACGTCGTCCCTCACCGAGATCACGATGATCAAGTCGGTGGGTCCCGACCGCGAGAAGATCATCGCCACGATGCGGGAGTTCGGCCCCGACTACACCTACATCGTCATGGGGTATCCGCCCTTCCTCAAGGCGCTGTTCGACGACCCGCGGCTGGAGTGGGGGCGGTACGACGTCGTGGCGGCCTTCGGTGGCGAGGGCATCAGCGAGGGGATGCGACGACGGATCCTCGCGCACACCCACCGGGTGTTCGGGTCCTACGGCGCGTCCGACCTCGAGATCAACATCGCCCTCGAGACCGACTTCACGATCGCGCTGCGTCAGGCGATCGACGCCGACCCGGCGCTCGCGCGCGAGCTCACCAAGCGCGAGGAGTACGGCACGCTGCCGATGATCTTCCAGTTCAACCCGTACGACTACCTCATCGAGTCCACGCCCGACGGCGAGCTCCTCGTCACGATCACCCGCAAGCAGAACATCAACCCGCGGATCCGCTACAACATCCACGACCGCGGCCACGTGATGCGGCTGCGCGACCTGCGCCCGGTGCTGCGGCGCACGGGGCACACCGACGTCGAGCGCGAGAGGTTCCTCGACCTGCCGCTGCTGTTCCTCTACGGCCGGTCGGACATGTCTATCGACTACAACGGCGCGGTCCTCGCGCCCGACACCGTGCGCGACGTCGTGAACACCGACCCCGAGCTCGCGCGCCTCGTCGAGTCGCACCGGCTCATCACGTTCGAGGACTCCGACGGCGACCGCCAGCTCCACCTGGCCCTGCAGCTCGTGCCGGACGCCGAGGTCATGCCGGCGCAGCGCGACGCGTGGCTCGCGTGGGTGCCGGACGAGCTGCGCCGCCTCAACGGCGACTTCCGCAACGCGGTGTGCACCGCGCCGCCGCACACGTGGCCGACGATCGCGTTCTACCCCTACCGCACCGGGCCGTTCACGTCCGACGGCGCGAAGCTCAAGAACGAGTACGTCTGGCAGCTCACCTCGGGCGAGCGGGCCGCGATCGAGCTGAACCTGGGGCACGTCGTCCGGCCGTAGCCGGCCGTGGCCCGCGGAAGCCTCGCGAGAGGCGAGCCCGACGGCGAGGCGTGGGTGCGCCGTCGGGCGTCACCGGGCGCACCGTGCGTTCGCCGGGCGACGCGCCTCAGGCAGGGCGAGCTCAGGAGCTCATGGTCTCCTCGACCCAGCGCAGGTACTCCTCGTCGACGCGGCCCGAGACGTAGCGGCCGTCGAAGCAGCTCATGTCCAGGTCCGTGACGGTGCTCTGCCCGGCGAGGATCGCGGACTTCATGTCCTCGACCTCCTGGTAGACGAGGTAGTCGGCGCCGAGCGCCTCGTTGGCCTCGGGGATCGTGCGGCCGTGCGCGATGAGCTCCGAGCGCGTGGGCATGTTGATCCCGTACACGTGCGGGTAGCGCACCGGGGGAGCGGCCGACGCGAACGTCACCCGCGCCGCACCGGTCTGCCGGGCCATCTCGACGATCTCGCGCGAGGTGGTGCCCCGCACGATGGAGTCGTCGACGATGAGGATCGACTTGCCGGCGAACTCCGAGGGCATCGCGTTGAGCTTCTGCCGCACCGACTTCGTGCGCTCCTTCTGGCCCGGCATGATGAACGTCCGGCCCACGTAGCGGTTCTTGTAGAACCCCTCGCGGTACTCCAGGCCGAGCCGCTGGGCGACCTGCATCGCGGCGGGGCGAGCCGAGTCGGGGATCGGCATCACGACGTCGATCGCGCCGCTCGGGGTGTACTGCGCGACGGTCTTGGCGAGGGCGTCGCCCAGGCGCAGTCGTGCCTCGTACACCGAGATGCCGTTCATCGTGGAGTCGGGACGCGCGAGGTACACGTACTCGAAGGAGCAGGGGATGAGGCGCGGTGCCGGGTGGCACTGCCGGGTCGTCATCTCCCCGCCCATCGTGATGAAGACGGCCTCGCCGGGCGCGACGTCGCGCACCTTGCGGTAGCCCGACGCCTCCGGCACGAGCGACTCCGAGGCGACGATCCAGTCCTCGCCGGTGAGCGTGGACTCGCGGCTGGCGAGCACGAGCGGCCGGATGCCGTTCGGGTCGCGGAACGCGAGCAGCCCGTAGCCCGCGATCATCGCGATCACCGCGTAGGAGCCCTCGATGCGCTCGTGCACGCGCTCGACGGCGTCGAACACCTGGTCCGGGTCGAGCTGGTTGCCCCGGATCACCTGCTGCAGCTCGGTGGCGAGCACATTGAGCAGCAGCTCGGTGTCCGAGTGCGTGTTCATGTGCCGGCGGTCGACGCCGAACAGGTCCTCGCGCAGCTCGCGCACGTTCGTGAGGTTCCCGTTGTGCACGAGCATGATCCCGTAGGGCGCGTTCACGTAGAACGGCTGGGACTCCTCCTCGGCGGAGGCCTTGCCCTGCGTCGCGTACCGCACGTGCCCGAGGCCCATGGTGCCCAGCAGGCGACGCATGTCTCGGGTGCGGTAGGCCTCGCGGACCTGGCCCTTGGACTTCACCTGGTGGAAGACGCTGCCCTCGGCGGTCGCGATCCCGGTGGAGTCCTGGCCGCGGTGCTGCAGGAGTCCGAGGCTGTCGTAGATGAGCTGGGCGACCGGCTCGGCCGAGACGGTTCCCACGATGCCGCACATGGGTGGGGGTGCTCCAGGGCGTTGGGGGGACGTGTGCCGGAGTCGATCCTCCCACGACGCGGCGCTGCTTCGCGCCCGATGCGTGTGCCCGGCGTCCCCGCCCGCCGGCGGCGGCCGCCACGGTAGGTTGGCGGGCGTGAGCTCTCTGTACAGCGCGGCCGGGGTCGACGTCGAGGCGGGCGACAAGGCCGTCGAGCTGATGAAGGCGGCCGTGGCCCGGACGCACTCCGCGCGGGTGCTCGGCGGGGTCGGCGGTTTCGCCGGGCTCTGGGACGCCTCGGACCTGCTCACCTACACCCGTCCGCTGCTCGCGACGTCGACCGACGGCGTGGGCACCAAGGTCGCCCTCGCGCAGCGCCTGGACAAGCACGACACCATCGGCGTCGACCTCGTCGGCATGGTCGTCGACGACATCGTCGTCACCGGCGCCCGCCCGCTGTTCATGACCGACTACATCGCGTGCGGCAAGGTGGTGCCCGAGCGCATCGCGGCGATCGTCTCGGGCATCGCGCGTGGATGCGAGGAGACCGGCACGGCGCTCGTGGGCGGGGAGACCGCCGAGCACCCAGGTCTTCTCGAGCCCGAGGAGTACGACGTCGCGGGGGCCGCGACCGGCGTCGTCGAGGCCGGCAAGGTGCTCGGCCCGGAGCGGGTGCGCGACGGCGACGTCCTGCTCGCGATGGCGGCCTCCGGCGTCCACGCCAACGGCTACTCGCTCGTGCGGCACGTGCTCGCGAGCACCGGCTGGGACCTCTACGCCCACGACGACGACCTCGGCCGCACGCTCGGCGAGGAGCTGCTCGAGCCGACCCGGCTCTACACCCGGCCCTGCCTCGACCTCGTCGAGGCCGCGACGGTGCACGCGTTCACGCACGTCACGGGCGGCGGGCTGGCCTCCAACCTCGCACGCGTGCTGCCGCCGGGGCTCGTGGCCGACGTCGACCGCGCCTCCTGGGTGCTTCCGCCCGTCTTCACGCTGCTCGCCCGCGGCGCGCAGGCCGCGCCGCACGAGCTCGAGGGCACCCTCAACCTCGGTGTCGGCATGGTGGCGATCCTCCCAGCGGCCTCGTTCGAGCGCGCGACGGCGTCGCTCGCCGCCGCGGGGATCGAGAGCTGGGAGCTGGGTCGCGTCCGCGTCGAGACGCCCGACGACGTCACCCACCACCCGATGGTGTCCGGCACCAAGGGCGTGCACGGAGGCGCCGTCGTGATGCACCGGGAGTACCGCACCGCGTGAGGTGCGGATGTCCCGCACGAGGTGCGGATGTCCCGCACGAGGTGCAGGCGGCGCGCCCCGTCGTGCGGGCGCGGAAGCACCGCCGTCTCGGGGCGCGAACAAACCGCCGCCCCGAGGCGTGCGAGGTGCCGCACCACGTGAGGTGAGGCGTGCTGTGGCGCCCCGATCGGGCGCCTCGCTCAGCGACTGCCGGCGGAGGCCCAGTCGTCCGTGTCGTCCTCGTCGTCGTCGTCCGCGTACGGGTCGACGAGACCGGTACCCGTCGGCGCGTGGCCGAGCTCGCGCTCAAGCGCGCGATAGTCGGTCTCCGGGCTGTAGTACTTCAGCTGCCGGGCGACCTTGGTCTGCTTTGCCTTCTGACGGCCGCGTCCCATGGACTCGACCCCCTCCACCTCGGGTGCCGGAGCAACATCGCGAACGTAGTCGCACCGGGGACTGTTTGTGTGCCGTGGACAAGGTTACATGGCGAGGAGGACGCTCACCAAAGGACCGCGCCCGCACCGCGTGCGGGTGGCCGACGGCTTCCGGACCGCTGCCGGACGCGCCCCGACCGACGGATGCTCACCCGACGGACATCCGCCGGAGGGCCACCGCCGAGTCGACGGCCGAGTCGACGGCCGAGGAGCGCCGGATCTCATCGTGAGACCCGGTGTCCCGGGTCGTGAGAGGAGTCAGCGACCCCTGCGGGCGCTGAGCACGATGGCGGCGACGACCGCGGCGACGGCGCCCCCGACGATCGCGATCGTGCGGGGGTTGCCGGCCTTGACGTCGTCGACGACGGCAGTCGAGCGACCCTTGACGTCCTCGACGAGCGCGTTCGCCTTCTCCTTGGCCTGCTCGGCCTGCTCGGAGACGGTCGTGACGACCTTCTCCTTGGCCGCCTGGGCGTGGGCGCGCGGGTCGACGCGGTCGGCCAGCTGGTCGACGGTGCGACCGAGGTCGGCGCGGGTCGCCTCGAGCTCCGCCTGGATCTCCGCGGCGGAACGCTTGCGCGGCTTCTCGTCGTCCGTGGGGGTGCTCACTTGCCCAGCCCTTCCTTGATGCCGTCCTTGATGACGTCGACGTCGGTCTTGAGGTTGTCCTTGATCTCCGGCTTGACCTCGTTGCCCGCGTCGATCGACTTCTTGCCGATGAGGGCGAGCAGGCCGGCGATGAGCAGGAGGACCACGGCCACGATGAGGGCGGCCGCCCAGGCGGGCAGCACGAGCGCGAGCGCCAGCACCGCCGTCGCCACGAGCGTGGCGAACGCGAAGAACCCGAAGAACGCGGCTCCCGCGAACAGGCCGGCACCGATGCCGAACTTCTGGCCCTTCTCGGCGACCTGCGCCTTGAGCAGGTCGACCTCACCCTTCACGAGGTTGGACAGCTGCGTGGTGATCGTCGCCACCAGCTCGCCCAGGGTGGGCTGCAACGGGCTCTGGGTCATGGGGCCTCCTCCTCGTGGTGCTACCCGTAGCCTGGCACGTCCTGCCACCCGATGTCGTCGCCCACAGGGGTGGCACACTCGCCGCATGCCGGCTCGACACGGGACGCTCATGCTGCTGGACGCCGCCTCGTTGTACTTCCGCGCGTTCTACGGGGTCAAGGGCGACGTCTCCGCGCCGGACGGATCCCCCGTCGGCGCGATCCGCGGGTTCACGGACGCGCTCGCCTCGCTCCTCGTCTCCCGTCGCCCGAGTCGCGTCGTCGCCTGCTGGGACGACGACTGGCGCCCGGCCTTCCGCGTCGCGGCCATCCCCTCCTACAAGGCGCACCGCGTCGCCTCGGGTGCGGCGGGTGTGCGCGGGGAGGAGGAGGTGCCGGACGCGCTCGCACCGCAGGTGCCGGTCATCGCGGAGGTGCTGGCCGCCGTCGGGATCGCGCGGGTGGGCGCCCCGGGGTGCGAGGCGGACGACGTCATCGGCACGCTCACCACGCGCGCGGTCGCCGCGGGCGAGGTGAGCGCGGTCGAGATCGTCACCGGCGATCGCGACCTCTTCCAGCTCATCGACGACGGGCGTGACGGGGGCGAGGGGTCCGACGGCGAACGCACGCCCGCCGTTCGCGTCCTCTACACGGGGCGTGGGGTGCGCAACCTCGAGACGGTCGACGTCGCGCGCCTGGCCGAGAAGTACGGCGTCGCCTCGGGTGAGGCGTACGCCGCGCTCGCGACGCTGCGCGGGGACGCCTCCGACGGCCTGCCTGGTGTTCCGGGCGTGGGGGAGAAGACCGCGGCCGGACTGCTCGCGACCTACGGGACGCTCGACGGCGTGATCGCCGCCGCGCAGGATCCCGGCGAGCGTCGGCTCTCGCCCGGCGTGCGCAGCAAGCTGCTCGCGTCGCTGGACTATCTGGCGGTGGCGCCCGCCGTCGTGCGCGTGCTGCGCGACGCCGAGCTGCCCGAGCACCGCGACGCGCTCCCGCGCGAGCCGCGTGACCCCGAGACGCTCGACGCCCTCGCCGAACGGTGGGGGCTCACATCGAGCGTCGAGCGGCTCGTCGCGGCGCTGGCGACGGCGGCCGCGGGCCAGGGGCCGGTGGCGGGGTAGCGTTGCCGCGTGCTCAGGACGGGACGCGGTAAGGCGCACGCGAAGGTGATCCTGTTCGGTGAGCACGCCGTGGTCCACGGGGAGCCCGCCGTCGCGCTGCCGCTGGCCGAGCTGCCCGTCCGGGTGACGGCCGAGGCCGTTCCGGGTCCGTTGACGATCGCGTCCACCCCCTACACCGGTGTCCTGCACGAGGTGCCGGAGCTGCTCGACGCGCCCCGCGCCGTCGTGCTCGCGACGCTCGACCACGTGGGCCTGCCGCACGAGGGGATCCGGATCATGGTCGAGGGCGACGTGCCGCCCGCGCGCGGCCTCGGCTCGTCCGCCGCCGTCGCGGGCGCGCTCGTCCGGGCGCTCGCAGACCTCGCCGGGCGTGACCTCACCGAGGCGGAGTACCTCGACCTGGTGGCGGTGGGCGAGCGCGTGGCGCACGGCTCGCCGTCGGGCCTGGACGCCGCGGCGACCGCGGCCGCCGAGCCGGTGTGGTTCGAGGCGGGCGTCGCGCGCCGGCTGGCGACGCGGATGAGCGGCGTGCTCGTCGTCGCGGACTCGGGGGTCAAAGGCCGCACGCGGCACGCCGTCGCGTCGGTGCGCACGTTCCTCGAGCGCCGCCCCATGCGCGGCGCCGCGCTCATGACCGGGCTCGGTGCCCTCGCCCAGGGCGGCGCGCTCGACCTCACGGGTGACCGCCCCGAGGCGCTCGGGGAGAAGATGACGCAGGCGCAGGGCATGCTGCGCGAGCTCGGCGTCTCCAGCCCGGAGCTGGACCGCCTCGTCGATGCGGCGCTCGCCGCCGGCGCGCTCGGCGCGAAGCTCACCGGTGGCGGGCAGGGCGGCTGCATCATCGCGCTCGCCGCTGACGACGCCGCGGCGGACCGGATCGACCTCGCGCTGCGCGAGGCCGGCGCGATCGGCACGTGGCGGCACCGGATCGGGCCGGAGGAGGACCGATGAGCGCCGAGCCGGGCGGAGTGACCGCCGTCGCGCACGCGAACATCGCGCTCGTGAAGTACTGGGGCAAGCGCGACTCCACCCTCATACTTCCCGCGACGTCGTCCGTCTCGCTCACGCTCGACGCGTTCCGCACCACCACGCACGTGGAGCTCCTCGACGCGCCTGCCGGCCGCGACGAGGTGGTGCTCGACGGCGAGCCCCTCGCGGGTGCGGCCCTCACCAAGGTCCTCGCGTTCCTCCACCTGGTCCGGAGTCAGGCGTCGCGCACGGCGACGGCACAGGCGGCCCGCGTGACCTCGACCAACGAGGTGCCCACGGGCGCGGGACTGGCGAGCTCGGCGTCGGCGTTCGCGGCGCTCGCGGGCGCGGCGGCCACGGCGTACGGGCTCGAGCTGGGCCGGCGCGACCTGTCCCGGCTCGCGCGGCGGGGCTCGGGCTCGGCGTCGCGCTCGGTGTACGGCGGGTTCGTGGTCTGGCACGCGGGCGACCTCGCGGACCCCGCGGCCGGCGACCTCACGTCCTACGCGGAGCCGCTGCCTACGGCGCCGGAGCTCGACGTCGCGATGGCCGTCGCGGTGCTGGACGCCGGGCCCAAGAAGATCGGCAGCCGCGAGGCGATGGCTGCCACGGTGGCCACCTCGCCCTACTTCCCGGCGTGGACCGAGCACACCGAGGCGGACGCCGCCGAGGCGGCGGATGCGATCGCGGCCGGCGACCTGCCACGCCTCGGCGAGATCGCCGAGGCCAGCGCCATGCGGATGCACGCGACGATGCTCGCTGCGCGGCCGGCCGTGCGGTATCTCGCGGCCTCCTCGCTCGCGGTGCTCGACGCCGTGGCGGACCTGCGCGCGGCCGGCGTCGGAGCCTGGGCGACGATGGACGCCGGACCCAACGTGAAGGTGCTGTGTGAGGGGGCGGACCTCGACGTCGTCGCCGCGGGCCTGCGCGGGATCGTGCTGCCGGGCGGCGGTGCGCCGCACGTGCTGCTCGCCCGACCGGGGCCGGGACTGCGGATCGAGGCCTCGGCGGCGTTGCCGGCGGGCGTGCTCGCCTCCGGTGCCGCGGAGGAGCCCGCATGAGGCGGGTCGTGGCGTCCGCGCCCGGGAAGCTGTTCGTCGGTGGCGAGCACGCCGTGACCGACGCCGGTCAGCCCGCGGTGCTGGTCGCCGTCGACCGTCGCCTCGAGCTCACGCTCGCATCCTCCGACCGCACGCGCGGCCTGGACCAGGAGGGCCGGTACGTGCGCGCGGTAGCCGCGGTGATCGCGCACGTCGCGGCCGAGCGCGGGCGCGACGGCGGCCCGTACGCCGTCTCGACCCGCAGCACGCTCGTGGACCCCGCGGTGGGCGACGCGCCGGCGCGCAAGTACGGGCTGGGCTCGTCCGCGGCGGTGACGGTCGCGGCCGTGCGCGGCCTCGACGTGTGGCACGGCCTGGGCCTGACGCCGCAGGAGCAGTTCAAGGTCGCGCTGCTCGCGACGCTGCGGGTGAACCCGCGCGCGTCGGGCGCCGACGTCGCGACGAGCCTGCGCGGCGGGTGGGTGTCCTACTGCTCGCCGGACCGCGCGTGGGTGCACGCCCACGACGACGCCGACGACCCGGCGGCGACGGCGCGGCTCGTCCGGGCGGAGTGGCCGGGGCTTGCGAGCGCGTCGCTGCCCACGCCGACCTCGCTCGCGCTGCGGGTCGGCTGGACGGGCTCGCCCGCCTCCACGGTCTCGATCGTGTCGGCGGTGCGCGCCGTCGGGCTGACGCCGCAGTTCCTCGCCGCCTCTCGCGCGGGAGTGGACGCGCTGGTCGCGGCGGTCCAGGCGGACGACCCCGACGCCGCGCGGGACGCCGTGCGCACGATCCGCGCGGCGCTACGAGACCTGGGCTCCGCCGTCGGGGTCGGGATCGAGACGCCGCTGCTGACGGCGCTCGCCGACGCCGCGGAGGCGCACGGCTTCGCGGGCAAGTCCTCCGGCGCGGGCGGTGGCGACTGCGGGATCGCGGTGGGCGCCGCGGGCGACGAGCACGCCGTCGCGGGGCTCGAGGCCGCGTGGGCGGAGGCGGGGATCGTGCCGCTGCACCTCGCGGTGGACGCGGGTGCGTGGGTCGAGGACAGCGAGTCGGACGCCGAGGGGGACGCATGACGCAGCCGCACGGTCCGGGCGGGTCGGGAGCTTCGGGTGATGCCGGGACGGCGTCGGGCCTGGGCGCGCCGAGCGGCGCCCTCAGCGAGACGGCGCGCCGCAAGGACGACCACCTGCGCCTCGCGATGGCGCAGCACACCCCCGACCGGCCGCGCGACTACGACCATGTCACCTTCGTGCACCACGCGCTCGCGGGCGGCGCGTCGGACGCCGTGAGCCTGGCGTCGCCGGCGTTCGGCTGGCCCGTGCCGCTCTACGTGAGCGGCATGACCGGCGGCACCGAGCAGGCGACGCGCGTCAATCGAGGCCTCGGCGTGCTGGGCCGGGAGACCGGGCTGCCGGTCGCCGTCGGCTCGATGGGGATCGTGCTGCGCGAGCCGGAGACGGCCGCGAGCTTCACCGTGGTGCGCGAGGAGAACCCGGACGGGTTCGTGCTCGCGAACACGAACGCGAACGTGACCGGTGCGCAGGCGGCGCACCTCGTGGACGTGCTGGGCGCCGACGCGCTGCAGGTGCACCTCAACGCCCCGCAGGAGATCGCGATGCCCGAGGGCGACCGCGACTTCTCTCGGTGGGCGGACGCCGTCGCGGAGATCGTGGCCGCGGCCGGCGTGCCCGTCGTCGTGAAGGAGGTCGGCGCCGGGCTGTCGCGCGGGACGATCGCCGTGCTGCGCGACCTCGGGGTCGCGGCGGTCGACGTCGCCGGGCGCGGGGGCACCGACTTCGGCGCGATCGAGTCGGCGCGCCGACCCGAGGGCGAGCGTGCCTACCTCGCGGGGTGGGGCCAGTCGGCGGTCACGTCGCTGCTCGAGGCTGCCGGGCTCGACGGCGTGGGTCGTGCCTCGAGCGGCCTCGCCTCGGGGGTGGCCGGGGTCGCGGGGGTGGCTGGGTCGGCTGGGTCGGCTGGGTCGGCTGGGGTGGCTGGTTCGGCTGGGTCGGCTGGGTCGGCGGCGGTCGCTCTGCTCGCCTCGGGCGGGGTGCGGCACGCGCTCGACGTCGTGCGGGCGCTCGCGCTCGGCGCCGACGCCGTGGGGGTGGCCGGGACATTCCTGCACACGCTGCTCGAGGACGGGCCCGACGCGCTCGTCGCGCTCGTGCAGCGCTGGCTGTCGGAGATCCGTGACCTCATGGCGCTGCTCGGCGCCGACGACGTCCCCGCGCTGCGGCGCACGGACGTGCTGCTGTCCGGCCCGGTGCGCGAGTATGCCGAGCTGCGCGGTCTCGACGTGACGGCCTACGCGCGGCGCAGCGACTGGTCGCAGGTCTAGGGGCGGCTGGGTCACGCCGCCGGGGTCGGTTCGGCTGACCGGCGGCTCGCGCCTCTCAGCGCCCTTGGCCGCTGGCGCCTTCCGTGCCCGCTGGCGCGTGTTCGTGCAGTGAGCCGTCGCGGTGGTGGTCGGCCGGTTGTCGTCGTGACGGTGGTGGACGGCCGGTCGTCGTCGTCGCGACAGTGCCCCGCCGTC
>NZ_VENP01000056.1 GCF_006351005.1 Miniimonas arenae | reverse complement strand
TCCACCTACGAGGCCCGCCGGGCCGCTACGCTGCCGACCGCCGCGTAATCACACCCCGTGTCCAACATCCGGGGGTAGGGCCCGAGGGCGCGTACTTGGCCGTGATGACTGGCATCGGTGTGGCCGGTAACGAGCGCGATCGCCACATCCTCGCCGGCGAGGAAGCCGTGACCACCGTCGATCGGCACGGGCTCGGCCCTCCGCGCCATCGTGGTTGGTTCCGGCTGTGCGGTCGGTGGCTGCCGACGGGAGCGGCGCGTGGCGGGCAGGATGTCGGTGAACGTGCTCCCGTCACTCTCATGCACCGTGACCCGTACCGGCACCTGACGTTCGCGGGTGGCGTGGTCGATGATCCGTGCGAACCCAGCCCGCCGCCATGGCCCTGCCCCAACCGGCGGTGTGACCGGCTGGCCGTCGAGGAGAGCGGTCATCGTGCCGTCGGCACGCACATCCAGGACAAGCTGCGGCATCGACACCGGGACGGCGGGAGCGGCAGCATGATGGGGTTGCTTCATGTCCGCCAGGTGCGCCCACACCGCCCGGGACCGAGCCTGTTGTCAGGTGCCTGTCTCTACTATTGCGGGTTCCTCATGTTCCCGCTCTGCCAGCGGTAGAGAGGGAGCAACCCGTTCAGGTCGCGGTGCGGGTGTGCGCGGCGCGGAGCCCGTTGAGGATGACGATGACCTCGGCGATCTCGTGGACCAGCACGACGGCGGCGAGGCCGAGGACGCCGAACAGTGCCAGCGGGAGCAGCCCTGTGATGATCAGCAGTGACAGGATGATGTTCTGGTTGATGATGCGCCTGCCGCGGCGGGCATGGGCGAACGCGCGTGGGATGAGGCGCAGGTCATGGCCGGTGAACGCGACGTCGGCGGACTCGATTGCCGCGTCCGATCCGGTGGCGCCCATTGCGATGCCGATGTCAGCGGCGGCGAGTGCGGGGGCGTCGTTGATGCCGTCCCCGATCATCGCCACAAGCCCGGCTCCGGCCAGCTTGCTGATCGCGTCGGCCTTGTCTTCCGGCCGCAGCTCGGCGCGCACATCCTCGATACCGGCCTGGGCGGCGAGGGCTCGGGCAGTGCGGGTGTTGTCGCCGGTGAGCATCGTTACCGCGACTCCCTGACCGGCGAGGGTGCGGATCACTTCGGGTACTTCCGGGCGCAGCTCGTCGCGTACCCCGATCGCGCCGACCGGCTGATCGCCGCGGTGGATGACCACAACGGTCATTCCCTGCCGCTCCAGTTCCGCTACCTGACTGGCGAGGGCTCCGGGGTCAAGCCATCGGGGGCTGCCGACGGTGATCGTCGCGGCGTCGATGACGCCAGTCATGCCGTGCCCGGCCTGCTCAGACACGTCGACGGCAGCAGGGGCGCAGGGAGCGTTCTGGGTGATCGCGGCGGCGAGCGGGTGGGTGCTGTGCTGTTCCAGCCCGGCCGCCCAGCCGAGCACCTCGGCCTCGGACGCAGTCTCGGTGGTGAGCACGGCGGTGACGGTGGGCTGGTTGCGGGTCAGGGTGCCGGTCTTGTCCACGGCGACGTGGCGGATCACGCCGAAGCGCTCGAAGGCCGCGCCGGACTTGATGATCACCCCGAACTTGCTCGCGGAGCCGATCGCGGCGACCACGGTGAGCGGCACCGAGATCGCCAGCGCACAGGGAGATGCGGCGACCAGCACGACTAGTGCGCGGGTGATCCACAGCTCTGGGTCTCCGAGCAGCGACCCGATCAGTGCGACCAGGGCGGCGAGGATCAGCACGCCGGGCACGAGCGGGCGAGCGATCTGGTCCGCGAGGCGGGCGCGGTCGCCCTTCTCGGCCTGCGCCTGCTCGACCAGCTCCACGATCGTGGTCAGCGAGTTGTCCGTGCCCGCCGCGGTCGCCTCGACCTCCAGTACGCCGGCGGTGCTGATCGCCCCAGCCGACACGGTGTCGCCGGGTTCGACCTCTACCGGGATGGATTCGCCGGTGATCGCTGAGGTGTCCAGGCTGGAGCGTCCTGCGCGCACGACCCCGTCCGTCGCGATCCGCTCACCCGGACGCACCAACAGAAGCTGGCCGACCGCCAGGTCTTTCGCGGCGACCTCGACCGCAGTCCCGCCGCGTCGGATCGTGGCGGTCTCAGGGACGAGTTTCAGCAGTGCCCGCAGGCCGCCGCGGGCGCGGTCCATCGCCTTATCCTCCAAGGCTTCGGCGATCGAGTAGAGGAACGCCAGCGCGGCAGCCTCCTCGATATATCCGAGGAACACCGCACCGATCGCGCTGATCGTCATCAGCAGACTGATCCCGAGCTTGCCCTTCAACACCTTGCGGATCGCGCCCGGCGTGAACGTCGAGGCACCCGCCAAGAGCCCTGCCCAGAACAGCGCCAGGGCGGGAATCTCCGCCCCGGACCACTCACAGATCAGGCCCGCGAGGAGCGCCAGGCCCGAGAACGCCGGCAGCAGGATCTCCCGATCCTTCCACCACGGCCCGTCATGGTCGTCATCGTCGTCGTCCAGATCGACGCCCTCGACCTGTGACCCCGTAACTGCGCTCACGCGCCCGCTCCCGGTTCGCAGCAGCCCGCGACCTGGCAGGCCGGGTTGATGCACGGCGCCTGCTCATCGACGGCGAGCGTCACCTCGACCAGCGCGTTCAGCGCCGCCGCCAGGTGTGGGTCGGCAATCACATACCGCGTCTGTCGGCCCTCCGGCTCGGCCACTACGATGCCGCAATCGCGCAGACAAGTCAGATGGTTCGATACGTTTGAGCGCGTCAGACCCAGGTTCCGCGACAGCACCGCCGGATAGCTCGGCCCCTCCAACAGGCTCATCAGAATCCGAGAACGTGTGGGATCGGCCATCGCCCGGCCCAGCCGGTTCATCACATCCAACCTCGAAGCAATAGTCAGCATGTGGTGACTATACAGCGAAAGCTGAATGAATGATGCGCACGCCCAGGGCAAGGGCATGGTCTCGCCCAGCTTGCCTGTTCCACAACCATCCCGGGAGTGCGCCACCTCCACCTAGCCCGAGACCGGCGGTGAGTAGTCAGGCTCCCGAGCTTTCCGAACGAGAAGCCCGGAACCTGGGCGGCTTCGCCGGGGTCCATCTGCTGCCAACCGGGAATGTCGAGCAGCCCGCGCGGGCTCGGGTAGTTGGGACCGTCCGGGCCGCCAAAGAACGCGCGGGCCTGGTAGTTGGAGTCCATGAGTTCTGCGACGGTGCCCCAGCCGGATTGCGGGCGCATCTGGAAGAGGCCGAGGGAGTCGTGGTCGCCGCCGTTGCCGTCGTTGGGGTAGTTCGCCGATTCGGGGTAGGCGCCGGTGTTCGTGAGCATCCGCAACGTTGACTCGGTGAGCGCTGCCATCAGCGCGACCTTGACGCCGGGACGGCCACCCCCTCGATTCCACCGCCGACGGTGATGATGGTGGCCGCGTGGGTGAGCTGCTGACGATTGAGCGTGAAGGTCTCGCCGTTCGCGGTGGTCACTCGGAGTTGGTCGGGGATGTTCCCGACGATGATCCCGGTACCAGCCCCAGTCGCGCACGCGGCAGCGGCGGGGTTCATCAGTACCGCAACGCTCAGCAGCAGGATCGTCGGCCCGAACAGCATCAGGATCACCGCGGTGATGGCCGTCTTCTTCATCATCGGTCCCGCCGGCTATCGAAGAGGGTTGTCGAGCTGGGAGAGCCGCAGCAGATGACAAGACGATCCGGTGGGGCAGGCGAGAAACACCGTGAAGGCGACCTCGTGCTCACTGGTGACGGGCTGGCCCTGCCACAGGCCGGAACGGTGCCGAATGCCCTCGACCGTGATCGCGGTCGCACCGTCTGGGAGCTGGCCTGGCCGGGCCTGCGTCACGGCGTCAGCCCAGGCATCCGGGACGAACAGGCTGGTGACGTCGAGGTACTGGAGCGTGGCCCACCTGCGCAGCTCTATCCACGCTTCCCGCGAGGGCAGGTAGCCCGAGATGTCGGAGGCCAGTCCGGCCTGCTCGTGCCCGCTCGGATCGCCCACCGCCAACACGACGGAGGTGTAGTCCAGCGGCATCAGGCCCGACCCGGTGTCCCACGCGAACAGCGCCTCCGCGACGTTGCGGGCGAACCGCTCCGGGTCGCGGGTCGTTGGGATCGTGGGCAGCGTGTCCGGAACCTGGTGAGGATCACCTGGCGAGGCAGACGATGACGGCGCTGGCGCGTCGGGCGGTGCCTGGGTGCGCGGGCCGGAGAGAAGGCCGTAGACGCCGACCCCGGTGAGGATCACGAGCAGCGCGGCGGAGACGGCGATCACGATCAGTCGCCGGCGGGAAAGGGTATCTGTCGGACTCATGCCGAGCAGGTGCGCCTGCCCGACCAGCCTGTGTGGACGCTGCTAGGAGTCTAGCGCGCGCAGGTGTCGCACCGGCTCCACAGCGCCGTCGCCGTCTTCGGCCGTCTGTTGGCGGGCGCGGGCGGCGTCGAGCGCGGCGGCGAACTCGCTGGTGCCGTCCGCGATCATCAGGAACATTTCCACTTCACCGGCAGCCAGGGCATCGGCGAGGGTATCGGGGTCGTAGTGAGTCCACCATCCGTCCAACTCGCTCCAGATCACGACGAAGGAGCGGGTCGTCCACACCGGGGTTGCCGCCACCGCAGGGGTGCGTCGTTTCGTCTTCGAGCCCGCCTGCTTGGCGCGGGCGAGTGCTCCTTGCGCCATCGCCTCCAAGTCCACCGCACCCGGTGCGTCGGCCAGGAGTTCGCGGACGCGGGTGAAGACCGGATGCACGGGGCCACCGGCCTCGATGTCTGCCAGGCCTTGCGCGATCTCAGCGCGCGCCTCGGCGGGCAGGTCTTCGCGCATCGCGGCCTGCTGGACGTACTCGATCTTGTCGAGCGTCTTGTACGAGCCGGCACCGGGGATCATCGCTGCTGCCTGTTGACGGGTTTCGCCCGACGGCGTGGACGGTGCCGGAAACTTTCCGCCACCGTTGCCGTCGGCCGGTTCGCCCGTCGCTCCGGGCTGGTAGCCGCTGCTGAACCGGGTGGCGGCCTGCCGTGCGGCGGCGTCCTCGGCAAGCAACTCCTTCAGCTCCCGGTAGAGCGTGGTGGCTTCCAGCGGGGTCAGCGGCTTGTGGAGCACGTTGTCGTCCTGCTCGGCCAACAGGTGCCCGAGCCGATCCGAGATACCGGACCGCACCCACACGTTGACGGTGCGCCAGCCGAGTTGCTGGATCGCGGCCAGCCGGCGCCGCCCGCACACCAGCACCCCGTCAGGGGTGATCGTCGGGGGTTGCAGCAGGCCGTCGCGGGGTGATGGACGCCGCCAGCGCATCGAGGTCGCCCAAGTCGGTGCGATGCCGGTGGCCAATGACGATGGAGTCGACCGATCGTTTGAGCTCGATCCGCCCATCGCCGCTCATGATCGTCCACTCCCTGGAGCGGCGAGGGCGACGGTGAGCACTAGGTCGTCATCATGCAACAGGACCGGTAGCGTTTCGCCGATCAGCAGGCGCAGCAAGATGCCCCGGCCTGCCGTGGTCGCGGACATGCCAGGAGCTTGGTTGCCCAGCAGAGTCTTCAGCAGCGCTGACCATGCCTCGCCGTCGAGGTCGAGCAGGGCTTGGGCGTGCCGGTCGCGGCGCAGTACCTCGAACGCGGACTGCCGTGATCCCGCCCGTGCAAGCGCTTGGCAGACATGCTCGACCCCGGCCCGCGCGGCAGCGGCAGGCCAGCCGAGCAGCGTCATGAACGCGATCGCGTCCTCCACGGCCGAGACCGCCGACGTGTGGCCTTCAGCACTGTGTTCGTCGTCGGGCGTCGTGTCGGTGGTGTGGAAAGCGGAGTGGTAGTCATCGAGCGGGTTGTCGCGCTCCGAAAGGCGCTCGGCGTCATGGAAGACCGAGACGTGCGGGCGTCGGGCCTGGTGCACCGAGCAGAGCAGGCCCTGGGCGCGTTCCTCAAAGATGCAGGTAATCCGGACGGCGTGCGTCACCACACCCCAGGGATCGACGGCCTCCCGCGCCGAACGGGTGCGCATCACATCGAACGCGGCGGTCGCGGCCTCCCACGGATCAAGGCCGTGCTTCCTGGCCAGGGCCTCGTACTTCTCCGCAGCGAAGGCCATCAGACGTGCCGCGACGGGATCAGTGCGCCACGCATCCGGCCCCGCTTCGTGGAGCCGTCGCAACAAGGCGCGCAGTCCCTCGCCCGTGGTGAAGTCCTCTGTGCCGCCCTCGTCGGCGGTCATCGTGCGTGTGGTCATCTCGGCACCTCCTGGCAAGCAGGTGCGCATCGCCTCCCAAACTGGGGCGATACCGATGACGAACGTGATGGTGTGCATGATGGATCACCCCCGATCAGGTCCTTTCCAGGCCACGCTGCTCAACGGCGGGCTCGCCTCGCCCGAAGGCAGACAACGGGGCAAGCCGCCGCACGCGCGAAGCCGACGCCTTGGCCCCGGCGACGATCCCCGACCGGGCGCGCTGCGCGAGTCCGGTCTGGAAGTCGATGCCGCTGCGCGCCAACGCTCCACTCGCCCGCGAAAGCAAGTCGGAAGGGCGCACCCAGTCCACCCCCCGCGCCGGCCGCTCAACCTCCAACTCCTTCGTGTCCCTGCTCCCACGGTCGACATCGGCGGCCTGCACCGCCTCCGGCGCGGAGGCTCCGCCCTCAGCGGTCAGATCGCGGCGTGGAGCGGCCGGAGGCTCGGGGTCCGGCGTGGTGTGCTGGTCAATGGTCATCGTTCTCTCCTGTCTTCGGGAATCTCAGAAGCGTCGGTGGCAAACCAACGCCCCACGGTGGACGGATGCACCGTCAACTCTTGGGGGATGCGCTTGTTCGACCACCCCTCGCCCCGCAGCCGTGCCGCCTCCGCCCGCTGCGAGACCCGCTCCACAGGCGAGACGGCCCTACGCGCAGACTCCTCGACGCTCGACTCTGCAACCTGCTCGTCAGCCTCACCTGCGGTGTTGAGTGGTAGTAGCTCGGCGATAGCGAGCGGATGCGCAGTAGCCGGTGCGTCTGGTTCCGGCACGGGGCCAGCTCTGGTGGAGCGGATGAGCACGACTGTCAGGTGGGTGCTGGCCAGCAGCACGACCGGAGGCACGGCCGCGACCGACGCGGCGAGTAGCGCGGGGACATCGGCATCCGCTGTCACGATCGCGTGAATCGCGTTCGCAGCGACCGACACCAAGGCTCCGCAGATCAGCAGCGCCCACGGGTACCACGCAGCCCGCCGACCATCCAGCGCGACGACTGCGACCGTGGACACCACGATCAGACCGTCCACCAGCAGCGGCCATATCCATGCCTGTCCGGACGAGATGCCCGAGCGACGCGCCAGATCAGCCAACGCCGTGAACGACAACCAGAACGCTCCGGCAGCGATCAGCACAGTTCCAGACGCCGCCGAGACCACGGCCCAACGGCTACCACCCGCTCCAACAAGTCTGGTCACGGCAGCCCCCGCACTATCGCGGCCGGCGAGTCTGCGACCGAGACCGCGAACTCCTCCGTATCGACGGCCGCAATGCCCGAACTGACATGGCCATCGTTGACGGTGCGGTAGGCCGACCGGACCGTCCGTGCGGCTTCGCGCTCACCGAGGCCAGCACTCATCGCCGCGCGGGTCAGCACATCAAACGCCTCCGCCTGCCCGACCCCCCGTTCGGCCAACTTGCACGCGCCCCAGAACAAACCATGATTACGTTCGTTCTCCGGCCGACGCGCCACCCACTCGGCGATCCGCCGCACGTCCAACTCACCGTTGCCTCGATAGGAACGTGGGCGCGGGGGCCGGGGCGGATCGAGAAAGTCCCGCAGCATCGTCGCATCTAGCGCCTTGCCCGGCGCCTCGCTGACAGCGGTCATCTGGTACAGCGTCAACTCGCCGTTGACAGCCCGGCGTGAAGGTGGCGCGATGATGTAGCCACCGTCACCTCGGAAGTCGATCCCGGCCAGGCCCGCCTGCCACGACCGTTGCTCGGCACTTTGGTGAGTCGGGTAGTAGGCGTGCAGCCCGCCCGAGGGCGACCGGACGATCACCTCCCACCCCGAGAGAAGGCCCGCCTCCTTGGCTCGGCGGCAGGCCGCGAATCCGTTGACGCCATGAACATCGACATCCACCACGACCACCCCAGATGGCCGACCGGTCGGGACGCCGATGTTCGCCTGCGGGAACCGTCGCCACCACTGACGCACCTGAGCGAGATTCGTGGTTGCGTCGTGGAACCCGTGCTCGGTGATCGGATGCTTGCCGCCTGGCGCGCACGGGAACACCGGAACACCGGCCCCCGCGAATCCGGCGGCAGCCACCGAGAGCGGCGTCGCCAGGCCCATCTCGTTGATCGCCGCCGTCAAGCGGCCCGGGCCAGACATCACAGCCCCCGACCCGCAAACACGGTCACGGGCTCGATCTCGGGCTCGACCACCGGCACGCTCGGCACCGTGGGCCGCTCGCGTCCCGCATCCGTCCCAGGTGCCACCCGATCAGACAGCTCCCGGCTGAGGCCGGGTGGAGCGCCGTTGGCGACCTGGAAGGTGTCGAGCTGGTCGAGGATGCCCAACGCGGTCTTGCGCACCCGCTCCCCGGTGGCCTTGATGACCTCCGCCGGTTCGGTGTCCTTGACCGAGGACGCCCACCCCGCCACATACGGGATCGTGTAACCGCTGGTGTCCAGGCCGTGCGCGGCACCGATCATCAACGCGACCGATTCGGCCTCCACTTCCCGGATGCCGCGGTGCTGCCGGGCTTCCTCATCGGTCGTGTCGTGCATCAGCACATGTGCCAGCTCATGCACCAGCGTGGCCACCTGGTTCACCTCGGTCACGTCGGTTCGCACCGACACCTGCCGCGTCGTGTAGTCCGTCAGGCCGTCTGCGCCGCCGATCTGCCCGGCATCCGGCACCCGCACGACCTCGAACCCCAGCGCCTCAACCTGGGCCGCCAGGCCGTCCCACAGCCCGGCCGGTGCTTCGCCGTCCAGCAGCTTCGGCGCGGGAGTCTCGGGGATCGGATCACCCTCGGTCTGCGTCACGTCCCACACGTAGGCGGGCCGGGCGCCTACCATTCGGGTGCGCACGACCTCGTTGACCTTGTGCTTCTCCCGTGGCCCCAACCTGTGCCACGACGACGGATCAGCCGGGTTGGATGAGGCGAACCGGCCGGTCACCGGGGCAAAGATCATGTAGCCCTGCTGGCCCTTCTGCACCTGACGGCCGAGCTGCTGCCACTGCCGGTACCCGGCCACATGAGACGGCACCGGGTTCGGCACCTTGCCGGCCTCGAACGCTGCCTCGTGCTGGACCCAGATCAGCAGCGTGTTGTTGAACGAGCGCGACCGGAACCGGGCCGCGAACTCCAACGCCCGCACCCAGTCTTCGGCGGAAACCAGCGCCTCCACGGTGGTAGCGAGTGTGTCGTGGAGGTATTCGAGTTTTGCTTCGCGGGCGGCACGCCCCTCGTCGTTGGTCACCATGATTTGCGTCCTTCAGCCGGCGCTGCCTCCGGGATGGAGGCGGTGTCCGGAAGGTGCGCCAAGGCAACCCGGAGGGGACGGTCAGCAACACAGAGAAGGGGTGCCGAGAGTCGTGGCGGCAGGGAACCTGGCGTCATCCCTGCCTATCCGACGCGTGGACCAGGCGGCGAGACGGCGGGCGTCACATTGGCGCGATACCGACGCTACGCGTCGTGATCCCGACCACGCACCATCTGCCGGTACCCTTCGGGTGTCATTCCCGTTGACATCGCGAACACTGACCGAGCGTGGCTCCGGCTCCGCCAACCTACGGCTCTGCTCATTTCGCCGACTGTCATCTCGGTGTCACGAAGCATTCGGGCCATCTCCTTGGTGCGCAACAGGCCCAGGAAGGTGATCGGGGACACGCCCAGCGACTCGGCGAACACTCGCTGTAGTTGCCGCACCGATAGATGTGCCGTCGTGGCCATCTCCGCGACGAGCCAACGGTGGGCTAGATCACACTGGATGGCGTTGCGGACCTGCAGCACCTCGCTGCGCACGGGCCGCGTGGCGGTGCGACGGGCCACCATCGCTGCGATCCCGTGTGTCAGGGTTCGTAGCGACGGCGCCGGGCTCCACGGCAACAACTGCCCGAGCAGGTGCAAGACCTCGGCAAAGGCGGCCTGCATCCGATGGAACTCTCTCATTGTCTGCGCCCGCTCGATCTCATCGATTCTCGCGGCGAAGGTGGCTGCCAGCGGGCCGTTCAGACGGATCATGATTGCGCCCGTTCCGAACGCGCGTTGCATCACGGTCTCGGCTGCCGTCCGGTCCTGCAACACATCGGCGTAGCGCCAGTACACCTGATCCATTACGTAGTCTTTGTCGGCAAAGATTGTCGAGGTCGTTGCCGTCCCGTCCGGCGCTCCACCGATAGCAAAGCCTGAGCCCACCAGCATCAGATCGCCCATGCGGAACCGACGCTCGCCCCAGTCACCGGTGATAGTCCCTGAGCCCTCGCGGGCTAGCAGGAACTTCACACAGTCATATACCTCCGGCGCTACAGGGTGCGCGTAGTGGCCGGTCTCGACGCGCACCGGCCACCGAACCACGCCGCTCGCTGCGCTGTCGATCTCACCGCTGCTGGCCCCATGGCTCATCCCCAGCGAGCTCACTCTTCGAAGGTTCCGGAAGCTAACGCACCAGCTTCGTCGCGCGGATGATCGCTGAGTGCATGTCATCGGCGACTTGGTGGGTGAACTCGACGGTAGGGTCGGTGAATCCGGCTGCGGCGAGGCCCTGAAGGTATTCACTCTTGGAGAGCGCGCCGGCGATGCACCCCACGTATGAACCGCGCTCGGCTCGTTCGGCCGGGGTGAGATGGTCTTCGGCGACGACATCGGAGATGCCGATTCTTCCGCCGGGAGCGAGCACACGGAACATCTCCGCCAGGGCGGCCGGCTTGTCTGTGGACAGGTTGATGACGCAGTTGGAGATCACGACGTCGACTGCGCCGTCGGGTAGGGGTACATCCTCAATAGTGCCTTTGAGGAACTCGACGTTGGTCGCTCCGGCGTTCGCGGCGTTGGTGCGTGCCAGGTCGAGCATCTCGTCGGTCATGTCAACGCCGTAGGCGAATCCGGACTGGCCGACACGGCGTGCGGAGAGCAGGACATCGATTCCGCCCCCGGAACCGAGGTCTAGGACGCGCTCGCCCTCGCACAGCGCTGCGACCGTGGTTGGGTTGCCACATCCCAGACTCGCCTCGATCGCCTCCAGCGGCAACTCGGCAGCCTCCGTCGCGTCGTAGAGCCCGGCCCCGAAGCCACCGATGTCAGCGCTGGGATTGCCGCAGCAAGAAGCGGGTGAGCAGCAGGTACTGTCCGCCAGCAGGTCGGTGTTGTGAGCGCCGGCGCGGACTGCCGTTGCGGCTTGCGCGTAGCGGAGGCGTACCTGCTCACGGACAGCGTGACCGGCGTCCCGGTCCGAGGCGGTGGAGAGCTGGCGAAGTTGGTTCACACCCACGGGAGGGGTGTCGCTGTAGGGCACGACGGCGACCCGGCCGGTCTGCGCCTGGGCCTCTCGCAGAGGTGTTTGTTCGGCGTTGATCCGTTCGGCCAGCAGGGGGCTGGTGGTGTCGGTCGGGGTGAGGGAGCGGTTGACGATCCATCCCCAGGTGGTGATGTTGGCTCGGGTGAGGTCGGCGGCCAGGCCGGTGGCTTCGAGGACGGGGGTGGTCTCGGGCAGCGTGACGACGATGACGCTGGTGTTGTCGGGGTCCTGGAGTCGGGCCAGTGGCGTGAGCCCTGCCTGCTCGGGCAGGTTGCGGACGACCTCGCGGTGGTAGGAGCCGGTGGCGTCCATGAGGAGCAGGGTGTGCCCGGTGGGGGCGGTGTCCATGACCACGAACCGGTGGGCGGATTGCTCGACGGCGGCGGCGAAGGCCTGGAAGACGGCCACCTCTTCGGTGCAGGGCGAGCGCAGGTCCTCGGCGAGGTTGGCCCGACCGTCGGCGTCCAGGCCCGCGCCCTTGGTGTCCATGACGTGGCGCCTATAGTCGGCCACGGCCTGGACGGGATCGATACTGGAGACCTCGAAGGGCGCCGCTTCGCCGACCGTCCAGGCGAGATGCGCGGCCGGGTCGGTGGTGGTCAGCAGCACGTCCTTGCCGCGGTCGGACAAACCGACGGCGATCGCCGCAGCCATCGTCGTCTTCCCGACGCCGCCTTTCCCCACGACCATCACCAAGCCGTGATCCTTGGCCGCCAGCTGCGCGATCGTCGCGGCCAGAGAGTCCGACGAGCCGGCGGGGGCGTTGGCGCGCGGTGCGGCTAACGCCGGGGTGTGGTCCGGGGCCTCGGAGAGCAGCGTGGTGAGGGCGTCGAGGCCCATCACGTCGCGGGAGCGCAGCGGGAGCCGGTCGATCGTCAGCCCGGCGAGGTTGACGGGCATGGCGGCGATGGCGGCAGTCTCCTCGGCGCGGATCGCGTCGGCCAGGACATCGGAGATGGGTTCGCTGGGGAGGATGCCGTTGATGACCAGGTGGGTGGCGTGGACGCCGGCTTCGGCGAGTTCGTCGGCGGTGCGGGACGCCTCGGCCAGCGATGAGGTCTGTGGGCGGGCGACCAGGCCCAGTCTCGTCACGGACGGGTCGGCCAGGGCGGTGAGCGCGTCGGCGTAGGTGGTGCGGGTCTTGTCGAGGCCGGCCATCGGACCGAGGCAGGACGCATCGCCGAGCCCGTCTTCGAGGAAGGAGGTCCATTCGCCGGGGAGCTTGAGCAGCCGGACGGTGTGGCCGGTCGGGGCGGTGTCGAAGACGATGTGGTCGTAGCCTCGCGCGATGTCGTTGCCGGCCAGGAAGGCGGTGAACTCGTTGAACGAGGCGATCTCGGTGGTACAGGACCCGGAGAGCTGCTCGGTGACGTCGGCGAGGTCCTTGACCGAGAGGAAGTCCCGGATCGGGGCGAGTGCGCGTTGGCGGTACTCCTCGGCGGCGGCCTCGGGGTCGATCTCCAGCGCGTCGAGCCCGGCAACGCCGACAATCGGGGTGATCGCGTACCCGACCCGCTGGTCGAAGACCTGGCCGACATTCGAGGCCGGGTCGGTGGAGACCAGCAGGACCCTGTTGCCCCGGCGGGCGAGGTCGACCGCGGCGGCGCAGGCGATGCTCGTCTTCCCGACACCGCCCTTCCCGGTCAGGAACAGGAACCTCGGCAGGTTGTGCAGCAGCTCGATCATCTCCGATCAGCCCTACGCCTGAGAACCGGACTGGATGGTCACCGACTGGTCCGAACCGCAGCATCCCGACGACACCGGGGCCTCGTCGCCACAGCACACCGACGCTGCCGGGGTGGGCGTGGCGCTACCGCAGCACCCGGTCGCCGTGTTCTCGGCGGGCGCCTCGACGCCGGCGATCCGGGCCAGCTCGGCGCGGGAGGGGTAGCGTCCGGTGGCAACCGTCACGTCGTCAGCCACGATCAGCGGCAGCCCGGACGCGCCGACCTTCTGCACGAACGCCCGCGCGACGGCGCTGTCAGCGAACGCGGCGGGGTCCTGGGCCAGGTTCGCCCGGCGCACCGACACACCTTGCCGGGTAAGCCAGTCGAGGTCGGCGGTGAAGTCGACCAGCGCCTGGTCGGGGTCGGGGCCACACACCCCGGTGTTGCAGCACAACGGGCCTTCGAAGACCTGGATCATGAGGACGCCTCTCTCGGATTGATGTTCGTCAATATGAAGGCTAGGGCTCATATCGACGTCTGTCAATCTGAGGTGGTAAGCTGGCGCGCATGGTTCAGCACCTCCCGATCATCGACTGCGCCCCACAGGGCGCGTCGGCGCTCGCCGACGAGGAGGCCGAGCGGGTCGCCGCCACCTTCAAGGCACTCTCCGATCCGGTCCGGGTCAAGCTGCTGCATCACATCTCGGCGAACTGCTGCTCCAGCGTGTGCGCCTGTCACATGCCCGACAGTCTTGGCATCAGCCAGCCAACCCTCTCCTACCATCTGGCCCGGCTGGTCAAGGCCGGGCTCATCAGCCGGGAGATGCGCCACAAGTGGGCGCACTACCACGCCACGCCGCAGGGCCTGGCGACCGTGCGAGCGTTCCTCGCCGGACTGCCGGACCCGGACAACTGCTCGGCGGACCCGTCGATCACCTGCTGACCCACCAGGCCCACGACAACCCTCCCGACCGACTCCGCCTCGAAAGCCGCGACGCCGCGGGGGCCAGCCTGCCCGTGGCGTCCGAACAGCACCCGCCGCCGCTCCCGGGTTGCATCTTGCTTCGATCTCCTTCAATATAGATACATGTCGATGCAAGATGTGGAACTAGTGATCGTCGGGTCCGGCCCAGCCGGATACACCGCAGCTATCTACGCCGCGCGAGCAGGCCTCGCGCCGGTCGTCCTGGCTGGATCGGTGACGGCCGGCGGAGCGCTGATGACGACCACGGAGGTCGAAAACTTCCCCGGATTCACCGACGGCATCCAAGGCCCCGAGCTGATGGAAGCGATGCGCGCCCAGGCAGAGCGCTTCGGCGCCCGCATCATCTATGACGACGCGACCTGTCTTGCACTCACCGAATCCACGAAGGTCATCGAGACCAGCAGCAGCGGAACCTTCCAGGCGCGCGCCGTGATTCTGGCGATGGGGTCCGCATATCGCAAGCTCGGTCTCCCTGAGGAAGCGCGACTCTCGGGACATGGCCTGTCATGGTGCGCGACCTGCGACGGCTTCTTCTTCCGTGACCGGGAAATCGCGGTCATCGGCGGTGGCGATTCCGCAATGGAAGAAGCACTGTTCTTGACGCGCTTCGCTGCCAAGGTCACGCTCGTCCACCGGCGCGGCGAGTTCCGGGCGTCCCGGATCATGGCCGAGCGGGCATTGGCCGACCCCAAGATCGATGTCGTATGGAACAGCGAGGTGGCCGCGATCCTCGGCGAGGCGAACGTCACCGGTCTGCGCCTGCGCGACACGGTCACAGGCACCGAAAGAGTGCTGGATGTGGCGGGCACTTTCGTCGCAATCGGGCACGACCCGCGCTCCGAGCTTGTCGCCGACCAGGTGTCCACCGACGCCGAGGGGTACGTCATCGTGGCCCATCCAACGACACGCACCAACGTGGCCGGCGTGTTCGCCGCCGGTGACCTGGTGGATCACAACTACCGGCAGGCGATCACGGCCGCTGGCACCGGCTGCGCCTCTGCCTTGGACGCGCAGCACTATCTGTCGACTCTCGATCTGCCCACCCAGATCGAGAGTCCCACTCTGGAGGTTTCCGCATGAGTATCACCCCCGTCACCGACGCCACGTTTGTCAGCGAAGTGCTCGAATCAGAGCTTCCGGTCGTAGTTGATATCTGGGCTGCGTGGTGTGGCCCATGCAAGGCCATCGCTCCGATCCTGGAGCACTTGGCCGCCGAGTACGCGGGCCGGGTCAAGATCGTCAAGATCGACGCGGACGCCAATCCCGAGACCGTGACCACAGCTGGTGTCACCTCGATCCCCACTCTTTCCTTCTACCGCGACGGCGAGCGGGTCGACATGCTGATCGGCGCGCACCCAAAGCCGTCCATCGCCGCGAAGATCGACGGACTCCTGGCATGACCGCGACCGCAACGGCGTCCACACGCGCCACTCCGAAGCGCCTGTCCGCCCTCGACCGTTGGCTGCCGCTGTGGATCGGACTGGCGATGATCGCAGGCCTCCTACTCGGTCGTCTCGTCCCCGCCGTCTCCGATGTGCTCGCTCGCCTGGAGGTGGGAGGCATCTCGGTACCGATCGGGCTGGGGCTGCTCGTGATGATGTACCCCGTGCTCGCAAAGGTCCGCTACGACAAGATCGCGGCCGTCACGGGCGACAAGCGCCTCCTCGTCTCATCCCTGGTGCTGAACTGGATCCTCGGCCCGGCAGTCATGTTCGCCCTCGCCTGGCTGTTCCTGCCTGATCTGCCGGAGTACCGAACGGGGCTCATCATCGTGGGACTGGCCCGCTGCATCGCGATGGTCGTGATCTGGAACGACCTGGCCTGCGGCGACCGAGAGGCCACCGCCGTGCTGGTTGCGATCAACTCCATCTTCCAGGTCGTCGCGTTCTCGCTGCTCGGCTGGTTCTACCTCACCGTACTGCCCGGCTGGCTCGGCCTCGATACCCAAGGTCTGGAAGTGTCAGTGGGGCAGATCGCGCTGAACGTCCTGGTCTTCCTTGGCGTCCCGCTCATCGCAGGGTTCGCCTCGCGGTGGATCGGCGAGAAGCGCCGGGGACGCGACTGGTACGAGAACCGATTCCTCCCCAGGGTCGGGCCGTGGGCGCTCTATGGGTTGCTGTTCACCATCGTGCTGCTCTTCGCACTCCAAGGCGAAGCGATCACATCCAGTCCGTTCGATGTCGCCCGGATCGCCCTGCCGCTACTGGTCTACTTCGCGCTGATGTGGTTCGTCGGGCTCTTGCTCGGCGAGGGTCTCGGACTGGGCTATGCCCGCTCCACCACACTGGCGTTCACGGCGGCGGGCAACAACTTCGAACTCGCCATCGCGGTCGCGATCGGCACCTTCGGCGCGGCATCTGGACAGGTTCTCGCAGGGGTCGTCGGCCCGCTTATCGAAGTTCCCGTGCTCGTCGGCCTCGTCTACGTCTCGCTGTGGGCCGCACGCGCCTGGTTCCACACCGACCCCTACGCTCCGGACACCGCTACGGCCGACCTGAGGAGGACACCATGACCGAAACACCCACAACGGTCGAGACGTGCGCACCTGCCGAGGCCCACGCAATCGGCCTCGATGCGGCCACCACCGTGGCCAACGCGCTGAAGGCGCTGGCCGATCCGCTCCGGCTCCGGATGCTCTCGGCCATCGCCACCGACCCGCGCGGCGAGTCCTGCGTCTGCGACCTCGCCGAACTCGCCGACGTCTCCCAACCCACCGTCTCCCACCACCTGAAGGTCCTGAAGGACACCGGCCTGCTCAGCTCCCAACGGCGTGGCACCTGGGTGTACTACCGCATCGTCGCCACCCGACACGCGGCCGTCACGGCCCTCCTGGACGGCTTCGCGTCCACCGTCACCGCCAGCCCCGCCGAGGACCGGCCCGAGTCGCCGCGCGAGGTCGACGCGCACGTCATCGATCGCCTCGCCGAAGAACTGGCCGACGAATACGACACGCTGAGTCGTGACCTGGTGGTGACCATGGTGCGGGAGTCCTACGCCGGCCTCCTCCGGTCCGCGAAGATCGCCCGACACCTGGTGCCGCTCACCGAGCGCTTCGCCCGCCAGCGCCTCACCGACCTCACCCGCGACCGCGAGACGGGTGTGCCGCAGGTGCTGTTCGTGTGCGTACAGAACGCCGGCCGCTCCCAGCTCGCGGCCGCGCTGGTCAACCAGATGGCCGACGGCAAGGTCGTCGCCCGCTCCGCCGGGTCACGACCGGCACCAGACGTCCACCCGCACGTGCGCTCGCTACTCACCCAGATCGAGGGCGAGGACGCCGCCACCGCGCGGTTCCCCAAGCCGCTTACCGACGACGCGGTCCGCGCCGCCGATGTCGTCATCACCATGGGCTGCGGCGACGTGTGCCCGATCATCCCCGGCGTCCGCTACGAGGACTGGGCGGTCGGAGACCCAGCCCTCGCCTCCATCGAAGGCGTCGAAGCCATCCGCGACGACATCTCCGCCCGCGTCCGCACCCTGCTCGACTCCCTCACCACCCACTAACGAAAGAGACTCGACCATGACCGACACCAAGCCGTCCGTGCTGTTCGTCTGCATCCACAACGCCGGCCGTTCCCAGATGGCAGCCGGCTACCTCCGCCACCTCGCCGGCGACCGCATCGAGGTCCGCTCCGCCGGCTCCATGCCCGCCGACCAGATCAACCCCATCGCCGTCGAAGCCATGCGTGAAGAGGGCATCGACATCACCGCAGAGCAGCCCAAGGTGCTCACGCCCGAGGCTGTCCAGGCCTCGGATGTGGTGATCACGATGGGGTGCGGCGACGCCTGCCCCTACTACCCGGGCAAGCGCTACGAGGACTGGAAGCTCGACGACCCCGCCGGGCAGGGCATCGACGCGGTCCGGCCGATCCGCGACGACATCCGCGCCCGTATTGAGGGACTGATCGCCTCTCTCGCCGGCTAGGGATCGTCCGCTCCCGTTGGCGGGCAGCAGCGTGCAAGGAAGTCGCCCAGCACCTCCAGCTGGTCACTGATCCGGCTCGGGTCCGCCCGATACCGCACCTGCTTGCCCGCCCGCGTTGAGGTCACCAGACCCCCCTGCCTCAGGATCGTCAACTGCTCCGAGGCGGTGGACTGCCCGATCCCACACCTCTCAGCGATCTCACCGACCGTCAGTGCCGCGCTGGTGGCGAACTCCTGCATGATCTGCTGTCGCGTCTCGCTGGCCAGCGCCTTCAGGAACGCCTGCGTCTCCGCCAGGAACAACGAACCACTCATGACCTCATCCTAGTCTCATATCGTCATTTCGGGAAACAACGATATGATGCGAGCATGGACACGACCACGACAGACACATTGGTGATCGGCGGCGGGCAGGCCGGCCTAGCCGCCGCTCACCACCTCGGCAGAGCGGGAACTGCGTCGATGATCCTCGACGCCTCCACCTCGCCTGCCGGATCATGGCCTCGGTACTACGACTCGCTGACGCTGTTCTCGCCCGCCCGGTTCTCGCAGCTGCCCGGCCTCCGGTTCCCAGGCGACCTGGATCGGTATCCGCATCGCGATGAGGTCGTGGACTACCTCACCCGCTATGCATCTCGGTTGGACGCGGACATCCGATACCAACGACGAGTCACGTCGCTGACCCAGACAGCGAACGGACTCGCGGCGCGGGGCGACGGGTTCGAAGTGCGAGCGCACCGCGTCATTGTTGCGTCAGGAAGCTTCGACGCTCCTTACACCCCACCGATCCCCGGCATCGACGCTTTCGGCGGGCGCGTTCTGCACGTGGCGCAGTACCGCAGCCCCGGGGAGTTCGCGGGGGCTCGGATCGCGATATTCGGTGCTGGCAACTCCGCAGTACAGATCGCTGCCGAACTTGGGACAGTGGCTCGGGTGAACATGTACTCACGTCACCCGATCCGATGGCAACGACAGCGCATCCTGGGCAAAGACCTCCATTGGTGGCTTGTCCGTACAGGCCTCGACCGAGCAGGAGTTCTCGACTCACTCTTTCCGGTGACGACGCCGGTACTGGACGACGGTCGCTACCGCGCAGCCCTTCGACGCGCAGCGGTCGGATGGAACCCGATGCCCGTTCGCATCCAAGACGGACGACTCGTAGGTGTGGACGGGCGGCGCCGCGAGGCCGATGTGCTGCTCTTCGCCACCGGGTATCGACCGAGCGTTTCGTTTCTCGCAAGCACCCCAGTGCTCGACTCCACGGGTCTACCCCGGCACCGAGCAGGCATCTCTACGACGATGCCCGGACTCGGATTCGTCGGCCTCGAACACCAGCGTTCCTTTGCCTCAGCGACTCTGCGCGGAGTTGGTCGCGATGCCCAGGCCGTTGTCAGCCGCCTCATGCCGCGCCCACACAATGACCACGCAGCATCGACCTGACGGCCAGACTCGCTTGAAGCGGAAGAACACCGTTGCCGAGGGCGGTGATCTGCTGGTTCGGAGTAAGCCCATGGACGGCGTTGCTGACCCAACCATCAGGCAAGCCCATCAGCCACTCAACGAACGCCGGTGACGGTCGCGGCCCGGTGTCGTCGCTCAGGAGCGCGGGTGCTGGGGCTGGCCGTCCGGTGACGTGTTCCCATCGGGCGATGGCGTGGGTGTAGCGTCCCCAACGGTGAAGATGTCCTCGATCAGGTTCCACAGCGTCTCCGCTTCGTCGTTCTTGTTCTGAGAGCCAGTTGGTCCGTTGAGTGCCAGGTCGATGATCTGGTGTGATAGGGCGATTGTTCCGCGCCTCGCCCGTACTTGGTCCAGTGATTCGCCGCCTCGGGTCGAGTCGGTCGCGAGCGGCGTCCGGAACAGAGCGCCAGGCGAGGATGAAGATGCGGAGCCTGGGGTGAGGAGCGCCGACAAGGGATGCCGGTAGGCCGATCCATCGCGCATCCAGCCCGAGGTCGGCCAGATCGCCCAGTACGGCGCTTATGCGAACTTCCACATAAGCGCCGTTATGCCGACCTGGTGGTTATGTGGCTCTTCGGACATCTGGTGGGGATCAGGGGGTGAGTCCGCCGGCGGCGAGGAGCATGCGTAGGCGGTAGTTGGTGCGGTTGCGG
>NZ_VENP01000055.1 GCF_006351005.1 Miniimonas arenae | reverse complement strand
GCGTGGGCACCGATCCGCACGCCGTCGAGCACGAGCACGTGGGCGCCGAGCCAGACGTCGTCGCCGATCTCGATCCCGCGCACGGTGTGCGGCTGCTCGCGGACCGGGACGTCGACCCGGTCGAAGCCGTGGTCGAAGCCGAGGATCGCGCTGCGGGCGCCGATCCGCACGCCGTCGCCGATCCGGACCAGGCCCCGCGCCTCGGTGCCGACGTTGAGGGAGCAGTCCGCGCCGATCTCGACGTCGTCGCGCACGTGCACGTGGGCGGCGAGGTAGGAGCGCTCACCGAGGGCGAACCGGCGCGCGTCGACCACCGCGCCGCGGGCCACGAACGCGGACTCGGCGACGTCGTGGCCGCGCTCGCGCAGCGCCGCCACCCGCGTGGCGTTGGCCACACGCTCGGCGGGTGCGGCGTCGCCGTTCATGACGTGCCAGGGGGCGTACTCCACGACGTCGCCCTCGTGCCGCGTGCTCGACTCCACCTGCGCTCCCTCGCTGCGGGCCCGCGGGCGGACGCCGCAGCGGCGCCGAACGCGGAAGAACTCGCGATCACCCTAGCCATCTGGCGCGCTCCGACCGCGCCTGGACCGCTCCGCGCGGAACGTCCGCCGGTCTTCCGGGGCCCGCACGTCCGGGCGGTTGTGAGGGTTCGCTTCGTCTCGATGGCGTCAGATCGTCATTACAGTGGGAAGGCAACGTCCGTTTTCATCCCCGGAGGCACGAGCATCGTGGCCAGCGCCCCAGCAGCCCCGCCGTCACCGGCGCCCGTCCCCGCGCCGCGCTCCAGCCGCGGCCGCAGCACGCTGTACCGCGGCACCGAGGGCATGTGGTCGTGGGTGCTGCACCGCATCACGGGCGTCGGACTGTTCCTCTTCCTCCTCGTGCACGTGCTCGACACCGCGATGGTGCGGGTGTCCCCGGAGGTCTACAACGACGTCATCGGCACCTACAAGACGCCGATCATGGGCGTGATGGAGGCCGGGCTCGTGGCCGCGGTGATCTTCCACGCGTTCAACGGGATCCGGATCATCCTCGTCGACTTCCTCGCCAAGGGGCCCCGCTACCAGCGCGTGATGTTCTGGGTGGTGATCGGCCTGACCGTGGTGCTCATGGCCGGCTTCCTGCCTCGTCACCTCGGCAACGTGTTCGGAGGGGGGCACTGATGACGAAGCTCGACGCGACCGACCTGCCGGCACCGCGCGCACGCCGCACCACCGCGCTGCGCGGCGGCGCCAACACCGAGCTGATCGCGTGGCTCTTCATGCGCATCTCCGGCGTGATCCTGCTCGTGCTCGTCTTCGGGCACCTCTTCGTCAACCTCATGGTGGGCGACGGCGTGCACGCGATCGACTTCGCCTTCGTCGGCGGCAAGTGGTCCGAGCCGTTCTGGCAGGTCTGGGACCTGCTCATGCTCTGGCTCGCGATGATCCACGGCACCAACGGCGTGCGGACGATCATCAACGACTACGCCGAGCGCACCGGGACCCGGCTCGTCCTGAAGTCACTGCTGTACCTCGCGTTCGTCGTGACCGTGGTGATGGGCACCCTGGTGATCTTCACCTTCGACCCGTGCCCGCCCGGCTCCCCCGCCGACCTGCTGCCCTCCTTCTGCGCGGCCTGACCGGCGAGCTCGCCCCACCGCCCGACCCGCCGCCTCCCGCGGCACCCGAAAGGAAGCACACGTGCAGACGCACAGCTACGACGTCGTGATCGTCGGGGCCGGAGGCGCCGGGATGCGCGCCGCGCTCGAGGCGTCGCCCCGCGCGCGCACCGCCGTGGTGTCCAAGCTGTACCCGACCCGTTCGCACACGGGGGCGGCCCAGGGCGGGATGTGCGCCGCGCTCGCGAACGTCGAGGACGACAACTGGGAGTGGCACACCTTCGACACGGTCAAGGGCGGGGACTACCTCGTCGACCAGGACGCGGCGGAGATCATGGCCAAGGAGGCCATCGACGCCGTGCTCGACCTCGAGCGCATGGGACTGCCGTTCAACCGCACCCCCGAGGGCCGGATCGACCAGCGCCGGTTCGGCGGCCACACGCGCAACCACGGCGAGGCGCCGGTGCGCCGCGCCTGCTACGCCGCCGACCGCACCGGCCACATGATCCTGCAGACGCTGTACCAGCAGTGCGTCAAGCAGGACGTGGAGTTCTTCAACGAGTTCTACGTGCTGGACGTCGTCCTCACGGGCGACCCCGCGACCGACCCGGGGGCCCGCGCCGCCGGCGTGGTGGCCTACGAGCTCGCGACCGGTGAGCTGCACGTGATCCGCGCCAAGTCGGTCGTCTTCGCCACGGGCGGGGCGGGCAAGGTCTACAAGACGACGTCGAACGCGCACACGCTCACCGGGGACGGCATGGCCGTGGCCTACCGCCGCGGCATCCCGCTGGAGGACATGGAGTTCTTCCAGTTCCACCCCACCGGCCTCGCGGGCCTCGGCATCCTGCTGTCCGAGGCCGCCCGCGGCGAGGGCGCGATCCTGCGCAACGCCTCCGGCGAGCGCTTCATGGAGCGCTACGCGCCCACCATCAAGGACCTGGCCCCGCGCGACATCGTGGCGCGCTCGATGGCGAACGAGGTGCGCGAGGGCCGCGGCGCCGGGCCGAACAAGGACTACGTGCTGCTCGACCTCACGCACCTCGAGCCCGCGCACATCGACGCCAAGCTGCCGGACATCACCGAGTTCGCCCGCACCTACCTCGGCGTCGAGCCCTACACCGAGCCCGTCCCGGTGTACCCCACGGCCCACTACGCGATGGGCGGCATCCCGACCAACGTGCGCACCGAGGTGCTGCGCAACAACACCGACGTGGTGCCCGGCCTCTTCGCCGCCGGCGAGGTGGCCTGCGTGTCGGTGCACGGCTCCAACCGCCTCGGCACCAACTCGCTCCTGGACATCAACGTCTTCGGCAAGCGCGCGGGCATCGCGGCGGCGGAGTACGCACAGACGGCAACGCTCGAGGAGATGCCCGAGGACGCCGCGCACGACGTCGGGGTCGCGATCGCCTCGATCCGTGCCGGGGCCGGCACCGAGAACGTCGCCAAGATCCGGCGCGAGCTGCAGGAGACCATGGACGCGAACGCCCAGGTGTTCCGCACCAAGGAGTCGCTCACCACGGTGCTGGCCGACATCGAGGCGCTGCGCGAGCGCTACGCGCGCGTCGGGGTCTCCGACCGCGGCTCGGTCTACAACACCGAGCTCGTCGAGGCGCTCGAGCTGGGCTTCCTGCTCGAGCTCGCCGAGGTCGTGGTCGTCGGGGCGCTCGCCCGCGAGGAGTCCCGCGGCGGTCACTTCCGCGAGGACTTCCCGAACCGCGACGACGAGAAGTTCATGCTGCACACCATGGCCTACCGGGTCCCGCCGACGGCGCGCGTCGCGGGCGAGGCGGGCGAGGTCGTCGGGGCAGGCGAGATCGTCGAGGCCGGCGCGTCCGCCGGCGAGGGCACGCCGCCGAGGCCGACCTTCGAGGGCACCTCCGTGCGCCTGGACTACAAGCCCGTGACCGTGACGCGGTACCAGCCGATGGAGAGGAAGTACTGATGACGGCCACGCTGGAGAACCCGCAGACCGAGATGGGTGCGATCCCCTCGTTCCAGGTGACGATGCGGGTCGAGCGGTTCGACCCGGAGTCCGGCTCCGGCTCGTACTGGCAGGAGTTCACGCTCACGATGCACGGCACGGACCGCGTGCTCGACGCCCTGCACCAGATCAAGTGGGACCTCGACGGCTCGCTGGCCTTCCGTCGCTCGTGCGCGCACGGCGTGTGCGGGTCGGACGCGATGCGCATCAACGGCCGCAACCGGCTCGCGTGCAAGACGCTGCTCAAGGACCTGGACCTGGACAAGCCGGTCGTCGTCGAGCCGATCAAGGGCCTGCCGGTCAAGAAGGACCTCATCGTCGACATGGAGCCGTTCTTCGCCTCCTACCGCGAGGTCATGCCGTTCCTCGTCACCACGGGCAACCAGCCCTCGCGCGAGCGGCTGCAGTCGGTCGAGCAGCGTGCGGTCTTCGACGACACCACCAAGTGCATCCTGTGCGCGGCGTGCACCACCTCGTGCCCCGTGTTCTGGTCCGACGGGCAGTACTTCGGGCCGGCGGCCATCGTCAACGCGCACCGCTTCATCTTCGACAGCCGCGACGAGGGCGCGCAGCAGCGTCTGCAGATCCTCAACGACAAGGAGGGCGTCTGGCGCTGCCGGACCACCTTCAACTGCACCGAGGCGTGCCCCCGCGGCATCGAGATCACCAAGGCGATCGCCGAGGTCAAGCGCGCGATCGTGACGCGCTCGTTCTGACCTACCGGTCGGCGTCGCCGCTCGACTCGTCGCCGCTCGACTCGTCGCTGCTCGACTCGTTCTGCGCCCGCTCGCGCTGCGCCCGGACGGCCTTGCGCGCCCGGCGCGCGGCCCGCCGTCGGGCGAACCAGCCGTCCGGCTCCTCGAGGGCGGCGCCGAGCGCGGCCCCCAGCTCGCGGCGCTGGGCGTCCTTCTCCCGCTCCATCTCCTCGCGCTCGAGCCGCAGTCCCTCCGAGGCGAGCACGAGGCCGGTGCGCGGGTCGTGGTCCCACGCCAGCGTGTGCGGTGCGGACTGCGTGACGTAGTTGGGGCTCTCCTTCGCGTGCAGCGCCTCGGGCGACGCCTGCTCCAGCAGCGGCGACGGGGGGTTCGCCGTCCACGCGGCCACGTAGAGCGCGATGCGCGCCGCGAGGTTGACCCACAGCAGCAGCGTGACGATCACGGCGAACGACTGCAGCAACGGGTTGGCGTCGGCGCCGCCCACCACGGAGGTGCCGAGGAGGCGGAGCACGCCGGTGCCGACCGCTCCGATCATCGCGCCGACCCACAGGTCCTTGCGCGGCGGCCGCGCGCCGCCGACGAACCGGATCAGCCCCGCGAAGACAAAGGTGTCGACGGCGAACGCGCCGACGAGCGCGAGGCCCCGCACGAGCAGGGCCGCGAGGGAGGACTCCAGGCCGAGCTGGTCGGTGACCCAGCCGCCGGCGGCGCCGGCGCCGATCCCGAGGACCGCCGTCGCGAGCACCGCCAGCGCGAGGAGGACGAACCCGCCGAGGTCGCGCAGCTTGGCCACCACGACGTTCCCCGGCGGCGCGGCGATGCCGAACATCGCGCGGAGCGACCCGCCGAGCGCCCCCATCACCGCGAGCGCCGCGAGCAGCAGGGTCACGGAGGCGACCACGCTCGTCCAGCTCAGCGTGGTGCTCATCTGCAGGTCGTCGGGGCTGATGACGCCGTCGTCGCCCGGCCCGGTGTTGATGATGCCGGGGATCGCGCTGTCCACGGCGCTGACGAACGCGTCGCGCAGCTCCTCGTTGTCGCCCAGCAGGGCCATGAAGATGGTGAAGGCGATCGTGAGGGCGGCGAACACCGAGAACAGGCCCGCGTAGGCGATGCCGCCGGCGAGCTGGGCCCCGTGCGCGGCGCCGTAGCGCGCGTTCATCCGACCGAGCCGCGTCTCCTGCGCGCGACGCACCAGCTCCTGCACCCGTTCCATCAGGCTCTGCTGCGCCATCGGTTCACGCCCTTCCGGTCAGCGGGAAGGTCCGCATCGTATGCCAGACGTCGTCCGGGCCGAGCTCGTAGAGCTGGAACCCCGTCACGGCGAACACCGCGTGGAAGGCCTCCAGCGCGGCCTCCGCGGAGTCGAGCAGGTCGGGGGCCGCGTCCTGGGCGACGGTGACGTGCGGGTGGTAGTCGAACCGCAGGTCCTGGGCGAGCGGGCCGCGCCGCGCCGCACGCTGCAGCGCGTCGCACTCCTGGGCGCCCTGCGCGAGCGCGGCGTACACGACCTGCGTGGTCGGCCGGAACGTCCCCGGCCCGGCGAGCTCGACCCGGAACGGCGCGACGGTACGCGCCGCGCGCTCGAGGTGGCGCTCCACGTCGGTGAGGTCGTAGGTCGGCAGCGTCGTGGGCGGCACCAGCGTGATGTGCGGCGGGATGATCTCCTGCCCGGCGTGCCCCTCGACCCGCTCGCGCAGTCCGCGCAGCGCCGTCGACCAGGGCGCCGGCACCTCGATCGCGACGCCGACGCTCGTCCCGCCCGCGAACGGGGAGAGGAACGAGAGCGTCTCGTCGGTCATCGGGACGCGACCCGCGAGCGCGCGGGTGGGACGAGCCCGACGGCGTCGTAGACCCGGGCGAGCGTCTCGCGCGCGATGACGCGGGCGCGGGCGGCGCCGTCGGCGAGGATCTCGTCGAGCTCGGCGGGGTCGGCCATGAGCTCGGCGACGCGCTCGCGCAGCGGACGCAGCGCGGTCACCACGACGTCCGCGACCGCAACCTTGAGGTGGCCGTACATCTTGCCCTCGAACTCGGCCTCGAGCTCGGCCACGGGCACCCCGGACAGCGCCGAGTGGATGGTGAGGAGGTTGGACACGCCGGGCTTGTGCACCGGGTCGAACCGGACGACGGTCTCGGTGTCCGTCACGGCGGACCGGATCCGCTTCGCGACCACCTTCTCGTCGTCGAGCAGCTCGATGAGGCCCGACGGGTTGCCCGACTTGCTCATCTTCGCCGTCGGCTCCGCGAGGTCGTAGATCTTCGCGGTGGCCTTGACGATGTGCGCCTCGGGCACGGTCACCAGCGGGCCGAACCGCGCGTTGAGGCGCTGCGCGAGGTCACGGGAGAGCTCGAGGTGCTGACGCTGGTCCTCCCCGACCGGCACGACGTCGGTGTCGTAGAGCAGGATGTCGGCCGCCATCAGCACGGGGTAGGTGAACAGCCCGACGGTGGTGCCCTCGGCGCCCTGCTTGGCGGACTTGTCCTTGAACTGGGTCATCCGCGACGCCTCGCCGAAGCCCGTGAGGCAGCCCAGCACCCACGCGAGCTCGGCGTGCTCGGCGACGTGCGACTGGACGAACAGCACCGAGCGCTCGGGGTCCACGCCGGCCGCGAGGTACTGCGCGGCCGTGACGCGGCTGCGGGTGCGCAGCGCCTGGGGGTCGGGCGCCACGGTGAGCGCGTGCAGGTCCACCACCGAGTAGATCGCGTCGTGCGTCTCCTGCAGCGCGACCCACTGGCGCAGGGCGCCGAGGTAGTTGCCGAGATGGAGCGAGTCCGCCGTCGGCTGCATCGCCGAGAAGACGCGGGGACGGGGATCGGTCATTGGTGCATCTTCTCAGGTCGGTCGGTCGGGACGGCAAATCGCCCGACGGCGTGGTGTGCGCATCTGCGTGGACGTGTCGGTTCGTGGGGGTTACCCGCCCGAGATGGCACAATTTCCACCGTGGACGCCCCCCTCCTCGCCGACCAGCGCCGCGCGCTGATCCGTGCGCAGGTGGCGCGCGAGGGCGCCGTCCGCGTCGCCGATCTCACCGAGTCGCTCGGGGTGTCGGAGATGACGGTGCGCCGGGACATCGCCGCCCTGGCCGACGAGGGAGTGCTCGCCCGGGTGCACGGCGGCGCGGTCGCGACGCGGACCGCCGCCGAGCCGGCCTTCGCGGAGAAGGCCGAGCGCTCCTTCGCCGAGAAGGCCGCCATCGCCCAGGCCGTCGCCGCGCTGATCGAGCCGGGCACGTCGCTCGGCATCACGGCCGGCACCACGACGGCGGCCGCCGCCCGAGCGATCGCCGCGCTGCCCCACGTCGCGACGCTCAGCGTGCTCACCAACTCCCTGCCCGCGACCGAGGCGCTGCTCGCCGCGGACCCCCGGCCCGCCCTCACCGTCACGGGCGGCGAGCCCACGCCGTCGGCCGCGCTCGTCGGGCCGCTCGCCGAGGCGGCCTGCCGGGACTTCCACCTCGACGTGCTCGTGCTCGGCGTGAGCGGGATGTCGCTGGCCGCGGGGCTCACCTCCCCCAACACGCTCGAGGTCGCGACCCTGCAGGCGTTCGTCGCCGCGGCCGGACGCGTCGTCGTGGCGGCCGACTCCGCCAAGTGGGGCACCGCGGCTCTGCGCACGATCGCCCGCTGGGACGCGGTCGACGTCCTCGTGACCGACGACGCCCTGCCCGCCGACGCGATCGAGGCGCTCGGCGGCGTCGAGGTCCGCACGGTGTCCGCTCACCCCTGATCCGCCCGCCCCGCCCGACCAGCCCGCCCCGCCCGACCCGAACCGAAGGAAGACCATGGCCCTCACCTGGCTGCCCGCCTGGACCACGCAGGAGGGTGCCGCCCGGGTGCGCACCCTGTTCGAGGCGACCTTCGAGACGGCGCCCGACGGCGTGTGGTCCGCCCCCGGTCGGGTGAACCTCATCGGCGAGCACACCGACTACAACGGCGGACTCTGCCTCCCGATCGCGCTCGAGCACCGCTGCTTCGTGGCGTTCGCCGCGCGCTCGGACGACCGCGTCCGGCTCGTGTCGGCGCAGGGCGACGGCACGCTCTGGGAGGCCGACCTCGCGCAGGTCGCCCCGGGGGCGGTCGACGGCTGGGGCGCCTACGTCGTCGGCGTCGCGTGGGCGCTGCGGGAGGCGGGGCTGGCCGTCGGCGGCTTCGACGGCGCGGTGGACAGCTGCGTGCCGTTCGGCGCGGGCCTGTCCTCCTCCGCCTCGCTCGAGGCGGCGTTCGCCGTCGCGCTCGACCACGCGGGCGACCTCGGGCTCGCCGCGAGCGACGAGGGTCGCGCCGCACTCGCCGCGGCCTGCGTGCGCGCCGAGAACGAGATCGCGGGCGCCGCCACGGGCGGCATGGACCAGGCGGCGTCCCTGCGCGCACGCGACGGGTACGCGCTCGCGCTGGACTGCCTCGACGACTCCGTGCACCACGAGCCGTTCGACCCGGCGGGCTACGAGCTGCTCGTCGTCGACACGCGCGCGCCGCACAGCCTCAACGACGGCCAGTACGCCTCGCGTCGGGCGACGTGCGACGCGGCGGCCGCGGCGCTCGGCGTGCCGACCCTGCGGCACTGGCTCGACGCCGCGCCCGACGCGTCCGCCGCGGTCGCCGACGCGCTCGCGCGCCTGACCGACGACGTCGCGCGCCGCCGGGTGCGGCACGTGCTCACCGAAATCGCCCGGACCCAGGAGGCCTTCGCCGCGATGCAGGCCGGGGACTGGACCACGTTCGGCGCGCTGATGAACGCCTCGCACGACTCCCTGCGCGACGACTACGAGGTGACGGTGGTCGAGCTCGACGTCGCCGTCGACACCGCGCGGGCGAGCGGCGCGGTGGGCGCCCGGATGACCGGCGGCGGGTTCGGCGGGTCGGCCATCGCGCTGGTTCCCGCCGGCACGTCCGACGCCGTGGCCTCGGCGATCGCGGCGGCGTTCGCCGATCGCGGGCTCGCCGAGCCGGCGTTCCTCACCTCGAGGGCGGCCGGCCCCGCCGCCTGAGCCAGTCTCCGCCCGGGGGGTGACGGCGGGGTCAGCCGGTGGGGGGATGGCTCCGACACCCGGTGTCGCGACACTTTCCCTGTGAGATGCCAGTGTGTCGTGTACGTTCGAAAAGCCGCGACCCGCACCCGTGATCCCAGGTCGAAGGAGACCGCCATGCCGCTGCCCGTCCGTCGTCTGTCCGCCCTCGTCGCGCTGCCGGCGGCGCTCGTCCTGGCCGGGGCGCTCACCGCCTGCTCCTCCGACGGCGGGGGCGGTGGTGGTGGCGGCGACGACCTCAGCTACGAGGACTCCCCGCTGAACAAGGTCTTCTCGGACATCAGCTCGTGGAGCGACATGTCCGAGGAGGAGATGCAGGCGCTCAACGAGGAGCAGAACCGCAAGGTCGAGGAGCTCGTGGCCGCGTGCATGGCCGAGCAGGGCTTCGACTACGAGCCCAACGTGCAGTCCGCCGGCGTGAGCTACTCCAGCGAGCAGTACGAGGGCATGGAACCGCTCGAGTACGCGCAGCAGTACGGCTACGGCATGACCACGTGGGAGGACACCCCGACCGGGCAGGAGATGTCCCAGCAGGAGCCCGACGAGTACGTCGACCCCAACGCCGACGTGTACGAGACCATGAGCGAGACCGAGCGGGCCGCGTGGGACGCGGCGCTGTGGGGAGCGCCGCAGGAGTACGACGAGGAGGCCGACGCCGAGTCCTACGAGTACGACTGGGAGTCGGCGGGCTGCTACGGCTCCGCGCAGCACCAGGTCTACGAGGTGGACTCGCCCGACGCCGCGCTCATCGCGCTGCAGCAAGACCCGCAGTACGCCGAGCTGTTCGACGGGATGAACGACCTGTACACGAACCTCGCGAGCGACCCGAAGATGAGCGACCTCAACAGCAAGTGGTCCTCCTGCATGGCCGACGCCGGCTACCCGGGCTTCAGCACGGTCGACGACGCGATGAACAGCATCAACGAGGCGCAGAACGCGCTGTACGAGGACGTCGACGAGGACGCCTGGGCCGACCCGAGCTACACCGGCCCGGACCTCACCGAGCTCAAGACGCAGGAGATCGCGACCGCGACCGCCGACTTCACGTGCCGTGCGGAGATCGACTACGAGGACGAGTCGCTGCGCATCCAGTTCGAGCTCGAGCAGGAGTTCCTCGACCAGAACCGGGACGCCATCGACTCCTACGTCGCCGCGGCCCAGGCCGCCCGAGGGTGAGGCTCCCGGGACGGCGCCGCGAGAGCGGCGCGGACGACGGGTCGACGCCCGCCGAACGCGGCGAGCCGGGTGAGGCGAACGAGACCGACGTGCTGGCCGAGCTGCGGCCCGACGGCGCACCCGCCCTGTCCCCCGACGCGCGGCGCTCGGCGGCGCAGGCCCGCACCCCGGTGAACCGCACCGTGTGGGTGATGGCGATCGTCGCCGTCGTGAGCCTGGCCGCCGGCATCGTCCTGTCCCGGTTCGTCATCTCCCCCGCCCAGGCGGCCGCCGAGGTGGCGCCGCCGGAGGCGGGGCCGATCACGGTCGAGGTGGAGCGGCGCGCGCTGTCCAGCGACGTCGTGGCGCGCGGCGACGCGGTGTACGACGACGCCGTGAGCCTCACGATCGAGACCGGCGACCTGGGCGGCCCCGCCGTGGTGACCGGGGCCGTCCCCGAGGTCGGCGCCGAGGTCGCGGCGGGGCGGGTGCTCCTCGAGATCGCGGGGCGGCCGGTCGTCGTGCTCCCCGGCGACCTGCCGGTGTACCGCACGCTGCGCTCGGGGGTCTCCGGGCCCGACGTCGTCCAGCTCCAGGGCGCGCTGGCCTCGCTCGGCATCGACGGCGGCAGCTCGGGCACCTACGACGCGGCGACCGCGGCCGCCGTGGCCCAGCTCTTCACCCAGGCGGGCTACCCGGCCCCGGAGCCGCCGGAGGGTTCGCGCGAGGCGCTCACCGCCGCCGAGGAGGGGGTGCGCTCGGCCGAGGACGCCCTCGCCCAGGCCCGGGCGGCCGTCACGCAGGTCGGCCGGGGCGCGACGAGCTCGGAGCGCATCGCCGCCGACAACGCGGTGAACGCCGCCCAGCGCACCCTCGACGACGCCACGAGCTGCGCGAACGCGGCCGCGCCGATCGACCCCGAGACCGGGCAGGCGCTGCCGAAGGAGCCCTGCGCGACGAGCGTGGCCGACGCGCAGGACGCGCTGCGGCTCGCGAAGGCGCAGCGCGACGAGGCGCTCGCGGCGCCGGACACCTCCGCGGAAATCGCCTCCCGCGACGCGGCCGAACGGGCGCTCGGCGATGCGCAGGCCGCGCTCGCCCAGGCGCAGCAGGACGTGCTGACCCCGCTGCCGGCGAGCGAGGTCGCGTTCGTCGCGAACCTGCCGCGCCGCGTGGACTCGGTCGCGGTGCAGCGCGGGTCCACGATCAACGGCCCGGTGATGTCGATCTCGGGCGCGACGGTCGAGATCGTCGCGAACGTCGCGGACGCGGACGCGGCGCTGCTCGCCGTCGGGCAGGGTGCCTCGCTCGCCGTCGGGGAGGAGACCCTCCCGGCGACGATCGCCGAGATCAACGCCACGCCCACGCGGGGCGCCGCCGCGACGGGCGGCGGCGACGGTCAGGACAGCACGGCGTCAGGGCGGACCGAGGTGGTGCTGCACCCCACGGAGCTGACCGAGGAGCAGCGCACCGCGCTGGTCGGCACGAACGTCCGCGTCACGATCCCCGTGAGCTCGACCGCCGGCGAGGTGCTCGCCGTGCCGATCGCCGCGCTCACCGCGGGCGCGGGCGGGGAGACCCGCGTCGAGGTGCTGCGCGACGGCGCGACCACGCCCGAGCTCGTCGTCGTCACCCTCGGGCTGTCGGCCGAGGGCTACGCGGAGATTACGAGCAGCGAGGCGCCGCTGGCGGAGGGCGACCTCGTCGTCGTCGGGCAGAGCGACGGGGCGAGCGGGGGCACGAGCGACGACGCCTCGGGCGGGGCGGGATGACCCCGGTCATCGAGCTGCGCGGGCTGACGCGCGAGTTCCCCGGGACTCCCCCGGTGGTCGCGCTGCACCCCACCGACCTCGTGGTCGAGCGCGGTGACTACCTCTCGATCGTCGGGCCGTCGGGCTCGGGCAAGTCGACGCTGCTCAATCTCCTGGGCCTGCTCGACCGCCCGACCGGCGGGGAGTACCTGCTCGACGGCGAGCCGAGCCTCGGCATCTCCGAGACGCGCCGCACCCAGCTGCGCGCGGGTCGGATCGGCTTCGTGTTCCAGGCCTTCCACCTCCTGCCGCACCGGACGGTCCTGGAGAACGTGGTGCTCGCGACGATCTACGCGGGCATCGACCGCGCCGAGCGCGTCCCGCGCGCGGTCGCCGCGCTGGAGCGCGTGCACCTCGGCCACCGCCTCTCCTTCCGCCCGCCGACCCTCTCGGGGGGCGAGCGTCAGCGCGTGGCCGTGGCACGCGCCGTCGCCACCTCGCCGCGGCTGCTGCTCGCGGACGAGCCGACGGGCAACCTGGACTCCGTGACCTCGGGCGAGGTGCTCGACCTCTTCGACGAGCTGCACGCGGACGGCCTCACGCTCGCCGTCATCACCCACGACGAGCACGTCGCCGCCCGGGCGCACCGGCAGGTGCGGATCAGCGACGGCGTGCTGGAGGTCGTGCGGTGAGCTCCCTGTCGGCGCGCGACCTGCTCGTCGAGGCCTCGCACGGCATCGGCTCGCGACCCGGACGGCTCGTGCTCACCATCCTGGGCACGGTGCTCGGCATCGCCGCCGTGGTCGTCACGCTCGGGATGGCGCAGACCGGGGCGGGCCAGATCGCCAAGCAGTTCGACGCCGTCGCGGCCACGCAGGCGGTCGCACAGCCGGCGACGACCCAGACCATGGGCGGTGACACCCGCGCCCGGACCACGCTGCCGTGGAACTCCCCCGACCGCGTGCTGCGCCTCAACGGGATCGAGGCGGCGGCACTGCTGGCCGACGTCGACGTGGCGGGCGCGCGGATCTCCGCGGTGCCCGTCGTGGACCCGACGGCTCCGCAGCTCGCTGCGCCCGCCGTCGTCGCCGCGTCCTCCGGACTGCTCGACGCCGTGCGCGGGACGCTGAGCACGGGTCGCCTGTTCGACGCCGGGCACGACGCGCGCGGTGACCGCGTCGTGGTCCTCGGGGCGGGCGCCGCCGAGCGACTCGGCGTCAACCGCGTGGACTCCCAGCCGTCGATCTTCATCGGCGAGCGCGCCTACACCGTCATCGGGATCCTGGGCGACACCGCCCGACGCCGTGACCTGCTCGACGCCGTGATCCTCCCGCTCGGCACGGCGCGGGCCGACTTCGGCCTCGCGGCTCCGGGCGAGCTCCAGATGCGGATCGACGTCGGCGCCGGCTCCCTCGTCTCGGAGCAGGTGCCGATCGCGCTGTCGCCCAACACGCCCGAGAACGTCGAGGTGAGCGCGCCGCCGACCGGCGGGGAGCTCGCGCGGAACGTGCGCGGCGACATCAACGTCGTCTTCCTCGCGCTCGGGGCCGTCGCGCTCATCGTCGGCGGGCTGGGGATCGCCAACGTCACGCTGCTGTCGGTGATGGAGCGCGTCGGGGAGATCGGCCTTCGACGCGCGCTCGGTGCGACCCGAGCGCAGGTCGCGGCGCAGTTCATCGTGGAGTCGGTGGTGGTCGGGCTGCTCGGCGGGCTGATCGGCTCGGCGCTGGGCGTGTTCGTCGTGGTCGGGGTGAGCGCGTGGCAGGACTGGACGCCCATCGTCGACCTGCCGCTCGCCTTCGGGTCGGCGCTCCTGGGCGGGGTGATCGGCCTGCTCGCCGGGGCGTACCCCGCGATCAAGGCGGCCTCGCTCGAGCCCGTGACCGCGCTGCGCGGGGGGCTCTGACGCGGTCCGCCGTGCCGCGGCGGGCCGCGTGTCGGACCTCGGTCCTAGCGTGAGGCCACGATCACCGACGACACGGACGGCGGCCCGGACATGGACACGAACGACGACACGAACAACGGCACGAACGACGGTACGACGGCGAGCAGCACCTCCGGTGCGCCGAGCTCGCGCGAGCGCGAGGACCTCGTCGCGGCGCTCGACCGCCATCACGGCTTCCTCCTCCAGACCGTCCAGGGCCTGGACGAGGCGCAGCTGCGGACGCGCTCGAGCGTCTCGGAGTTCACGCTCGCGGCGCTGCTCAAGCACGTCGCCGAGACCGAGGAGGCGTGGGCCGTGTTCGCCCGCGACGGGGTGTTCCCGGGGGCCGACGAGTGGGCGTCGTGGGCCGCCGACTCGGGCGACGACGCTTCCGACGGCTCAGGCGACGCTGCCGCGGTCGGCGCCGGGTGGGGCGACGATGACGCGTCGGCCACCACCACAACGGGCGACGCGTCCGATGGCGGCTGGGGTGGCGACTGGGGCGTCACGGACGCGGACACGCTGCCCGTTCTCACGGCGCGGCTCGCGCAGGCTGCGGCCGGCACGCGTGAGCTGGTGCGCACGCTCGACCTCGACCGCTCCTTCCCGCTGCCGAGCGCCCCCTGGTTCGAGGCGGGCGCGTCGTGGACCGTGCGCCGGGTGCTTCTCCACATCCTCGCCGAGGTGTCCCAGCACGCCGGGCACGCCGACATCATCCGGGAGGGCATCGACGGCGCCCGCACGATGGGGTGAGCTCAGAGGTCGTAGCGCACGACGAACGGGGCGTGGTCGCTGAACCGCTCGGCGTAGCTCGCGGCGCGGTCGACCCTCGCGTCGACCGCGGCCGCCGCGACGTCCGGCGCCGCGATCTGGACGTCGATCCGCCAGCCGGCGTCGTTGTCGAACGCCTTGCCACGCCACGACCACCACGTGTACGGGCCGTCCACCTCCCCCGCGTGCGCCCGACCGACGTCGACCAGCCCGAGCCCGCCCGCGTCGGCGTCGCCGTACCAGCGGTCCAGGTAGGCCCGCTCCTGGGGCAGGAAGCCCGCCGACTTGAGGTTGCCCTTCCAGTTGCGGATGTCGAGCTCACGGTGCGCGATGTTGATGTCGCCGCCGACCACGAGGCGTCCCGCGGCCCGCAGCACGTCGAGCCGGTCGGACACCCGGTCCAGGTGCGCGTACTTCGCGTCCATCGACGGCGTGCCCACGGTCCCGGAGTACAGGTAGGTGCTCACGAGCGTGAGCCGCTCTCCCCCGACCGTGACGTCCGCCTCGACCCAGCGGCCGACGTCGCCCTCGGGCTCGGGCTCGCCGTCGAGGGTGTGCAGCCCCTCGCGGACGTCGGAGAACGGGAGCAGCGACGCGACGGCGACGCCCGCCCGGCCCTTCGCGCTCGCCTCGACGTGGGTCACGTGCCACTGCGGGCCGAGCAGCTCGCGGACGGTCTCGTCGGGCGCGCGGAGCTCCTGCAGGAGCAGCACGTCCGGGTTGCACTCGGCGAGCCAGGCGGGCATCCCGCGGCGGACGGCGGCACGCAGGCCGTTGACGTTGACGGAGGCGATGGTCAGCACGGCACGAGACTCTGCCAGCACGCACCGACAAGGCCACCGTCGTGTCCACCGTCGGTCGCGATGCGAACGCGACCGGCCAGTCAGCCCTGCTCGGGCACGGCGAACCAGGCCGAGACCATCAGCTCGGTCCCGTCGCGCAGGTCCATCGGCTCGGGCAGCACGGTGCGCAGCGCCCCGGCCCACGGCGCGAGCCACACCTCCTGGACGTCGAACACCCCGCCGGGGGCGTCCGCACGCCACTGCAGCTCCGCCGCCGCGCTCTGCCCCGGCGCGAGAGCGAGCGGCACGACCTCCGCGCCCTCCCCCGACCAGCCGGCCCCCGCGAGGAGGTCGGGGCGCACCTCGTTCCCCTCGGCGTCGGCGAACGCGAGGTCCGGGCGCGCCTCGAGGGTGCAGGGCAGGGCGGAGGCGTTGGTCGCCGTCACCGTCGCGACCCGCAGTCCGCTCGCGGCGTCGAACCCGCCGATCGCCATCGTGAGCGACTCCTCCGCGCAGCTTCCCGGGTCGACGGTGGCGGGCGGCGCCACGCTCGCCCGCACGGCGGGCGGGTCGGTGGGCGTGGCCACCGCCACCGGTGGCTGGGCGACCTCCGCCGCCGTCGAGATCGACGCCGCTCGGCTCGCCCCCGCGAGCAGCACGAGCATGACGAGGGCCAGCGCGCCGAGGACTCCGGCGGCGCGGCCCGCGCGGGGGGCGCGCTCCGGGAGCCGCCGCACCGTGAGGGCGGTGACGAGCCCGCCCCAGAGCACGCCCCACCGCACCGCGGCACCGAGCGCGGGCAGCGTGAACATCCGGACGTGGGCGCCGCCCCGTCCGCCGAAGCGCTCGATCTCAAGCACCACCTGGCCGACCTCGAACGCTCCGACCATGCACACCGCGGCGAGCACGAGACCGGCCCACAGCACGAGCGCGCGCACCACACCCTGTCGCACGACCCGCACGGCCACGAGGGCGGCGAGCGCACCGAGCAGCCCGGTCCCGACCGTCACCAGCGTGACGAGCACCGCCGGGTGCGGCGGGACCGCGTAGCCCGCGACCGCGGGGAGGAGGGTCGGGATCGCGCCGTCGAGCGTCGTCGCCACGTCCCACGGCGCGGCGCGCCGCACGACGTCGCGCACGAGCGCGGCGAGCAGCACCGCGAGTGCCGCGCCCACCCCGACGACGGCGACGCCTCGCCGGCCCGAGGGGCGGCGAGGCGTCGCGCCGGGGGTGTGCTCGCCGTCGGGCGTGGTCGTCGGAGCCTCCTGCGCGGACGTCACGCCGCGCGACGCTCCGCGGCCTCGACCGCGTTGCGGAAGAGCATGGCGATCGTGGTGGGCCCCACGCCGCCGACGCGCGGCGTGATCGCCCCCGCGACCTCGCCGCAGGACTCGTCGACGTCCGGGAGCAGGCGCTTGCCCTCGTACCGCACGCCGCCGCCGACCACCGTGACGCCCGGCGTGAGGTGCTCCGGGCGCAGGATGCCGGGCACGCCGACCGCCGCGATGACGACGTCGGCCCGCCGGGTGTACTCCGGCCAGTCCGGCACTCCGGTGTGGACCACGGTGACGGCCGCGTTCGCCGTCGGGCGCTTCTGGCTGAGCAGCAGCGCGAGGGGCCGCCCGAGCGTCGTGCCGCGACCCAGGATGACCACGTTGCGGCCCGAGACCGGGATCTCGTGGTGCGCGAGCAGCGCCTCGATCCCCGCCGGCGTGCACGGCACGGGCCCCGGCATCCCCAGCGCGAGGCGCCCCATGTTCACCGGGTGCAGGCCGTCCACGTCCTTGTCCGGGTCGAGCTCGAGCAGCGCGGCGTCGAAGTCGATCTGGGGCGGGGTCGGGTGCTGGATGAGCACCGCGTCGACGTCGCCGGCCGCGTTGAACTCGCGCACGACGGCGAGCAGATCCGCCTGCGTGGCGTCCTGCGGCAGGTGCACGTGCGGCGAGGTGAGGCCCAGCGCCGTCGCCTTCTCCATCTTCATCCGGATGTACCCGGCGCTCGCGGAGTCGTCGCCGACGAGGATCGTGCCGAGGCCGGGCCGGTGCCCGGCCGCGACGAGCGCCTCGATCCTGGGTCCGAGGTCGGCGAGGACCGCCTCGGCGACCGGCCCGCCGGGCAGGAGGCGGGCCGTCACTGCTGCAGCCCGGGGTAGAGCGGGAACGCCTCGGTGAGGGCGTCCACGCGCGCGTGCAGCGCCTCGACGTCCGTGCCGGACCCGTTCACCAGCGCGGTCGCGATGATGTCGGCGACCTCGGTGAACTCCTGCGCGCCAAAGCCGCGCGAGGCCAGCGCGGGCGTGCCGATCCGCAGGCCCGAGGTGACGCGGGGCGGGCGCGGGTCGAACGGCACCGCGTTGCGGTTCACGGTGATGCCGGCGGCGTGCAGGAGGTCCTCGGCCTGCTGGCCGTCGAGCGGGGAGTGGCGCAGGTCCACGAGCACGAGGTGGACGTCGGTGCCGCCGGTGAGCACGGACACGCCCGCACCTGCGACGTCGGGCTGCGCGAGGCGGTCGGCGATGATCTGGGCGCCCTCGAGGGTGCGCGCCTGGCGGTCGCGGAACGCCTGCGTCGCAGCCACCTTGAACGCCACGGCCTTCGCGGCGATGACGTGCATGAGCGGGCCGCCCTGCTGGCCCGGGAACACGGCCGAGTTGAGCTTCTTGCCCCACGGCTCCTCGTCCTTGGCGAGGATGAGGCCCGAGCGCGGGCCGCCGAGCGTCTTGTGGACGGTGGAGGACACGACGTCGGAGTGCGGCACCGGGGACGGGTGCAGCCCGGCCGCGACCAGGCCGGCGAAGTGCGCCATGTCGGTCCACAGCAGCGCGCCGGACTCGTCCGCGATCGAGCGGAACGCCTCGAAGTCGAGGTGGCGGGGGTAGGCGGACCAGCCGGCGATGATGACCCGCGGGCGCACCTCGAGGGCCTGCGCGCGCAGCGCGTCGTAGTCGATGCGGTGCGTCTGCGCGTCCACCTCGTAGGCGGCGACGTCGTACAGCCGGCCCGAGAAGTTGATCTTCATGCCGTGCGTGAGGTGACCGCCGTGGGCGAGCGAGAGCCCGAGGATCGTGTCCCCCGGGGTGGCGAGCGCGTGCAGGACGGCCGCGTTCGCCGTCGCGCCCGAGTGCGGCTGGACGTTCGCGTACCCGGCACCGAAGAGCGCCTTCACACGCTCGATGGCGAGGTTCTCCGCGACGTCGACCTCCTCGCACCCGCCGTAGTACCGCTTGCCGGGGTAGCCCTCGGCGTACTTGTTGGTGAGGACGCTGCCCTGCGCCTGGAGCACCGCGCGGGGCACGAAGTTCTCGCTCGCGATCATCTCGAGCGTCTCGCGCTGACGGGTGAGCTCACCCTCGAGCACGGCGGCGATCTCGGGGTCGAGGTCGGCGAGCGGCGAGGTGGCGATCTGCTCGGCGGTGGGCTCGGCGATCTGGTCGGTCGACGGATGAGTCATGGGAACACTCCTGCCTGGGACGGACACGGACGATCCGCGGGCGCGCGTGGAGGCGTCCACGGTGCCATCGGGACCCAGGCGGGCGACCCCTCGGCGTGCTCTCTCATCGCTCCCCGGTGGTGGCTCCACCCGGCGCCAGTCGCGACCCGGTCAGCCTACCGGTCCGTCGCGCGTCGAACGCGCCGGCTCAGGCGCCGGGGATCGCCTCGGACAGGTCGGTCTCGCCGAGGATCTTGCGCAGATAGGCGTAGGTGAGGTCGCCGGCGTTCTGGTCGTACTGGTGCTCGAACCCGTGCCGCGCGTACATCGCGAGGTTCTGCCGGGAGTCCTGGCCCGTGAAGACCCAGACCTCCTGGGTCTGCTCCGGCAGGTACTGCAGCACCGCGAGCAGCAGCTGGGTCCCGATGCCGAGCCCCTGCAGGTCCGGCACGACGGCGAGCCGGCCGAGCGTCGCGCGCCCACCTTCCAGCTCGACCCGGATCGAGCCGACCATCCGGTGGCCGCGCCAGCCACCGATCGTCACGACGTCGGCACGCGCGAGGTCCGCGCGCAGCTCCTCCAGCGTCTGCGTGAGGGCGGGCAGGTGCGGGTCGCCGTAGCGCTGGGCCTCGGTGACGAACGCCGCGCGTCGGACGGTGAGGAGCTCACCCGCGTCGGCGTCGTCGACGACGTCGATGCGCAGGGGCTCGTCCTGCTCGCCCTGCCCACCCGGGGACTGCTCGCCGTCGGGCTGCGCCGCGCCGTCGGCGCGCTCGGGGCCCGCGTGCTCGGCCTGCTCGCTGCTCATGTGCCGATCATGGCAGACCCGGCGAGCGGAGGGACCGGTAGCCTGCCCCGGTGACGCGATGGGTTCTCACGCTCTCCTGCCCCGACCGGCCCGGCATCGTGGCGGCCGTTGCCGGGGCGCTCGCCGGGCTTGCGGGCAACATCACGGAGTCCCAGCAGTTCGGGGCCGCGGAGTCGGGGCGGTTCTTCATGCGCGTCGAGGCCGAGATCGACGAGGCCGTGGCCGACCGGGCCACGGTCGAGGCGGCCCTGGGCGCGGTCGCGGAGCAGTTCGGGATGGACTGGTCGCTCGACGTCGTGGGCCGGCCCGTACGCACGGTCGTCATGGTCTCGACCGCGTCGCACTGCCTGCACGACCTGGCCTACCAGCAGCGGTCCGGCCGGCTCGAGGTGGACATCGTCGCCGTCGTGTCGAACCACGAGGCGCTGCGGCCGATCGCCGACTTCTACGGGCTGCCGTTCCACCACGTGCCCGTCACGCGCGACACCAAGGCCGAGGCCGAGGCGGCGCTGCTGCGCCTGGTCGAGGAGACCGAGGCCGAGCTCGTGGTGCTCGCGCGGTACATGCAGATCCTGTCCGACGACCTGTGCCGCGCGCTCGCCGGCCGCGTCATCAACATCCACCACTCCTTCCTCCCCTCGTTCAAGGGGGCGCGGCCGTACGCGCAGGCGCACCAGCGCGGCGTGAAACTCATCGGCGCGACGGCGCACTACGCGACCGCCGACCTCGACGAGGGCCCGATCATCGAGCAGGACGTCGAGCGGGTCGAGCACGGCGACACCGTCGCCGAGCTCCAGGCGATGGGCGAGGACGTGGAGCGGCGCGTGCTGGCGCGGGCCGTGCGCTGGCACGCGGAGCACCGCGTGCTGCTCGACGGCGGTCGGACGGTCGTCTTCCGCTAGGCACGCGCTCGCTGCCGCCGGCTCGCCTGGCCAGCGGTGGGGGCGGAGGCTCGACTGCCCCCGCCCCCACCGTCTGGCCTGCGGCCGCGCGACGTCCTGTCAGCGCACCGACACCGTGACCGGGGCGCTGACCGTCGACCCGGCCGCGTTCGTCAGCTCGACACGGTAGGTGTGCTGACCTCGCGTGGCTCCCGTGACCGTGGTCGAGGCGGACTGTGCGTGCGGCGTGGCTGCCGTGAGGGGTCCCTCCGCTATCACGGTGTCACCCTCGAGGAAGCGGTAGGACGTGGCGTTGGTACCCCACCACATGTTCGCCGTGAGTGTGAACCTTCCGTCCCTGTCCC
>NZ_VENP01000054.1 GCF_006351005.1 Miniimonas arenae | reverse complement strand
GTTGGGGTAGTTGCGCGCAAGGGTCAAAGGTCCTTACAACGGAGGGGTGGGCCTGCGCGGGAGCGCGGGGGCACGCACCGCAGGCTCGACGCCTGCGGCAGGTACCCAGCAGGACGAGGCAAGGAGAGAACCATGGGACTCGACGACAAGATCGGCGCTGCCGCCCAGGACCTCAAGGGCAAGGCCAAGGAGAAGATCGGCGAGGCGACGGACAACCACAGCCTGCAGGCCGAGGGTGTCAAGGACCAGGCCGTCGGCCAGACCAAGAAGGCCGCCGAGGACGTCAAGGACGACCTCAAGTAGCTCTGCCGGCAGGGCTCACCGGAGCCGGCGCCAAGCGCCGCTCCCATGCACACGAAGGGCGAGCGACCGAGGGGTCGCTCGCCCTTCCGCGTGCGTGACCAGCGTGCCCGAGTTGCGTGCCCGCGCGGCTCAGCGCGTGTACACGTCGAAGTGGTTGCCGACTGTCCCGCGGTCGTACACCTTGCCCTGCGCGCCGAACGGGGTGTCGATGACGGTGCCCTTGGGCGTGCTGGACGCGAGCACGATGTAGCCGTCCGCGTCGGCGACGTAGCCGTCCGCGTTGACGTGCCGGCCGGGGATGACGAGCCCGCCGCCGGGCAGCACGCTCTGGGAGTAGTAGGTGAACTTGTAGCCGTTCCAGTTCACGACGCCGGCGCTCATGAACTCGCTCAGCGTGTAGAGCTTGATCGAGGCGGTGGTCTTCGTGCCGACCTCCACGATCTCCGGTACCGCGGCCGTGAGCTGCGTGGACACGAGCGTGGTGCGCGCCGTCTCGACCCCGTCGACCTTGGTGACCTGGCTCGTGGTCTGGGCGACGCCGTCGACGCCCTCCTGCACGACCTGCGTCTCGCCGAGGGCGAGCGAGTCGGTCTCGCGCTGCTCGACGGCGTGCGGCGTCGTGGTCTGCTCGGTGACGTACTCGATCGTGCCGCGCCCGATCGTGACCTGCTCGCCGGCCTGCGGCTGCGTGGTGAGGTCGACGGAGACGGTGTCGTCCCAGCCGAGCTCGATGCCGGACTCGGCAAGCGCGTCCGCGAGCGTGTCCGCCGCCGTCGTGATCTCTCGCGTCTCGCCGTCGACCACGACGGCGAAGGTGACGGCATCGCCGTCGGCCAGCGCCGTGCGCGCCGAGCCTCGCGAGGCCGGGTCGGGCGTCACGTGCACGACGTCGTCGGCCGCGAGGGTGGTGTTGAGGAGCGGGATGTCGGCGCTCGTGGTGTCCTGCTCCGCGGCGGACTCGGCCGCCTGGTGCGCGATCCCGCGGACCACCACGCCTCCGGTCGCTGCGACGAGTCCGGCGACGACGACGCCGCCGGCGAGGGCCTTGACGGCCCGGGCGGAGGGGCGAGCGCTCACGGGTTCCTCGATTCGCGGGGGATCGGACCACGGTAACGAAATGATCACGACGCGGCTACTCGCAGTGACGCATCTCGCTCGACCCGCCCAGGTTCGCCCGCGGGTGCGCACACCGCGCGCACGGGCAGGCTTCTCGGCGGGCTGGAACCGCGCGGCGGGCGGCGTCGGAGTCGTACCGTGTGCGCGTGAGCACCGAGGACTCCCCGCGCTGCCCGTGCCGCAGCGGGCGGCCGTTCGCCGAGTGCTGCGGCCCGCTCCTCGCGGGTGGGCTCGCGCCGACCGCCGAGGCGCTCATGCGCTCGCGGTACACCGCGTACGCCCTCGGCGACGAGGATCACGTGCTGCGCACCTGGCACCCGGACACCGCGCCGAGCGTGCTCGACCTGTCCGACGGCGTCACGTTCGTCGGCCTGCAGGTCGTGGACACGGTGGCCGGGGGAGCCGTCGACGACGCCGGCACCGTGCACTTCCGCGCTGCCTACCGCACCGAGACGGGCCGCGAGGTGCTCGAGGAGATCAGCCGGTTCGTGCGGCTGGACGGCGCGTGGCTGTACGTCGACGGCGACATCCTGTCGACGTGAGCCGCCTCGACGTGAGCCAGCTCGACGTGAGCCGCCCGTGGTGAGGCGCAGCGCCGCGCTGCTCGTCGTGCGCGACGACCCCGAGGCGGGCCCGCTCCTGCTCATCGGCCACATGGGCGGCCCGTTCTGGGCGCGCAAGGACGCGGGCGCCTGGTCGATCCCGAAGGGGGAGTACCTCGACGACGAGGAGCCGGAGGTGGCGGCCCGTCGCGAGCTCACCGAGGAGACGGGCTACGTCTGGCCGCCGGACCGGCCCGTGGTCGACCTGGGTGAGTTCCGCCAGTCCGGCGGCAAGCGGGTGAAGGCGTTCCTCGCCGTCGAGCACGCGTTCGTCGACGGGAGCGAGCACCGGTGGGAGCTCGCCGACTTCCGCAGCAACACGTTCCCGCTCGAGTGGCCGCCGCGCTCGGGGCGGTTCGTCGACGTCCCGGAGATCGACCGGGTGGGCTGGGTCTCGACCCAGATCGCACGGGAGAAGCTGGTGCGAGGCCAGCTCGCCGTCGTCGATGCCGCCGCGTCCCACGTGGGTGAGACGCGGCGGCCGGAGGAGGCCCGCTACAGCGGGTAGGCCGGACTCAGCCCGCGACGCCGGCGATCCGCGCGCCCTCGCCGAGCGAGGCGAGCTTGGCCCACGCGATGTCGGCGTGCACGCGACCGCCGAGGCCGCAGTCGGTGGAGGCGATGACGCGGTCGGTGCCGACGATGTCGGTGAACCGGCGGATCCGCTGTGCCACGAGCTCGGGGTGCTCCACGACGTTGGTCGCGTGGCTCACGACGCCCGGGGCGAGCACGAGGTCGCTCGGCACCGCGGCGTCGGCCCAGGCGCCGAACTCGTGCTCGTGGCGCACGTTGCCCGCCTCGAACGAGATCGAGCCGACGTTCGCCTGGAGGATCACCGGGAGGATGTCCTTGAGGGCGACGTCCGTGGTGTGCGGACCGTGCCAGGAGCCCCAGCACAGGTGCAGGCGCACGAGCTCCTTCGGCAGCCCCGCGATGGCGTGGTTGATCGCCTCGACGCGCACCGCGGTGAACGCCTGGTAGTCCTCGATCGAGGGCTCGGGGTTGATCTGGTCGAAGTTCTCCGCGAGCGAGGGGTCGTCGAGCTGGACCACGAGGCCGGCGTCGGTGATCGCCTTGTACTCCTCGTGCAGCGCGTCGGCCCACGCGAAGATGTGCTCGCGCTCGGTGGCGTAGTAGTCGTTGCGGACCCGCGCCGCGGACCCCGGGGCGATCGCCGTGAGGAAGCCCTGCTCGCCGTCGTGCAGCGCCGCCTTGAGGTTGCGGATGTCGGAGGCGACGGCGTCGTGGCCGCGGTAGGAGATCGGGCCCGTGGTGGTGGGGAAGGCGGTGGCGCCCGAGCCGACCTCGACGGCCTCGGCGTAGACGGCCGGGAAGAGCTGACGGTCGCGGCGGTCGAGGAAGCTCGTGAGGCGGATCGCGCCGGGTTCGGAGCGCACGGGCGGCTCGTTGAACGCGTTGACCTCGGTGAGGGAGAGGCCGGCGGCGCGCTGGAAGGAGTAGGACCACCAGGCGCCGTAGTCCACGGCGTTCGACATCGCCTTGCCGAACTCGCCGTCGCCGAGCAGCGTGATGCCGGCCTCGCGCTGGCGGGCGACGACGTCGGCCACGGCCTGCGCCGTGAGCTCCTGCACCTCGGGCGTGGAGCGGAGCGTGAAGCCGTCGTCCTCGAAGGTGCGCGCGGCGTTCGCGGTGATGAGGGCGTCGGTGCGCGGCAGCGAGCCGGCGGTGGTGGTGGCGATGGTCGTCATGGCGCGAGGCCTCCTGCTGTGGAGCGGTGGGGGTGCTTCGGATCGGTCCGGAACGACCCTAGCCACGACGGCGAGCCCCGGTCGCGCAGGCGGCGTGCGCCGTCCGCAGCGTGGGACGGCGGGTGCGGGCCGTACCGGGTCAGGGGAGGCCGCGCGGGGTCTGCGTCGCCGCGCGCGTGGGCAGCGGCTCGTCGGGGCAGGCGGCGAGGACCTCGGCCATCGCGTCGTGCTCGGACGGCGTGACCCGCAGGTCGTAGGCGTCCTTGACGGCGATCTGCCGCGCGACGTACGCGCACCGGTAGGCGGTGCTCGGCGGGAGCCACTCGCTCGCGTCGCCCGAGCCCTTGGCCTGGTTCGTGGGACCGTCGACGGCGAGCAGGTTCAGCGGGTCGTTGCCGAACTGCACCATCGTGTCCTCGCTCCAGGACTGCGCCCCGGTCACCCAGGCGTCCGCGAGGGCGACGACGTGGTCGATCTGGATCCCGCCGTCGGAGGAGGGGCCGGCGCCGATCTCGAAGTCGATCCGCGCGCCGGTGTAGGGGTCGGCGAGGACGCCGGAGTCGACCTTGCAGTCGTTCGTGCCTTCCCGGATGTCGAGCTCGGTGAGGTCGCGACGCAGGACGTCGTTGCGGGTGTCGCAACCGTTGCGGTCGACGTCCTCGCGCCAGGCGAACGACTCGCGGACGTAGCCGTCGAACGGGTCTTCCGCGCCGACGTCGAGCGTGGCCAGGGCGGCGAGCGCGGTGCCGGGGGCCGGGGTGGGTGCGGTGCTGGTGGCGAGGCTCCGCCCGAGCGCGAGGCCGACGGCGAGGACTGCCACGAGCGCGACCGCGCCCGCCATGGGCCACCAGCGCCGCGACCGCCGCGGTCTCCGCTGCTGCGGCTGCTGCGGCTGTCTCAGCTGCCACCGCTGCCGCGGAGGGCGGAGGGATGGCGCGGCGGGCACGCCCTCGATGGTTCCACGGTGCGGCCCGCGCCGCGGTGGAACTCAGAGCGTCCGCGGCACCTCCTCGTCGGGGAGCAGCACGTGGTACTGCTTCTCGAACTGACGGCGCCCGAACAGCCGGTAGGCGATCATCGGCTGGACGCTTTGACTGGTCGGCTGGACGCTTTGACTGGTCGGATCCGACCACGCCGGAGGGGCGTCGCATTGCCGCAGGTCAGCGGCATGGGGGTCGGGCGCAGAGAGCGGCCAGGGGATCTGACCAGTCAAGGCGCACACGCCTCCAGTCAATGTGCACACGCAGGCCGCCCGCGGGCCACCCCGTCCGGCACGACGGCGCCGGTGGGGGAGAGTAGGCCCATGCGAACGGTGGGGGTCGAGGAGGAGTACCTGCTGGTGGGGGAGCACGGCGAGGCGGTGGCCCGCTCGCGTGCGGTGCTCGCCACGCCCGCGGCCAGCGCCGTGACTGCAGACGCGGCCGAGGCCAACACACAGTCCGACGCAGAGTCGGGCGCCGACCCGAACCCCACCACCACGCTCGAGTCCGAGCTCCAGGAGCAGCAGGTCGAGATCTCCACACCCCCCGCGACCGACCTCGCGGCGGTCGCCGACGCGCTGAGGCTGGCTCGCCGTCGGGCGCAGGACGCCGCCGCCCAGGCGAACGCGCGCATCGTGGCGATCGGCACGTCCCCGCTGCCCGCGACGACCGTGGGCAGCGCCGGCGAGCGGTACGAGCGCATCCGCGACCTGCTCGCGCTGACCGCGCGCGAGCAGCTGACCTCGGGCGCGCACGTGCACGTCGGGATCAGCGACGAGGACGAGGGCGTGCGCATCCTCGACCGCATCCGCCCGTGGCTGTCGGTGCTCGTGGCCCTCGGCAGCAACTCCCCGTTCTGGCAGGGCGAGGACACCGGCTACTCCAGCTACCGTTCGCTCGTCTTCCGGCGATGGCCGACGGCGGGCCCCACCGACGCCTTCGGCTCGCCCGAGACCTACCACCGCACGGTCGAGCAGCTGCTCGCGACCGGCGCGATCCTCGATGAGGGGATGGTCTACTTCGACGCGCGCCTGTCCGCCCGCTACCCCACGGTCGAGGTCCGGGTGAGCGACGTGACGCTCGCCGTCGAGCACGCCGTGACGCTGGCCGCGCTCGTGCGCGCGCTGGCAGACACGGCCGCGCAGCCCGACGCGCCCGCACCCGACGTGCGGATCGAGGTGCTGCGCCTCATGGGCTGGCGGGCCGCCCGCAGCGGGCTGTCGGGAGAGCTCGTCTCGCCGGTGTCCTTCACGCCGTTGCCCGCCGAGGAGGTCGTGGGGCAGCTGCTCGAGCACGTCGACGCCGCGCTCACCGCGAGCGGCGATCGCACGCTCGTGCACGACGGCGTGGCGCACCTCCTGCGCGACGGCGACGGTGCGACGCGGCAGCGTGCGTGGTTCGCGGAGACGGGTTCGCTCGCGGAGGTGGTCGGCCGCGCGCACGAGGTGACGATGGCGTGAGGTCGAGATATCCCACTTGCGTGCTCTTGTTGGTATCATCGTCAGATGAGTGGGACGTATGCGGTAACGATGGGAGACCGGGGCCGTCTCGTCGTCCCCGCCGAGCTCAGGGCTCGTAGCGGTCTCGCGGAAGGCACACCGCTTGTGCTCACCGAAACGCCCTTCGGGGTCGTCGTCATGACCCGAGCGCAAGCACGAGCACACCTGCGTCGCCAGATTGGTGACGCAAACCTTGTCGACACTCTGCTCGCTGAGCGACGGGTGGCCGCGGCGCGGGAGGACGGCGCGTGACCGTCGTGCTTGACGCGTCAGCAGTTCTCGCGTTCCTGGGCGACGAAGCGGGGGGCGGCGTCGTGGAGCGAGCTCTGGACGAGGGTGCGCGCTGCAGTGCGGTCAACTGGTCGGAAGTGGCGCAGAAGGTCTCGGCGGCGGGTGGCGACTGGGACGTGGCTGCCGCGCTGCTGGCGAGCTACGGCCTGGCCGTCGAAGACGCGTCGGCCGCCGATGGAGTCGAGGCTGCGCGGTTGTGGAAGCGTGGATCGGGTCTGTCGCTCGCTGACAGGTTCTGTCTCGCGCTGGGGGCGCGGCTCGGCGAGACCGTGCTCACCGCGGACTCGGCCTGGGGCTCGGGCGAAGCGGTCCGCCAGATCCGGTAGGGCACCGCCGCAGGGGCAGGATGAGCGCCATGGCGGAGCTCGTGCTCGTGCAGGCCGACCTCACCCGCCGGCGCGTGGACGCCGTCGTGAACGCTGCGAACCGGCGGATGCGCGGGGGCGGCGGCGTCGACGCCGCACGCCTCGCGGTGGCGACGCTCACGACCACGCCGGTGCTCGCCGTCGGGCGCATCGAGATCGTCGTCCTGGGCGACCGCGAGTGCGACGCCGTCCGGGCGGCGCTGGACGCGCTGCCGGTAGGTTCCTCGCAGGCGCCCGCGGCCCCAAGGCGTGAGGGCGCCACCACGCGCGACGAGGGGACCACGCCGTGACCGCCGACATCCCACCCGTCGCGCCGCCCCCCACGCCTGAGAAGGCGGGCGGAGAGAGTCTCCTCACCGTGCTGATCGCGCTCGGCGCGAACGCGGTGATCGCCGTCGCGAAGTCGATCGCGGCCTCGCTCACCGGGTCCGCGTCTCTCGTCGCGGAGGCGGCGCACTCCTGGGCCGACACGGGCAACGAGGTCTTCCTGCTCATCGCCGAGCGACGCGCGGTGCGGCCGTTCGACGCGCGACACCCCTACGGTTACGGGCGGTCGGCGTACGTCTGGTCGATGATCGCGGCGTTCGGCCTGTTCGTCGTCGGAGCCGTGGTCTCGATCTGGCACGGCATCCAGCAGCTCGGCGCACAGGGCGAGGGCGAGGACTATCTCATCGGCTACGTCGTGCTGGCGTTCTCCGCCGCGCTCGAAGGAACGTCGTTCCGGCAGGCGTACCGGCAGACCAGGTCCGAGGCGCGGCGGATCGGTGTGCACTCGTTCCGCTACATCGGCGACACGTCGAACCCGACCCTTCGAGCCGTCTTCTTCGAGGACTTCGCAGCGCTGATCGGTCTCGTCATCGCGGCGCTCGGCATGGGACTGCACCAGCTCACGGGCTCGGCGGTGTACGACGCGATCGGGTCGATCCTCGTGGGCGTGCTGCTCGGCGTCGTCGCGGTGTTCCTCATCCGGCGCAACCTCGACTTCCTCACCGGGCAGGTCGTGAACCCGGCCGTGCGCGACTGGGTGCTGCAACGCCTGCTCGACACCCCCGAGGTCGAGGCGGTGACGTTCCTGCACCTGGAGTACGTCGGCCCCGACCGCGTCCTGCTCATCGCCGCCGTGGACCACGTGGGTTCGCCGAAGGAGGACGAGCTCGCGGTCCGGCACCAGGCGATCGAGGACCGGATCGAGAGCAACCCGAGGGTGGCGCGGGCGTTCCTCACGCTGTCGGCGCCGGGCGCAATGCCGATCCTGCCGGGGCAGGATCCGGGGTACTGACGCCGAGGTCCAACGTCAGCCCGGTCCACCCGCGCCGCAGCCAGCGGTCGTGCGACGCGACCACCACCGCGCCCGGATAGCGCCCGAGCGCGTCCTCGAGCTGCGTGACGAGCACGAGCGAGAGGTGGTTGGTCGGCTCGTCCAGCAGCAGCACGTCCGGGGGATCGGCGAGCACGACGGCGAGCGCGAGCCTGCGCTGCTGGCCCACCGACATCGTGGCCACCGGGCGGTTCTCGTCCCGTCCCGCGACCAGGCCGAACGTCGCCAGCGGCACCGCCTCGGCGCGCTCCTCGCCGACGAGGTCGGCGTACGCCTCGCGGGCCGTCCGGCCCGGCCCGCGGCCGTGAGGATCCGGCAGCGCCGTCTCCTGCGCGAGCAGCCCGACGCGCAGCGCGCCGGCCGCGTGGCCCGAGCCCGACGACGGTGCCAGGTCGCCCGCGAGCACCGCCAGCAGCGTGGACTTGCCCGAGCCACTCGGACCGGTGATCAGCCAGCGCTCGCCGGCGCTCACGGTGAGCGACACCGGCGCGAGCCGGCCCTCGACGCCGACGCCGGTCGCGCTCAGCACCGGGCCGCTCCAGGTGCGGCGGCGCGTGGCGCGTGCGCCGCTGCCGCCACGCTCACGCCCGAGCCCGGCCTCGCCGTCGAGCCCGCGGAACGTGGGCCACGCCGGGGGCTTGCGTACCTGGTCGGCCGTCAGCGCGTCCAGGCGCGCCCGTGCGTCGTCCACGCGGCGCGACACGACGGCGGCGTTGCGGTCGGAGTAGAACTTCTTCGAGCCCCGCATCTCCGAGCGCGGCTCGCGCCCCGGGTGCCCCACGACGTGCGCCTCGCGCAGCGAGCCGCGCAGCCGCTTGAGCTCGGCCTGCTCCTCGGCGTACCGCCGCTCCCAGCGCTCGCGTGCGTCCAGCCGGGCGTTGAGGTAGTCGTGGTAGCTCCCGGTGAATCGCGTGACGCCGATCCCCGACCCGTCGCCGTCGGCAACCAGCGGGCCAGCCACGGCGTGCGGCAGCGGCACGGGGTCGAGGTCGACGAGCGCGGTGACGGCCTCCTCGAGGAATGCGCGGTCGTGGCTCGCGAGCAGCACCGGTCCGCGCCAGGGAGCGAGCAGTCCGGTGAGCGCCGCAGTGGCGGTGTCGTCGAGGTGGTTCGTCGGCTCGTCGAGCAGCAGCACGTCGGGCGCGCTGAGCAGCACCCACGCCAGGGACAGCCGGGCGCGCTGGCCGCCGGACAGGCCGTCGGTCGGGCGCGCGCGCTCGACGTCCGCCAGGCCGAGCGCCGCGAGCATCGTGGCGACGCGGGCGTCGACGTCCCAGACCTCGAGCTGCTCGGCGCGGGCGAGCGCGGTGGCGTAGGCGGTGCTCGCGGCGTCGTCGTCGTGCGCGACGGCGAGGGCGTGCGCCGCGTCGTCGAGGTCTCGTTGCGCGTCCCGCAGGTGCGCGACGGCGGACTCCAGCGCCTGCGCCACCGTGCTCCCGGGCGCGAACGGCGGCTCCTGGTGCAGCAGCCCGACCCGCGGAGTCGCGCCGCCGGGCGCCGTGAGCGCGACGCTGCCTGAGTCGGGCCGCAGCAGCCCGGCGGCGAGCCGCAGGAGCGTGCTCTTGCCGGTGCCGTTCTCGCCGATGAGGCCGACGCGCTCACCCGGCCCGACGGCGAACGACACGTCCGTGAGCACGCGGCGGTCACCGAAGGCGAGCGAGACGCCGTCGAGGCGGAGCTGGGCGTCGGACTGCGACGCGCCGGCGAGCGAGACGCCTGTTGAACCGGCGCCGGAGGAGGAGGGAGAGAGAGCTGACATGGGTCACCCGGGGGTCGAGTCGAGTCCCGCGGGCGAGGGCGCCGCGGCGGGAGGGGACGTCTCGGGTCAGCTCAGCACCGCTCGACCGTAGGCGCGCCGAGGGCTCTCGGCAAGGGAATTGGCGCGGCGTCGAGTGCCGGGCCGCGTCTCACGTGGACATGGCGACCGCCGCGTCCACCTCAGGCGCGGCTACGCGTCCCGGGCCGCGTCTCACGTGGACATGGCGACCGCCGCGTCCACCTCAGGTCCGCCCACGCGTACGGGACCCTGGCGCCGACCGCGCGGAGGCCCGCTCCGCTAGCCTGCGCAGCACGGACGTCACGGCCGTCGGGGGGCGGCCGCGCGGCGTCGTCGCGGGGACGGGGAGGCCAGGGTGCCGGACGCACGAGGCGAGGGAACGGACGACGGCGAGCTCGACGTCGGGCACGCACGTTCGCCACGGGCGAGCGATCCGCTGACAACGGGCCGGTCCCACGACCCGCTGGAGACCGAGGGATGGGCGCCCGTCCGGCGCGACCTGCGCCGGCGCGACGCCGGGGCGCTGCGCACGATGCTCGGGCGCGAGATCGACGACCTCGGCGACCCCGACGGCGGCAGCGTCGTGAACCAGGTGCTGCGGCTGTGGGCGCGGTTCAGCCAGGCGGTCTACGACGAGGACGTCGACGTGATCTCCGCCGAGCTCGAGATCGCGCCGCCCGAAGGCGGCGACCCGGTGGACTGGGACACGGTCGTGGCGCACGTGTTCGACGGCATCGTGACGCTGCTCCCGCCCGCCGACACCGCGCGTGGCGCCCGCTGTCGGGCGACGTTCGCGGTGTTCGTGTCCTGCGAGACGGTCGTGTTCTGGGAGTACTCGGTGGTCGCGGCGGAGGTCCGCGCGATGCGGCGCGGCCTCGAGGCGGTCGGGGCGGGGATGCCCGTGGACCCGGCCTCAGCCCCTGACGCGCTGATGTGCCACGAGGTCGTGGGGCTCGCCGTCGACCTCCTCGGGGCGGTGGAGCGCCAGCTCGACGTCGAGCAGGCGATGGCGGCGTGCGCGGTGACGGCCGTGCGGCGCACGGCCGGCGCGGCCAGGGCGGCACTCGCCGCGGCCGCGGAGGAGGCGGCGGAGTTGCGGGGTCGTGTGGCGGCGAGCGGCCGGCTCGGCGCCGACAGCGCCGACAGCGCCGACGGCGCCGAGTCGAGCGGCGGCCTTCCCGAGGACCTCGCGGCGCACCTCGACGCACTCCTCGCGCTCGTGCTCGACGACCTCACCGGCACCGTCCCGTACTTCGCCCTGCTCGCCGACGAGATCGCGCCCGCGAGCGAGGCGTTCCTGGCCAACCTCGGCACGCGCACCGACGACGCCGCCGTAGCCGACCGCCTGACCCGGGCAGCCGAGGCGTGCCGGGCCTTCGAGGACTCCGACGTCGGCCAGTGGTCGGTGTTCGCCACGGAGGTGCGCGCCCACCGAGTGCCGCTGGAGGCCGCCGCCGCGCACTGCACGCGCCCGGACCTGGAGACGCTCGAGCTCGTCGCGGCCGACGTCACCTACCTCTACCCGTTCGGGCTCCCCGTCGCCGGGTCGGCCACGGACGTGCGCCGCGAGCTCATGGCCGCGCTCCAGGAGGCGGGCGGTGGCGGCTCCTCGCCGATCGAGACGCTCGCCGGGGTGCCGGTCGTCATCGACGACGCGCCGCGCTCGGACGGCTGGCTCGCCTCCACCTGGGTGCAGGACCGCGACTACCGCGCGTTCCGCGTCGTGTTCCCCGACCACGAGCTCGTGCTGGAGACGGCCGACGGCGTCACGATCGTCGGCCTCGACGTCGACCTGCGCCTCAGCGGCATGGGCAACCACTACGTGCGGATCCGGGTCGGCACAGACACCCGGGTCGAGGGCGCGGACCACCGCCGCTGGAACGCGCACGACCTCGAGCAGGCCGTGCGCCGCGGCGGGCAGTTCGCGGGCGCCGAGCAGGTCCGGTTCCGCGCCCGTACGCCCGGCGCCCACGACTCCGAGGAGTTCGGCACGCTGCTGAGCCTCGCGACGCGGATCGTCGGGGACGTCGCGCGCTCAGCACACCGACTCGTCGGCAGCCCGCCCGCGGACCTGGACCGCGACCTCGGCATCGTCGAGGGCTTCCTCGCCCGCTACTGCCAGGTGCTCGTGATGGTCGGCCGGGCCGAGGCCGTGGCGGCGGGCGGGCGGCGGCGCGCCCTCGTCGACGTCGCGGCGCTCGACGGCGTGCTCGGCGTGACCACGGCCCTCACCGCCCAGCGTGCGCTGGCCCAGAGCGCGCTGGAGTGGGTGACGTACGAGTCGCCGTCGCCCGAGGTACGGGCACGCCGGACGCTGGCCGGGCGCATCCGGCGCGAGCTGATCTGGTGCGCGGGGGACCTCACCGCCGTGTTCGGGCCGACCGCGCCGCACTGGCAGGTGCTCGAGACGGAGGCGCTCGCGGAGTTCGCCTCGAGCCTCATCGGGGTGTTCTGGCGGCGGCAGCAGTGGCTGCGCAGCGTGGTGGACGACGCCGGGCGCCATCTCGCCGGCAACGATGCGGCAGGCGCCACGCACGCCGCGGTCGCCGACCTCGAGGACGCCGAGCGACGCCTCGGCGAGGCGATCCGGCACGTGCAGCTCCTCGTGGACCGCGCGAACGAGCACGTGCTGTCCAAGGACCAGCAGGGCCGCGAGGTCTGCTACCACCTCATCGGGCTCAACGGCGTCGCCGAGCTGCAGCGCTCGCTCGGCGCCACCGTGCAGGCCGCGCTCAGCACGCAGCGCTTCCTCCAGGAGCGGCTCGACGCCGAGCACCGGCACGAGCGCGCCCTCGCCGAGGAGGAGGGTCGCGCGGCCGAGGCCGAGCAGGCGGAGCGGGCGGAGAAGTCCCGGCAGCGTCCGCTCGAGGTGCTGCTCGCGGTGCTCGCCGTCGTCGGCCTCATCGACCTGTTCGGCTGGGTGAACGACGCGGTCGGGATCGTCGGGCTGAGCGTGTGGTGGGTCGCCGAGACCGTGGCGATCGTCGCCGTCGCCGGCCTGCTCCTCTGGCTCGGGATGCGCGCGTGGCGAGTGTCCGACGGCGAACGTGAGCGACGCCGTCGGGTGCGGTCAGTCCAGCGCGAGCGGGGCGACCTCGCGCCACCGGGCGAGCGGTAGCACCCGCAGCGCGGGCGCGGCGCCGATCCGGTCCAGCAGCGCGACGCCGCGCGGGTCCTGGGCCGCGTCGGTCGGCGCGTGGCCCTCGCAGACCTCGAAGTAGTCGCGCGCCCAGGCCAGGACCGGGGCGCTCGGGACGGTGGGCTCGGCGTCGGCGTCGGCGGGCCGGTGCATGACGAGCAGGAGCATGTCGGGCACGCGCTCGCCGCGCGGGCCGAGCGCGGGCTGCACCCAGGGCGCGTCGAGCACCTCGGCGCCGGCGCGGCCGTAGAACCGCAGCCGCGCCTCGGGGTGCTCGTCGGTGTCCTCGGCGTGGCCGCGCGGGTCGTGCACCTCGGCGAGCACGAGGCCGCAGCCGCGCGCCTGCCACAGCTCGCGCAGGTGCGCGAGCAGCGCACCGCCCGCGCCAAGGCCGCGGCTCGCCGGGCTGACGGCGAGGTACTCCAGGAGGCTCACGCCGTCGGGGTCGAGCTCGCAGAACGCGGCGCCGACGGGCTCGCCGGACGCGTCGCGCGCGACCGTGAGCACGTGGCCCCCGTTCGGCTGGACGCCCTCCGGGCCGGGCAGCTCGTCGCGCGTGAACGAGGGGCGCAGGACGCGCTCGTACGTGGCCGCGAGGAGCGCAGGGTCGTCCTCGAGCGTGGTGAGGTCGGTCAGGGTGAGAGCTGGCGCGGTCATCACGTGCACCTTACGGCGCCGGTGGCTCCTCGTCCTCGACGCGCACGTGCGGGCGCAGCGCATCGAGGTCCCACCAGTGCGCGACCACCGGCACCACGACCGGCTCGCCGGCGGCGACCCGCGCGAGCGCGCGCCCGCGCAGCCGCAGGAGGCTCGCGACCATGGCGAGGGTGGAGACCGCGGCGATCAGCACGACCGTCGCGAGGGCCCAGCGGTAGTCGTCGAGGTCGGGGTTGGCGCCGCCGGAGCGGGCGTCGAGCACGAGGCCGACCGTGACCGCGCCGACCATCGCACCGAGGAAGCCGCCGGCGTTGACCAGGCCGGTCGCCGTCGAGATCCGGGTCTGCGGGGTGTAGTCGCGCGCGAGGTGGAAGCCGATCTGCGACGCCGGACCACCGGTGGCGATCACGACGAACGCGAGCGTCACCACGAGCTCCGGAGGCCGGCCACCCGGCCAGCCGAGCAGCACGAGCCAGGCCAGCAGGATCGCGGCGCACACGGCGATCGCGAGCGGCATCCGCGACCCGCGCCAGCGCCCGGCCACGGGCCCGACGACGAGGCTGAACGCGAGCGTCGCCACGACGAACAGCGACAGCTCGGCGGCCGCGCGCGCGTCCGGGTAGCCGAGCCCCTCGGTGAGGTAGGGGTAGCCCCAGACCATCGCGAGCACGGTGCCGGAGGCCATCGTGGCCTGGTGCGTCCAGAACCCCAGGCGCGCGCCGTGCCCGCGCTCGCCGCCGCGCCAGGACTCGAGCACCTGGCCGAGCACCGACCGCCACGCCGCGCCCGGCGTCCGGGCGTCGCCCAGCGCGTCCTCCGGGCCGGGCAGGTGCACCTCGCGGTAGGGCGCGGCGACGGCGGGCCGCAGCAGGAGCACCGCGTACAGCAGCGACGTGATGCCGGTGACGGCGAACGTCCGGGTCCAGCCGTAGGTCTGCAGCGCGATCGTGAGCGGGACGGTGGCCGCGAGGTTGCCCGCCATGCCGACCATGCCCGTGATCATCGTGAGCCCCGCGTAGCGCGTCGCGGGGAACCACTGCGCGGCGAGCCGCAGGCAGGAGATGTACACCGCCGCGTCCCCGACGCCGAGCAGCGCCCGGGCGCCGAGCGCCACCGGGTACGTGGTCGCGAACGCGAACGTGGTCTGTGCGATGCCGAGCACGAGCGTCGCCACGAGCAGCACCCGGCGCGGTCCCCAGCGGTCGATCGCGAGCCCCGACGGGATCTGCATCACGGCGTACACGCCGAGCTGCAGCATGACGAAGATGCCCAGCTGCGCGGACGTGATGTGCAGCCGTTCGACCGCCTCCGGCCCGGCGACGCCGAGCGAGGAGCGGTGCAGCACCGCGAGGAAGTACACCCCGCAGCCGGTGGCCCACACGATCCACGCGGAACGCCGGGCGCGGCGTCGGGCGTGCTGGAGGAAGGTCACGGTCCCTCAGTGTCGCACCGTGCGGCGGCACGGGGCGGCGCGGGTCAGGGTGTGGTCGGGCGCCGCAGCTCAGGCGCCCGACGCGAGCATCCGGTGCGCCACGCCGCGTGCGGCCGCCGCGCCGAGCAGCACGCACGCCACCGCGGCGGCGACCGCCCCCACGAACTGCAGCAGCACCGCGGGCTGCAGCCACATCCCGGCGCCGAGCAGCGGCACCATGAACATCAGCATCGTCACGGTCGCCGTCCCCACGGCCGCGACCAGCGGGATCACGGTCTCCCGGCCGCGGGCGGCGTCGAGCACCCGGGTGTCGGCGCCCGCGAGCGCGAGCGCGCGGTAGGCCGAGCGCTGGTCGATGACGCGGCCGGCCTGCATGACGCCCGTGGACACCCCGGCGAGGACGCCCGCGATCGCGAGCGTGAGCAGCCCGCCGGTCTTGAGGTCCTGCAGGACGATCGCGTCGCCCGGACTGCTCGCCATCGTCGTGTCGAACAGGGCGACGATCGACGTCGCGCCGGCGATGAACGTCGCGAGCGCGACCCCGCCGACGCTGCGCCAGGCGGTGCGCGGGTCGTCCGCGAGCCGGCGCCCCGCCAGCAGCGTCGCGGCCGACCGGGCGCGGGCCGCCGTCGCGCGTCCGACGAGGCCGAGCACGAACGGCCCGACGAGGTTGAGGGTCGCCATTCCCGCGGCGACCACGCCGACGACGAACACGAGCACGAGCATCCCGACGGCGTTCTTCATCACCGCCTGCACCACGGTGAGCGCGATCAGCGCGAGCACGACGGCGAGCAGCCGCATCGCGCGCAGCCCCGGTGGGGTGGTGCGTGCGGCCACGCCGATCGGCGTGATGACCACGCGGCGCAGGCCGAGCAGCGCGGACCACGCCGCAATGAGCACGACGGCGAGCACGGTCAGCGCGAGCGGACCCGCACCGACCCACAGCTCGGCGATCTCGAAGGTGCGGCCCTGGAACCGCAGCTGGGCGACGGCGGGCAGCAGCGCCGCGTAGAGCGCGACGCCGAGCACGGCTCCGACGACGGCCTGCGCCACGGCGTCGAGCACCGCGAGCGTGCCGACCTGGCCGCTCGTGGCGCCCGCGAGGCGCAGCGCCGCGAGGCGGGCGTCCCGGCGGGACACCGCCAGCCGCGCCGCCGCGCCGCCGAGCGTGGTGAGCGGGACGAGCAGGAGCAGCACCGCGAACCCCGCGAGGATCGGGTACAGCCCGGCGTCGTAGCTGCCGATGGCGGCGCCCGCCTCACTGCGGGCGAGGAGTGCGAGGAACCCGCCGAGCAGCACGAGCGCCATGCCGGTCGTCACGGCGAACGCGACGACGGCGAGCACGGTGGTCAGGCCCGCGGGGTCGTGGGTGTCGGTGCGGCCGCGGCGGCGCAGCAGGGCCCACAGGCGCAGCGTGGTCATCGCGCCGCCCCCGACCACGGCGCGGTGGGGAGGGCGACGGGGAGGGGCTGGCTCGCCGTCGGGCTCGGCGTCGGGCTCGCCGGGCCGGTAGTGCCGGCCGCGCTGGCCGTGGCGCCGGCGGCCGTGACGCCTGCGGCCGGCGCGACCGGCTGCGCGTGCGCCTCGGCGACGATGAGGCCGTCGCGCATGTGCACGGTGCGCGAGCACCAGTGCGCGACCTCCTCGTCGTGCGTGACGACGACGAGGGAGGCGCCCTGCGCGCGCGTCGCGGTGGTGAGCGCCTGCATGACCTCCCAGCCGGTGTGCCGGTCCAGCGCCCCGGTCGGCTCGTCGGCGAACACGACGCCGGGCCGGCCCACGAGCGCCCGCGCGATCGCGACGCGCTGCGCCTGACCGCCGGAGAGCTCTCCGGGTCGGCGCCGCTCCATCCCGGCGAGCCCCAGGTGGGCGAGCCACCGGCGGGAGGTGTCGATCGCCGTCGGGCGCGGTGTCCCCGCCAGGAGGAGGGGGAGGGCGGCGTTCTCGTCGGCGGGCAGCTCGGGCAGGAGCTGGCCGGCCTGGAACACGAAGCCGAAGTCGGAGCGGCGCAGCTGGGTGCGTGCGCGGTCGGGGAGCGTGGTGAGGTCCTGGCCGCGCCAGAGGACTGAGCCCGACGTCGGCGCGAGGACGCCCGCGAGGACGTGCAGCAGCGTCGTCTTGCCGGAGCCGGAGGGGCCCATGATCGCGACGGACTCGCCGGGGGCGACCACGAGGTCGACGCCGGCGAGTGCGCGGGTGGCGACGCCCTGGTCGCCGTAGGTCTTCACGAGGCCACGGGCCTCGAGCGGTGCGCTGGTCATGCCTCCACGTTCGCGCACGACGGCGTCGCGCGCCCTCCCGCGTCGGTCGCCTCCGCGGTGGTCGCGTGGGCCCACGGGCCGACGTCGGGGTCGGACCGTGGTCGCACCCGGGCGCTGCGCGGCGCGGCTCCTGGTGGCGCGCTTCCCGTCTTCCCCCGCTCGCCCCTGCATGGAAGAGTCAGCGAGACACCGTTCCTGACCAGGAGGTTGCGATGTCCACCACCGAACCCGCCTACCCGCCCGCCACCGCCGCCGAGCTCACCGCGGCCGAGCTCGAGGAGACCGGATCCGTCACCGACGAGGCCACCGACGAGGACGTCGCGGAGGCCGCGCAGGCGCTCGACGCGATCAACGACCCGGCCAACGACGACATCTTCGAGCACCTGCGGCCGCACAAGGAGTGATCTCCAGCGGGCTCCTCGTACGGGGCTGGGCATCGCGGTCCGGCGCCGCGATCCTGCCGCGCGACGCCGCCGATTAGGTCTGTGCCGCGGGGCCGGGGTATGCTCTTCCCCGGCCTTGCGGCCACGCGCCCGTAGCTCAATGGATAGAGCATCTGACTACGGATCAGAAGGTTGGGGGTTCGAGTCCCTCCGGGCGCGCTCGTTGAGACAGCGACGCGGAAGCCCCGTCAGCCCCACGGCTGGCGGGGCTTCTGCGTTGTCCGGCCTGTGGCGCGGCTGCGGGCGCAGCACCCCGTGGGCGATCGACGACCTCGAGCGCCTCGACGAGAACACCACGGCCGCGCTGATCGACGATCTCGAGGCGCTGCGTGCCCACCTCGGCATCGACGCCTGGCTGGTGCACGGCGTGTCCTGAGGGTCGACGCTCGCGCTCGCCTACGCCGTCGCGCACCCCGCTCGCGTCACCGCACTGGTGCTGACGGCCGTCACGACCGGCGGTCGGGACGAGATCGACTGGATCACCGAGGGCGTCGGCCGCATCTTCCCGGAGGCGTGGGCGCGCTTCGCGGCGACAACCCCGCACGGCGTGCGCGTCGTCGAGCACTACGCGCGGCTGCTGCGCGATCCCGATCCGGCCGTGCGGGCGGCGGCCGCCGACGCGTGGGACGCGTGGGAGGCCACGCACATCTCCCTCGACCCGGCCTGGGTGCCCGGGCCGCTGCACGACGACGCACGCGAGCGCGCGAACTTCGCCACCCTGGTCACGCACTACTGGGCGAACGACTGCTTCCTGCCCGGCGCTGCGAGCATCCTCGCCCGCACGGACGATCTTCCGGACGTCCCGGCGGTGCTCGTCCACGGCCGGCGCGACATCAGCGGGCCGGTCATCACCCCGTGGCACCTGCACCGCGCGTGGCCGTCCAGCGAGCTCCACGTCGTGGAGTCCGAGGGCCACGGCGGCGAGGACGAGATGGAGCTGACGTGCCGGGCGATCGACCGGCTGGCGCTGGTGGTGCCTCGCGCGGGCGGCTGAGGCCGGCGAGTACCGTCTGCGAATGGCCGACCGCGCAGTCCCCAACCTGCCCTCGCGCGACTTCACGCGGACGAGCGCGTTCTACGGTTCCTTGGGCTTCCGCGAGACTTACCGCGACGACTCGTGGCTGATCCTGCGCCGCGGCACGGTTCAGCTGGAGTTCTTCCCGTTCCCGGACCTCGACCCTCTGGCCAGCTCGTTCATGTGCAGCATCCGGGTGGCCGACCTGGAGGAGCTGCACGCCGCCGTCGCCGCCTCCGTGCCGATCGACGACGGCGGGATACCGCGCTTGACCCCGGTCGCACGTCAGGCCTGGGGGCAGCGCGCCGGGTATCTCGTCGACCTCGACGGTACCCAGCTCGCTCTGATCGAGGAGCGCGGCCCAGACGGCTGACTCCGTCCCCGGGGCTACGCTCCCCGCGTGGAGCTCGTCTTCTCCGGGGAGATCGTCCACTGGCGCGGGCCCGCGCCGTACCTCTTCGTCGTCGTGCCCGAGCAGGAGGCCGCGCAGATCGCGTCCGTGGCGCCCGTGGTCACCTACGGCTGGGGGATGATCCCGGTGGCCGTGACGATCGGCGCGACCCGCGTCACCACGTCGCTGTGGCCGCGCCACGGCAGCTACGTCGTGCCGATCAAGAAGGTGCTGCAGGAGGGCGAGGGCGTCGGACTCGGGGACGTCGTGACGGTGCGGCTCGACGTCGACGCCTGAGGCCGCGGGCCGGTAGTCCTCGTGCTCGGGGCCGCGTGCCCCTAGGGTCGGCGCATGAGCACGGCGACCACGCCCGTGGCGGGCGAGCGGACCTTCTTCGGACACCCGCGCGGGCTGGAGACGCTGTTCTTCACCGAGATGTGGGAGCGGTTCTCCTACTACGGCATGCGAGCCCTGCTCGTGCTCTACATGACGGCGCCCCTGACCGGCGACAACCCCGGCCTCGGCATCGACGACGGCGTGGCCAAGGCCATCTACGGCACCTACTCCGGTCTGGTGTACCTCACGCCCGTCGCGGGCGGCTGGATCGCGGACCGCCTCATCGGACTGCGGCGTTCGGTGCTGTACGGCGGCGTCGTCATCGCCTGCGGCCACTTCCTCATGGCGATGCCCACGGAGCTGTCGTTCTGGCTCGGCCTCCTCGCGATCTCGCTCGGCACCGGTCTGCTCAAGCCGAACGTCTCCGGCATCGTCGGGCAGCTCTACGCCCCCGAGGACGCCAAGCGAGACGCGGGCTTCTCGCTGTTCTACATGGGCATCAACATCGGCTCATTCGCGGCCCCGCTGATCTGCGGCACGCTCGGCCAGGGCGTCGGCTGGCACCTCGGCTTCGGCGCCGCAGGCGTCGGGATGACGCTCGGGATCCTGCAGTACGTGCTCGGCCGCCGGTATTTGCACGGCGTCGGCGACAAGCCCGACGAACCCGCCACGGCCCAGGAGCGCAAGCACGTCCTGGTGATCGCCGCCGTCGTGGTCGGGATCCTCGCCGTCCTCATCACCGCGTTCGTGATCGCGGGCCAGTCCTCCGTGACGGCAGTGACGTCCGCGGTCACCGTCTTCATCCTCATCGTCCCCCTCTGGTACTTCCGCCAGGTGCTGCGGGGCACGTCCGGTGACGCTCGCGGGCGCTCGCGGGTGACCGCCTTCATCTGGCTGTTCCTAGGCGCCGCGATCTTCTGGATGATCTTCGAGCAGTCCGGCTCCACGCTCACGCTGTTCGCGGAGAACGTCACGAACCTCGCGGTCACGAGCGGCTTCTCGATCCCGGCGTCGTGGCTGCAGTCGGTCAACCCGCTGTTCATCGTGATCTTCGCACCCGTGTTCTCGGCGGTCTGGCTGCGCTGGGGAGACCGCGCGCCGCGGACGTCGGTGAAGTTCGGCGTCGCGCTCCTCATCGTCGGCTTCTCGTTCCTGCTGCTGACGATCCCGATGTCCTCCTACGCGAACACCGGGCACAAGGCGACCATCTGGTGGCTCGTCACGGTGTACCTGCTGCAAACGTGGGGCGAGCTGCTGCTCTCCCCGAACGGGCTCTCGGCGACCACGAAGCTCGCGCCGCACGGCGCGCTCGGGCAGTTCCTCGCGCTGTGGTTCCTCGCGACGTCGGTCGGTACCACCGTCGGCGGCCAGATCGCGCGCGTCACCTCGAACGACCCGGTGCTCTCGTTCGCGGTGTGCGGCGGCATGGCCGTGGCGTTCGGCGCGATCATGCTGTCCGTCGTGCGGAAGATCAACGCCCTCATGGGGGACGTGCACTGAGCCCGGATCCGCCGGTGTGGTTGGCGGGTCGTGAGACGCGAATGCCCTTCTGACCTGGAACGATAGGACTTGTCGACGGTCCTG
>NZ_VENP01000053.1 GCF_006351005.1 Miniimonas arenae | reverse complement strand
GACCGGCTTGCGCACGACGACGGCGGGCTCGCCCGAGGGCGACGTCTACGTCTGGTGGTGGGGCATCGACCGATCACCCGAGGACCTCCGGATCACGTGCGACGCGCTGCCCGAGCAGCGTCCAGTCGTCTCGCCCGACAACGAGTGGGTGGCTTACGCGGTTCAGACCGCGAGCGACGGCTTGGACGTCGTGGCGAGTCCGATCCCGTACGGCGACGCCGAGCTCGGCGAGGACGACGTCGAGACGGCGTGCGGCGAGGGGCTCGAGCGCATCACGATCGCCGGCGGTCCCGGCGATCAGACGTGGCCCACCTGGGTGCCGGCCACCGGCTCGCTCGTGTACTCCGGCAGCTCCGCGCCGGGCGAGCCCGCCGACCTCTACCTCGTGCAGGACCCGTTGAGCGCCGAGCGGACGACCGGTCGACTCACCGACACCGCGGCCGACGAGTCCCAACCCGCGGCAGTCTCGCTGTCCACGCGCGACGGCGGGTCCGCCTCGGTCATCGCGCTGCGGACCACGGCCTTCCGCCCCGACGGCTCGCTGGGCTTCCTCGTCTGCCAGCAGTGGAACTCCTGCGACGAGGGCGAGTACGGCGAGGTCATCGACGGCTACGCCGGGTTCCCGGGCGCCTCGGTACAGGGGAGCGAGCCCGCGTGGATGCCGTACGCCGCCGAGTCCACCGCGATCGACGCCGCCGTTCTCGACGTCGCCTTCACGTCCACCACCGGCGACGAAGCCGGGGACGTCTGGGTCGGCTCCTGGTACGTCGGTGTCGACGCCGCGAGCGGAGCCAGCGTGGTGCGCTACTCCGACCAGGACCGTGCCGTCGCGGAACCAGGGGTCTCCGCGAGCCACCCGAGCTGGGACAGCCTGTGGGACGGAGAGTCCACGCAGAGCGCCGACCTCCTGGTCACGGGAGCCGACGGCGACGGCAACGTCGACGACGCACACGTCCCGGACTTCACCGAGCGCCGTGCCGTGCAGGCCGACGAGTGGTTCTACTCCGACGGCTCGAACGCGCTCGACGAGCGACAGCCCGCCTACTCCGGCGACGGCGAGCGGCTCGCCTTCTCGACCGATGTCGAGGTGCCGTGCCTCGACGGCGAGATCTACGACTGCGGGCCGGGCGGACCGCGCGTGCGCGCGATCGGGGTGTCGGACTGGCGCGGCGACGGCACGCAGGTGCTCGCCTACGACCGCGCGCCGCACGACCTCGACGTCGACCCGGTGTGGTCCCCGGACTCGTCCACCATCGCGTTCGTGCGGTACTCCCAGCGTGGCGAGGAAGACCGGGCCACGTCCGCCGCCCCCGACGGCTACCAGCCCGGACGCGTCATGCTGCTCGACGTCGCGACCGGCGACGTCACGCCGCTCCTCCCCGACGGGGGCGTGGACGGCGCCGATGACGGCATCACGTCCCAGCGCGATCCGGCCTTCTCCCCCGACGGGTCCACGATCGCGCTGACGCTCTCGCGCGACCCGTGGGCGGGCGCGCCGCAGGAGCTCGGCGTCGTGCTCGTCGACGTCGCCACGCTCGCGGCCGCGCCGTTGACGGTGCTCCCGCCGACCGACTGCCCGCTCAGCGTGCTCTGCCAGCCGCGACCCGTGACCGGTCGGCACCCCACCTGGTCCCCGGACGGGACCAGGCTCGCGCTCGCGGACGTCACGGTCGCACAGCCGGTCGGCACCGCGCTGCGGTTCGACGGCCGCGGCGCACTGACGGTCCTCGACCTGCCCGGCTGGGACGGCGCGGCGCCGCGCGTGCCCGTCGCCGTCGCCGACCTGCACCTGCTCACGCGCGCCGCGAGCGCGGGCGAGACCGACGTCGGGGCGGTCGACCCGGCGCTGCGCACGCTCAGCGACCCCGGCGAGCCCGCGTGGTCCCCCGACGGCACCGCGATCGCGTTCTCCGCGGCGCTCGCGGGCCGCGACGCCGCGCGGGACGTGTGGACGGTGGCGCCGGACGGCTCGACGCTGCGCCGGGTCACGAACGACCGGACGAACCAGACCGACCCGGCGTGGCAGGGCTCCCTGCGCCACGACCTCGGCGTGACGCTCGCCGCGGACCAGCCCGCGCTCGCCGTCGGGCAGTCCACGACCCTGCGGGTGGGCATCGCGTCGTCCGGACCGGGCGACGCGCCGGCCTCGTCCGTGACCGTGGTCGTGCCCGACTCCCTCACCGTGACCGACCCGGGCACCTGCACCCCGAGCGCCGCGGTGGGGTGGGACTGCGCGGTGCCGGCGCTCGCCGTCGGGAGCTCGTACGAGGTCGCGCTCACGGTGCGGCGCGCGGCGGCGGGCGACTCGATCGTCGCGGCGACGCTGCCGCCCGGCGACGCCGTCGCCGGCAACGACTCCGTCACGCTGACGATCGCGACGCCGGCCGGCGGGACCGCGGACCTCGTAGTCTCGGTCGCCCTCGGCTCGCCCGTGGCGGTCCCCGGCGCGACCGTGCCGGTGCTGTGGCGCGGCGGCCAGGCCGGGACGGCCACGATCACGGTGCGCAACGCGGGCACCGCGCCGGCGGTGGACGTCGCGGTCGCGACGACGTGGCCCGCCGATCTCCTCCTGTCGGGCAACCCGGGCACGAGCGCGTGCACGTCGACGTCGGGCTCGTGCGCCCTCGGCACCATCGCCCCCGGGACCGAGGTCGTGCTCACGGCCGCGGTGGCCGCCGTCGGGCCGGTGCCCCCGGCGGCGCCGACCGAGCGCTCCGAGCCGGCGCCCGCCGTCGGCCCGGTCGAGCCGCCGGTCTCGGTGAGCGTCGGCGCCGTCGCGACGACGGCCACACCGCAGGACGCCGCGAACGACTCGGCCACCGCCGCGGTGGAGCTGCGCCTCGCGCAGCTGCGGATCACGCACGACGTGGCCCGGCCGGGCAACCCCGTGGTGGCCATGGGTCAGTACTTCCCGCCCGGCGCGCAGGTCGACCTCGTCTGGTCGCGCGGGGTGACCACGATCCCCGGCCCGTACACCGTGCGCGAGGACGGCACGCTCGTCGCGACGGTGCCGGTCATCGCCGACGGGCTGCTGGCCGACCGCGACCTCGCCGCCGTCCCGGCCACGGGCGAGCCGACCTCGTGGGGCGACGCTCGCTCGCGCCTCCTCGTGATCTCCACGACCGTGGCCGCACCCCACTTCCTGTTCCGCAGCTGACGGAGGACCGCCCGTGATCACCCAGGTGGACGAGGCGCTGCGCGCGCAGGTGCGCGCCGCCCTGCAGGGCACCGACGTCGAGGTCGTGCTCGACGCGCCCACGAAGGACTGGGCCGCGCGCCGCAACGCGCCGACCGTGGACGTGTACCTGTACGACCTGCGCGAGGACCTGCGCCGCCGCAGCCTCGGCCTGCTCGAGCCGCGAGACGCCGACGGCAAGGTGACGCACCGGATCCCGCCGCCGCGGCAGTTCAAGCTCTCCTACCTCGTCACGGCATGGACCCAGCGCCCCGAGGACGAGCACCGGCTGCTCGACGCCGTGCTGCAGCACCTCGTGCGGTTCGACGCGCTGCCGGGGTTCGCCGTGCCCGCGCTCGCGCTCTCGATGGGACAGAGCACCTCGATGCTGGTGGGGCTGCCACCGCCCGAGGACCGGTCCTTCGCGGACGTCTGGACGGCGCTGGGCGGGGAGCTCAAGCCGTCGATCGACGTGGTGGTCACCGTCCCGGCGGACCTCGACACCGACCGTGTCGTGGCACCGCCAGTCACCGAGCCGATGGAGCTGGTCACCGACGGCGCCACCCCTGGGTGGGTCCCGACGGCGGGCAGCGAGGTGCGCCGTCGGCACCGGGCGCCGGTGCCCACCACGAGCGCGCTGGCGCGGGGGGCGGCCGCTGCTGCCGGTGCGACCGACCCGGCGGCCGAGATCGGGTCGACCGCGAGGCCGGCGGCAGGGTCGCCACCGGACGAGGCGCCGAGCACCCGCACCACGACCACCGCGCGCCGGTCCGCCCCGAGGAGGAAGGCGCCGTGAGCACCGCGACCGACCGTCTGCTGCAGCGGCTGCTCGACGTCCAGGACCGGGTCGGGCTCGCCGTCGAGCTGCGGCGGGCGGGCGACCCTCGGCCGGAGGACCCGTTCCGCGGCCTCTACGTGGACGAGCCGATGGTCGACCACCTGCTCGCCCGCGAGGGGCCGGACGCCGCGGCCCTGCCCGACCGGCTCGGCGAGCCCGCGTGGCTCGTCGACCCCGGAAGTCTCGGCGGGGCGGGCGCGTCCGGACCCGAGGAGGAGGACCGGGTGCTCCGCCTCGCGCGCGCCTTCGCGCTCACCGAGCTGGACGTGCGCCTCCTGCTGACGGCGCTGATCTGCGAGGTCGACCCGCGGATGGAGCTGCTGTTCGGATACCTCAACGACGACGTCACCCGGCGACGTCCCACGGTCGCGGTCGCGCTCACGCTGTGCGGCACGTCGGTGGCCAACGCCGCGGCGCGTCACCGGCTCGAGCACGGTCCGCTCGTCGCGTGCGCGCTCCTGGTGGTGGACGACGTCGAGCGGCCGTTCCCCGGCCGAGGCCTGCGCCTGCCCGACCGGGTCGTGGACCACCTGCTCGGCTCGGACGCCCCCGACGCCGCGCTGCGGGACGTGCTGGCCCCGGCCGAGCCGATCGGATGGGGCGACTCGAGCCGCCTGTCGAGCGCGCTCGGCGCAGGCGTCGCGCTCGTGCACCTGCGCGAGTCCCCGACGGGCTCGGGCCGGCTGCTCGCCGTCGGGGCGCTGGAGCGCCTGGGGCGGGGCGGGCTCGTGGTGGACGCGCACGCGCTCGCGGCCGCCGAGGACCCCCGGGCGCTCGCCGCGCTCGCCGCCCGCGAGGCGCGCCTGCGCGGGGACGTGCTGGTGGTCTGCGACGTCGACGCCCTCGCGGGCACGCCGCACGTCCTGCGCCGCCTGCTGGATCCCGCCGTGCAGACGGTGGCAGTCGGCACGGGCACGTGGGACCCCGCGTGGAGCGCCACGCCCGCGCTGCAGCTCGCCGTCCCGGCGAGCACGGCGGCCGAGCGCTCGGCGCTGTGGGAGGACGCGTTGGAGCTGCCGCCCGGCGGGCGACCGGGCACCATCGACCCCGTCGCCGCCACGGCACCGTTCCGCCTGCGCCCGGAGCAGGTCGCGCGAGCCGCGCGCACGGCCCGCAACCTCTCCCGGATGGAGGGCCGCCTCACCGCCGACCACGTGCGCCGCGGCGCCCTCGGCGAGAACGGCACCGCGCTGGAGCGGCTCGCGCGTCGGATCGAGCCGAGCGTCGGCTGGGACGACCTCGTGCTGCCGCCCGCCGTGCTGGGTGCCCTGCGCGAGATCGCGCTGCGCGCGCGGTTCCGCGAGCAGGTGCTCGGGGACTGGCGGATGCGGCCCGGCGGCGGTCGCGGCATCGGCGTCGCGGCGCTGTTCGCGGGCGACTCCGGCACCGGCAAGACGATGTCGGCCGAGGTCGTGGCGCACGAGCTCGGGCTGGAGCTGTACGTCGTGGACCTCGCGACCGTGGTGGACAAGTACATCGGCGAGACCGAGAAGAACCTCGAGCGGATCTTCGAGGGCGCCGCGGGCGTGAACGCGGTGCTCCTGTTCGACGAGGCGGACTCGATCTTCGGCCGGCGCACCGAGGTGCGCGACTCCCACGACCGCTACGCCAACATCGAGAGCGCCTACCTCCTGCAGCGGATGGAGTCCTTCGACGGGCTGTGCATCCTCGCGACCAACCTGCGCGCCAACATCGACGAGGCCTTCACGCGCCGCCTCGACGTCCTCGTCGACTTTCCCCTGCCCGACGCCGAGCAGCGCCTCGCGCTGTGGGACCGGTCGCTGGGGCGGGCGATCCCCCGGGCCGGCGACGTCGACCTCGAGTTCTGCGCCGAGGCCTTCGAGATGGCGGGAGGCGCCATCCGGTCCGCGTGCGTGACCGCGGCCTACCTCGCGGCCGCGGACGGCGGCGTCGTGAGCATGACGCACCTCGTCTCCGCGGTGCACCGGGAGTACCGCAAGCTCGGCCGGCTCACCCTCGAGCACGAGTTCGGCCGGTACTGGGGCCTGCTGGACCGAGCCTGAGCACCTCTGCGCCCTGCCTGGACCTCGCCGCACCCACTCCTCGGCGACCCCCGGCCGCCCGCGCCCTTTCGGGCACCCGCTCTTCCCCCACGGGCGTCCGCGCGGACCGCCCGGGCCCCCAGCCCCGGCAGCACGCTGGGCACAGCCGCGGCGGACCCCGTCGAGGCGCCCGGATGACCGGTTCACGATCGCAGACGAGGAGCCCCCCATGCCGACCTATCTCTCGCCCGGCGTGTACGTCGAGGAGGTGGAGGCGGGCACCCGGCCGATCGAGGGCGTCGGGACCTCCGTCGCCGCCTTCGTCGGGCTCGCCCAGAAGGGACCGGTGAACACGCCGACCCTGGTGGCGAACTGGACGCAGTTCGTGGAGACGTTCGGCGACTTCGTGCCGGGCAGCTACCTCGCGCACGCCGTGTACGGCTACTACATGAACGGCGGCGGCGTCTGCTACGTCGTGCGGATCGGGGCGACGCCGACGCCCGCGATCGCGGCCCCGCCGTCGTCCTCGGCGAAGTCCGCCCCCAAGCAGCTCGGCCCCGCGCAGGCCGTGGTCGGCGCGCTGCGCCTCACGAGCCAGGACAAGTCGGTCAAGCCGAAGCGGGTCACCGTCGAGGTCGCCGACGCCGGCGGCGAGAACCCACCCGAGGACCAGTTCACCCTCATCGTGCAGGTCGACGGCAAGGAGGCCGAGCGGTACGACAACGTCACCACCAAGCGCGGCGAGAACAACGTCGCCACCAAGGTGAACACGCACTCCAAGATCCTGCAGGTCGAGGAGCTCACGTCCGGCAGCGCGCTCATGAAGCCCGACAAGGGCGTCACGGAGCTCCTCGTGGCACCCGAGGCTCCCCCGGCACCGAGCGCCGACGAGGTGACGGCCGCGGACTACATCGGCGACGCCGCAGAGCGGACCGGGTTCAGCGGCCTCGAGGCCATCGACGACGTGACGATGGTCGCGGTGCCGGACCTCGTCGCCGCGCTCGAGCAGGGCGCGATCGACCGCGAGACGTTCAAGGCGGTGCAACTGGCGATCATCGCGCACTGTGAGCTGATGGGCGACCGGATGGCGATCCTCGACCCGCCGCCCGGCCTCAACGCGCAGCAGATCAAGGACTGGCGGGTCGACGAGGCGGGCTACGACTCCAAGTACGCCACGCTGTACTGGCCCGAGGTCAAGGTCTTCGACCCCTCGACCGCCTCCACGCGGTACGTGCCGCCGTCGGGCCACGTCGCCGGCGTGTGGGCGCGCAGCGACAACGAGCGCGGCGTGCACAAGGCACCCGCGAACGAGGTGATCCGCGGCGCCGTCGAGCTCGAGACCCAGATCACCCGGGCCGAGCACGACCTGCTCAACCCGGTCGGCATCAACTGCATCCGCGCCTTCCCGGGCCGCGGCATCCGGATCTGGGGCGCCCGCACCCTGTCCTCCGACCCCGCATGGCGCTACGTCAACGTGCGCCGGCTGTTCAACTACCTCGAGGAGTCGATCCTCGTCGGGACCCAGTGGGTCGTCTTCGAGCCGAACGACGACGCACTCTGGGCGCGCATCCGGCGCACCATCGCCGCGTTCCTCGTCAACGAGTGGCGCAAGGGCGCCCTGTTCGGCCTCACGCCGGCCGAGGCGTTCTACGTCCAGTGCGACCGCGAGACCAACCCCGCCGAGGCGATCGACGCGGGCCAGGTGACGTGCCGCGTCGGCGTCGCGCCGGTCAAGCCGGCCGAGTTCGTCATCTTCCAGCTCGCGCAGTTCTCCGGCGGCACCAGCCTGGTCGCCGAGTAGCCACCGTCCACCATCGGGAAAGGAAAAGCCATGGCACTGCCCGACGCATTCGATCTCGCGACCGCCTACGCGTTCAGCCTCAAGATCGACGGGATCCAGGTCCCGCACATCATGGAGATCAGCGGGCTCAAGATCGAGGTGGACAAGGTCTCCTACCAGCAGCAGGCCCAGGACGGGAAGTTCGTCACGCGCCAGATGATGGGCCGGCAGAAGGCCGGCGAGTTCAAGGTCAAGCGCGGCCTCACGGACTCCACCACCGTGACGGACTGGCTCAAGACCGTCTACGAGGGCAAGCTCGCCGACGCGCGCAAGACCGCCGAGGTGGCGATCTACAGCTCCGACAACCAGGTGCTCAAGCGGATGAACTTCCGCAACGTGTGGGTCAAGGACGTCGAGCTCGGCGGCACGCTCAAGGCGGGCTCGACCGAAGCGCTCTCGGAGTCCTTCACCGTGTGCTGGGACGAGGCGGAGTTCGTGTGAGGCGCGCGGTGGCGGGGGTGCTCGGGGTGGCGGAGCCGAGTACCGGCGAACCCGCCGACCTCACCCCCGCCTCCGACCGCTCGCCGGAGCGCACCCCGGCGCTGCGCACGGAGTTCGCGTTCGCACTCCCGCGCGGCTACCTCGACGACGACGGCGTGCTCCACCGGGTCGGCACGATGCGGCTCGCCACGGCGCGCGACGAGCTGCTGCCGCTCTACGACGCCCGGGTCCAGGAGAACCCCGCGTTCACCACGGTCGTGCTGCTGAGCCGGGTGATCACCGAGCTCGGCACGCTGCCCTCGGTGACCTCCCAGGTGGTGGAGAGCATGTTCGCCTCCGACGTGGCGTTCCTGCAGGACCTCTACCGCCGCATCAACGCCGAGGGGCACACGCACGCCGCCGTCGTCTGCCCGTCCTGCCAGCAGCACTTCACCGTGGACATCTCGGGTGGGCGCCTGGGGGAATCGTGACGTACGCGCCCGACCGTCTGTACGAGGAGGTCGCGTACGTGGCGTACCACTTCCACTGGCCCCTGGCGGACATCCTCGACCTCGAGCACCCGGACCGGGCGCGGTACGTGGCTCAGATCGCGGCGCTCAACCGCCGCATCAGCGGCGAGGACTGAGCCGTGCGGTGGCCGTGGAGCCGGGCGGCGAGCGGCGCAGGAGCTGAGCCGAGCGCGGCGGCGCACGCCGACCAGGGCACGACGGCGAGCATCGCCGACGCTGCGCCCGTCGCGTCCGCGGGTGGTCCGGGCCGGGCCGGGTCGGTGGGCTCCCCGGCGCCGGCGCCTGCTCCCCGGGGCTGGGCGTTCCACGCACCGCTGCAGCGCACGATCGGCGCGATGCCCGACGTGCTCGGTCTCACGAGCACCGGAGAGCGGATCAGCACCTGGCAGCCGCCGACGTTCCTCACGTCGCTGGGGCACGTCGTGACCTCCGAGGTCGGTGGCGTCATCGACGGCGACGGGACGCTGGGTGGCCGGCTCACCGACGTCGGGGACGTCGAGAACGGCGGGCGGGGTGCCGGAGCGACGTCCGCGGGGCTGACGTCCTCGGCCGCGCTCTCCTCGTCGGGGGTGCTGACGTCGGACGGGCTGTCGCCGGGGCTGTCGTCGGCCGCTTCGGCTGCGTCGGCGTCCCGGTCGGCGCTCGCGTCCGGCGTCCGGCCAGCGGCGCCGACCGCGCAGCGCGCGCTCCAGACGCTCCCGGTGGTGCCGCGGCCGACGCCCGTCGCAGGAGCGAACCTGCCCCGACGCTCGGCCCGCGAGGCGGCGAGGCAGGGCCCGCTGTCCGTCGGGGGCACGAGCCTCACGCGCCTCGCCGACCGACCCGTGGGTCTGCCCGTCCTCGCGACGAGGGCCCTGGCACCCGACCCGGCGGCCGTCGCCCCTCCGCCGGCCGGCGACCTGCCGCTCGTCGCTCGCGCGGTCTCGGCCGGGACCGAGCCCGCCACCCCCAGCCAGACCCCGAGTCCCGCCCCGAGCCCCACCTCAGCCCCGACGCTCGCGACGTCGGCACTGGACGCCCCGGAGCCCACGCCTGCCGGCGCACCGACGCACGCCGCGTCGGGGCTGCCCGAGCTGGGACTTGGGGCGCCCATCGGTGCGTCGAGCCCGACGAGCGCCACGGACCCGACGCCCGGGGGCCGGCGCGCCGAGCCCGGCCCGCTCGGCCAGGACCTGGACGAGCAGGGCGCCACCGTCGTCCCCGTGCTGGGCGCGAGCCTCCCGGCCGAGCGAGCCGTGTCTGCCGCTGCGGACGCAAGCGCTTCCACGGACATGGGCACCCACGCCGTGCGGAGGTCCACCCGTCTGGGGCTGGGCGCACCGCTCCAGCGCACCGTGGCGAGCGAGACGCCGCTCGCCGCACCCGGCGGTCCCCCCCGCGGTCGAGGGAACCTGCGCGCGGCTTCGGCTTCGGCGTCGGCGTCGGCGCCGGCGCCGACCTCGCCGGTGTCGTCGAGCTCGTGGACCTCGCCGGCCCTGCCGTCGTCACCGGCCGGGCCGACAGCGACGGCCGCGCCGGCACCACTGACCTCGTCCGTCTCCCCGGTGGGAACCCCGCGGGGTGCAGGTACGCCGCCGTCGGCGCCGCTGCCGGTCTCTCGGCTCGCGGAGGCCACCCGGCCGGCCGGGCCGGGGTCGGCGTCGACCCTGTCGGTGTCCAGCCCGTCCGGGTTCAGCCCGTCCGTGTCCACCCCGGCGGGGTCAACCCCGTCCGGGTCCAGCCCGCTGCCATCCACACCGCCCGCGTCCGCACCGCCGGCATCGGCGCCACCGCCTTCTGTTGCGTCGGACTCGGTGCCGTCGGTGTCGAGGTCGACGCAGGCGCCCGGCGCGTCCGAGTCGCCCGAGTCCACCTCGTCTGCGGTGACGCCGGGGGCGTCGGGGTCGTCGGAGACGCCGGGCTCGATGGGAACCACCGGGACACCAGGCACGCCCTCGTCCGCCGTGTCGGCTGTCTCGCCGACTCCGACGCTCTCGGGGGCGGACGAGTCGGTGGCAGCGCTCACCGGCGCCGGGGTGCTCGCGCGGGCGACGTCGTCCTCGACACCGGCTCCGCTCACCTCACCGGCGTCCGGAGCGGCACTCCCGGTGCGCTCGTCGACCGCCGCGGCACCGGCCTCGGTGCAGCGCGAGGCCACGCCGGCCGGCGGACCATCCCGATGGAGCGAGACGCCGTCGCAGGCCCCGTCCGCGACGGGGTCCGCTCCGGCGCCACCAACCGGGGCACGGGCCGGCGTCCAGCGCGCCACCGAGGCCGCCGACACGGGCTCGCCCTCGGACGCAGCCCTCGGCGCGACCTCCGGAGCACCCCACGGCTCGGGCGCTGGTGCGCCCGCCATCGGGACCGTGGGGGCCTCGTCACCGACGATCGCGCAGCGCACGCCCGATGCGACCCGCCCCCTGCTCGCTGCGGAAGGTGCCGCGAGCTCCCCGGCAGCCGGCGGGCTCCCGACGCCGGCCAGCACGCCAGGCGGCAAGCTGCCGGTCGTGTCGCGCGAGGCGACGAGCGGCAGGTCCGGCGCGACCGTCGGAACCGCCGAGACGACAGGACCCGCCGAGACCGCAGGAACCGCCGACGGCGGGCGACGCAGCGACCAGCCGGCGACCCCCGAGGCATCCGCACCGCTGGTCGCCGACTCCGCATCCCTCGGCAGCGTCCAGCGGCTCGTGGGTGACGACGCGGCGTCGGGCGCCGCGTCCGGCCTCGCCGAGGCGAGCCCGCTGCCCGTCGCGCGACGCGTGGGCGCCGACAGCACCGCGGCCGACGCGGCAGCCGAGCCGGATGCCGCTGTCGAGGCACGCATGACGGGCACGCCTGGCCTGCTGGCGGACACGGCGCTGCCGGCGACGGTGGCAGCCCTCGCCGTCCCCGGGCCCGAGGCGACGTCCTCGCCGGCCTTCGTCGCCACCCACCACGCCGACCTGCCCGTGCCACGAGCGGCCGGAACGAGCACAGCAGGGTCGACCGACGGTCCGGACACCCGGCGCTTCACATCCGCGGACTCGGCTGAAGCTGCGTCCGTGGCTCCCGCTGCGGCACCCGCGCCCGTCGTCTCGCTGGTCGGGAACCGCCGCCTCGAGTCCGGTGTGAGCACGCCCCTCGTGCCGGCTCCCCGCACGACGGCGAGCGCCAGGACCCCCGGTCGGACGGTGCAGCGCAGCACCGGACCCGTGGTCCGCGCGGTGCCGACGGCCCTGCCGGTCAGCGTGCCGCTCGCACCCCCGGATGCGCCCGCGCCCGCGCGCTCCGCGACCACCGCCCACGGCGGGGCGACCGCGCAACGTGCGGGTTCGCCGTCGGGCACGGGTCTGGCGGCCGCGAGCGAACCCGCCGTGGCGCGCGCCTTCGGTCCGGTCGTGGCGCGGGCGATCGCCGACGACTGGGGTCCGCTGCACGACGGGTACCTCCCCATCCCGGCCGCTGTTCCTGCGGTCGAGTACCCGGCGGTGGACCTGCCCGCGCCGGCGAGCATGCCCGCCGTCGCGCTTCCCGCCGTCGACCTGCCGGCTCCCGCGAGCATGCCCGGGGCGGCTCCCGCCGCGCTCGCCCTGCCCGCCGCGGCGCAGGCCGCGGCCCCGAGCGGCGACGTCACCCCGGTCGCGCCGGTGGCGGACCCGCGCAACGTCGCCCCGGCGGCGGGCAGCCGGCAGGGGTCGGGCACGGCGGCCGGCGGTGCACCGACGAGCGCCACCGGTCCCACCACCGGTGCGGCCGGAGCCGCCGCCGCCCTGGAGGCGCTCGACGGTGCGCAGCTCGACGCGCTCGCGAAACGGCTCGCCGCGCCGATGCTGCGCCAGGTGCGCCGCGACGTCCTGATCGGCCGCGAGCGCCACGCCTGGCGGGCCGACGTGTGAGCCATCACTCGAGGGAAGGGAGCCGACGATGACCGTCCTGGAGGAGACCCGGACCGCCGTCGGGGTGCAGTACCGCGTCACGGTCGACGGCGCGGACCTCGGCGCGTTCTCCACGTGCGACGGCCTCGGCGTCGAGGTCGTGATCGAGACCCGCGAGGAGGGCGGCACGAACGGGTTCGTGCACCAGCTGCCCACCCGCGTGAAGTACCCCAACATCAAGCTCTCCCGGCCCCTGGGCGCTGGCTCGGCGAAGGTGGCGGCCTGGGTGTCCTCGGTCGCGAACGGGTACACGCGCACCACGTGCCAGATCGTCGTCACCGCGGTCGACGGCACGACGATCGCGTCGTGGTCGCTCGCGGGGGTGGTGCCGGTGCGGTGGACGGGTCCGCAGCTGCAGTCCGACGGCACGAAGGTGCTCACCGAGCAGCTCGAGATCGCCCACCACGGGTTCAGCGGGGGTGGAGCGTGACCCCGGGCCTGCAGGGCGGCTCCACGGCGGCGTCCGCGACAAGCACGCGGACCGCCGCGACGCTCCTGCTGTTCGAGCCCCCCGCCCGTGGCACCACGGCGAAGCCGGGCGGCAAGGTCGGCGAGGTCGCGTTCCAGTTCAATCCCAAGGAGCTCGTCATGGCCAAGGAGGCGAACTGGGAGCGCCGCGACGCGCAGGGCTCGGCGAACGCCAGTCCGCCGCAGTACAAGGGGCCCAAGCCCTCCAAGCTCACCCTCGAGATGTTCCTCGACGACGCGGAGAAGCGCACCGGGTCGGTCGTCAAGACGGTCGAGAAGCTCTTCGCGTGCTGCGTGCCGACGGCGCAGTCTGCGGCCGCCGGGAAGAACAACCCCATGTGGGTGCAGTTCCAGTGGGGCGGGATCACCAGCTTCTACGCCTACCTGTCCAGCGTCCAGGCCAAGTACACGCTCTTCACGGGTGCTGGCCTGCCGATCCGCGCCGTCGTCACCGTCACCCTCGAGGAGATCGCGACGGCGCCGCCCCGGCAGAACCCCACGTCCGGCACGCTCGTCCCGCACCGCGAGCACGTCGTCGTCGAGGGCGACAGCCTCCAGGCGATCGCGTACGCCGAGTACGGCGATCCCGCGCGGTGGCGTGACGTGGCCCGGGTCAACGGCATCGACGACCCGACCCGCGTCCCGACGGGGCGCCGTCTGCTCCTGCCGCTCGCCGCCCACCTGGCCGACCGGCCGGGCGACTCGGCCGCGGCGGGCGCCGGGCCCGGCTGGGCGGGCGCCGGGACGGCCGCCGCCGACTCCTCCGCTGCTGGTCGGGGGTGACGGCGTGCCGAACCAGATCGTCACGGCGCGGCCGCTCGTCACGGTGGACGGGTCCTCCCTCGGCGACCAGGTGCGTGAGCACCTCCTCGCCGTTCTCGTCGAGACCAGCCGCACCCTGCCCGCCCTGGTCGAGCTGACCTTCGCCGACGAGGACCGGACCGTCATCGGGGCGACGAGGCTCAAGGTCGGGTCCCAGCTGCGCGTCCAGGTGCAGACGAACGAGACGTCGGCACCGGTCACGCTCGTGGACAAGGTCGAGGTCGTCAGCCTCGAGGCGGAGATCGGCCCGGAGGGCTCGGTGACCGTGGTGCGGGGGTACGAGCTGACCCACCGACTCATGCGGCACGGCGAGCCGGCGGCGTTCCAGAAGATGACCCTCGCCGACATCGCGGGCAAGCTCGCGGGCGCGTGCGGACTCACCGTCGACGCCACCGGGGCCTCCGCGGTGCTCGAGCACGTCCTCCAGACGGATCAGAGCGACTGGGAGCTGCTGCACCAGCTCGCCGACGTGTGCGGGCTGGAGGTCGCCTCGCGCGGCAACGCCGTCGTGCTCCGTGCGCCCACGACGGCGAGCGGACCCGCCACCGCCGGGGCGCGGGACGACCCGACGGTGCTCGAGCGCGGCGCCAACCTGCTGCGGGTGCACGTCACGAGCACCGCGTCCGGCCTGGTCCCCTCGGTGGAGGTGCGGGGGTGGTCGCCGACGACGAAGGCAGCGACGGTGGGCACGGCGTCGGTGTCCGCGAAGGGAGTCGCGACCTCGCTCACCCCGGGCCCGCTCGCCGGGAGGACGAGCGCCTCGCCGACCCTCGTCTCGGCGCCGCACCTGTCCACCGCGTCGCTCGTGAAGTCGCGCGCCGCGCTGCTCGCGGACCGGCTCGGGGAGTCGTTCGCCGAGATCGACGGCACCGCGACGGGGAACCCGGCGCTCAAGGCCGGCACGGTCGCGACCCTCACGGGGCTGGGTGCGCCCTTCGACGGCGCCTACGTGCTGAGCACGGTGGTCCACCGCTTCGACGGGTCCGTGGAGGGGTACACCTGCGAGTTCCGGGTGTCCGGCACCGCCGACCGCAGCACGTGGGGCGTGACCGGCCCCCGCGGGGGTGGGGGGTCCGGTGGCTCGGGGTCCTCCGCCGGCGCGCTGCGGGCGATGCCCGCCGTCGTGACGAACAACGACGACGGCGAGGGAAAGCTCGGGCGGGTCCGCGTCAAGCTGCCGACCATCTCCGACCGGACCGAGACGGGCTGGGCCGACGTGGTGTCCGCGGGCGCGGGCAGCAGACGCGGACTCACGATCACGCCCGAGGTGAACGACCTCGTGCTCGCCGTCCTGCCTGCCGACCCGCTCGCGCCGCCGTGGGTGATCGGCGGGCTCTACAACGGCAAGGACGCCCCGCCGTGGGCGGCCACCGAGACGGTCTCCGGCGGCAAGGTCGTGCGGACCGGGCTCGTGTCCCGTTCGGGCACGACGGTGCGCCTGGAGGAGCAGGAGGGCAAGGAGCGCGTCGTCGTGGCCCTCAAGGGCGAGAAGGACGCCATCATCCTGAGCACCTCGCCCCGCGGCATCCAGGTGGTCACCGACGGCACGCTCGAGATCACCGCCAAGCAGGACGCCACTCTCACGTCGGAGGCGAAGGTGGTCGTGAAGGCGACCTCGGACGTCTCGGTGAAGGGCATGAACATCGCGCTCGAGGCGACGCAGAACCTCACGCTCAAGGGCGCGAAGGTCGCGATCACCGGTCAGGCCGCCGTCGAGGCGTCCGCGCCGAGCGTCAAGGTGGCCGGCACGGGGACCGCCGAGCTGTCCTCCTCCGGCGTGACCACCGTCCGCGGCACGCTCGTGAAGATCAACTGAGGGGGCGGGAGATGGCGCGCGAGTTCGTCGGAGCCGGCTGGAGCTTCCCGCTGCGCACGGACGCGACAGGGCGGCTGGCGCTGTCCCACGACACGCGGGAGATCGAGGAGGCGATCCACCTCATCCTCGCGACCGCGCCAGGCGAGCGACCCATGCGCCCCGAGTTCGGGTGCGGCGTGCACGAGTTCGTGTTCGCGCCCGCCGACGCCTCGACGGCCGGCTCGATCGCCCGCACGGTGCGGACCGCGCTGGAGTGGTGGGAGCCGCGGATCGAGGTGGACGACGTCGTCGTGAGCCTCGAGCGGGCGAGCGAGGGCGTGCTCCTCATCGAGATCCGCTACACCGTGCGCGGCACAAACGACCCCCGCAACCTCGTCTTCCCCTTCTACACGATCCCCAGTGAGGGCGGCCCCGAGTCCCCCTCGACCTCGTCCCCGCGCGCCGGAGGTGCCCCGTGATCCCCACGCCCAACCTGGACGACCGCCGGTTCCAGGACCTGGTGGACGACGCCAAGCGGATGGTGCAGCAGCGGTGCCCCGAGTGGACCGACCACAACGTCTCCGACCCGGGCGTCACCCTCATCGAGACCGTCGCCATGATGGCGGACGAGCTGTTCTACCGGCTCAACCGGGTGCCGGACCGCCTGTACGTGCAGTTCCTCGAGCTGCTCGGGGTGCGCCTGCACCCGGCGACCGCGGCACGCGCGGAGCTGTACGCCTGGCTCTCGGCACCCCAGCCCGACGACGTCGTGCTGCCCGCCCGGTCCGAGGTCGCCACGGGTGGCGACCCCGAGGACGTCGTCGTCTTCGCGACCACGCAGGACCTCGTCATCGCGCCCCGCGCCCTGACCACGGTGATGGTGCACCGTGCGGGTGAGTCCGCCGTCGTGCAGGAGGTCCACGCCGAGCACCCGGTGCCGTGCTTCGCGCACGAGCCCGCGATCGGCGACGCGCTGCTCCTCGGCCTCGACCACGCCGCCGGCAGCCTGCTCGTGTCGTTCCGGCTGGGCTGCGAGGTGCAGGGCGTCGGGGTCGACCCGCGCTACCCGCCGCTCGTCTGGGAGGGCTGGACCGGCAAGGACTGGACGCCGTGCGAGGTCGTCGTTGACGGGACGGGCGGCCTCAACCGCACCGGCGACGTCGTGCTCCTCCTGCCGGCCGAGCACACCGCCTCGGTGATCTCCCAGGTGCGCGCGGGCTGGGTGCGCTGCCGCGTCGTCGAGCCCGAGCCCGGCTACCCGGGATACACCCGCGCACCCGTGCTGCGCACGGCGAGCGCCGCCACCGTCGGAGGTTGCGTGCCCGCGGTGCACGCCCGGACCGTCGCCGACGAGGTCGTCGGCCTCTCCGAGGGCGTGCCCGGCCAGCGGTTCGCGCTCCAGCACGCCCCCGTCGTGGCCGGCCCGCCCCTCGTGCTGGAGGTGGCGGCGGGGCACGGCTGGGACGCGTGGCAGGAGGTCGAGAGCTTCGCGGGGCACGACGGCGAGGATCGCGTCTTCCGCGTCGACCGCGCCGCCGGGGTGGTCGAGCTCGCGCCGGCGGTGCGTGAGCCGGACGGCACGTTGCGGCGGTGCGGCGCCGTGCCGCCCAAGGGCGCGCCGCTGCGGCTGCCCGCGTACCGCACGGGCGGTGGCGTCGCCGGGAACGTCGCCGAGGGGGCCGTCACGGTGCTGCGCACGCCCGTACCGTTCGTCGCCCGGGTGGAGAACCCGTGGCCGGCGCACGGCGGCGTCGCGGCCGAGACGGTCGACGAGGCTCGGCTGCGGGGGCCGCTCGCGCTGCGCACCCGTGACCGCGCCGTCACCGTCGAGGACATCGAGCACCTCGCGCTGCAGGCCGCCCCGCAGATCGCCCGGGTGCACGCGTACACGCCGGCCGAGGGCGACGACATCGGCACGGTGCGCGTACTGGTCGTGCCGTCCGCGGTCACCGACGCGCAGGGCGTGCTGCGGTTCGAGGACATGGTGCCGCCCGCGGACGCCGTCGAGGCGATCGCCGCGTCCCTCGAGGAGCGGCGCACGGTCGGGGCGCGGATCGTCGTCGAGCCGCCCACCTACCAGGGCGTCACGGTGGTCGCGCGGCTCACGGCCACGCTCCGGGCCGCGCCCGCGCTGCTGGAGGCCGAGGCGGTCGCCGCGCTCAACCGGTACCTCGACCCGCTGCGCGGCGGGCCCGCCGGGACCGGCTGGCCCTTCGGGCGTCCACTGCAGGTCGGGGAGATCTTCGCGGTGCTGCAGCGTCTGCCCGGGACCGAGCTCGTGGACGACGTGCGCCTGTTCGCGGCCGACCCGCTCACCGGCAAGCGCAGCGAGCCGGTGCAGCGCCTCGACCTCGACCCGCACGGCCTCGTCTTCTCGTTCCGGCACCAGGTCCGGGTGGGGAGGGGCTGAGATGCGCGGCGCGGTCCCCGACCTCATCAGCGCGGTGCCCGTGGCGACGCGCCTGCCCGGCGTGCTCCTGGACGACGACCTGTTCGTGCGGTTCGCCTCGGCCTTCGACCAGACCTTCGCGCCCGTGTACTCGACGCTGGACTGCCTGCAGGCCTACGTCGACCCGGCGCTGGCCCCCGACGACTTCCTGCAGTGGCTCACCGGCTGGGTCGGGCTCGAGCCGGACGAGCGGTGGAGCACCGAACGCACGCGCACCGTGATCGCCTCGATGGCGAGCGTGCACCGCTGGCGAGGCACCGTGCGCGGTGTGCGCGAGGCCGTCCAGCTGGTCGTCGACGGCGAGGTCGAGGTCACCGAGTCCGGCGGCGTCGTGGCGTCGCTGACACCGGGCACCACCCCGCCGGGCGACGCGCGGCCGTGGCTGCACGTGCTCGTGCGGGTCGCGGACGCCTCGGCCGTGGACGTGCGCGGCCTCGACGCCGTGGTGGGGAACGTCAAACCGGCGCACGTGCCGCACACGTGCGAGATCCAGGAGGTGGACCAGTGAACGTGTGCGTCGAGTGCGGGTTCCGCAACGAGCCGGACGAGCGGTTCTGCGGGGGGTGCGGGGCCTTCCTCGAGTGGTCCCAGGAGGCGGGCGGGGAGGCCGGCGAGGTAGGGGGTGCCGACGACGGCGAGCCGTACGCCCAGCAGCCGTACGCCGATGAGGCGGGCGAGACCGGCGACGACGAGCCGTACGCCGATGAGGCGGGCGAGACCGACGACGGCGAGCCGTACGCCGCGGAGGCGGGCGAGACCGGCGACGACGAGCCGTACGTCGATGAGGCGGGCGACGACGAAGCGGCCCCCCTCGAGGAGCCCGGCAACGACGGCGGGGTGGACGTCGACGAGACCGACAACGCGACCGCCGACGCGTCGTCGCTCGAGCACCAGCCGGAGGACGGCCTCCTCGCCACAGCTGCCGTCACGACGAACGGCGCGCACTCCTCCGCGGCGCCCGCGACCGCCCCGCTCGCCGCCGCCACCGCCCCCGCACGGAGCGACGGCACACCCAGGAGCGCCGGGTCGCCCGTCCCGGACACCCCCGCCCCCGGCAGCGGCGAGACGAGGAGCGAACCCGAGCTCGCCGTCGTGCCCGAGCTCGATGGCCCGCCGGCGGACCACGAAACCCTGACCCACGCCGCGCCCGCACGCGCGTCCCGGCGTGGGGTCGCGGACGCCGCAGCGCCCGCGAGACCCGCCGAGCAGGCGGCGCCGGCGCCGGCGCCGACCCGCCGCTCCGTCACGACGCCCGGGACGGCCCCCGTGCACCCGGGTGCGGCCCCCGCGAAGGGGGGCTCGCCGTCGGGCGTGAAGCCCGGGACCAAGCCCGTCGCGGCAGCCGGGGCGGCTGCGGGCGCCGCAGCGCTCGTCGCTCCGGTGCGGCCCACCGCGGCTCCGACCGGCCGCGTCGCGCCGGTGCGGCCCGGCCGCCCACGCGCGACCCCTCCCCCGCCCCCGAAGCCGGCCGCGGACGAGCCGCCCCCGTCACCCGGCGACCTGGTCTGCGGCTCGTGCGGCGCAGGCAACGCGCCGACGCGCAAGTTCTGCCGCCGGTGCGGGGCGAGCCTCGTCGACGCCGCGGTGCAGGGTCGGCGCTCGTGGTGGTCGCGACTGTGGCGGCCCGAGCCGAAGGCCGCGCCGAAGGCGGGCTACCGGCCGAACGTGCGCCGTCTCCGGTTCCCGACGCGCGGCGTGGTGACCCTGCTCGTGATCGGGGCGCTCGTCGCGGTCGGGTTCACGTTCCGCCCCGAGCTGGAGAGCTTCGCCCTCACGGTGCAGGACCGGGTCGCGGGCAGCGACACGATCAACCCGGTCGGCGTCGCGGCGTCCAGCGCCGCGCCGGACCACCCGGCCGACCTCGTCCGGGACGGCACGACCAACCTGTCCTGGCAGCCCGAGGCGCCAGGCGACGGCGTGGGCCAGTTCCTCGACTTCACCTTCGGCGAGCCGTTCCGGCTCACCCGCGTGCTCGTGATGCCGGGGGCGTCCGACGTCGAGGAGGAGTACCTCGCGCAGGCGAGCCCGCAGGAGCTGACGGTGGTGGTGACGACGTCGGCCGGGACGCAGCAAACGTTCACGATGCCGCTCGAGGACAGCGTCGGGCTGCAGAACATGCCGCTCGCCGTCGACGACGTCGTCGCCGTCCGACTGCAGATCGCCAAGACCTACCGCGCGACGCCGGACACCCACGTCGCGATCGCCGAGGTCGAGTTCCGCGGTCGGACCTGACGCCCCGCACGACGGCGGGCCGCACCCGGGAGGTGCGGCCCGCCGTCGTGCGGGGGTGCGTCAGGCTGGCTGAGGCGGCCGGGCTAGGCCTGGAGCTCCTCCTCCTCTTCCTCACGCTGCACAGCCGGCGCCGCGCTCCCCGCGGCGGACTCCTCGGCGAGGAGCTGGACGCCGGGTGCGCTCGAGGCGGGCGCCGTGTCGGAGTCGTGCGCGTGGGTGTGCTCGCCGGCGGCGGGCTGCGCGAGGACCCGCTCGGCGTTGGCGGCGGCGGCGGTCTCGAACGAGTCGCCGGGGTCGCTGACGCGGATCCCCCCGGCGCTGGGCGTGCCGGCGACCGGGCCGCTGCGCTGCTGCACGACGTGCGTGAGCTCGTGGGCGAGCGTCAGACGACCGGTGTGCGAGCCTGGGTCGAACGCGTCGCGCTGGAAGACGACGTCGTGGCCCACCGTGTAGGCGCGGGCGCCGACGGCGCGTGCCGAGTCGTGCGCCGCGCTGTCGGTGTGCACGCGGACGTCGGAGAAATCGGCACCGATGCGGCCCTCCATGTCGGCCCGGATGCCGGCGTCGAGGGGGCTGCCGCCACCGCGGCCCACGACGTCGAGCACCGGCGAGCGCTCGGCCACCAGCTCGCTGACGGCCTCGTTCCCGGCTTCGCGCTGGAGTCTCAGCAGGTCGTGCGGGGCGAGCGGCGCGCCCGGTCGCAAGGCGCTCTCCGGCGCCGCGCTCTGCCGGTGTCGCAGCGGAGCAGCCTGGGGCAGGAGCTGGGATTCGAGGTCGTGGCTGGGCATGTCGGCTCCTCGGGGACGCTGTTGCACCATTGCACCTCCGCCGGGCGCGGTGCGGTCGGCATCGGCCCCAAGGCGCAGCGAACGCTGCCCGTTCGCGCAGCGGGCGGCGCGGCGTGGGGGCTGTGGTGCTGGGCCGAGCCCCGCTGCACCGAGCCCACGGCCCGTCGGCTGACCACTCAGTGCAGAGCGCCCGCGCCACCGGGCGGACTTGGCTGGCGGGCACGTGGTTGGGTTCTGCGGACGCGCCGGAGGGCCGTGCACGCACGGCCGCGGCACCCACCAACAAGCAGGGCACAGAACCCTCGAGCGCGCCGGGCTCGACCCGACCCGACCCGACGCGGTGGAGGTGGATGCGTGGCGGGTGGGCATGCTGACTGAGCTGGAGGCGCTGAAGTCCGTGATCTGCGCAGCGCAGGCGAGGTCGGCCGCGCAGCTGGCCTCCTCCCAACGCGCCTGCCAGCGCGCCGCCGGTGTCCCCGCGAAGCACTGCGGCCGTGGTGTCGCAGCCCAGGTCGCCCTGGCCCGAGGTGAGTCGCCCCACCACGGCGGGAAGCTCCTCGGCGCCGCCGAGGCCCTTCTCACCGAGATGCCGCACACACTCACCGCCCTGGCCCACGGCAGCCTCAACGAGTGGCGCGCCATGCTCCTGATCCGCGAGAGCGCCTGCCTCACCCGCACCGACCGCGCCCTCCTGGACCAGCAGATCAGCAGCGACCACCGCTACGCGGCGTCGGGGACCGACGCCTGGTCGCCCGCGCCCGCACCTTCGCGCAACGCCTGGACGCCGCCGCCCTTGTCCGCCGCGCCCGCCGCGCCGAGACCGAACGCACCGTGACCCTGCGCCCAGCCCCGGACCTGATGACCTACCTCACCGCCCTGC
>NZ_VENP01000052.1 GCF_006351005.1 Miniimonas arenae | reverse complement strand
GCTCACATCACCACGACGGACGCGACCGCCGCGCGCGAGCGCAGCGGCCGCCGCAAGGATCACGACGGCACAGGACCGGGCAGTGCGGCTCGGAGAAGGGCGGGTCCCGGTGACCATGCTGAACAGCTCGCAGGGCGACGCGCCCGAGACCGGCGCGGCCCGCGCGGACCTGCTCGCCGGTCGCACCACGCTGGGCATCGAGCTCGGCTCGACCCGAATCAAGGCCTGCCTCGTCGGCGCCGACCACGCGGTGCTCGCCACGGGCAGCCACGCGTGGGAGAACCAGTACGTCGACGGCGTGTGGACGTACGCCCTCGACGCGGTGTGGGCTGGGCTCCAGGACGCCGTCGCGGCGCTGCTCGCCGACGTCGAGCGCACCCACGGCGTGCGCCTGACGACGGTCGGGGCGATCGGGGTCTCGGCGATGATGCACGGCTACGTCGCCCTCGACGCGTCCGGCGAGCAGCTGGTGCCGTTCCGCACGTGGCGCAACACGTCCACGGGCCCCGCGGCGGCCGAGCTGACCGAGGCGCTCGGCACGAACATCCCGCTGCGCTGGACCGTGGCGCACCTCTACCAGGCCGTGCTCGACGGCGAGCCCCACCTCGACCACGTCGCCCACGTCACGACGCTGGCCGGCTATGTGCACGGGCGCCTGACGGGGGAGAAGGTCGTCGGTGTGGGCGACGCGTCCGGCATCTTCCCGATCGACCCCGCGACGGGCGACTACGACGCGGCCGCGCTGGCCACCTTCGAGGGCCTCCTGGCCCGCCGCCGCGGTGGCGAGACGGACGCGACGGCGCTGCCCGCCGTCGTCGACCTGTTCCCCGCCGCCGTGCCGGCCGGCCGGCCCGCGGGCGCGCTGACCGCCGAGGGCGCCGCGCTGCTGGACCCGAGCGGCGTGCTCACGGCCGGCATCCCGCTGTGCCCGCCCGAGGGTGACGCGGGAACGGGGATGGTGGCGACGAACGCCGTCGCGCCGCGCACGGGCAACGTGAGCGTGGGCACGAGCATCTTCGCGATGGTCGTGCTGGAGCGCCCGCTCGCGGCCGTGCACCACGAGATCGACCTCGTCACGACGCCCGCGGGCGACCTCGTGGCGATGGTGCACTGCAACAATGGCGCGAGCGAGCTCGGCGAGTGGGCGAGCGTCTTCCACGCCTTCGCCGGAGCGCTCGGCCACCCGGCGGACGCCGACGAGGTGTTCGGCGTGCTGCTGCGCGCCGCGCTCGACGGCGAGCCCGACGGTGGCGGCCTGCTCGCCTACAACTACCTCGCGGGCGAGCCGATCACGGGGCTGACGCAGGGCCGGCCGCTCGTGGTGCGCACGCCGGACAGCCGGCTGACTCTGGCCAACTTCGCCCGCACCCAGGTCTTCGGCGCGTTCGGCACGCTCAGCCTCGGCATGCGGATCCTCGAGCGCGAGGGCGTCGAGGTCGACGCGCTGCTCGCGCACGGCGGGCTGTTCCGCACTGCGGGCGTCGCGCAGCGGCTGCTCGCTGCCGCCGTCGGGGCGCCCGTCGCCGTCGGCACGACCGCCGGCGAGGGCGGCGCCTGGGGGATCGCGGTGCTCGCCGCGTACCTCCTGGCCGCGCAGGCGTCCGACGGCGAGGCCGCGCCCGATCTCGGCACCTGGCTCACCGAGCGCGTCTTCGCCGACGCGGCCTCGGTCGTGGTCGAGCCGGACCCGGCCGACGTGGCCGGCTACGCGAGGTTCCTCGAGCGCTACGAGGCGGGCCTCGCCGTCGAGCGCGCCGCCGGCGAGAGCGTCTGAGACCGTCCCGCGAGCCAACCGCGAGAACCCGCGAGAGAAGGAGCGAACCCGATGACCGAGTCCCGGACCGTCCCCGAGCACCTGCGCGACGCCGTCGCGCAGGCCCGCGTACAGGTCGCCGCGCTGCACGCCGAGCTGCCGAGGTGGGGGCTGGTGGTGTGGACCGCCGGCAACGTCTCCCAGCGCGTGGTCGCCGATCCCGACGGCGGGCCCGGACCCGAGGACCTGCTGGTCATCAAGCCGTCCGGCGTCACCTACGACACGCTCACGCCCGAGTCGATGGTGGTGTGCGACCTCGACGGGACGCTGGTCGAGGGCGACCGCTCGCCGTCGAGCGACACCGCGGCGCACGCGTACGTGTACCGCCACATGCCCGAGGTCGGGGGCGTGGTGCACACGCACTCGACCTACGCGACCGCGTGGGCCGCGCGGCGCGAGCCGATCCCGTGCGTGCTCACGATGATGGCCGACGAGTTCGGCGGCGAGGTGCCGATCGGGCCGTTCGCGCTGATCGGGGACGACTCGATCGGCCGCGGCATCGTCGAGACGCTGCGCTCCTCGCGCAGCCCCGCCGTGCTCATGGCCAACCACGGGCCGTTCACGATCGGGGCCGACGCCAAGGCGGCGGTCAAGGCGGCCGTGATGGTCGAGGAGGTCGCGCGGACGATCCACATCGCGCTCCAGCTCGGCACCCCGCACCCGATCGAGCAGGACAAGATCGACTCCCTCTACGACCGGTACCAGAACGTGTACGGGCGCTGACGCGGCACGCCCTGCCAGTCGAACCGCCCGTACTGCCCGTCCTTGGCTTCCCCTCAGATCCGCTGCACTGACCCGAAGGACCCGACGATGACCGTTACTCCCGGCACGCCTCCCACCAACCCCACCACCGCCGACCCGTTCGCCGGGCGCGAGATCTGGTTCCTCACCGGGAGCCAGCACCTCTACGGCCCCGAGACGCTCGAGGAGGTCACGGCGAACTCGCGCGACATCGTCGCGCTGCTGGACGGCTCGCCGGAGATCCCGGTCCGCGTCGTGTTCAAGGAGCTGCTCACCGACACCGAGGCCATCCGCCGGGTGGCGGACGAGGCCAACGCGAACCCCGCCGTCGTCGGCGTCATCGCGTGGATGCACACGTTCAGCCCCGCGAAGATGTGGATCACCGGCCTGGACGCGCTGCGCAAGCCGTTCCTGCACCTGCACACGCAGGCCAACGTCGAGCTCCCCTGGGCGGAGATCGACATGGACTTCATGAACACCAACCAGGCCGCGCACGGCGACCGCGAGTTCGCGTACATCGCCTCACGGCTCGGGATCGCGCGTAAGACGGTCGTGGGGCACGCCTCGCGCGCCGACGTGCGGGCCGAGATCGGCACGTGGGCCCGCGCGGCGACCGGCTGGGCGCACGCCCGCGGCCTCAAGCTCGCCCGGTTCGGCGACAACATGCGGTTCGTGGCCGTCACCGAGGGCGACAAGACCGAGGCCGAGCGCGTGTTCGGCGTGCAGGTCAACACGTGGGGCGTCAACGAGCTCGCCGCGAAGGTCGCGGCCGTGTCCGACACCGAGGTCGACGCCCTCATCGAGACCTACCTCGCCGAGTACGACGTCGCCCCCGAGCTCCTGCCCGGCGGCGAGAAGCACCAGAACCTGCGCGACGGCGCCGCGATCGAGGCCGGGATGCGCGCCTTCCTCGTGGAGGGCGGGTTCTCCGCGTTCACGACGAGCTTCGAGGACCTCGGCGACCTCAAGCAGCTGCCCGGGCTCGCGGTGCAGCGGCTGATGGCCGAGGGGTACGGGTTCGGCGCCGAGGGCGACTGGAAGACCGCGATCCTCGTGCGCGTCGCGAAGGTGATGGGCCACGGCCTGCCCGGCGGCGCGTCGCTCATGGAGGACTACACCTACGAGCTCGCCGAGGGCCGCGAGAAGATCCTCGGCGCGCACATGCTCGAGGTGTGCCCGTCGCTCACCGTCGGCCGGCCGCGCCTGGAGGTGCACCCGCTCGGCATCGGCGGCAAGGACGACCCGGTCCGGCTGAAGTTCGACACCGACCCGGGCGAGGCCGTCGTGGTGTCGCTCGCCGACCTGCGCGAGCGGTTCCGGCTCGTCGCGAACGTCGTCGACGTCGTCGGGCCCGACCACGAGCTGCCCAACCTCCCGGTCGCCTCCGCGGTGTGGGTGCCGCGGCCGAGCTTCGCCACGTCCGCGAAGGCGTGGCTGCTCTCGGGCGCCGCGCACCACACGGTGATGAGCACCGCCGTCGGGATCGAGGCGTGGGAGGACTTCGCCGAGATCCTGCGGACCGAGCTCGTGGTGATCGACGAGGACACGACGATCCGCGGGCTGAAGAACGAGCTGCGCTGGAACGCCGCGTACTACCGCCTCGCCCAGGGCTTCTGACCTTCGCGAGGTGATTTCCGTCCTTTCGCGAGAGGGTTCCGGTCCTTTCGCGAGAGGGATTCGGTCCTTTCGCGAGAGGGTTTCGGTCCTTTCGCGAGAGGGTTTCCGTCACCCCGCTGACCCGCGTCTCGCCGAGGACGGCCGGTGGCGACGAGAACGGTCCGCTGCGGGCCGTTCTCGTCGCTGCGGGCCGTTCCCGCGCGCGAGGGCGGAGCCCGGGGGATGCGCGCGAGGGAGGAGCGCGGGGGATGAGCGCGGGGGATGAGCGCGAGGCGTCCGCGTACGAGCTCGCCCCGCAGCACTCTCGACAAGCAGGGCGCCGCAGGCGCAGGCTGTGACTGGTGACGACCCACACCGCTGCGGAGCCGGAGCTGAAGCGGGCCATCGGCCCGAAGCTGCTGCTGCTGTTCATCGTGGGGGACATCCTCGGTACCGGCGTCTACGCCCTGACGGGCCAGGTCGCGGGGGAGGTCGGGGGAGCGGCGTGGCTGCCCTTCCTCATCGCGTTCGCCGTCGCGACGCTCACGGCGTTCAGCTACCTCGAGCTCGTCACGAAGTACCCGCAGGCCGCCGGCGCGGCGCTGTACACGCACAAGGCGTTCGGCATCCACCTCGTGACCTTCCTCGTCGCCTTCATCGTCATGAGCTCGGGCATCACGTCGGCCTCGACGGCGTCGCGCGCCTTCGCGGCGAACTTCGCCACCGGCGTGGGGTGGGACGCCTCCGCGACGGCGATCCTCGCCGTCGCGCTCGTGTTCATGGCGCTCCTGGCGCTGGTGAACTTCCGCGGGGTCGGGGAGAGCGTCAAGGCCAACGTCGTGTTCACCCTCATCGAGCTCTCGGGCCTGCTGCTCGTCATCCTCGTGGGCCTCACGGCGTTCGGGATGGCCGACTTCTCGCGCGTGGTCGCGTTCGACACGCCGCAGGACAAGAGCGTCTTCCTCGCGGTCACGACCGCGACGTCGCTCGCGTTCTTCGCGATGGTCGGCTTCGAGGACTCGGTCAACATGGCGGAGGAGACGAAGGAGCCCGCGCGGATCTTCCCCCAGATCATGCTGACGGGCATGGGGATCACCGGGGTGATCTACGTGCTTGTCGCCGTCGTTGCGGTGGCGCTGCTCCCGGTGGGTGACCTCGCCGCGAGCGAGACGCCGCTCGTGGAGGTGGTGAAGGTCGGCGCCCCCGGCCTGCCGATCGACCGGATCCTGCCGTTCATCTCGATGTTCGCCGTCGCGAACTCCGCGCTCATCAACATGCTGATGGCGAGCCGCCTCATCTACGGCATGGCGCGCCAGCGCGTGCTGCCGCCCGTGCTCGGCAGGGTGCACGAGGGGCGGCGGACACCGTGGGTCGCGATCGTCTTCACCACCGTGATGGCGTTCGGCGTCATCACGGCCGTGTCGCTGACGCCGGACTCGAACGTCATCGCCGTCCTGGGTGGCACGACGGCGCTGCTGCTCCTCGCGGTGTTCGCCGTTGTGAACGTCGCGGTGCTCGTGCTGCGCCGGGACCCGGCGCCGCCGGAGGCCTTCCGGACGCCGACCGTGATCCCGGTGCTGGGGGCCCTCAGCTGTCTCTACCTCGTCACCCCGCTGGCCGGTCGCGACCCGCTGCAGTACCGGGTCGCGGGGACGTTGCTCGTCGTCGGGCTCGTGCTGTGGGGGATCACGTACGCCGTGAACGCCCGGCTCGGGGTGAAGCCGACGCGGTGGCAGGACCCGGACTCGTTCTCCTCGTCCGGCCCGGTGAGCTGAGGCGCGAGTCCGGTATTGATTTGATGGCTAAACTAATGAGCTAGGGTGGGAGAAACCGCCCCCGTGTCGAGGAGAGAACTCGCCGTGTCGAGCCAGCCCACCGCCATCCCGTCCCCCCTTCCTGCACGGATGCATCGCGGCCGGCTGCACGCGGCCGGCGACCTGCGCATCGACGAGGTGCCGCTGCCCACGCCGGGGGAGGGGGAGACGCTCGTCCGGATGACCGACATGGGTTTGTGCGGCAGCGACCTGCACTGGTTCGCGGAGGGCGGCATCGGCGACGCCGTGCTCACCGAGCCGCTCGTGCCCGGTCACGAGCTCGCCGGCATCGCCGTCGACGGGCCGTTCGCCGGTCGCCGGGTGGCCCTCGACCCGGCGATCCCGTGCGAGCACTGCGCGCTGTGCGCCGAGGGGCACCGTAACCTCTGCCCGCAGGTTCGCTTCTCCGGCCACTCCAGCACCGAGGGCGGCCTCGTGGAGTACAAGGTGTGGCCGACCCACCTCCTGCACCCCCTCGCCGAGGGGATGACCGGCGCCGACGGCTCGGTGCTCGAGCCACTCGGCGTCGCGCTGCACGCCTGGGACCTCGCCCACGCGCGGCTCGCGCACGACATCGTCGTCGTCGGGTGCGGGCCCATCGGACTGCTGCTCGTCCAGCTCGCCAAGGCCTTCGGCGGCGGCGGCCGCGTCGTCGCGATCGAGCCGCTCGACCACCGCCGCGAGGCCGCGCTGCGCTACGGCGCGGACGCGGCGTTCGCGCCGGGCGAGCTCGACGCCGCCGCAGCGGCGCTCTCGGACCCGCTGGGTGCGCACACCGTCTTCGAGGTCGCCGGGAACGACGACGCGATCGCCTCCGCGGTCACCCTCGCCCGCCCCGGGGCGCGGGTCGTGCTCGCCGGCATCCCGGACGACGACCGCTCCTCCTTCGGCGCCGGTGTCGCCCGCCGCAAGGGCCTCACCTTCGTCATGGTGCGCCGGATGAAGGAGATGTACCCGCGCGCCATCGCGCTGGTGGCCTCCGGCGCCGTGGACGTGCACTCGCTCGTCACCGAGCGCCTCCCGCTGAGCGAGGCGGCCGAGGCCTTCGCGAGCGGCGTCGCGCGCCGCGGCCTCAAGGTCGTCATCGGGATCGACGCCGGGCTCGACTCCGCGATCGACTGACGCGACCGACGCAAGCGCCAGCGAGCGCCGGCGACCGACGCAAGCCCTCGCGCCCGTACCATGGACCGGTGCGGATGCGAGTGACGACCACGGTGGCGCTCGCCGTCGTGCTCGCCGGGTCGCTGCGCGCCCTGGCCGCCTCCGGCCTCGTCGAGCTGCGGGCCTGCGTGCCCACGGGTCACGCGATGCTCGAGGCGCACCTCGCCTTCCTCCGTCCGGTCGACGCCTGCCCCACCGGGGTGGGGCTCGACGACGGCGCGGTCGCGGTGGTCTGCTCCCTCGCCCTCACGACGATTGTGGCCTGGTCCTGGGGGCTGACGGGTGCCGGCACGGTCGGGCTGCTGGCCCGACGAGCCGGTGCGCTCGTGCGGCGCGTGCTCGACGCCGTGCTCCCCGGTCGCCGGGTGCCGCGGGTCGGCGGTCCCGTCCGGGTCGCCCGGTCGCTGCGCACCCCGCGCCCGAGGGTGGTGCGCCGCACGCTGGTGAGCGGCGCCGTCGTGGCCTGGCGGGGTCCGCCCGCGCTCGCCGCCTGACGCCGCCGCGCCGTCGGGCACCCGCGACCCACCTTCCGCACGACCTCCCCGATGGAGACCTCATGACCACCCCCAAGAACACCAAGCCCACCCGCGAGCAGCGCCGCGACGCCGCTCGCGCCCAGGCCGAGAAGCTGCGCCAGGAGCAGGCCGCCCGCGAGCGCCGGAGCCGGAACATCCTGCTCGGTGTCCTCGCCGGCGTCGTCGTCCTCGTCGTCGCTGCCGGCATCTGGATCTACGCCGAGTCCCAGAAGACCCTGCTCGACGAGTTCGACGGCGCGACGCCCGCGAACTCCGACAGCAGCGGCGGCATCTCGGTCGGCGCCACGGCCGCCGGCACCGTGAACGAGGGCGCCTCCGACCTGCAGGTGTACCTCGACTTCATGTGCCCCTACTGCGGCATGTTCGAGGACGCCAACGGGTCCGACCTCGACACGCTGCGCAGCTCCGGCGACCTCACGGTGACCTACCACCTGCTCGCCAACCTCGACAGCCTCTCGATGGGCACGCAGTACTCCACCCGCACGGCCAACGCGGCGGCCACCGTCGCCTCCGAGGCCCCGGACGCGTTCGTCCCGTTCGTCGAGGGCCTGTTCGCACAGCAGCCCGAGGAGAACACCGAGGGCCTCACGGACGACGAGATCGCCCAGATCGCCGTCGACGCCGGCGTGCCGCAGGAGGTGGCCGACACCTTCACCGACGGCACGTACAACGAGTGGGTCGCCGTCGCCACGCAGCAGGCCAAGCGTGAGGGCGTCAGCGGCACCCCGACCGTCAAGCTGGACGGCAAGACCCTGCCGCAGACGGTCAACTTCTACGAGCCCGGCACGCTGTCCTCCTACCTCGCCGAGCAGGGCGTCGGAGGCTGAGGTCCGCCTGCGGCGGCGTGGCATGATGGCCGCGCCGCCGCGGCGGCACGCCTCCTTAGCTCAGCTGGCCAGAGCAGCTGTCTTGTAAACAGCAGGTCGTCGGTTCGAATCCGACAGGGGGCTCCGTCACCGTCGTCGGTGCGGTGCGCAGTGCCCGACGGCGAGCGTCACTCGAGCGCGTCGCTCGCCACGTCGACGGCTCGCACGGTGCTCCACTCCGGCAGCTTCGCGACCCGCAGGTCGCCCGAGGACCGGCCGTGCAGGCGGCGGGTGGCCCACGGGTAGGCGTGGTCACGCACCCACGCCGCGTCGACGCCGAGCTGGCGCAGCGCGGGCAGCGCGGCCAGCGGCTCGAGCGGGTCGTCCCAGCCCGGGTCGTCCGGCGTCAGGCCGAGGCCGACGAGCGCGGCCTGCGCGACCCTCGCGTGGCCCTCGGCGGTGAGGTGGATCCGGTCGGTGGCCCACATCCGCCAGTCCCGCAGCGCCCGCAGACCCCACACGTCGACGACGTGCGCGCCGTGCCGCTGCGCGATCGTCCACAGGTGGGCGTTGAACACCCCGACCCGCGACCGCGTCGCGGACACGAGCGGGGAGTCCTTCGTGTCCATCCCGGTCGCCAGCAGCACGTCGCACCCGGCCGCGCGCAGCTCGCGCACGGCATCCTCGAGCAGGCCCGCGATCCGGTCCAGGTCGACGGCGGGGCGCAGGATGTCGTTCCCGCCCGCCACCAGCGAGACGAGGTCGGGCCGCAGCTCGAGCGCACGTGGCACCTGCTCGGCCACGACGGCGGGCAGCAGCCGTCCGCGGATCGCCAGGTTCGCGTAGCGCACCTCGCCCGCGGGTGACCGCGCGGCGAGGTGGGCGGCGAGCATGTCGGCCCAGCCGCGCACGCGCAGGTGCGTGACGTCCGGATCGTGCGGGTGGTCGCTCGCCCACCGCGACAGGTCCGGGTTCGCGGCGCCGTCGTCGTCGACGACGTCCCACAGGCCCTCCGAGAAGGAGTCGCCGAGCGCGAGGTAGGAGGTCCACCGGGACGTGGTGCTCATGGCCCCATGGTGCCCCACGCCGCCCGCCCCGCGCCCCCTGCGCGCGGGTGGGATGCGCGCGGGTGGGATGCGCGCGGGTGGGATCAGGGCAGGCGCCAGTCCACGGGCTCCGCTCCCTGCTCCACCAGCAGCGCGTTCGTGCGGCTGAAGGGTCGCGACCCGAAGAACCCCGCGTGCGCCGACAGCGGCGAGGGGTGCGGGCTCGCGACGACCGGCACCGACCCGAGCGCCCCGCGCAACGTCTGGGCGTCCCGGCCCCACAGGATCGCGACGAGCGGACCGCCCCGCGCCACCAGAGCCGCGATCGCCGCGCTGGTCACCTCCTCCCAGCCCTTCCCCCGGTGCGACCCGGCAGCGCCCGGGCGCACGGTCAGCACTCGGTTGAGCAGCAGGACCCCGGCGTCGGCCCACGGCGTGAGGTCGCCGGTGGTGGGCATCGGGACGCCGACGTCGTCGACCAGCTCGCGGTAGATGTTGGCCAGCGAGCGCGGCACCGGCCGCACGTCGGGCGCGACCGAGAACGAGAGCCCGACGGCGTGACCCGGCGTCGGGTACGGGTCCTGCCCGACGACCAGCACCCGCACGTCGGCGAGCGGCCGCTCGAACGCCCGCAGCACGTGCGCGCCGCCCGGGAGGAACGAGCGCCCCGCCGCGAGCTCGGACCGCAGGAACTCGCCCATCGCGTGCACCTGGGGCTCGACGTCGGCGAGCGCGCTCGCCCAGTCCGGGGCGACGAGCTCGGCGAGGGGGCGCGGTGATGTCGGCACGTCCGCGATCCTGCCGGATGTTCCGCCCGCGGTCGTTCCGCCGTCGTGCCCGCAGCCGTGCCCGACGGCGTCGCGTCGGCGTCGCGTCGGCGGGCGCGTCGGCTCGCCGAGCGCGTCGCACCGGTCGTCCGACGGTGCGTCCCGCACCCGTGGGGGTCGAATGACACCGGTGTCGTTCGCCCACTACCATGACCGGGACGAGGGTTCCGGGCGCGACGCGCGGTGGGACCGGCTCCCGGCGACGAAAGCCGGACCGACGTGAGGAGGACCGATGAGCGCAGTGCCCGAGCACGCCGCCCCGGGCGTCGAGCCCGACGGCTCGCGCAGCGACGCCGGCCTCGAGAACGGCCTCACCGACACCGAGCGTGCAGTCCTGGAGTTCGAGCGCGGCTGGTGGCGGCACGGCGGTGCCAAGGAGTCGGCGATCGCCGAGCTGTTCGGGATGACCGCGACGCGGTACTACCAGACCCTCAACGTGCTCATCGACTCCCCGGCGGCGCTCGCGGCCGACCCGATGCTCGTCAAGCGGCTGCGGCGCCTGCGCGCGCAGCGGCAGCAGGCTCGCCAGGCGCGACGCCTCACCGATCTCCCGGCCGCGGGCCGATAGTCTCCCCACGTGGCCCAGGACGACTACCCCTACCCCGAGGACGAGTTCGACGTCCTCGGCCGTGAGCGCTCCCCGCAGGCCGTGCACCGCGCGCCTCGCCCGTGGTGGCGCGTGTGGGGGCCACTGATCGCCGTCGTGATCCTGGCCCCGCTGCTCGCGATCGCCGTGGTCAAGCTCGCGACGTCGGACGGCGGCTCGCCCGCCACCGAGCCCACCCCCGTGGTCACTGCGACCGAAGACGCCACCGACGGCGCAGCGGCGACCGACGGCGCGGCGAGCGCCGAACCGAGTGCCGACGCGAGCACCGAGCCGAGCTCGGAGCCCACGCAGGAGGAGTCGCAGGCGCCCCCGCTCGACCAGGCCGTCGCGGTCAGCGTCCTCAACGGCGCACGCGTCCAGGGTCTCGCCGGATCGGTCCAGGAGCAGCTCGTGGCGGCGGGCTGGACCTCGGTGAGCTCGGGCAACTACCAGTCGGCCGAGCCGACCGTGTCGACCGTGTTCTACCGCGACGCCGATCTCGCCGACGAGGCGCAGGCCATCGCGCAGACGCTCGGCATCGGCCCCGTCACCGAGCTCGCGAGCGTCGAGTCGATCACCGTGGTGCTGCGCTCCGACTTCACGGGCTGACGGCGCCCCGCCCCCGTCAGCACGCCGCCGTCGGCCTCCGTACCACCCCGTCGGCCCCGAGCGAAGAACCGGGCACCTTCCGCGCACGGACGCATCGGCGTGATGTGCACGACCCCGGTTCCGCGTTCCGTCCGCCGACGTTCTACGGTGGGCCCATGCCCACACCGCGCAACGACGCCACGGTCGACTACGCCCTCATCGGCGGCGGCATCATGAGCGCCACCCTCGCGCTCCTGCTCACCGAGCTCGACCCCGGCGCCACCGTCCACGTCTACGAGCGCCTGCCCGAGGCCGCGCAGGAGAGCTCCAACCCGTGGCGCAACGCCGGGACCGGGCACGCGGCGCTGTGCGAGCTGAACTACACGCCCGAGCGCCCCGACGGCAGCATCGACATCGCGAAGGCCGTGGCCGTGAACGAGCAGTTCCGCGCCTCGCGCGAGCTGTGGTCCTACCTCGAGGCCAAGGGCGCGCTCGGGGAGGAGTCGGCGTTCCTGCACGACGTGCCCCACCTCACGCTCGTCACGGGCGCGGACGGCGTGGACTTCCTGCGCCGGCGGTACGAGGCGATGCGCGCGCACCCGAACTTCGCGGCGATGGAGTACTCCGAGAGCCTCGAGGAGATCCGGTCCTGGGCACCGCTGCTCGGCGCCGGGCGTCCGGCCGACGAGCCGATCGCCGCGACCCGCGTGGTCGAGGGTACCGACGTCGACTTCGGCGCCCTCACGCGCGACATGTTCGCCGCCGCGAAGCGCCGCGGCGTCGTCGTCCACCTCGGCGCCGAGGTTCGCGGGGTCCGGCGCGACGGCGACGGGTGGCGCCTGCGGATCCGGGACCGGTCCTGGCAGACCATCGGCGAGCCGGCGACGGCGCGCGCCCGGTTCGTCTTCGTCGGCGCCGGCGGCGGCGCGCTGCGGCTGCTGCAGTCCTCCCGCATCCCCGAGATCCGCGGCTACGGCGGCTTCCCGATCGCGGGGCAGTTCCTGCGCACGTTCGACCCCGACCTCGTCGCGCAGCACCACGCCAAGGTCTACGGCCGCGCCGAGGTCGGTGCGCCGCCGATGTCGGTGCCGCACCTGGACACCCGCGTGGTCGGGGGGCGCACCGCCCTCATGTTCGGGCCGTTCGCCGGCTTCAGCATGAAGTTCCTCGTGCACGGCTCGCTGTTCGACGCGCTGCGCACGATCCGCCCCGGCAACCTGCTGCCGATGCTCGCCGTCGCGAAGGACAACCTCGACCTCGTGACGTACCTGGTCAAGGAGCTCGTCGCGACGCCGGCGCAGCGCCTGCGGACGATGCAGAAGTTCTACCCCGACGCGGGCAAGGCCGAGTGGACCCTCATCAACGCCGGTCAGCGCGTGCAGATCATCAAGCCGCACCCGACGAGGAAGGGCTCGCTGGAGTTCGGCACCGAAGTTATCGCGGCCGGCGACGGCAGCATCGCGGGCCTGCTCGGCGCCTCGCCGGGTGCCTCGACCGCGGCGTTCGCGATGTCGAAGGTCATCGAGCAGTGCTTCGGCGACGACCGGCCCGAGTGGGTCGATCGGCTCCACGAGATCATGCCGAGCCTCGCGGGCGGTGGCAGCAGCAAGCGTCGTGATCCCGCGAAGCCGGTGGGGCCGGTCTGATGGCCCGCGAGGAGGTCGACGCCGTCGTCGTCGGCTCGGGACCGAACGGGCTCGCCGCCGCGGTGACGCTCGCACGGGCCGGGGTCGGCGTGCGCCTCTACGAGGAGCAGGACACCCTCGGCGGCGGGTCCCGGACCCTCGATCTCGAGCTCGCTCCCGAGCTCGCGCCCGGTCTGCGCCACGACATCTGCTCCGCGGTGCACCCCATGGCGCTCGCCAGCCCGTTCCTTGCCGAGTTCGACCTCGCCGCGCGCGGCGTGGACCTGCGCGTCCCGGAGGTCTCCTACGCCCAGCCGCTCGACGGCGGGCGGGCTGGCCTGGCCTGGCACGACCTGGACCGCACGGCGGCCGGGCTCGGCGCCGACGGCGCGGCGTGGCGCGCGCTGCTGGGCCCGCTCGTCGAGCGGCCCGAGGCTGTGGTCGGTCTCGCGATGGGCGACAAGCGCTCGGTGCCGCGCGAGCTGCTCGACCCCTCCGGGGTGCGTGCGGCCCTCGCGTTCGGCGCGGCCATGCTCGAGCAGGGCACGAACGCGTGGGGCCGTCGGTTCACCGGCGACGTCGCACCTGCCCTGATCACGGGCGTCGCGGCGCACGCGATCGGACCGGTCCCCGGCCTCGCCGCCGCCGGCACGGCCCTCCTGCTCGCGAGCCTCGCGCACGCCGGCGGCTGGCCGATCCCCGTCGGCGGCAGCCAGGCGATCACCGACGCGCTCGTGGCGGACCTGCTCGCGCACGGCGGGGAGATCGTCACCGGCCGCGGCATCACCACCTGGCGGGAGCTGCCCCGCGCGCGCACCTACCTCTTCGACACGACCCCGACCGCCCTGCTGCGGATCTGGGACGAGCGGCTGCCCGCGAAGGTCTGGGACGCCTACGCGGCGTACGAGTACGGCGACGCGGCCGCGAAGGTCGACTTCGTGCTCCGGGAGCCGGTGCCCTGGGCCGCGGAGGGCGTCGAGCACGCCGGCACGGTGCACGTCGGCGGCTCGCAGCAGGACATGGTCTACGCCGAGCAGGCGGTCGCCGACGGCTGGCACGCCGAGCGGCCCATGGTCCTCGTGAGCGACCCGACCGTCGTGGACCCCTCGCGACGCGTGAACGGCGCGATCCCGCTGTGGACCTACGCGCACGTCCCGCACGGCTCGCCCGAGGACGTCACGGAGGCGGTGACCGCCCAGATCGAGCGCTTCGCGCCCGGCTTCCGCGACGTCGTCGTGACCTCGCGGTGCGTGCCCGCGGACCGGATGGCCGCGCACAACGCCAACTACGTCGGCGGCGACATCGCCGCGGGCGCGGTGACCCTGACCGGGATGATCGCGCGCCCGCGCGCCGCGTGGGACCCGTACGCCACGGGCGTGCCGGGCGTGTACCTGTGCTCGGCGTCGACGCCCCCCGGGCCCGGCGTGCACGGGATGTCCGGCTGGTTCGCCGCGCGCCGTGCGCTGCGGCACCGCTTCGGCCAGCGCTCGGCCCCGTCGCTCGCCCCCTGACCTGCATCGGGACGGCAGCCGCAGGACGTAGGGTCGAGCGGTGAAGCCCGAGCACCTCGCGCTCCTGCGCGTTCCCGGCCGTCCCACCGTCGATCCCACGGGGGGGTACGCCGTCGCCGCCGTCGCGCGGCCCGACCTCGACGAGGACGCGTACCGCAGCCGCCTGTGGCGCTTCCCGCTGTCCGGCGCACCCGCGTGGCCGCTGACGGCCGGGGAGTCCGACAGTCAGCCCGTGCTGTCCCCCGACGGCCGCCTGCTCGCGTTCCTGCGCCGCGTGGACGGGCGCGCCCAGCTCGCCGTGCTGGACACCCGGGGCGGGGAGCCGCGCGTGCTCACCGCGCACCGCCTCGGCGTGGAGGGCCGGCCCGTCTGGTCGCCGGACTCCACCCGCCTCGCCTACGTGGCGCGGGTGCCGGAGGAGGGCCGCTTCTCCACACGCGACGGCGTGGGTCCCGAGGCCGAGCCCGCGCGCCGGATCACCCGGTTCACCTACCGCAGCGACGGCGTCGGGTTCACGATCGGCCGCCCCACGCACATCCACGTGCTCGACGTGCCCCGCGCCGCGCGGCCGGTCGAGGGCGCGCCCGAACCGGTCCGGCCGCTCCGGCTGACCGACGGCGAGCTCGCCGTGATCGACCCCGTCTGGACGCCGGACGGCGCGGCCCTGCTGGCGCTGCGCGCGCGGGCCGACCGGCTCGGCGCCGACCTCGTGCGGCTCGCGCTGCCGGAGCGTGGGCAACCGGACGGCAGGCCGGACGGCCAGCCCGGCGACGCATCCGACGACAAGGAGGCCGCGCGCGACGGGGTGCTCGTCCCCGTCCGCCCCGTCGTCGTCGAGCTGCCCGGCACGCTCGTCGCCGACGCCGTGGCCTTCGGACCCGACGCACCCGACGTCCTGCACCTGCTCGTCTCCGACCTCGGCCCGGACGCGCTCGGCTTCGTCGGCACGAACTCGGCGCTCGCGCGCGGTCGCCTCGACGGCGGCACGCTCACCGACGTCCGCGTGCTCACCGATCCGCTGCTCGACGACCTCGCGGGTGGCACGGGCGACGGCACCTTCCAGGTGCTGCCCGGCGGCGCGGACGCACCCGTGCTGCTGCGCCGCGTGCGCCGGGGCCGCACCGAGCTCGTGCTCGCCCGGCCGACCACGGCCGAGGGGGCGGGCGGGGGAGAGGCGGTGCTCGACGTCGTGCACCCGGGCTCGATCACCGGCGCGACGGCGCTCGCGGACGGGCGGCTCGTCGCGAGCGCGACGCTCGTGGACTCCCCGGGCGAGCTGCTGCTGCTCGAGCCGGCCACGCTCGACGCGTCCGCGCCCGACGGCGAGACCCGCCTCACCGACCTCGCCGCGCCGCTGCGGGAGATCGCCCCGGTGCGGGTGCCCGTGGTGGTGCCGGCGACGTCCGCCGACGGCGAGCCCGTGCACGGCTGGCTCACCACGCCCGACCCCGCGGTGCACGGCGAAGGCCCGTACCCGACGCTGCTGCTCATCCACGGCGGCCCGTACGCCGCGTACGAGGACACGTTCTTCGACGAGGTGCAGGTCTACACGGGGGCGGGCTACGCCGTCGTGTACGGCAACCCGCGTGGGAGCGCCGGGTACGGCGCGGCGCACGGACGCGCGATCGTCGAGGGCTTCGGCACGGTCGACGCCGACGACGTGCTCGCGCTCCTCGACGCCGCCTTCGCAAGGCACGCCGAGCTCGACGCCACGCGCGTCGGCGTCCTCGGGGGCTCGTACGGCGGGTACATGACGGCGTGGCTCACGACCCGGCCTGACGCGCGTGAGCGGTTCCGGGCCGCGATCGTCGAGCGCGGGTTCCTGGACCCGGTGAGCTTCGAGGGCTCGAGCGACATCGGCTGGTTCTTCGGCCTGCGTTACCTCGGCGAGGACGCCGACCGCGTCGCGGCGCAGAGCCCGATGGCCCGGATCGGCGACGTCGTGACGCCGACGCTGGTCATTCACTCCGAGCAGGACTGGCGGTGCCCGGTGGAGCAGGGGCAGCGCTGGTTCGTGGGGCTGAAGCGGCGCGGCGTGGAGGCGGAGCTGCTGCTGTTCCCGGGCGAGGGGCACGAGCTGTCCCGGTCGGGGCGGCCGACGCACCGTCGGCAGCGGTTCGAGGCGATCCTGGACTGGTGGTCCCGCTACCTCGCCTGAGCCGTAGCACCCGTCAGGCGTCAGCGACGCGCGAACCGGCGCACGAACGGCAGCCGTTCGAGCGGCAGGAACGCGGCCCAGCACACCACGGTCGGCAGGAAGTGGATGCCGAGCGACAGGTACGTCATGAGGTGGAAGAACAGGAAGACGCCGATCATGAGGTACAGCCACCTCCCGCGCAGCCACAGCACCACCGGTGAGGCGAGCTCGAGCAGGAACAGCCCCCACTGCCCGATCACGAGCAGCCACGGGTAGTCCAGCGTCCACCGGATGAGCGCCGACCCGCGTCGGGTGATCGCCCAGACGAACACCGCCGAGGTGGGCCAGCCCCACAGCGAGCCGGCGCGCAGGATCTTGAGCACCGCCGACCCCACGTACGTAGCGACGACGGCGAGCTGCACGCTGCGCAACGCCCACCCGGCCGCCTCGCTCGGGCGCGTGTCGCCGAGGGTGGCGCGGCCCGCCGTCGGGAGCACGGTGATCGCGACCATGATCGCGAGGTGGTCGTGGCTGACGTAGCCGAAGCCCATCGAGTTGAGCATCCAGACCCAGAACGCGCCCGCGAGGAGCCAGCCCGTCGTGCGCTGCCAGCGGCCCGCGAGCACCGCGGCGATCGCCAGCACGACCAGCGCGAGGATGCCCCACCTCAGAGCGATCGCGACCTCGGGCGTGAGCGGCGGCAGGTGCAGCGCGCGGGCCAGCCACGTCGGGCGGTACAGCTCGGGCACGTAGGAGTGCGCCACCACGCTCGCGCGGATCCAGAGGATCTCCAGCGGCAGGAACGCGTAGAGGAGGATCCGGAACACGGCGAGCCGCGCCCGGGGCACGGGCGCGACGAACCAGCGCACGACGGCGGAGGCTCGCCCCCGCGGCTCGCTCGCCTCGGCCGGGGGTCGGCTCGCCGCCGACTGGTGGCTCGCCGTCGTGCCGCCCGTCACGGCTGCACCTGCCACTCGGCGAGCGTCTCGATCGTCGGCTCGCCCACGGCGCGCCCGTTCTCCAGCTGCGTGACCGAGCGGCGCAGGTAGAGGACCTCGGGCTGCGGGCGGTCCGGCCGCAGCTCGGCGTAGGAGTCGGCGATCTGCTGGAGCAGCGACGGGTCGTCGATGAAGCGGCCGAGCTGTCCCTCGATCTCCCCGCGCTGGATGCCCGTCGACCCGGCCGACAGCCCGAGCGTGCGCGGCTGCGTCTCGCCCTCGAACAGGGCCTCGACGTAGACCGACCGGATCGTGCCGTTGACGTCCTTCGGCGCGCCGTACTGCGAGAGGGAGCCGAGCGGCCAGAAGTCGTCGGTGTCGACCACCTGCGCCGTCGCGAGGACCCCGAGCACCGCGGCGGTGGCGACGAGCCGCCAGATCAGTCCTCGGCGGGGGAGCCGGTCGACGGGCTCGGCGGGCGCCGTCGACGGCCCTGCCTGCTCGACGGCCTGCTCGCCGGCCGACTCGCCGTCGGGCTGGCCGCCGGCGCGCTCGGGCCCGACCGTGGCCCGTCCGCGGGCCCGGTCGGCACTCTCGCGGGCGGTCCGGGACACCGCGCCAACCTAGCGCGCCGGCAGCGCGCAGGCCGCGAGAACCACGGTGGCCGCGGTCCAGGCCAGGGGTGCGACCTCGGCCGGACTACCGTCGGCGAGCACCTTCTCGGGCAGCGCGCCGGAGGCGGTCCGGTGCTGCTCCAGCCAGGTCAGGAGGTCGGTCGCGAGGTCGACGTCGCCGGCGCTCGCGGCCGTCAGGGCGAACAGGCTCGTCTGGGGCGTCCACGAGACGCCGTCCTGGCGCCATGCCGCGCCGGGCGCGAGGCCACCCGCGGGGCGGGCCAGCGCGGTGAGACTCGCCCGCCACGCGTCCTCGACCCCGTCGACCGACGCGTTGAACGGCGGCAGCAGGAACGCCACCGAGGCGTCGAGCGCGTCGAGCGCCGGCCCGGAGGTGCCGTACCGGCGGAAGCCGGGTCCGAACGCGCGCTCGACGGCGTCGCTCACCTCCCCGGCGCGCGCCGCCGCCGCGTCGGCCACCTCGGCGCCGACGACGTCGCCCAGGCGCGCCGCCGCCTCGAGCCCGGTGAGCACGGCGCCCGCGGTGCCGAGCGTGAGGCGCTGCTCGGGCAGCTCCCAGTAGTCCGACGACGCCGGCGGGAGGACGTCGCCGTCGCCCGGGTCGGTGACGGCGAGCAGGTGCGCCGTCGCGGCGGAGGCCAGGGGCTCGACGGCGACCCGCGCCGAGGCGAGCGCTGCGGGGGAGTGCTCGCGCACCCGGGCGAGCACGCCGTCGGCGGCCCAGAGGACCCAGCCGACGCCGTCGAGCTGGTCCTCGCGGGCGTCCGGCACGCCGTCGCCCGTGGGCAGGTAGCGCGCGGCGAAGGCGCCGTCGGAGCGCTGGACGCCGGCGAGGAAGGACAGGACGGCGAGGGCGTCGTCGGTGTGGCCGGTCTCGGCGAGCGCGAGGGCGGCGAACGCGGCGTCGCGCGGCCAGACGTAGCGCCACGGGCTCGACCAGCCGGCGACGAGCGCGCCGGGTGCGGCGGGTGTGCCGTCCGGGGACGTGGGCGCGAGCAGGACGTGCAGGTCGAGCAGTGCGCCCTCGACGAGGTCGGCGAAGGCGCCGGGGCTCTCGCCGTCGGGGGAGCACGTGGTCCCGGCCTCGAGCCACGCGCGCTGCTGTGCGGCGAGGGCCGCCGCGGCGGGATCGGTCGCGGCCGCCTCGGCGAGGACGCGGGAGCCGGGGGAATAGGTCGCGCCGGTTCCGGCGGGGACGGCGTGCACGACGCCGTCGGCGGAGACCGCGAGCCCGTCCTGACGCAGCGGGGTGGTCGCGAGCGTGGCGACCCCCGAGGTCGGCGCGATCGACGCGAGGGCCGCGAGCACGGCGCACACCGCGACGCCGCGCCGCTGGCGCGCGTCACGTCCCCCGGGGCCCCCACGCCCCGACCCGCCGGCCATCGGGCCACGGTAGTCCCGCCGTCGGGCCCCCGCGTGCCGACTCGCGCCGCTTCCCGCCGCACCCGGCCTCGGGAGCGTGCGCTCGCCGTCGGGAGCCGTGTGCCGACTCGCGCCGCTTCCCGCCGCACCCGCCTCGGGAGCGTGCGCTCGTCGTCGGGCCCTGCTTGCACTCGGGAGGGGAGAGTGCCAATAATGGCGTTAGCACTCTCGCCGTGAGAGTGACAACAAGGCCGGTACCGATGAGGCGCCGCGCCGGGCGGGACATGACCGCCCGGGGTGACGTCGTCCGTCGCGGGCATCGCCCGGCCACCACCCCTCACACGGAGGATCTACAGCCACATGGCCAAGATCATTGCCTTTGACGAGGAGGCCCGTCGCGGCATGGAGCGGGGCCTCAACCGCCTCGCCGACGCCGTCAAGGTCACCCTCGGCCCGAAGGGCCGCAACGTCGTCCTCGAGAAGAAGTGGGGCGCCCCCACCATCACGAACGACGGCGTCTCGATCGCCAAGGAGATCGAGCTCGACGAGCCGTTCGAGAAGATCGGTGCCGAGCTCGTCAAGGAGGTCGCCAAGAAGACCGACGACGTCGCGGGCGACGGCACCACCACCGCCACCGTGCTCGCCCAGGCGCTCGTGCGCGAGGGTCTGCGCAACGTCGCCGCCGGCGCCAACCCGATCGCCCTCAAGCGGGGCATCGACAAGGCCGTCGAGGCCGTCACCGAGGCCCTGCGCACGCAGGCCAAGGAGATCGAGACCAAGGAGGAGATCGCCGCCACCGCCGCCATCTCCGCCAACGACCCCGCGATCGGCGAGCTCATCGCCGAGGCGATCGACAAGGTCGGCAAGGAGGGCGTCATCACGGTCGAGGAGTCCAACGCCCTCGGCCTCGAGCTCGAGCTCACGGAGGGCATGCGCTTCGACAAGGGTTACCTGTCGGCGTACTTCGTGACCGACCAGGAGCGCCAGGAGGCCGTCCTCGAGGACGCCTACGTGCTGCTCGTGGAGTCGAAGATCTCCACCGTCAAGGACCTGCTCCCGCTGCTGGAGAAGGTCATCCAGTCGGGCAAGCCGCTCGTCATCATCGCCGAGGACGTCGAGTCCGAGGCCCTGGCGACGCTCGTGCTCAACAAGATCCGCAACATCTTCCGGTCCGTCGCCGTCAAGGCGCCCGGGTTCGGCGACCGCCGCAAGGCGATGCTGCAGGACATGGCCATCCTCACCGGTGGTCAGGTCATCTCCGAGACCGTCGGCCTCACGCTCGAGAACGCCGACCTGTCCCACCTGGGCCAGGCGCGCAAGGTCGTCGTCACCAAGGACGAGACCACGATCGTCGAGGGCGCCGGCGACGCCGAGCTCATCGAGGGTCGCGTGCAGCAGATCCGCGCCGAGATCGAGAACTCCGACTCCGACTACGACCGCGAGAAGCTCCAGGAGCGCCTCGCGAAGCTGGCCGGCGGCGTGGCGATCATCAAGGCGGGCGCGGCCACCGAGGTCGAGCTCAAGGAGCGCAAGCACCGCATCGAGGACGCCGTGCGCAACGCGAAGGCGGCCGTCGAGGAGGGCATCGTCGCCGGTGGTGGCGTCGCCCTCATCCAGGCGGGCAAGGTCGCGTTCGAGGGCCTGTCCCTCGAGGGTGACGAGGCGACCGGCGCGAACATCGTGTCCGTGGCCATCGACGCTCCGCTCAAGCAGATCGCCGTCAACGCCGGCCTCGAGGGCGGCGTCGTGGCGGAGAAGGTCCGCAACCTGCCCTCCGGCCACGGCCTCAACGCCGCGACCGGGGTGTACGAGGACCTCCTCGCCGCCGGCGTGAACGACCCGGTCAAGGTCACGCGTTCCGCGCTGCAGAACGCCGCGTCGATCGCGGGCCTGTTCCTCACCACCGAGGCCGTCGTGGCCGACAAGCCGGAGAAGGCTCCGGCCGTCCCGGCCGGTGGCGGCGACGACATGGGCGGCATGGGCTTCTGAGCCTCGTCGCCTGAGGGCGCTGACTGAGGGGCCGGTTCGTCGGTTCCTCGGGCGGCTCCTCTCGCCTCACGTACGACGCACGACGCACGACGGCGGGCGGTCACCTTCGGGTGGCCGCCCGCCGTCGTTTGTACGGGCGGCGCCAGAGCCACCTGCTCCCACGCGCGACACCGCTGGCTCGGCGCGCCGCCCCGGGGGTGGTCACCTGGGGTGCTCCACCGCAGGGTGGCTCACCGCGCCACGGGCCCTGGCTGACCTGCACCGACGCCGGCGGCCCCCTGAGGTACGCCGCGGCCGGTGGCAGCGGTCTTGCCGCGTGTGGGGTGGACGTGGCGGTGACCGTGTCCACGTGGGACGCGCCGCGGGGGTCGGGGCCGCGTGTGGGGTGGACGTGGCGGTGGCCGTGTCCACGTGGGACGCGCCGCGGGGGTCGTGGCCGCGTGTGGGGTGGACGTGG
>NZ_VENP01000051.1 GCF_006351005.1 Miniimonas arenae | reverse complement strand
ACGCCGTGGCCGTGGCCGATCCCGACGGGGCAGCGCCCAGCGAAAGCCTCAAGCACATCCAGCAGGGCGTCCAGGACCCACCCGCCAGGGGTTGACGACCATCCGCCTCGTCGACGCCGTTCAGCTGGAGGTCCTGAAGACCGTCTTCGACACCGGCACCAACCCCCGCACGAGCGTTCCCGTGAGCTCGGGCGACGTGTCCGCCGCCTCGAACGACGGCACGCCAGACGTCCCGGTCAGCGAGGGCACGACGGCCGAGGATGACAGCCGCGGCGTGGGTGAGACGGTCGACGGCCACGCCGGGACCGGCTTGAGCGGCGCATCCCGTCGGAGTGAGACGGTCGGGACGCCTGTGCTCGTGCCGACGGAGCAGCGCACCCGCGCCCAGATCATGCTCGACACCCTCATCGCCGCGAGCACGTGCGCCCTGCGCACCCGAGCCCTCCCGGCCACCGGCGGAGCACCCACCCAGGTCATCGTCACCCTCGACGGCGCCGACCTGCTCGCCGCCCTCCGTGACCGGACCCGAGCCTCCGCTGAAGCGGGGAACGCCCCGAACGCCCCGAACGCTCCGAACGCCCCGAACGCTCCGAACGCCCCGAACGCCCCGAACGCTCCGAACGCTCCGAACGCTCCGAACGCTCCGAACGCTCCGAACGCCCCGAACGCTCGAGACAGGGCGCAGTCAGCCACACGCGATGTCGGAGAGCCGGATGAACGGTCCGACCCGCGCAGGCGATCCGGCCCCGCCGCACCCGCCCGGCCGCCGACCACGCACACCGACGCGTCCGCGCACGGCGAGCAGGATCTCGACGGCGTCGCCTGGCTCATCCACTCCGGTCCCGTATCCCTGCGTTCCGTGCGACGCCTGGCGTGCGACGCCGACCTCGTCCCCGTCGTTCTGGGCACCGACTCGCGCGTCCTCGACCTCGGCCGCACCCACCGTCTCGTCCCCGCCTGGATGCGCACCGCGCTGATCGCACGCGACGGCGGCTGCCTCTTCCCCGGCTGCACCATCCCCGCGACCTGGTGCGACGCCCACCACATCATCCCCTGGTACCTCGGCGGCACCACCAGCACCGACAATGCAGCTCTCCTCTGCCCCTACCACCACCACCTCATCCACACCGGCGACTGGGCCATCGTTTCGCCGCGACCCGGCGCGAGACCCACCATCACCCCCGGCCCCACCCTCACCTACCGCACCACCTGGACACCTACCACCCAGCACACCAACCACTACCACCGCTGCTGAGGGGTCTCGCCAAGCGGCGACGGTGTGCGGCGCCAGAGGATGACGAGCAGCGCCGTAGCGAACACCACGATGAGCAGGTCGTGGCGTTCGGCCGGATGACCACCAGTGCGTCGGCGACGCGGGCGATCCGTCCCGGAAGTTTCGGGCGGCCGTTCGGCGAACGGGGAGCAGCCTGCAGGATGGTGTCGGCGTCAGTGACTAGCGCGCTGCAGTTCCAGCGGCTGTGCTGCGCTGTGCCTCGGCGGCCGCCGGCCGCAGCCCCAGGTAGGCCGCACCGGCGGCCGTGAGCGGCACCAGCACGAGCACCAGCCACGGCAGCACCGCGATGGCGGCGACGATCACGCCGTAGACCACCGCGAGCCCGAGCGCGAGCACCTCGGCGCGCTGGATCGCGGGCAGCGTGAGGCGCCCCGCCTCGGCGCGGGCGAGGAGCCCGCGGTCGTCCTGCTCGTGCACCTCCCGGCCGAGGGCGAGGACGCGCACGAGCTCGCCGATCGACGCGGCCAGGAACCAGCCCGACGCGGCAGCGACGATCGCGGGGAGCAGGGTCGAGAGGGAGGCGTCGCCGTCGAGGACTGCGCGGCCCGTGCCGCGCGCGAGGGGCAGGGCGAGGACAAGCGCGGTGAGCGGCGCGAGCGCGGCGGCGATGACCTGACCGAGCGCGAGCTGCACCCGCACGCCGCGGCGCGTGAGCAGCGCGCCCAGCAGGAGGCCGCCCCACGCGGCAACGAGCCAGGCAACGCCCGCGGCGAGGAAGACGAGCGTCGTCGTGCCGATCGCGATGTCGTGGCGCTGCGCCAGGACGAGAGACGCGAGCAGCCCGAGCACCCCGAGCACGAGACGCGGCACGAGGCGGCGGCGGGCGAGGGCGATGTGCTCTGCCGCGCGGTCGCCCGGCGTGGCGGTCTCGCCGTGGCCCGCACCGGAGCAGTGCTCGCACGAGTGCTCGACGGCGGAGGGAGCCTGGGGTGCGGGAGTCGCCTGCTGTGCGCCTGGGACCGCATCCCTCTCGGCGGGCTGCGGTGCGGGCTCGGGAGTGGCGGTCACGGCGATCCAGTCTACGTGCGCACTCTCGCGCCGTTGATGGCGACGATTACGGAGCGCAGGGCTCCGCAAGCGTCGCCGTTGTCGGGGCAGTTGTCGTCGGCGATGTCGGGGCAGGATGGGCGGATGGTCCCCACACCCCGCGCCGTCGCGCCCGACCTCGTCGAGTGCGTCCTCGACCTGGCCGCCGAGGTCCCGCCCGGTCGGGTGACCACCTACGGCCGGCTCGCCGTCGAGGCCCGGCTGCGGTGCGGGCGGGGGAGCGCGCGCCAGGTCGGGCGGATCATGGCGCTGCACGGCGACCAGGTGCCGTGGTGGCGGGTCGTCACCGCGTCGGGCGCTCCGGCCGAGCGTGTCGCGACCCGCCAGCTCGAGCGGCTCCGGGCCGAGGGGGTCGCGCTGCGCGGCGCACGCGTCGACCTCGGTGCGGCGCTGCACGCGTTCGTGCTCGACGTCGTGCCGCACGACCACGAGGACGAGGAGGTCGACGATGCCTGAGGGTCACTCCATCCACCGCCTCGCCCGCGCGTTCCTCGACGGGTTCGGCGGCCAGCGGCTGCGGGTGACCTCGCCCCAGGGACGCTTCGCCGCGGGTGCCGCGCTCCTGGACGGCGGCCGGCTCGTGGCGACCGACGCCTGGGGCAAGAACCTGTTCCTCGGCGTCGAGCCCGAGCCGGCTCCCTTGCCGCGGGGCTCGGCGTCGTCAGGTGAGCCACACTGGCTGCACGTCCACCTCGGCCTCTACGGCGCCTGGACGTTCGCCGGCGACGATGCGTTCGCCGGACCTCACGCGATCGGTGCGCCGCGCGTGCGCGTCGCGGAGGAGGAGCGCCCGCTCCTCGGCGCCGACCCCGTCGAGCCGCCCGAGACCGCCGCCTCGGCCGCACGAGCCGGACAGTCCACCTCCGCACAGTCCACCTCCGGCGAGGCGCCCGACGGCGAACGCGAGCCGATGGCGGATCGCTCGCCCCCGCCGTCGGGCACGTTCGTCCCGCCGCCGCCCCGCGGCCAGGTACGCGCACGGATCGTGGGTGAGCACGGCGTCGCCGACCTCACCGGACCGACGCGGTGCGAGGTGATCACGACGCCGGAGAAGGTCGCCGTGGAGGCCGCGCTCGGCCCCGACCCGCTGCGACCCGACCCCGACGGCGCGGGTCGCGAGCGGTTCGTCGCCGCGGTGCGGCGCTCGCGGGCCGTGGTGGGCGCGCAGCTCATGGACCAGGGCGTGCTCGCAGGCGTCGGCAACATCTACCGCGCCGAGCTGCTCTACCGCGCACGGCTGCACCCGCTGCGGCCGGGCACCGGCATCGCGGCGCGCACGCTGCGCGCGTTGTGGGACGACGCCGTGGTGCTCATGGCCGACGGCGCTGCCACCGGCCGGATCGTCACGACGGATCCCGCCGACCGCGTCGTCCCCGAGGACGCCTGGTACGTCTACCACCGCGACGGGCGGCCGTGCCTGCGGTGCGGGCGGCGCGTGATGGTCGACGACCTCGCGACCCGGCGCGTGTACTGGTGCCCGGGGTGCCAGCGCCGGAGGTGAGCAGCTGTCTGGCCCGCGCCGACGCGCGGTGCCACGATGGCGGAAGACGCGTGACCTCGTCCGGATGCCGGAGACGGTCCCGTCGCACGACCCGCCCCGCACCGCCGCGCAGAGAGGCCGACCGATGACGCTGGAGATTCCCGAGGAGCCCCGCCGGACCGTCGCGTGGGTGACGTTGGAGGAGGTGCCGACCGCCGTCGTGCGGTACGAGGGCGCGACGATGGCAACCGTGGGGCAGGCGTTCGACGGCGCGTTCCCGGCCGTCATGCAGGCGCTCGAGCAGGCCGGGCTCACCTTCGACGTCCCGGCCCTCGCCGTCTATCACGGTGACCCGCAGGCGACGTTCGACCTCGAGGTGGGCTGCACGCTGCGCGAGCCGCTGCCCGAGGAGGTCACGGTGGGCGAGCTGGTGGTCCGACCCTCGCACCTGGCGGCAGGGGAGTACGCGACGCTGAGCCACCTCGGTTCCTACGACGGGCTCGGCGCGTCCTGGCAGACGCTGGTCGAGGACGTGCGCGGCGGAGGCGCCGAGACGGAGCCGCGCTGGCTCGAGGTCTACGTGTCCGACCCGACGAGCACCGCGCCGGAGGACCTGCGCACAGACCTGTTCGTGCAGGTCGTGGTGACCGACACGGTCTGACGCCGGCTCGTCGGCTCAGCCCTCGGCGAGGTCAGCGCCGAGGACGGCGCGAGTCGATGACCCCCGTGTTGAAGCCCGCGAGGTGCAGCCCGCCGTGGAAGCGCGCGTGCTCGATCTTGAGGCAGCGGTCCATCACGACCTCGAGCCCCGCCTCCTCGCCGCGCCGCGCGACGTCCTCGTGCCACGAGCCCAGCTGCAGCCACAGCGTCCTCGCGCCGACGGCGAGCGTCTCGTCCAGCACGCCCGGCAGGTCGTCGTGGCGACGGAAGACGTCGACGACGTCGGGTACCACCGGCAGGTCCGCGAGCGAGGCGTACACCGGCCGGCCGAGGATCTCCTTGGCGCGCGGGTTCACGAAGTACACGTCGTACGGCGAGCTCGACAGCAGGTAGGTCGCCACGAAGAACGACGCGCGCGACGGGTTGTCGCTCGCGCCCACGATCGCCACGCTGCGGGTGCGGCGCAGGATCGCGAGTCGTTCGGGCGCCGTCGGGCCCACCCAGGTGCGCTGCGCGGTCATCGCGTCACTCCCGTCGCGGCCTCGAGGGCCTGGTCGAGGTCCCACAGGATGTCCTCGGCGTCCTCGAGACCCACCGAGAGCCGCACGAGGTCGTCGGGGACGCCGGCCGCGGCGAGCTGCTCGGCCGAGAGCTGGCGGTGGGTGGTGGACCCGGGGTGGATGACGAGCGTGCGCGAGTCGCCCACGTTCGCCAGGTGGCTCGCGAGCCGCAGCTCGGAGATGAACCGCTCGCCGACCTCGCGGCCGGACCGGCCGTCCGGGGCGTCCGCGAGCCGGAACGAGAACACCGACCCCGGCCCCAGCGGTGTGAGCGCCGCGGCGCGCGGGTGGTGCGGGTGGCTGGGCAGCCCGGCCCACGCCACGGACGTCACGCGCGGATCCTCGTCCAGCCACGTCGCGACGGCGCGGGCGTTCGCCAGGTGCGCGTCCATCCGCTGCGGCAGCGTCTCCACGCCCTGCAGCAGCTGGAACGCCGACTGGGCCGAGAGCGCCGGTCCGATGTCCCGCAGCTGTTCCGAGCGCAGCTTGGTGAGGAACCCGTACTCCCCGAAGTTGCCCCACCACTGCACGCCGCCGTAGGAGGCGACCGGCTCGGTCATCGTGGGGAACTTGCCGTTGCCCCAGTCGAACGTGCCGCGGTCCACCACCACGCCGCCGAGCGTGGTGCCGTGGCCGCCGAGGAACTTCGTGGCCGAGTGGATGACGAGATCGGCGCCGTGCTCGAACGGCCGCACGAGGTAGGGCGTGGTGAGTGTGGAGTCCACGACGAGCGGGATGCCGGCCTCGTGCGCGACGGCGGCCAGACCCGCCAGGTCCGCGACCTCGCCCGAGGGGTTGGCCACCACCTCGGTGTAGAGCACCTTCGTCTCGGGCCGGATCGCCGCGGCGTAGTCGGCCGGGTCGGTGCCGGGCACGAACGTCGTGTCGACGCCGAACCGGCGCAGCGTCACGTCGAGCTGCGTCACGGTCCCGCCGTACAGCTGCGCGGAGGCGACGACGTGGTCCCCGGCGCCGGCGAGGGCTGCGAAGGTGAGAAACTCCGCGGCCATGCCGCTCGCCGTCGCGACCGCGCCGATGCCGCCCTCGAGCGAGGCGATCCGCTCCTCGAACGCGGCGACCGTCGGGTTGCCGATGCGGCTGTAGATGTTGCCGTACTTCTGCAGCGCGAAGAGGTTCGCGGCGTCGGTGGTCGAGTCGAACACGAACGACGTCGTCTGGTAGATCGGCACGGCCCTCGCGCCGGTGGTGGCGTCGGGGATGCCACCCGCGTGCAACGCCCGGGTGCGGAACCCGAACCGGCGCTCGCTGGGTCGACCCGTCGAGCGCTCGGCTGCTCCCTCGGGGGACGGGTTCTCCTGGACGGCGGTCATCGGGCTCCCTGGTCGGCGAGGTCGGGCTGGCGGTCGGGCTGGCGGTCGGGCTGGCAGTTGGCACGGGCACCCGGGTCGACGGGCGCGCGGCCCGGCCCGGCGTCCCGCGGGGCGGCGGTGGCACGGTACGCGACAGCGGCCCCGATGCGCTCGACCGCCCACGGGTTCTGCAGCGAGGTCGTGTCGCCGAGCCGCTCGCCGTCGTGCAGCTGTGCGAGCAGGCGGCGCAGGATCTTGCCCGAGCGGGTCTTGGGCACCTCGGGCACGAGCACCACGTGACGCGGCTTGGCCACCGGGCCGATCGTCCGGGCGACCTGCTCGCGCAGCGCCCCGGCCACGTCGTCGGCGGCCGCGTGCCACGCGGCGAGGTCCGCCCCGTCGGCCGGCGCGGAGACCGGCACGACGAACGCCGCGATGGCCTGACCGGTGACGGGGTCGAGCACCCCCGCCACGCCCGCCTCGGCCACGAGCGGGTGCGCGACGAGCGCCGACTCGACCTCGATCGTGGACAGCCGGTGGCCCGAGACGTTCACGACGTCGTCGAGTCGCCCGAGCAGCCAGAGGTCGCCGTCGGCGTCGATGACGGCGCCGTCGCCCGCCTTGAAGTAGCCGCCCCACTCGCCCGCGCCCGCGAACTCGCGCCAGTAGGAGTCGAGGTAGCGCTGCGGGTCGCCCCACACCGTGCGCGCCATGCCGGGCCAGGGCCGGGTGACCACGAGCGTGCCGCCGGTGCCGCGCGGGAGCGAGGCGCCGCCGTCGTCCACCACGTCGATCGCGATGCCGGGCAGCGCGCGCGTGGCCGAGCCGGGCTTGAGCGTCGTGGCGCCGGGCAGCGGCGCGACCATCGCGGCGCCGGTCTCCGACTGCCACCAGGTGTCCACGATCGGCAGCTCGCCCCGGCCGAACGTGCGGCGGAACCACAGCCACGTCTCGGGGTTGATCGACTCCCCGACGGTGCCGAGCAGGCGCAGGCTCGAGACGTCGTGCCCGGCCGGGAGCTCCTCGCCCCACCACGCGTGCAGCGAGCGCAGGAGCGTGGGCGCCGTGTAGTACACGGTGACGCCGTACCGCTCGATGATCTCGAGGTGGCGCTCGCGGTGCGGCGTGTCGGGCGTGCCCTCGTAGATCACCTGCGTGAGGCCGCCCAGCAGCGGGCCGTAGATCTCGTAGGTGTGCGCCGTGACCCACGCGAGGTCGGCGGTGCACCAGTGCACGTCGTCCTCGCGCGCGTCGAAGTGCGCCCAGTGCGCCCACCCCGCGTGCGTGAGGTAGCCGCCGGTCGTGTGCACGAGACCCTTGGGCTTGCCCGTGGTGCCGGACGTGTAGATGACGAACAGCGGGTGCTCGGCGTCGAACGGCTGCGCCTCGTGGACGTCGGGGACATCGGCGGTGGCCTCGTGCAGCCAGACGTCGCGGCCCGGCGTCCACGGCACGTCGGGGGTGGCCTCGCCCGTGCGGCGCACGACCAGCACGTGCTCCACGTGGTCGAGCCCCGCCACGGCCTCGTCGGCGGAGTGCTTGACGGGCACGGCGCGGCCGCGGCGGAACTGCCCGTCGGACGTGACGAGCACCTTCGCGCGGGTGTCCTGCACGCGGAAGCGCACGGCCTCGGCCGAGAAGCCGCCGAACACGAGCGAGTGCACCGCGCCGAGGCGCGCGACGGCGAGCGTCACGACGATCGTCTCCACGATCACCGGGAGGTAGATCACCACCCGGTCGCCGGGTTCGACGCCGAGCGCCGTCAGCGCGTGCGCTGTGCGCGCGACCTCGCGCTGCAGGTCCGCGTACGTCAGCGTGCGCCGGTCACCGGGCTCGCCCTCCCAGTGCAGTGCGACCTTGTCCCTGCGCCCGGCCGCGACGTGGCGGTCGACGCAGTTCACCGCGGCGTTGAGCCGACCCCCGACGAACCAGGCCGCGCTCGGCGGGGCGAGCTCGCCGTCGGGCCCGGGCTGCGGGGGCGTCCAGTCCAGGACGCGCTCCCAGGGCGTGGCCCAGTCCAGCCGCTCGGCGGCCTGCGCCCAGAAGGCCAGCGGGTCGGCCTCCGCTCGCGCGTAGGCCTCCGCGGTGACGTTCGCGGTCGCCGCGAGGCCCGACGGCGGAGCGAACGTCGCGGAGTCGGCCGCCACGCTCGCGGGGGCCAGGGCGTTGATGCGGGTCGTGGTCACTGCGCCTTCTGTCGGGTGGGGATCGTTCAGCTGCGGATCGGGGTGGGCTCGGGTGCGGCGTGCTCGGACCGGGCGGGGCTCATGTCCAGCGGCGCAGCACGCGCCGCTCCAGCAGGCCGATGAGGGCGTCCGTGAGCTTGCCCATCAGCGCGAGCATGACGATCGCGAGGATCATCCGGTCGACGCGGCCGTTGTTGCCGGAGTCCACGAGCAGGAAGCCCAGGCCCATCGAGGAGGCGATCAGTTCGGCGGCCACGAGGAACAGCCAGGACTGCGCGAGCGCGAGGCGCAGCCCGGAGACCACGCTGGGCAGCACGGCCGGCAGCTGCACGCCGGTGAGAAGGCTGACGCCTCGCAGGCCGTAGACCCGGCCGGCCTCGACGAGGTGCGGGTCGACGTGCCGCAGCGCGGCCGACACCGTCGTGTAGACCGGGAAGAACGCGCCGATTGCGATGAGCGTGATCTTGGACTCCTCGCCGATCTTGAGCCACAGGATGAGCAGCGGCACCCAGGCGAGCGACGGCACGGCGCGGATCGCGCCGAGCGTGGTGGACAGCAGGACGTCGCCCAGCCGGGAGAGTCCGACGACGGCCCCGACGACGAGCCCGAGCGCCGAGCCGATCGCGAACCCCAGCAGCACGCGCTGCGTGGAGATCGCGGTGTAGAGGTAGAGGTCGCCGTTCGAGGCGAGATCCACCGCGGCCGCCCAGACGCTCGCGGGAGTGGGCAGCTTGTACGCCAGCACCAGGCCGGTGGTGGTGACGAGCTGCCAGCCGAGCAGCAGCAGCGCCGGCAGCAGCAGTCCCCCGACGACGGCGGCCCCGCGCCGGTCCAGGAGGGACCGGCGCGGGGTGCTCGCCGTCGTCGCCGCGCGCTGCGAACGGGTGCTCGCTGCCGTCTGCTGGTCGGACACCGTCGTCATTCGGTGATGGTGCTCGGGTCGGCCTTCTCGGCGAACGTCGGGTCGATGAGGGCGTCGAGCGCGTCGTCGACAGCGTCCTGGGTCGCGACGTCGCCGTTGCTCACGAGGATCGGGGCGACGATCGTCAGGACGTCGAGCTGCGCCTGGCCGGGCACCTGGGACACCTCGAGGTTGGTCCGCTCGGTGATCACCGTGCTGGCGACGGCCGGGTCGATCTGGGCGGCCTCGGCGAGGAGGTTCACGAGCTCGTCGGGATTCTCCGCGGCCCACTCCTGCGCCTTGGCGTAGGCGTCGACGACGATCTGGGCGAGGTCGGGGCTCGCGTCCAGGAAGTCCTGGGTCGCGTTGAGGAACCCGTAGGTGTTGAAGTCGATGTTGCGGTAGATGAGGGTGCTGCCCGCGGTCTCCTCGCTCGCCGCCATGAGCGGGTCGAGCCCCGACCACGCGTCCACCGAGCCGTTCTCCAGCGCCGCCTTGCCGTCGGCGTGCTGGAGGTTCTGGATCGTGATGTCGTCGGCCGTCAGCCCGGCCGTCTCCAGCGCCTGGAGCAGGAAGAAGTACGGGTCGGTGCCCTTGGTGACGGCGACGCTCTCGCCCTTGAGGTCCGCCACGCTCGTGATGTCCGAGCCGGCGGGGACCACGAGGGCGGACCACTCGGGCTGGCTGTAGATCGCGATCGTGTGGATGGGGCTGCCGTTGGCGCGGGCGAGCAGCGCGGCCGAGCCGGCCGTCGAGCCGACGTCGATCGCGCCGGCGCGCAGCGCCTCGTTCGCCTTGTTCGAGCCGGCCGACTGCACCCACTCCACGGTCACGGCGTCGCCGAGGGTGTCCTCGAGGTAGTGGTTCTCCTTCACCACGAGGCTGAGCGGGTTGTACGTGGCCCAGTCGATGCTCAGGGTGTCGGCCGACCACTCGGTCGCGGCGCCGTCGGCCGCGTCGGTGGCCGCGTCCGTCGCGGCGTCCGACGTGGCGCCGTCAGCGACGTCGGTCGCAGCGTTGTCGGCCTGGTCGGAGCCCTCGCCGGCGACGCAGCCGGTGAGCAGGAGCGCGGCGCCGGCGACCAGGGCGAGGCCGCGCAGGGCGAGGCGGGGCGAGGTCATGGGATGTCCTTCGGTCGGGGGGTCTGTGTGGTGCTGGATCTGGGTGGTGCGGGTCTGAGTCGTTCTGGTGGTGGTGCGGGGGCCGGGTCGTTCTGGGCTGGGCCGACCCGGCGATGCGGGTGGCCGCGGCTAGATCGCGGGGTAGGGCTCGCTTGCCCCCGACACGTGGTGGGTCACGACGCCGAGCCCCTCGAGCAGCTCGACGCGCAACTCCGCGAGGCGTGCGTCGGCGCGGTCGCGCGGACGCGCGCCCGGCACGTCGAGGACGCGCACGACCGAGGGGGCGACGTCGGAGACGGGGGAGTGCTCGCCGTCGGACACCGTGCGCAGGGCGACCACGCGGTCGGCGAGGTAGAGGGCCTCCTCGACGTCGTGCGTGACGAGCAGAACGGTGGTAGGGCGCGCGGCGTGCACGCGCAGGAGCTCCTCCTGCATGCGCAGCCGGGTCAGGGCGTCGAGGGCGCCGAACGGCTCGTCCAGGAGCAGGACCCCGGGGCGGCGGGCGAGGGCGCGCGCGAGCGACACGCGCTGGGCCATGCCGCCGGAGATTTGCCGGGGACGCAGGTCGGCCGAGGCGGTGAGGCCCACGAGCTCGAGCAGCTCGGCGACGCGGGTGGCGCGCTCGCTGCGCGGGGTGCCGCGGGGCAGGCCGAGCGCGACGTTCTGCGCGACCGTGCGCCACGGCAGCAGCCGCGGCTCCTGGAAGCCGATCGCGGTGCGGGTGTCGGTGCCCGTGACGATCTGGTCGCCGATCCGCAACGTGCCGGCGGACGGGGTGTCGAGGCCGCCGAGGAGGCGCAGCAGCGTGGACTTGCCGCAGCCCGACGGGCCGATGACGGCCACGATCTCGCCCGGCTCGACCGTGAGGTCGACCTGGTCCAGGACGATCCGCTCCGCGGGGACCGTGCCGCCGGTGGTGCCGCGTCGGACGCTGCGAGAGGCTCGGTCGGCGCGTCCGCCGCGTGAGGCGGGGACGGGGAAGGCCCGGCGGACGCCCGTGATCGTGACGGGCAGCGCGGTGGCGGCGGACATCTCCGGCATCCTCGGGGATCGGCGGGCGGGGCGTGCCTACCGTGCCGAGCGGGGGTACCGGCCACAAACCGACCCTTGCGCGTCTCACTCCTCGGACCCGCGGTCCACGAGGTGGCGCGGCACGGACGCGGCCACGAGTCGGCGGTCCGGCTGGGGTAGCGGCGCTCTCGCCGAGCTGCGACGCGCCGCGCGCAGTCGGTCCGGCTGTGTCGCGCGTTCCCGCCGATCCGCGCCGCGCCGCGCGCTACGTTGCGAGGATGGGTCTCCGGATGCGTGTGGCCGGCCTCGTCGTCACCGTCGGGACGGCCGCGCTCTGTGTGTCGTGCTCCTCGCCGTCGGGCTCGGTCATCGCGTCGCCGGCGCCCGACGCGGAGCCCGCCCAGGTGGTCCAGGCGCTCGTCGACGCGGTGAACGCCGGGGACGCGGAGCTCGTGCGGAACCTCAGCGAGGACGGGTCGTCGCAGCTGGACTGGTGGGTCGAGCACGGGGCCACGATGCGGGACGCGCGGATCGGCGCCGTGTACGAGGATCCGGAGAGCCAGGCCGATGCGTCCGGGCCCGAGATCGTGGGTGTGGTCGTCGACTTCGTGCCGTGGGGAGTCGACGCCTCGATGCAGGAGGGCGTCGAGACCAGCTGGGCCTTCCAGCTCGTCAGGCAGGGCGGTCGCTGGCTGTTCCACGGCGCCGGGGTGGGGTAGCCGCCGGCCTAGATGTAGATCGCGGGGTCGAGGTAGAGCGAGGCGTCGACCTCCTCGGTCGTGCGCGTCACCTGGCGCACCGTGGCGGGCACGCCGACGGCGACGGCGCCGGCCGGCACGTCGTGCACCACGACCGCGTTGGCCCCGATCCGGGCGTCCTCGCCGATCGTGACCGGGCCGAGCACCTTCGCGCCGGCGCCCACGACCACGCGGTCCCCGAGCGTGGGGTGGCGCTTGCCGTGCGACGAGGTCCGCCCCCCGAGCGTGACCCCGTGGTAGAGCATGACGTCGGCGCCGACCTCGGCCGTCTCGCCGATCACCACGCCCATGCCGTGGTCGATGAAGAGCCGCGGGCCGATGGTGGCGCCGGGGTGGATCTCGATGCCGGTGAGGAACCGGCCGAACTGGGACAGGGCGCGCGCGGCGGGACGCAGCACCACCGACGCGGTCCAGAGCCGGTGCGAGAGCCGGTGCAGCCATACCGCGTGCAGCCCCGAGTAGACGAGCGCGACCTCGAGGTCGCTGCGGGCGGCCGGGTCGTTGCGCCGGGCCGCGGCGATGTCCTCGCGCACGGCGTCGAGGGCGCGAGGGCGGGCTGCGGCGGTCATGACGCTCCGATCGGGAGAGGGCTGGGTTCGGCGGCGGGGGAGCGGACGCGCGCCCGCCGCCGGACGTGCCCGACGGCGTGGCGAGCCTCCCGGAGGAGGCGCGCCACGCCGTCGGGCACGGTCTTCGTGGTGCTGACGAACGAGGCGTCAGTCGAGCAGGTCGGCGTACAGGATGGTGGAGAGGTAGCGCTCACCGAACGACGGCACGATGACGACGATCGTCTTGCCGGCGTTCTCCGGGCGGTTGGCGAGCTGCAGCGCGGCCTCGATCGCGGCGCCGGAGGAGATGCCGACGAGCAGGCCCTCCTCGGCGGCGGCGCGGCGGGCGACCTCCACGGCCTTCTCGGCGTTGACGTCGATGACCTCGTCGTAGATCGAGGTGTCGAGGATCTCGGGCACGAAGTTCGCGCCGATGCCCTGGATCTTGTGCGGGCCGGGCGCGCCGCCGTTGAGGATCGGGGACTCCGCCGGCTCGACCGCGACGATCGTGATCTCCGGCTTGCGCTCCTTGAGCACCTGGCCGACGCCCGTGATCGTGCCGCCGGTGCCGATGCCCGCGACGAAGATGTCGACCTCGCCGTCGGTGTCGGCCCAGATCTCCTCGGCCGTGGTGCGGCGGTGGATCGCCGGGTTCGCTTCGTTCGCGAACTGGCGCGCGAGGATCGCACCGGGGCGCTCCGCGGCGACCTGGTCGGCGCGGTTCACGGCGCCCTTCATGCCCTCGGAGGCCGGGGTGAGGATGAGCTCGGCGCCGAACGCGCGCAGCAGTGCGCGCCGCTCCTTGGACATCGACTCCGGCATCGTGAGGACGACGTCGTAGCCGCGCGCCGCGCCGACCATCGCCAGCGCGATGCCCGTGTTGCCCGAGGTGGCCTCGACGATCGTGCCGCCCGGTTTGAGGTCGCCGCTCGCCTCGGCCGCGTCGACGATCGAGACGCCGATGCGGTCCTTGACGGAGTTGGCGGGGTTGTAGAACTCGAGCTTCGCCAGCACGGTGGCGCCGGCGCCCTCGGTGAGGCGGTTGAGCCGGACCAGCGGGGTGTTGCCGATGAGCTGTGTGACGTCCTCGTAGATGCGTGCCATGGGTGTCGGTCCTTTCCGATGGTGCGAGGTCTGGGTCCTGCTTGGGGCCTGCTTGGTTCCTGCTTGGGTCCTGTTCAGGTCGTGCGCGGGGTCGACCTGCGGCGACCTCGTCCGGCTGGCCGCGACTCCCCGCGCCGCGTTGTTGCCCTGACAACTATAACGGCGGGGACCGTTCGGCTACGGCTGAACTTATCGCTCGACGACGAGCGTTGCGCGGGGCCTCACCCGTACTCGGTCGACGTCCCCGGTGGAGGTTCTCGATGGACGGTCTCTGTGGCCGGTCTGTGTGGGCGGTCACCGTGGCCGGTCTTGTCCGACCTCTGCGGGCAATGCCCTGGAGCACGGGCCGTCGGGGCCGATAGCCTCCGAGATGCCACCTCGGAGGTCCCATGGCAGATGCGGACACGGACGTCGCGGACTGTACCGTGCCCGCCGTCGTGCTCCGGGTCGTTCCGAGCCTCGCACTCGAGGTCGACTCCCGACCCCTCGCGATCCCGAGCCGCGTGCGGCGCCTGCTCGCCCTCCTCGCGGTGCACGACGGCGCCGCAGCGCGCCACGCGCTCGCGGGTGCGCTCTGGCCGGACTCACCGCTCGGCCGCGCGACGTCCAACCTGTCCTCGACGCTCTGGCTGGTGCCCGAGCGGACGCACGTCATCGCGCTGGAGGCGCACCGCGTCGCACTCGCACCGCGCGTCGGGCTCGACCTGCGCGAGCTGCGCCTGCTCGCCCGCCGCATCCTCGATGGGCACGCCGACCTCACCGACCTCCTGGCCGCCGCCGAGCGCTTGTCCCTCGACATCGCCGAGGACGAGGACGAGCCGTGGCTCGACCCGCACCGAGACTCCTACCGCCAGCTGCGCCTGCACGCCCTCGAGGCCGCGTCCGCCGCGTTGTCCGACGCGGGCCGGCACTGGCAGGCGGTCCAGGCCGCGCAGGTGGCGCTGGCCGGCGACGCGTTGCGCGAGTCGGCGCACGCCGCCCTGATGGCCGCGCACCTGGCGGAGGGCAATCGGGCGGAGGCGCTGCGGCAGTTCGAGCGCTGCGCGGCGCTTCTCGAGACGGAGCTGAGGATCTCGCCGGGGCCGGGGGTCTGGGCGCTGCGAGCCCTGGCGCTCGACGGGCCCGACCCCCCACAGGACCGGTTGCCATGAGGTGGCAGTGAGGCCGCAGTGACCGTCCGGTGACGATGCCGTGAACCCGCACTCGCCACGCTGTGCGCGGCAGGGGCGCCACTCACAGGTCGGGGGATCGAATGCGTCGTTCACTTGCTGCTGTCGCCGCGATCGGAGGACTGCTCGCGCTCGCGCCCGCGGTCCCGGCGGCCGCGGAGCCCACACCCACCACCGTCGCGACCGGGCTCGCGGCGCCCCTCTCGTTCGGCGTCGATCTCGACCGGACGATCTACGTCGCCCAGGTGTCGTTCGACCCGTCGACTCCGTCGGTGTTGACGAGGATCAAGCCCTCCGGGGCGCGGACCGACCTCGCGACCGTGAGCGGCGAGCTCGGCGCCGTCAGCGTGCTCGCCGGCTACGTGACCTACGCCGAGACCACCGTGAGCGAGGCCGGCTCCTCGACGCTCATGAAAAGACTCTCCCCGTGGGGCAGCACGACCACGGTGGCCGACCTCGGTGCGGCCGAGGCGAGGCTCAACCCCGATGGCGGACAGCTTTACGGCTTCGTGAACGACCCGCTCGACGAGGCGTGCGCGGCCGAGTTCGAGGAGACGGTGGGCGCTCCGGCCGTCCACTCGGGGGAGGTCTTCTCGCACCCGTACGGCAGCGTGGCGCTGCCCGGGCTCGTGACGGTGGTGGCGGACGCCGGGGCCAACACGGTCTGGCGCATCGTCGGCGGGAAGGTGAAGCCCCTCTGGGTGCTGCCGCCCTCGCCGCACGTGGTCACGGCAGAGATCGCCGCGGCGCTCGGCGCGCCGGACTGCGTGGTGGGGAAGGAGTTCCTGGCCGAGGGCGTGCCCACCGACATCGAGCTCGGCGGCGACGGGATGCTCTACGTCACCTCCCTCCCCGGCGCGCCGGGGGAGTCCATCCCGGGTGCCGCGACGGTCTACAAGGTGAACCCGATCTCGGGACGTGCGTCGGTGGCGGTCTCGGGGCTGTTCTCCGCGTCCGGTCTGGCTATCGGGCGCGACGGCACCGGGTACGTCGCGGAGATCTTCCCGGGGACCGTCTCCTCAGCACGCAGCGGTGCGGCGCCGTCGCCGTTCCTCACCGGACTCGACTCGCCCGCGGCCGTCGAGTACCAGCGCGGCACGCTGTACGTGAGCACGGGGGCATTCGGGCCGTCCGGCGCGATCGTGTCGGTGCCCGTGCCCTGACGCACGTCGAGGCACGACGGCGAGCTCACCTCGCGAGGTGAGCTCGCCGTCGTGCGTCGACGGACAGCGGTGCTTCTAGGCCTGGTCGCGAACGCATGACGGCGGGCTCCCCACCCGAGGGGAGCCCGCCGTCGTTCGTGTGGAGCGGATGACGGGAATCGAACCCGCACCATCTGCTTGGAAGGCAGAGGCTCTACCATTGAGCTACATCCGCGAGAGGCTGCCCAGGGCTTGTCTGGGCTGACCAGCGCTTGCCTCGCCGACGTCGAGTGTAGCCGCTCCCCGTCCTCCGCCCGCTGCGGCGGCGCACCCACCAGCCACCTAGAATCGCCTCGGCGCACCGGGTGTGCGCTCCGGGATGTGGCGCAGCTTGGTAGCGCATCCGCTTTGGGAGCGGAGGGTCGCAGGTTCAAATCCTGTCATCCCGACACACGTGAGGCCCGCCGGCGCCAGCCGTGCGGGCCTTCGGTGTCGGGGGACGAGATGCCGGGAGCCGCTGTGGGCGGCGAAAAACGAGCCTCGCGCAGCGGTGGTTCCTGTCATCCCGACACACGTGAGGCCCGCCGGCGCCAGCCGTGCGGGCCTTCGCTTGCTGAAGAGGGCGGCGCCGCCCGCGCTCCCGGTGCGCAGCTGCGGACGCCTGGTGCACAGCTGCGGACGACAGTCTCTGGCGCCCGGCGTGTTGCGCCGGACACGCCGGGGCGAAGGGCGGGGACGCCGCCGGTGGTCCGCAGCTGTGCCCGGTCATCCGCAGTTGCGCACGCCTCGGTCGCTCCGGCAGACCCTGCCCCACCGGCCCCGCCCCGCTCGCTCCGGCAGACCTGCCCACCGGCAGACCCTGCCCCACCGGCCCCGCCCGCCGCGCACCCCCCGAATCGGCCGAGGGCGGCGCGCGAGTACCATGGACGCCAGTGTGCGGCGCAACGCCCGCGCCCCCAACGGTCGGCCCCGCCCCGCTCCCGCGTGCCGAGGGCCGATGTGCCATGACCGCACCGGTCATCCGTTCGACCAGAGAGAGTCACCGTGAAGAGTGCCGTCGAGACCCTCGAGCCCACGCGCGTCAAGCTGACCGTGGAGGTCTCCTACGAGGAGCTGACCCCCAGCATCGACCACGCGTACCAGCACATCGCCAAGGACGTCTCGATCCCCGGCTTCCGCAAGGGCAAGGTGCCCCCGCGCATCATCGACCAGCGCATCGGTTTCGGCGCGGTGCTCGAGCACGCGGTCAACGACGCGCTGCCGGGCTTCTACCGCGACGCCGTTCGCGAGTCCGGCGTGAGCCCGCTCGGTCAGCCCGACGTGGAGGTCACGGCTGTCCCCGTGGACAAGGCGGGCGACCTCACTTTTACGGCCGAGGTCGACGTGCGCCCCGAGTTCGAGCTGCCGGAGCTCTCCTCCCTCACCCTCGAGGTCGACCCGGTCGACGTCGACGACGACGAGATCGAGGAGCGCCTCGAGGTGCTGCGCCAGCGGTTCGCGACCCTCCAGGGCGTGGAGCGCGCGGCCGCCGACACCGACTTCGTGGTCCTCGACCTCACCGCCGTGATCGACGGCGAGGAGGTCGACACGGTCTCCGGCATCTCCTACCAGATCGGCTCGGGCAACATGCTCGAGGGTCTGGACGAGGCCGTCACCGGCCTCGCCGCGGGCGAGACCGCCACCTTCACCGCGCCGCTCGCCGGTGGCGACCGCGCGGGCGAGGAGGCCGAGGTCACCGTCACGGTCACCGGCGTCAAGGAGCAGGAGCTGCCCGACGTCGACGACGAGTTCGCCCAGCTGGCCTCCGAGTTCGACACGCTCGAGGAGCTCCGCGCGGACCTGCGCGCCCAGGCGTCCACCGGCAAGGTGAACGGCCAGGCCGTCCAGGCCCGCGACAAGCTGCTCGACGCGCTGCTCGAGGCCGTCGACTTCCCGGTCCCGGCCGCCGTCGTCGAGGCCGAGGTGGTCCGCCACCTCGAGAGCGAGGACCGCCTCGAGGACGACGAGCACCGCGCCGAGGTCCAGGTCGAGGCGACCGACGCCCTGCGCCGTCAGCTGCTGCTCGACGCGCTCGCCGAGAGCCTCTCCGTGCAGGTCTCCCAGAACGAGCTCCTCGACTTCCTGGTTCGTACGGCGCAGCAGTACCGCGTCGACCCGAACGAGTTCGTCCAGAACGCCGACCGGACGGGTCAGATCCCCGTGTTCGTCGGCGAGATCGCGCGCAACAAGTCGCTCGCCCTCGCGCTGCGCAAGGTGACCGTCGTGGACGCCGACGGGCTCGCCGTCGACCTCACGCCGTTCATCGGGGCCGACGAGGACGACGCCGAGGCGGGCGCCGACGTCGAGCTCGACGTGGCTGACGAGGGTGTCGAGGTCGTCGAGGTGGCCACGCCCGCCGAGGCCGACCTGGCCGACGAGCTCGCCTCCGTCGAGGCGACCGAGGCTCCGGCCGCTGCCGACGCTGCCGACGCTGCCGACGCTGACGACGCGCCCGCCAAGCCGGCGCGCGCCCGCAAGACGCCCGCCAAGAAGGCCGCGAAGGCTGACGAGGAGGCGACGACCGACGCCAAGGCCGACGACGCGAAGGCCGGGGACGAGGCGCCCGCCAAGCCGGCCCGCACCCGCAAGGCGCCCGCCAAGAAGAGGGCCGACGCCGCCGAGTGACATCCGCGGTGCGCGAAGCACCCCAGCGCGAAGGGCCGTCCCGGTAGGGGCGGCCCTTCGCCGTCGTCGGGGCGTCCCGAAGGACGGCGAGGACGAGAACACGCACGACGGCGAGCACCGGTTCGCGCGAGAGTGCGCCGTCAGCGAAACGGCACGTTCGCGGGCATGGGAGCCCGATCCCGGAACGTTAGGGTCGATGAACACGCGCTGCCGCCGCGGGCGGTGGCGCCGAGGAGAGAACGGGAGTGCCACGTGAGCGACATGCCGCAGGCGAACTCGGACCCGAAGGGGTTCGGACTGGGTGACCACGTCTACAACCGGCTCCTGAAGGAGCGCATCATCTGGCTCGGGTCGGAGGTGCGGGACGAGAACGCCAACGCGATCTGCGCGCAGATGCTCCTCCTGGCAGCCGAGGACCCGGACAAGGACATCTGGCTCTACATCAACTCGCCCGGCGGCTCGGTGACCGCGGGCATGGCGATCTACGACACGATGCAGTTCGTGCAGCCGGACGTGGCGACCGTCGCGATGGGGATGGCGGCCTCGATGGGCCAGTTCCTGCTCGCCTCGGGGGCGAAGGGCAAGCGCTACGCGACCCCCCACGCCCGCGTCATGATGCACCAGCCCTCGGGCGGCATCGGTGGGACGGCCACGGACATCCGCATCAACGCCGAGCTGATCCTGCACATGAAGCGCGTCATGGCCGAGCTGACCGCTCAGCAGACGGGCAACACGGTGGAGCAGATCAACGCCGACGCCGACCGGGACCGGTGGTTCACGGCGCAGGAGGCCCTGGAGTACGGCTTCATCGACCACGTCGTGTCGCACGCTGCCGCGGTCCGCGGCGGCGGCGGGACGACCGACTGAACGGCAAGGAGAACCACGTGAACCTCATCGAGTCCCGCGCGTTCGGGCACTCGGCCGGCGCGCCGTCGGCCCGGTACGTCCTGCCACAGTTCGAGGAGCGCACCGCCTACGGCTTCAAGCGCCAGGACCCCTACACGAAGCTGTTCGAGGACCGCATCATCTTCCTCGGCGTGCAGGTGGACGACGCCTCGGCCGACGACGTGATGGCGCAGCTCCTGGTCCTGGAGAGCCAGGACCCCGACGGCCTCATCACGATGTACATCAACTCGCCCGGCGGCTCCTTCACGGCGCTCACGGCGATCTACGACACGATGCAGTACATCTCCCCCCAGGTGCAGACGGTCTGCCTCGGCCAGGCGGCGTCCGCTGCGGCCGTGCTGCTCGCCGCCGGCACGCCGGGCAAGCGCCTCGCGCTGCCCAACGCTCGCGTCCTCATCCACCAGCCGGCGATGTCGGGCGGCGGGTACGGGCAGGCGTCGGACATCGAGATCCAGGCGAACGAGATCCTGCGCATGCGGGAGTGGCTCGAGGAGACGCTGGCCGAGCACACCGGCAAGCCGGTGGAGGAGATCCGTCGCGACATCGAGCGCGACAAGATCCTCACGGCCGCGCAGGCACTGGAGTACGGCCTCGTGGACCAGGTCCTCGAGAGCCGCAAGAAGGCGCAGCTGCCCGCTCGCTGAGCGCACGCGCTCAGGCCGTGCTCAGGCCGTGCTCAGCGCACGGCGGGGTGAGGGTTGGACCGTCGGGGGCGGCGGGGTGGGCGACACGCCTGCCCCGCCGCTTCGCACGTGACAGGCCCTGCCCGCTTAAGGTGGAGTGGCCCGGTGCGAGCCGGCAGAACATCGGACGACGGCGGTGCGGACCGCCCTGGAGGGGAGGAGTAGGCATGGCCCACCCCACCGACGGGACCGAGCTGCTCAAGTGCTCGTTCTGCGGCAAGAGCCAGAAGCAGGTCAAGCGGCTCATCGCCGGTCACGGCGTGTACATCTGCACCGAGTGCATCGAGCTGTGCAACGAGATCGTGGAGGAGGAGCTCGCCGAGAGCGAGAGCGCCCCCACCGTGCTGACCGCGCTGCCCACCCCGCGCGACATCTTCGCCCACCTCGAGCAGTACATCGTCGGCCAGGAGCGCGCGAAGAAGTCGCTCTCGGTGGCGGTCTACAACCACTACAAGCGCGTCCAGGCCGCCCAGGGTCCGGCCCGGCTGCACGACGACGGCATCGAGATCGCCAAGTCCAACGTGCTGCTCATCGGCCCGACCGGCACGGGCAAGACCTACCTCGCGCAGACCCTCGCGCGCATGCTCGACGTGCCGTTCGCGATCGCCGACGCCACGGCCCTCACCGAGGCGGGCTACGTCGGTGAGGACGTGGAGAACATCCTCCTCAAGCTCATCCAGGCCGCGGACTTCGACACCAAGAAGGCCGAGACCGGGATCATCTACATCGACGAGATCGACAAGATCGCGCGCAAGGCCGAGAACCCCTCCATCACCCGTGACGTCTCCGGGGAGGGCGTGCAGCAGGCGCTGCTCAAGATCATCGAGGGCACCGTCGCCTCGGTGCCGCCGCAGGGCGGGCGCAAGCATCCGCACCAGGAGTTCCTCCAGATCGACACCGCGAACGTGCTGTTCATCGTCGCGGGCGCGTTCGCCGGCCTCGAGGACATCATCGCCTCGCGCACGCACCGCCGCGGCGTGGGCTTCAACGCCCCGCTGAACGAGCGGGACAAGGAGGACCTGTTCGCCAAGGTCCGGCCCGAGGACCTGCACAAGTTCGGCCTCATCCCGGAGTTCATCGGGCGTCTCCCGGTCGTCGCGACGGTGAGCAAGCTCGACCAGGAGGCCCTCGCCGGCATCCTCACCGAGCCCAAGAACGCGCTCGTGCGGCAGTACCAGCGGATGTTCGAGCTGGACGGCGTGGAGCTCGAGCTCACCGACGAGGCGATCGGCGCGATCGCGGACCAGGCTCTCGCCCGCGGGACCGGTGCGCGCGGGCTGCGCGCCATCCTCGAGGAGGTGCTCATGCCGGTCATGTTCGACGTGCCCGGGCGTGAGGACGTCGAGCGCGTCGTCGTGACGCGGGAGTGCGTCGTGGACCGGCTGGACCCGACGCTCGTGCTGCGCTCGCCGTTGACCTCCGCGCGTTCGCGCGCCACGCGCGAGAAGAAGCCCGCGTGAGCGAGGCGCTCCAGCGCCACGACGGTACGCACGACGGCGTCGCGTCCGTCGCGGCGGCGACGTCGCCTTCCGCGTCGGGATCCCCGGCTGCCGCGGCCGCCTCGCCAGTGCCGCCCGAGCTCGCCCGGCTGCGCCACTCGATCGACAACATCGACTCCGCGCTCGTGCACCTCATGGCCGAGCGCTTCCGCGCGACGCAGCAGGTCGGCGTGCTCAAGGCTGAGCTGGAGCTACCCGCCTCCGACCCCGCTCGCGAGGCCGAGCAGGTCGCCCGGCTGCGGGCGCTGGCAGAGGAGTCCGGACTCGACCCGGTGTTCGCGGAGAAGTTCTTCGCGTTCATCGTGGCCGAGGTGATCCGGCACCACGAGGCCATCGCCGCCCAGGGCTGAGCCGCGCAGGACTGCGGTCCCGGCCTGAGCCCACCCTCGACTTTGCCTCACGTACGAGCGGATGTGGCGTCGGTGAGGTGACCGCCGTCGAGGTGCAGCACGCGGGCGGCGCGCGCTGCCACCGACGGGTCGTGTGTGACCACGAGCAGGGCGGCACCGCGGCGGCGGCACTCATCGAACAGCAGGTCCGCTGACGCGTCACGCAGGTCGGCGTCGAGCGCTCCGGTGGGCTCGTCGGCGAGGACGATCTGCGGTGAGTTGACCAGAGCACGCGCGAGCGCGGTGCGCTGGACCTCGCCGCCGGAGAGGTCACGCGCCG
>NZ_VENP01000050.1 GCF_006351005.1 Miniimonas arenae | reverse complement strand
GAAGCGCTGGAGGAGGGGATGGCGCGCGAGGTGGCACAGCAGTCTCGGAGGCAGGAAGAGCGACTCGAGCGCGTCAGGCGGGCATCCGCCGACCTCCGAGCCGGCGTCGGCGGTCCCGCTCTCCCCGACGACGCGCTGTACGACCCCGAGACAGGTCTGCCGTGGTAGTGCTGGACACCTCGGCCGTGGTGGCGATCGCCCTCGGTGAACCCGAGTCCGCGCCGTTCGAGGAGGTGATCTCGGCCGCCGACGAGGTGCTCATCGGTGCGCCGACCGCTGTCGAGTGCGGGATCGTCCTCAGCGTCCGAGCCGGAGGACCGCTCGAGACGTGGTTGTCCGCCGTCGGCGCCGTCGTCGTGCCGTTCACGCAGGAACATGCGCAGGAGGCTCGCAGCGCGTGGTTCCGCTTTGGCCGGGGCTCCGGATCCCCTGCTCGGCTGAACTACGGGGACGCCATGAGCTACGCGGTCGCCGTCGTCGCGGGTTCTCCGCTGCTGTACGCCGGCGACGACTTCAGCCACACGGACGTGCTGCCAGCCCTGCCCCGGCAGTAGGTCAGCCGTCGCGCCGCCGCGGCTCGATCGTCCGACGGCGAGCTCGCCTCACGCCTCGGCCCGCCGCCAGCCGTGGTCGCGGTCGTCGACGTCGCCTCGGACCCACCGCTCGCGCGGCCCCGACTCCTCCAGCACGTCCGTGAGCCACACGCACAGGTCGGGCGCCCACCCGGCCAGCACGCTCGCGACGCCGTCCCCGCCGTCACCGTCACGGTCGCCGACCTCGACGGCGAGCCCCACCGTGGTGAGGTAGCCCGCCATCGTGACGTGGACGGCGTCGTACTCCTGGCGAGCGGCGCGCCAGTCGGGCACTGCCCAGCGACCGATCCGCCCCGTGTGGCGGTACCAGTCGGGGGCGCGGGCGAGCGTGACGTCGAGCGGGAAGCGGCGCACGAGCTCGGCCCAGGCGTCAGGCCCGGTCACCTCGAAGACCCGCGGGGTGCGTCGCGGCGTCACAGGAACGAGTGTCGCCTCGCGCCAGCTGAACGAGTCCTCGATCCACGCGAGCTCGCTCGCCCCGAGCAGGTGCTCGCCCCAGCGCGACGACGGCGTCGTGCGCGGTGCTGCGGTCGGGTGCGGCGGGGGCTCCTCTCCCGCGCACATGAACGGCCCGGTCGGCGTGGACCACCACGCGCCGCTCTCGTTCGAGCGCGCGAGCTCCGCGAGCGCGTCCTCGGACACCGACGGAGCGCCCGCGGTGGCCGCGTGCCACGCCTGGGCCCACGCGTCCAGCCCGGAAAGCGCAAGCGCGGGCACGCTGCCGTCCTGATCGTCGTGGAACAGCGTCACCCGTTGGTCGCCGACGGCGAGCGGCCGGGTCCACCCCTCGGCCGCCGGTGAGGCGACGATCACCTCCGCGACGGGCCGCAGCGCGGCCCGGACCTCGGCCCGCGCGGTCAGCTCGTCGTCGGCATCGACCTCCTGCCACGGCATCGTGAAGTCGACGCTGCGGGCGACAGCCCCGCACAGCCGCGCCTGGTCGACCGGCTGGGCGGCGACGTCGCGGCAACGACGAGCCACCCCCTCGACGATCGTCGGCCAGGGCTCGGGCGGCGGTGGGACGAACGGTCTCCCCTCGTCGGCGACGTCGTCGGCGACGTCGGCGTCGTCCACCTCGGACGTCGGCACGAACACGGCGAACACGGTCGACGTGCCAGGGCGGTCGGGCCGGTGCTGCCACCACCCCGGCACGCTCGTGACCTCGGCGTAGTGCGCGAGCATGCGCCGTCCCGCGGGCGAGGCGAGAAGCGCCTCGGCGAGGCCGTCGTGCCCGGCCCGGGCTTCGCCGTCGGGCATCGCGCTACGCGCTCGGAGAGCGAGGCGCGTCGATCACGCCCTCGAGCGCCGCCCGCAGCTCGGCGAGCCACACGTCGGCGTTCCCGTCCGACGGCGCGCGCCAGTCCCCGCGCGGCGAGAGCGACCCGCCCTTGGACACCTTGGGCCCGTTGGGGATCGCGGACCGCTTGAACTGCGCGAACGCAAAGTAGCGGCGCAGGAAGACCTCGAGCCAGCGCGCGATCTCCGGCAGCGCGTAGGCGGGTCGGCCCTCCTCGGGGAACCCCGGCGGCCAGGCGCCGCGGTCGGGGTCGGCCCACGCCTGCTCGGCGAGGAACGCGATCCGGGACGGCAGCGCGCCCGCGCGCAGCGTGTGGAACAGCGCGAAGTCGTGCAGCGCGTACGGCCCGATGGTCGACTCGGTCGACTGGACCTTGCCGTCCTCGCCCGTGGGGACGAGCTCGGGGGTGATCTCGGTGTCGAGCACGGACTGCAGCACGGCGTCGGTCTCGCCGTCGAACTGCTCGGTGCTGATGACCCAGCGGATGAGGTGCTGCATGAGGGTCTTGGGCACGCCGGTGTTGACCGCGTAGTGCGACATCTGGTCCCCGACGCCGTACGTGCACCAGCCGAGCGCGAGCTCGGACAGGTCGCCGGTGCCGACCACGATCCCGCCGCGCTGGTTCGCGATCCGGAACAGGTAGTCGGTGCGCAGGCCGGCCTGGACGTTCTCGAAGGTGACGTCGTAGACGGGCTCGCCCGCGCCGAACGGGTGGCCCATCCGGCGCAGCATCTCGGTGGCCGCGGGGCGGATGTCGAGCTCGTCGAACGTCACCCCCAGCGCGCGCCCGAGGGCCCACGCGTTGGACTTGGTGTGGTCCGACGTCGCGAACCCCGGCAGCGTGTACGCGAGCACGTGGCTGCGCGGCAGGCCGAGCCGGTCGCACGCCTGCGCGCAGACCAGGAGCGCATGCGTGGAGTCGAGGCCGCCGGAGACGCCGATGACGAGCGTCGGCAGGCCGATCTCGCGCATCCGCTGCTCGAGCCCGGAGACCTGGATGTTGAACGCCTCGTAGCAGTCCTGCGCGAGGCGCGCGGCGTCGTCGGGCACGAAGGGGAAGCGGTCGACGGCGCGGCGCAGCCCCAGGTCGCCCGACGGCGGGTCGAGCGTGAGCGGGATCGTGCGGAACTGCGCGATGCGGTCCGCGTGGGTGCGGCGGTTGTCGTCGAACGAGCCCTGCCGCAGCCGGTCGGTGCGCAGCCGCGCGACGTCGACGTCGGCCACGCTGGCCCGCGCACCGTGGGGGAAGCGCTCGGTCTCGGCGAGCAGGTCGCCGTTCTCGTAGATCATCGTCTGCCCGTCCCAGGACAGATCGTTGCTCGACTCCCCGACGCCGGCGGCGGCGTACGCGTACGCGGCCATGCAGCGGAAGGACGCGGCCCGGCAGAGCAGGTGCCGGTCGTCGGCGCGGCCGATCGTGATGGGGGAGCCGGACAGGTTGAGCAGCACGGTCGCGCCCGCGAGCGCCCCCTCGGCGCTCGGCGGGATCGGCACCCACATGTCCTCGCAGACCTCCACGTGCACGACCAGGCCGGGCACGTCGAGCACGTCGAAGAGGAGGTCCGGACCGAACGGGACGGGCGTGCCGAGGTCGGGCCCGCCGTCGGGCGCCTCGTCGGGTCCCGCTGCGAGCCCGCGCAGCCAGATCGTGCCGCCGCGCTGGTCGTCGCCGGGCGCGTACCAGCGGCGCTCGTAGAACTCGCGGTAGTTCGGTAGCGCCGACTTCGGCACGACGCCGAGCACGCGACCGCGGTGGATCACCACGGCGCTGTTGTAGATCCGGTTGCCCTTCCGCAGCGGCGCGCCGACCACGAGGACCGGCAGCAGGTCGGCCGACGCCCGCGCGATCGTGGCGACGGCGCGCTCGGTCGCGTCCAGCACGGCGTCGGCGAGGACGAGGTCGTCGATCGCGTAGCCGGTCAGGCACAGCTCGGGGAAGAGCACGACGGCGCAGCCCTCGTCCGCGCGGCGCCTCGCCTCGGCGATCACGGCGGTCGCGTTGGTGGCCGGGTCGGCGATCCGGACCGGCACGGTGGCGGCGGCGACGCGCGCGAACCCGTGCCGGTAGAGGTTGCGGAAGTCGCGTGCTGCGGGGCTCGGTGTCGAGGGGGTCGCGGCCGGCTCGGTCATGGTCCGATCCTGCCGCACTCGCGTGCCGGGCGGTGGCGGCCGTGCTCGAACCCGATGATCCTGCGCGGCACTCGCCGGCTCGCTAACGTCGCAGCATGGCCCCCGCCCGTCCCCGCGCGAACGCGAGCGCGCCGGACCCGATCACGGACCCGATCACGAGGCCGATCACGGACCCGCTCACGAGCCCGATCAGCGCCCCGACGGCGGTACCGCGCCGGTGGGGCGCCGGCGCCCGAACCATCCTGCCGAGCACGATCCGGTCGATCCAGCTCCTCCTCGCCGGCGCGATGGTCGTGAGCGCGGGCCTCGTGGCGGTCGCCAGCACCGCACCCGAGCCGGCGATGCTCGTGTGGGGGCTGATGATCGGTGCCGTCGCCACGGCCCTCGCGATGCTCGCGCCCTGGGGTCGAGCGCCCGTCGTGCTGCTCGCCGTCGTCCAGCTGCTCGACGTCGTCGCGGTCGGGTTCCTCCGTGAGGCGAGTCCGCCGTCCGGGCTCGGCCTGCTGTGGACGTTCCCGGTCATGTGGGCGGCGTGGGTGTTCGGCACGGCGGGCGCCTGCCTGTCGGTCGCGTTCGTGAGCCTCACGTACTGGGGCCAGGGGGTCGTCAACTCGGGCCCGGTGAGCCTCGACCTGGCGCTCGTGTTCCCGGCCACCGTCGCGGTGCTCGCCGCCGTCACGACCGTCGTCGGACGCCTCACGAGCTCGCAGCGCACCCTGCTGGAACGCCAGTCCGTCGCGCTGCGTGCCGCGATGGCGCGCGCGCACCGCCAGGAGGCGCTCGTCACCGACGTGCTCGACGCCGTCGACTTCGGGGTGGTGGGGTTCGACGCCGAGGGCACGGTCACGCTGTCCAACGACGCCCAGCAGCGGCTCGAGGCCGCCTTCGCGGAGGCCGGCCCGGACGCCTACGGGCCGGACGGCTTCACGGCGCTCGATCCCGACGACCTCCCCACGGCTCGGGCACTGCGCGGGGAGACCTTCGAGGGCGCCCTGGTCTGGTACGGCGAGCCGGGGTCGCCGTAGCGGCGCGCGCTGATGTCGACGGCGCGCAGCGAGGTCGGGGCGACGGGCGAGGGCCGGATCGTCGTCACGCGCGACGTCACCGACGAGATGCTCGCGCTGCGCTCGCGCGCGGACCTCGTCGACTCGGTCTCGCACGAGCTGCGCACGCCCCTGACGTCGATCCTCGGCTACCTCGACCTCGCGTCCGGCGACCCCGCGCTCTCCGACTCCACCCGTCGCAGTCTCGGCGTCGCCGAGCGCAACGCCGAACGGCTGCTCGCGCTGGTGACCGACGTGCTCTCGGAGTCCGCGACGTCGCGGATGGGCCTCGACCTGCGGATCCGTCCGGAGTCGACCGACCTGGCTCAGGTGGTGCGCGCCGCCGTCGAGTCCGCGCAGCCCCGCGCCGCCGCCCGCGAGGTCTCCGTCGACACCTCCGGCGTCGATCCCACGACGGCGGTCGTCGACTCCCACCGGATCCGGCAGGTGGTCGACAACCTCCTCGGCAACGCGATCAAGTACGGGCGCGAGGGCGGCCACGTCGAGGTGGGTTGCACCGCCGAGGGCGGGCACGCCTGGGTCGTGGTGCGTGACGACGGCCCCGGCATCGCCGACGTCGACCTGCCCCGGGTGTTCGACCGCTTCTTCCGTTCCGACGGCGTGCGGATGTCCTCGACCACGGGCAGCGGCCTCGGGCTGGCGATCAGCCGAGACATCGTGCGAGCCCACGGCGGCGAGATCACCGCGAGCAGCAGCCCGGGCACCGGTGCGACCTTCGTGGTGCGCCTGCCGCTGCGCGCCCCCACCGAGGGCCCGGCAGAGACCCAGACCGATACCCAGACCAAGAACCAGCCCGAGTACCAGCCCGCGTACCCGACCGAGGACGGAGAGCAGCCATGAACGTGCTCGACCCGGAGACCAGAGCGCGGTCACGGCCCTGGTCGTGACGGTGTGCGCGGCGCTCTACCTCGTGGACACGGTCGGGTACGCAGGCAACGCGGCCGCCCGGCTGTGGGCGGTGGCGTTCGCGTGCGGCACCCTCACGGCGTTCGCCTACCTCGTCTGGACCGTGACCCCCGACGGGTGGATCGCGGTGGCCGTGGGCAACGCCTCGTTCGTCGCCAGCATCGGCCTGCTCTGGCTGGGCTGCCGTCGGTTCAACGGCCCGGACCTCACGCGAGCGATCTGGGTGCTGGTGCTCGCCGTCGGCGGCACCTTCGTCGCCGCGATCGTCCCCGGGCCCGACGGCGGAGCCTGGGCGGGTGCGAGCGTGATGCTCGGGAGCATGGCCGCGCTCGCCGGGCTCGCGTGCCGCGAGGCGCGCCGTCGGCCGATGGCCGAGTTCCCGGCCGCGACGACGCTCACGCTCGTCTTCGGTGCCGTGGCGCTGTACTACGCGATGCGCACGATGGTGTTCGTGGTGGCCGGGCCGAGCTCGGCGCTGTTCGTCGAGTGGTTCGGCACCGCGAGCACCTCGATCGCGACGATCGTGCTCACGATCGCGGCCGCCACCTCGATGGTCGTGCTGCGGATCCAGTACCAGTCGGCCTCGACCGCGCGCAGCGCGTCCGTGCTCGTCCTGAGCCACGACGGGTTCCTCGACCGCCCCTCGTTCGTGCGCGTCGTCGCCGCGGTGATCGAGCGCGCGCAGCCGCAGCGCGGCAGCACCGCCGTGATCGCCCTGCAGCTCGACGGCCTCGGCGAGGTCGGGGCGGCCTTCGGCGGGGCGCAGGCGAGGCGGCTGGTCGACGACCTGCACGCCGTCGTGCGCGAGACGGCGCCGGCGGCGACGCTGCTCGGGGCCGACGGTGGCGCTCGCGTGCTCATCTGTCATACGCAGGCGACCGGCGCTGCGGCGATGCGCGTGGCGGACCGGCTGGCGCGGCAGGTGCTGGGCCGGCTGCACGGCTCCGACGTCCCGACGGCGCTGCGGAGGCGGGGCTCCCCGTCGGGACGTCGGGCGCCGGGGCGCCGGCCGGCGGCACGTCGACCGTCGCCGTGGCCACAGGCATCCGCGGGCGCCGACGCATCGCCTCGATCCGGGCGCGCAGCTCGCGTGGCCGGAACGGCTTGGTGACGTAATCGTCGGCGCCGGACTGCAGCCCCTGCACCGTGTCGATCTCGTCGGTCCGGGCGGTGATCATGACGACGTACGCCGGACTGATCGCGCGGATCCGCTTGGCGGCCTCGAAGCCGTCCATGCCGGGCATGTTGACGTCGACGGTGGCGACGACCGGCTGGTGCGCTGCGACGAGCGCGAGCCCGTCCGGGCCGTTACCGGCGGTGTGCACGGTGTAGCCCGCCTGCTCGAGCACGAGCGCGATGAGGTTGCGGATGTCCTCGTCGTCCTCGATCACCACGGCGGTCTCGGCGGTGAGGGGCATCGGGTCGCCCTCCAGGTGCAGACGTTCTCGCGGCCCGTCCCGGGCCTCCGTCACGATATCCCAGAACACCGTCCGGAACGCGGACGACGGCGAGCCCGCGTCCCGTACGTCGCCGGCACTCGGGCGGTGGTCAGCCACCGCAGGGGAGCTGCCAGCCGGCTCCGGGGCTGTACGAGGCGAACGTGAACGTCCGCGGGTGGTTGACCGAGACGAGCTGGGTGTTGCCCCGCGTGCCCTCGATGACGTAGCTCGTTCCGCTTCCGGCCACGGGTGTCGCCGTCACCAGCTGGAAGGAGAGCGGGTGGTTCGTGAGGCTCGTCCCGCAGACGAGCTGGGCGAGGTCGACCTCCTCCTTCCAGGGCACGTAGTACTGGCTCGCCGAGGTCACCGTGACCTCGAACGTGACGTACCAGTCGTTGTGGGCGACGACGCGGACGGCCACGTCGAACAGGTCCGGGTTGGCGGCCGGGGTGGGCACCGACGTCGCGCAGAACTGCACCGTGCGGCTCCCGCCGGCCTCGATCCGCTTGGCCCACTCGTTGGACCCGCCGACGACCCACAGTCCGGTGGACGCGTCGAAGCTGCGCGTCGCGATGTTGCTCAGCGAGACGGTGCCGGCGGTGGGGTTGAGGCCCCACATCGGCGCGAGGTCGGTGTCGAACGTGACCGTCCAGTCCTCGAGCGCCGCACCCGTGGTGTTGGTGACGGTGAACGAGTGGCAGAAGGTGAGGTTGTTGGTCTGCTCGCCGGTCCACGGCATGGGCCGCGAGTACGCGATGCCCGCGCTGACGGCGACGGCGTCGAGGCCGTCCGTCGTCCCGGTCGGGACGGTGGGACCCTTCGGGTCGGTCGGGACGGTGGGGTCCACCGGGTCGGTGGGGTCCACCGGGTCGGTGGGGTCCGTCGGGTCGACCGGGTCGGTCGGACTGGTGGGGTCGGTCGGGTCCACCGGATCCGTGCCCTCGGGCGACGCCGTCGCCTCGGCCAGCACCACGCCGGCCGCGCCGGTCGGGGCCAGCACCTGCGGCACGCTGACGGCGAGGTGCACGAGTGACGGCTCGTCCACGACCCAGCCCGCGCCCGACAGGTCGGCCGAGACCGAGGTGAGCTCGCCGTCGGACGTCACGCTCGCCGTCGTGGCGTACGTGGTCGGGTCCGCCCCGTCCTCGTCCGTCAGCACGGCGGTGACGGTCGCACCGTCGAGGTCGGCGGCGGACAGGCCGGCATCGGCCGGGAGCACGGCGACGACGGCGGATATCCCGTCGTCCGCGGAGGTGACGGTCGCGTCGGTCGTGAGCACGCCGTCGCCGGTGAAGCCCGCGACGGATCCGCGCAGCGGGCCGAGGTCGGTGACCTCCGTGACGTCGTCGGTGCCGGTGACGGCGACGGCGACGCCCGTGTCGCGGCCAGTGCCGGCAGGGCGCCGCACGCGTCGGCGAGAGTGGCGCGGTCGAACCGGACGTCGGCTTCGGCACCGGTCACCTGGGTCGCGAGCTCGCAGTCCGCGTCGCCGGCCAGGGTCACCTCGACGATGTCGCCGGTGTGGAAGCCGCGGTCCGCGTCGGCGGTGACGGTGAGGTCCGCGAGGCGCCAGGCGCCGTCGGACCACTCGGGCGTCCAGGCCAGCGTGACGTCGTCGAGGAGGTGAGGATCGCCGTCGGCGGCACCGAGGTCCTCGGTGGCGAGGCCGCCGAGGGCGGCCGCGGAGGAGAACGTGAGCGAGCCGAGCAGCCCGAGCAGCCCGAGCCCCGCCGCGCCGACGAGGGCGGCCCGGCTGCGGGTGGGGCGACGGGTCTCAGACATTGTTGCGGTCCTCGCGGTCGGCCCGGCGGCGCAGCAGCACGCCGAGCAGGAGCAGCCCCAGGGCGGCGGCTGCGAAGGAGAGGGTGGGGGCGCCCGTGGTCGCGAGGAGGCCGGTGCGGGCGGCCGCGACACCGGCGGTGGCGGCGGAGCCGGCGTCGGCCGCGGCGGAGCCGGCGTCGGCCCCGACCGGGGGAGCCGTGACGGGCGGGTCCGTCGTCGTGAAGGCGGTGAGGGTGACGCCGAGCCCGTCCACCTGGGCGGTCGGAACCTCGAGCGTCCGGACGTCGAGCACCAGGGCGTCGGCGGGCACCACGGTCTCGACGACCCACTCGTCGCCCGACGCCGATGTGATCGTCACGCGGGCGTCCGCCTGGGCGCACGCCTGCAGGCCGTCGAGCGTCACCGAGGCAAGCTCGTAGCGGCCGTCGACGTAGTGGCTGGCGAAGCTCGAGCGCAGGGGCGTCCCGGCGCACGGGGCGGGCGAGACGCTCGCGACCGCGGAGGCCGGCAGGGCGAGGCCGAGGGAGAGCGCGCCGACCACGGCAAACGCCGCCGCGAACGCGGCGGCGCGTCGGGCGGGGCGAGTCATGCGGTGGGCTCGCCGTCGGTGTCGGTGGGCTCGCCGTCGGCGGCGGGCTCGTCGTCCTCGGGGCGCGTGGGCCAGAGCAGGACGGTGACGACGCCGCCCAGCGCGCCGGCGGCGATCAGCGGCAGCAGGCTGGTGCCGACGAGGGCGCCGACGCCGGGCACGTGCACGAGGACCGTGCCGGTGACGTCGGCGGAGGTGAGGGTCCACGGGTCGTCGGCGGGGTTGTTGTCGCCGCGCGTGGTGTAGACGGTCTCGCCGTCGACGAGCTCGACGGAGCTCACGCGGTGGATCACGCGGCCGCCTGCGCCGGCCTGGTCCGCCGGCACGGTGTAGGAGACGATGTCGCCGACCTCGTAGCCGCTGGCGCGCCAGGTGACGACGAGGTCGCCGGTGTGGAAGGTCGGCTCCATCGAGTGGCCGCTCACGACGGTCAGGCCGGTGAGGCCGCCCCACTGCGCGGGCCAGAGCAGCACCGCGGCGACGGCGATCAGCAGCCAGCCGGCCGCCGACCGCAGCCGCCGCGCCACCCCGCCGCGCCCCGTGGTGTCGGGGGCGGCGGAGTGGTCGGCGTGGTGCGTGTCCGTGACGGGGTCAGCGGGCGCGTCGAGTGCGTCGACCGGGTCGAGCGTCTCGAGCGTGTGCTGCGTGGTCACGGTCCCTCCCCGGTGCCGTCGCGGTGCTGGCGTGGTGGTGCTGGCGTGGTGGTGCTGGCGTGTCTGCGGTGCGTCAGTCGCGCGCGGTGTCGCCGTTGGCGGTGCCGCCGCCGGTCACGACCACCGAGACGCCCTCGACGTCGTGCGCCGAGATGACGGGCAGCGTGGCGTCCAGGTCGACCGTGTGGTCGGCGGTGACCTCGCCCGTGAACTCCTGCGGCGTGCCGTCGGTGAGGTCGAGCGTGAGCTTGACCTCGGCGCCGACGGGCAACGTCTCGGTGGCGTCGGCCGTGGTGAGCTCGAAGCCGGAGACGACGTAGGCACCGAGGCTCGCGTCGTAGGCGGTGTCCCAGGTGACGTCGACGCCGCCGGTGACGGGCGAGGCGACGACGTTGCTGTTGGCGCCGATCCACTGCGTGGTGAGGCCACCGAGCGATGCGGCGGACGCGGTGACGGCGGCGGCGACGGCCACGCCGGCGAGGATGGCGACGGTGTTCTTCTTGCGGAGCTTGATCATCACGACACTTTCGGTAGGCCGGCTGACCCGGCGTGCTGGTGGTCCCCCCCGCTAGCCACGAGCTCGTGTCTGCGGTGTGCTCTGAACGCTAGGGAGCGGCCCTCAGCGGCCACCCGGCGAAGGAGCAGCGTTCCCTCAGGATTTCGGCAGGATCGCCCTGCCGGCTGTGCTGAGGTTCCGGTCCGCGGGAGGGTTTCTGTCGTTCGCGAGAGGGTTTCTGTCGTTCGCGAGAGGATCCCGGGAGCCTGCGAGAGGTTTTCTGTCGTTCGCGAGATCTTCTCCGCAGCGCCCGATGAGGTGTCGACTACAGTCGGCATCTCACCGGGCGGTCGAGGCGGGCGAGCTCCCGAAAGACACGGATCCGCCAGTCCGGCGACTCGCGGCGATGCCAGCCGATTCTCTGGTAGTCGGTCGATATGGTGTGTGCCGCCGAGGCGCCCGAGGAGTGCACGTGAACGCACGTGAGAAGAGCCGGGCCTTTGACGCGGCGGACTATCTCGAGAGTCTCGACGACGTGGCGGCGTTCCTTCGGGCCGCCCTCGAGGACTCCGACGAGGACCCCACAGCGCTGCCCCACGCTCTGGGAATCATCGCTCGCTCTCGGAACATGAGTGAGCTTGCTCGTCGGGTCGGCGTGAGTCGCGACGGGCTGTACAAGGCACTCACTGGGGACGGCATTCCCACCTGGTCGACGATCCTCAAGGTGACCCGGGCCCTCGGGCTCCGCTTCGAGCTGCACACGGTCGCGTGATGCCCGACGCTTGCGCGTGAACTGTGCGCGGCGCTCTTAGCCGCGCGTCGGGCCCGGTCCGCCACTAGCCTCTCGCTCGTGACGACGACGTCAGCACGCGCGGGGGCCTATCACCACCTCTGGGCCAAGTCGCTGAGGCCCGAGGACGGTGGCCCGTGGCGGTGGTCGTCACTGTGGACGCACCTCACCGACACCGCCGCCGTCATGCGCCTGCTCTGGGACTGGGCGGGCGCACCAGTTCGCCGTGTCATCGCCGCCGACGCCGCCGGCGATGACACGGCCGCGCGCGAGGTCGCCGTGCTTGCCGCGAGCCTTCACGACATCGGCAAGGGGACACCGGCCTTCGCGGGCCAGGTCGAACCCTTGCGGATCGAGCTCGAACGCCAGGGCTATCGCTGGCCCGCCGGCTACGACAGCGCGCACTCGCGCGATCTCCCACACTCCGTCGCGGGCCATCACCTCGTCGAGCAGATGCTGATCGGGCGAGGCGTCGACAAGGTCAGCGCTGAGGCTTTCGCCGTGATCATCGGAGGCCATCACGGCGTTCCGCCGACCAAGTCGGAACTGAACGACGTCTTCGATCGCGCCCATCTGCTGGGCGACGGCGCCTGGCGGGAGGCGCGCGTAGAGCTCGTCGAGGACGTCGTGCAGACTCTAGGTCTGGAGGCTGCTCTCGACTCCCTGGCGACCGTTCGACTCTCCGACGCGAGCCAGATCCTGCTGACCGCCCTCGTCGTGATGGCCGACTGGATCGCCTCGAACGCGGACCTCTTCCCGCTCGTCCCCATCGGCACCCATTGCCAAGGCGATCCCACCGAGCGGGCCGCTCGTGCCTGGCGCGAGTTTGGTTTCCCAGAACGGTGGCTGCCCACCACCGAGGCGCTGACCGCAGACGCGACCGCCCTGCTGCGCGCCCGGTTCGGCGTCGACTACGAGGCGAACCGGCTGCAGCAGGCGGTGCTGGAGGCGGCCCGCGGCATGGCGGAACCCGGGCTCCTCCTCATCGAGGCCGTCATGGGGGGCGGAAAGACCGAGGCCTCCCTGCTCGCCGCGGAGGTCTTCGCCGCGAAGTTCGGCTGTTCGGGAGTCTTCTACGGTCTACCCACCCGGGCGACCGCGGACGCCATGCTGGACCGCGTCCTCGTCTGGTGGCAGAACGTGCCCGGACTCGACCGGGGTGACCGCAACATCGCGCTGCGGCACGGAAACGCCGGCCTCAACGACACCTACCGGGGTCTGCCGCGGCGATCCCGGCGCGACGAGACCAACTCAATCGCCGCGAGCGTCCCGGAGGAGGCGCCGCTCGAGGGCTCCCACATCCTCGACGTCGGACGCGACGAGCCCAGCGCCCCGCTGTGGGACGGGCGCAGAACCATGGACGGCACCGCCGTCGCCCACTACTGGACGAGCGGCCGCAAGAAGGCTGCGTTCGCCGACACCGTCGTCGGAACCATCGACCACGAGCTCCTCGCGGCGCTCCGGTCGCGACACGTGGTGCTGCGGCACCTCGGCCTCGCTCGTCAAGTAGTCGTCCTCGACGAGGTGCATGCGGCCGACACCTGGATGTTCGTCTACCTCGAGCGCGCTCTCGAGTGGCTGGGCCGCTACGGCGTCCCCGTCATCGCGATGTCTGCCACGCTCCCCCCGGATCAGCGCCAGCGCCTCGTGGACGCGTATGAGAACGGCCGTCGATGGGTCCCGCCGTCCCACGAGCGGCGCGAGACGTTCGGCGAGCTTCCGCAGGTGCCCGTTCACGACGCGTACCCGCTCGTCACGGCGCTGAGCGCGGCCTGCGTCACGCAGCGGTCGGCCGACCCAGGAACCCCGCGCCCGGTGTCGATGGCATGGCTCACCGACGACGTCGACCATCTCGTCCGCGAGATCGAGCCCGTCGTCACGGCCGGGGGCTGCGTGCTCGTCATCCGCAACACGGTGCGTCGCGCGGTGGAGACCTACCGCGCGCTGCAGCCGGTCTGGGGTGAGGCGGTGACCCTCGCCCACTCGCGGTTCATCGGGTTCGACCGGCTACGCAAGGACGACTGGCTGCGGAGCACCTTCGGGAGGGGCGACGGCGATCGCTCGGGTCGGATCGTCGTCGCTACCCAGGTGGCCGAGCAGTCACTCGACATCGACTTCGATCTCCTTGTCACCGATCTCGCGCCGATCGACCTGATCCTGCAGCGGGTGGGGCGGGTGCATCGACACCTCGAGCGCACGCGCCCGACGGCGGCGCAGACGCCCCGTTGCCTCGTCACGGGCGTCGCACCGCGCGAGAGAGGGGATGTCCCGGAGGTCGACCGCGGCTCCGCGTACGTCTACGGGGAGTACCGGCTGCTGCGCAGTGCAGCGCTACTCGACGAGATCGTCGCCGCGGGCGGTCACGTCACCCTTCCGAGTGACGTGCCGAGCCTCGTGCGTCGCTGCTACAGCGACGAGCCGGTGGGCCCCCCGGTATGGCAGCTCGCGCTCGATGCCGCGAGGTCGAGGGCAGAGACCGAGCAGGCCGCCCTCGTGTCGGCCGCCGGTGTCTATCGTCTGGTCGGGCCGGGGAAGCGCCGGAGCCTGATCGGGACGCTCTCGGTCTCGGTCGGCGAGGCGGAGACGTCAACGGACGTCGCGCGCCAGGTGCGGCGATCCGACGGTGGGTTCGAGGTGGTCCTGCTGCGCTACGCCGTCGACGGGCTCTCGTTCCTGCCCCACCTGGGCGACACGCGGCGGATCCCGACCGACCGGGTGCCGGAGCGCGACGTCGTGCGGCTGCTGGCTCGCTCCATGGTGCGCGTGCCAGCTGTCGTGACGTCGCGGCCGGAGTGGACGGACCGGGTGCTGAACGATCTGTCGCGGAACTATTTCAGCGCCTGGCAGCGAGATGCGGTGCTCGGTGGGCAGCTCATTCTCCTGCTGGACGAGAGCAATTGTGGAACACTCGGTCCATTCCAAGTGACGTACCACGACGAGGTCGGGCTGGGGGTTCAGTGGTGAGCGGCGGGGGCGCGTTCAGCCTTGTCACGCAACAGTGGATGGCGGTGCTCGACAACCGGGGCAGGTCGCGGGAGGTCTCGCTCCAGCAGCTTTTCGAGGAGGCCGGTTCGTTCCGCACGCTCTCCGGAGAGCTGGCTACGCAGGACGTCGCGGTTCTCCGCCTCTGCCTGGCGATCCTTCAGCGTGCACTCGACGACGAGTATCCCGAGCGCGCGGACGACGTGCCCGAGGTCCTCGAGAGGCTGGACGACGAATGGGACTCGACGGTCGTCCCTGCCGTGCTGGGCTACCTGGAGAGCCACGCGAGCCGGTTCGATCTGTTCGACCCGTTCGCGCCCTTCTTCCAGGTCGCCGGAATGCACACCACGAAAGGCGAGTTCTCCGAGCTGAACAAGCTCATTCTCGACATGCCGGCAGGCAAGCCTTTTCTCACCTCGCGTTCGGCCACGGCCGCGCGTCTCATCACGCCCGCGGAGGCGGCTCGCTGGCTCGTGCACCTTCAGGCGTTCGATCCGTCCGGGATCAAGACCGGCGTCGTGGGGCACCCGCGCGCGAACGGCGGAAGGGTGTACCCGGAGGGCGTGGCCTGGACCGGCCAGCTGGGTCTCGTGCACCTGCTGGGTGGGACGATCCAGCAGACCCTCCTGCTGAACCTCTGGGCCGTGCGCCTCGATCCCGAGACCCGAGCTCGAGACCTGCCGCCCTGGGAGCGTCCGGTCGCCGCCCTGGAGCCGACGCCTGACCTTCTGCAGCGCCCGACCGGTCCGGTGGACCTCTACACGTGGCAGTCCCGCCGGGCCCTCCTGCGGGGCGGACCCGACGGGGTGACCGGGGTTCTGGTCACGTACGGTGACCGATTCCTGATCCAGGAGCGTCAAGGCGTGACCGATCTGGAGCCCATGTCGCTGTGGCGGTACTCCAAACCGCAGACAGCGAAGTGCAAGTACTCGGTGCAGATGCCCCGTAAGCATCGAGAAGGGGTTGCGTTGTGGCGTGGCCTTGCCGCCGTCGTGCCTCGCGAGAACATGCGCGGCGCCGACGAGGATAAGCCAACTCTCCTCGTCGAGCATGCGGCGAGTCTGGTGGGGTCGGGGCTGCTTCCGGATCGGGTGGTGCGCTACCGAGCGGTGGGAGCGGTGTACGGGGCGCAGGAGTCAGTCATCGACGAGGTCGTCGAAGACTCTCTGGATCTGCCTGCCGCGGTGCTCGATCGCCAGGCGCATGCGCTGCGCGGCGTCGCACTCGACGCTGTCCATGCCGCGAACCAGGGCGTGATCGCGCTCGCGCGGCTGGCGCGTGGACTGGCGACGGCAGCCGGGGCCGGGCGTGACGAGGCCGTCGGCCCAGGCGAGCGCGCATTCGAGAGCGGATGGTCGGCGCTGGACGAGCCGTACCGGCGATGGCTGGTCGAGACGCTCGCGCACTCCGTCGACGAACCTCTCCTTGCGCAAGGCGCTTGGCACCGCCTTGCGTGGCAGACGCTCGCGGGGATCGGCCACACGCTTGTGGCGAGCGCACCCGACAAGGCCTGGCTCGGGTTCGGCGGTGCGGGCAAGCGTGACGACGTCGGAGCCGTCTACCGGCGGTTCCAACGCGGACTCGGCGCCGCGCTCCCTCATGCGTGGCCGGCGCGTGGCGAGACCTACGCACACGTCGGCTCAGCGCCCGCCCCACTACTCACCGAGGAGGAGTCGTGACCGAGAGAACGCCCGACGGCGTGACGCAGTCACCGAAGGGCGCTCGCCCCCCGCAGCCCACGCCCCGCCGCACAGCGCTCGGTCACGCGGTGGCCGACCGGACACGCCTTCTCCAGCGTCTCAGCAACGAGAACGTGCCGAGCGCCGTGGCGACACTCGCCGTGCTGCGACGTGCCGTCGGTGCCGAACCCGGCGCCGATCCGCAGGTCTGGAGCGACACGCTGGGCCTCGTCCCTGACAGTGCGTTCGACCCACGCAGCGACGAGCCGAGCGCAGCGGAGCTGGCCGCGCACCACGCCATGACCCTGTTCGCGCTGCACCGGCAGGGCCGGGTCGAAGGCGCACACGTCGACGGCACGGCGCCCGGGATCGCCTTCGCGCGTGCCGCGTGGGCGCGGCGGGGCCCCGACGGCGAGTCCGAGGGCGTGCGGCGCCGGTTCGACGCCATGGTCACGGCGCCGACCTCCGCGGAGTCGGCCGGCCATCTACGAGGACTTGTTCAGCTGCTGCGTGCTGAGGACATCGGCCTGGACTACGGACTGCTCGCCGAGGACCTCGCCGACCTCTGGTCGGTGCACGGACAGAACAGGACACGGCTTCGGTGGGCCCGGCAGTATCGCGCTGCCGCTGGGTTCGGCGAGATCACGCTCCCCGGCTCGACCGCCACCGGCGAGGACACCCCGACTGCTCTCTCGACCACCGCGACCAAGGAGTGACATGACCAGGACCTTCATCGACGTGCACATCCTGCAGACCGTTCCGCCGAGCTGTGTCAACCGCGACGACACAGGAAGCCCGAAGAGCGCGCGCTACGGCGGTGTGAAGCGCGCCCGCGTGTCCTCGCAGGCCTGGAAGCGAGCCACTCGGAAGGCGTTCGACGACCTGCTCGAGGCGAGTGATCTCGGGGTCCGCACCAAGAGAGTGGTGGACATGGTCACCGAGGACCTCGTCGCGTCGGGCGTCTCCTCGGAGGACGCGGAGCCCCTCGCGACCGAGGCCGTGCTGTCCTCCGGGCTCAAGCTGACCAAGGCCCGGAAGGGAACACGTCAGGAGACCGAGTTCCTCGTCCTGGTGTCCTGGCAGCAGGCGCAGGCTCTCGCCGGTCTCGCTCGCGCCGCACTCGAGTCGGCCGGCGGTGAGATCACCGGCGCTCTGGCCGACCTGAAGTCGGCCGAGGGGAAGCGTGCGGCCAAGAGGATCCTGCAGCAGGGCAACTCCCTCGACCTTGCTCTGTTCGGCCGCATGGTCGCCAACGACACCGACCTGAACGTGGACGCCACCTGCCAGGTGGCGCACGCCCTGTCGGTCCACGCTGCGGACTCGGAGTTCGACTACTTCACAGCGGTGGACGACCTGAAGGTCGGCGCCGATGACACGGACGGAGCGGCCGACGCCGGGGCAGGAATGATCGGGACGGTCGAGTTCACGTCCGCGACGCTGTACCGGTACGCGAGCATCGACGCCGTGCATCTCGCGGAGGCGCTGGGCGACGCCGAGATGACAGAGCGCGGGATCGCCGCGTTCCTTCAGGCGTTCGTCACGTCGATGCCGACCGGGAAGATCAACACGTTCGGCAACCGGACGTTGCCCGAGGCGGTGGTCGTGAGCATCCGCGAAGACCAGCCTGTGTCGTACGTGGGCGCGTTCGAGACTCCGATCGAGTCGAGGACCGGCTACGTGGTGCCGGCCGCCGCGGCGTTGCGGGACTGGGCCACCGACACGTCCGAGGCCTACGGAGTCGATCCGGTGGCGACGTGGGTGGTCGGAGTGGGCGCGGCCGGGGACTCGCTGGCCGGGCTCGGCGAGCGACTTCCGTTCGCGCAGCTTCCGGACGCCGTCGCGCACGGTGCCGTCGCGCGGGTCAGGGAGTCCGTGTGACGACCCTCCTGCTCCGCCTCGCGGGGCCGCTCCAGGCATGGGGCACCTCGTCGAAGTTCGCGTACCGCTTCACCGACCCACAGCCGTCGAAGAGTGCAGTCCTCGGGCTGCTGGCCGCTGCGGACGGGCGACGACGCACGGACGACATCGAGGACCTGCTCGGGCTGAAGTTCGGCGTGCGTTGCGACCAGCCAGGAGCGGCGGTGCGGGACTTTCAGACAGCACGCGCGTTCGACGAGAGCTACTCGCTCCCGCTCACCTACCGGTTCTACCTGGGTGACGCGGTGTTCGTCGCTGCTGTGGAGGGTCCCGACGCGCTCGTCCGACGGCTCGCCCAGGTCGTCAGGCAGCCCTCGTTCCCGCTCTACCTCGGTCGACGCTCGTGCCCGCCGAGCCGCCCGCTCGTGATCGGCACGACAGCGCTGCCGCTGCGGGAGGCGCTCGTCGCCGCGGAGTGGGAGGCGTCGCCGTGGTACCGCAGGAAGCTGCGCGACGGCGAGCACCGGGTCGAGATCGTGCGCGACGCCGAGGAGAGCGAGTCCGCCACAGGGTTCGTTGCCGACACCCCGGTCACGTACGACCCCAGCCACCGACGGTTCACCTCTCGCGCCGTCGTGCGCGAGTGGTGCGTTGCGGGTGGTGCGGACGGGGGCACGGCGCGGGCGGAGACTTCGCCTCCGGACGTCCACCCCGCGCCGAGCGCCCGGTCGGGTGGCCGGAGCAGGGAGCGGCGAGTCACCACCCACTCGCCGACGGACTGGTGGCTGCCGCGATGAGCACGTACTTCACCAGGATCGCCATCAACCCCCGTCGCCGCGGCTCCCACCGAGTCCTGGGCTCTCCACACTTCATGCACGGTGCCGTCGGAAGCTGCTTCGCGCCCACGGCACCTCCCGAGCGTCCGCTGTGGCGAGTCGACCGGACCACCCAGGGCGTGTTCCTCTACCTCGTGAGTGACGTCGCGCCGGACCCGACGTCGTTCGTCGAGGAGTACGGATGGCCGCTGGCGGGAGGGTGGGAGACTCGGGACTACGCCGTCGTGCTGGACGCCGTGCGGAACGGACGTCAGTTCGCCTTCCGGCTCACTGCGAATCCCGTGCACAACGTCCGGATGCCGGGTCGCTCGGGTGAGCCCGAGCCGCAGCGGACCACGCGGCTCTCCCACGTGACGGCGACCCAGCAGCTGAAATGGTTCACGGAGCGCGCGCAGGGTTGGGGCATCTCGGTCGGTGACGACGACGCGCCCTCGGTGGAGATCGTCGAGCGGGCCGTGCTCACATTCGGGCGTCAGGGACGCAAGGTGACGATTGGCACCGCCGTGTTCGAGGGCGAGCTCACGGTGACGGACGAGGGCGAGCTCCGTCGGCGACTGGTGACTGGCTTCGGCCACGCGAAGGCGTACGGGTGCGGGCTGCTGACGCTGGCTCCCTCCGACTCCCACCGTCCGTGACATGAACATTCCGGGCGCGCGGCCGCCGACGCCCCAGGAGCTCGTTCGCGTCGCGGAGCGCATCACGTTCTTGTACGTCGAGCACGCGCTGGTCAGTCGGAAGGACTCTGCGATCACGCTCACGAGCGATCACGGCGTCGTTCACGTGCCGGCAGCACAGCTGACGTGCCTGCTCATCGGGCCGGGATGTCGCGTCACACATCACGCGGTGATGCTCATCGCGGACTCGGGGACCAGCGCGGTGTGGGTGGGGGAGCGCGGTGTGCGGTTCTACGCAGCGGGGCGTGGGCTCACACGGTCGAGTCGAATGGTGGAGGCTCAGGCTCGTCTCGTGACGAACACCCGACGGCGCCTCGCCGTCGCTCGTCGGATGTACGAGATGCGCTTCCCGGACGAAGACGTCTCTCAGCTCACGATGCAGCAGCTCCGCGGACGTGAGGGGGCACGCGTGCGGCGCATCTACCGCCAGGAGTCTGTGCGCACCGGCGTGCCCTGGAACCGTCGCGACTACCGCCCCGATGACTTCGACGCCTCCGATGATGTGAACAAGGCTCTCTCGGCCGCCAACAGCGCGCTCTACGGCGTCGTGCACGCCGTGCTCGTCGCGCTGGGATGCGCTCCCGGCCTGGGGTTCGTGCACACGGGCGGTGACCTCGCGCTCGTCCACGATGTCGCGGATCTCTACAAGGCGGAAACGTCCATCCCCGTGGCTTTCGACGTCGTGGCAGCCCAGCCGAGCGACGTCGCCGCGCACGCTCGGCGATCCATGCGTGACGCGATGGTCGAGGCGAAGGTGCTCGAGCGGTGCGTTGCCGACGTTCGCCGGTTGATCCTGAGCGACGCTGAGGCGGCCATCGACGACGAGTGGCGCAACGTGGTGGCGCTGTGGGACGGGGGATCGGGAACGGTCAGCGGCGGCACGAACTATGGGCAGGGCATCGAGGACGAGCTGGTCGACTGGTGATCGTGCTGGTGCTCACCGCTGTCCCGCCTTCCTTGCGTGGCGTGCTCACCCGGTGGCTCATCGAGATCGCGCCCGGAGTCTTCGTGGGAAAGGTCTCCGCGAGGGTGCGCGACCTGCTGTGGGAGCGCGTCGTCGACGGCGTCGGGCGGGGAAGAGCGATCCTCGTTCACTCCGCGAGGAACGAGCAAGGCCTCGACTTCCGTGTCCACAACCACGAGTGGCACACGGTCGACTACGACGGGATCAGCCTGATGCTGCGGCCCCACGACGAACGGCGCGGGGCGGACGCCGCTAGATCGGGCCCTGCATCGCGAGCGTCGGTCCGCGTCGACTCTTCGGCTGCAGGGACCGCCCCCCGAAACTGGAGCTACGCCGAGCGGCGACTGCGGGGTCCGCGCGCTGGGAAGTGATCGCGCGCGGAGCGGCCGCGAAGTAAGGTCGCAGGTCAGCAAGTGTGCTCCCCGCGCGAGCGGGGATGGCCCGATGGAGACGGCCCAGCGGAACATTCAGGTCGCGTGCTCCCCGCGCGAGCGGGGATGGCCCCCTAGTCGCCGGCCTCCCGGTCGATCAGGAGCAGTGCTCCCCGCGCGAGCGGGGATGGCCCCCTCTCTACATCGAACGACGGAAGTTGAAGCAAGTGCTCCCCGCGCGAGCGGGGATGGCCCTGGTGTTCTCCGCGGACGCTGTGACCGTCTGAGGTGCTCCCCGCGCGAGCGGGGATGGCCCCAACAAGTGGCTCGTCGCTGTTGTTGTGGGACTGTGCTCCCCGCGCGAGCGGGGATGGCCCGCCGCTGTCTACCGCGCAGACTCGCCTCGTGGAGTGCTCCCCGCGCGAGCGGGGATGGCCCGGGCGGGTTTACTCACTGGTACGGATTCAAGCTGTGCTCCCCGCGCGAGCGGGGATGGCCCGGGGCTCCTCGCATGACCCGCTGGACTCGCCGCGTGCTCCCCGCGCGAGCGGGGATGGCCCCGTCGCTGACGCGCGCTCTGAGATGATTAACCCGTGCTCCCCGCGCGAGCGGGGATGGCCCCACGGCGTCGGCCATCGCAGGCGCCAACGAGTCGTGCTCCCCGCGCGAGCGGGGATGGCCCGGTGAAGCGGACCAAGAAGGCTGCCGCCGCTGAGTGCTCCCCGCGCGAGCGGGGATGGCCCCCTCTTGCGCACCAGCTGGACTCCACAGACCCGGTGCTCCCCGCGCGAGCGGGGATGGCCCGGGGTCGAGGTCGCGGGTCTCGCGGGCGGTGGGGTGCTCCCCGCGCGAGCGGGGATGGCCCCCGCAGCGAAGCACGGCTTGCACCTCGAGCCAGGTGCTCCCCGCGCGAGCGGGGATGGCCCCGCCTTCGAGGACCACTCCCGCTGTCCGGCGAGGTGCTCCCCGCGCGAGCGGGGATGGCCCCAGGTCCGTCGGCCCATCACTGCCGCCCCACCGGTGCTCCCCGCGCGAGCGGGGATGGCCCCTCGTCGCCCTGCGCGAGCACCCGCAGCACGCGGTGCTCCCCGCGCGAGCGGGGATGGCCCGCCCAGGTGCCGGACGGCAGCCTGGGCGGGGGTGTGCTCCCCGCGCGAGCGGGGATGGCCCCGCCGACGTCACCCGGGCGCCCGCCAGTGGGGAGTGCTCCCCGCGCGAGCGGGGATGGCCCCGGATGGCGCAACCTCGCATGCCACCGGATCGCGTGCTCCCCGCGCGAGCGGGGATGGCCCGGACGGCGCGAACACCCTCGACGGCGGGGTCGCGTGCTCCCCGCGCGAGCGGGGATGGCCCCCCCGACGCGGCGACGTTGTCCAGGCGAGTGATGTGCTCCCCGCGCGAGCGGGGATGGCCCCGTGTTCAGGTGCAGCGCGTCGTGGACGTAGGGGTGCTCCCCGCGCGAGCGGGGATGGCCCCGCCTCGTCGGCGCTCTTCGCGACCCCCGTGCGGTGCTCCCCGCGCGAGCGGGGATGGCCCCACTTTCGGGCACCTGGCGATCTCGGACCGACTGTGCTCCCCGCGCGAGCGGGGATGGCCCGCCGGAGACCTCCGCGAGCACGTCATTCAGACCGTGCTCCCCGCGCGAGCGGGGATGGCCCCCGTGTTCGGGAAGCCCAACTTCCACAAGGGCAGTGCTCCCCGCGCGAGCGGGGATGGCCCGTCCTCCACCGTGTCCCCGGCCGACGCCGTGGGGTGCTCCCCGCGCGAGCGGGGATGGCCCGGCCGGCCTCGACGGCGCGCCCGGGGTGCCGCGGTGCTCCCCGCGCGAGCGGGGATGGCCCGCTCGATCGCCTCGTCGCCGTTCCCGCGGCTGAGTGTGCTCCCCGCGCGAGCGGGGATGGCCCCCGGGCGAACGCGTCGTCGAGCTGCGCCTGCGCGTGCTCCCCGCGCGAGCGGGGATGGCCCCCATGCCCGCATGGCGTCGGCGAGGAGGACGAGGTGCTCCCCGCGCGAGCGGGGATGGCCCGATCGCATCGAACCCCGCCCAGGTGCGGCCCGCGTGCTCCCCGCGCGAGCGGGGATG
>NZ_VENP01000005.1 GCF_006351005.1 Miniimonas arenae | reverse complement strand
GCCACGAAGGCAGCGACCCTACGAGTCAGACGACTGGTGATCAGGACCCAACCACCGCGAAGCGGCACTGTCACCCTGACACTGACTCGACCCTACCGACGTCGGGCCCGGGCGCACGCCACGGCGCACCCGCGCAGCGGCCGGGCCTCGACCCACGCAACCCTCGTTAGGGTGACGGGCGTGCCGCTCGTCCCCCGCGCCGTCGCCCTCGTGCTCCTGGCCGACCGGCTCGGCACGGCCGAGGCACGCGCGCTCGCCCTCCTCGAGGGCGCGGACGAGCCGCACCGGATCGGCGTTCGGCCGCTCGCCGTCGCGCTCCCCGAGCTCCTCACGACGACGGGCACGGGCGTGGCCTGGGCCGTCCTGCCGGTGCCCGGCGATCCCGGGGTGCCCCCGTCCGCCGCCGCGCCCGCGCTGCTGGCCGGGGAGGCCGCCGTCGTGCGCGGGGCGCGCGACACCGTGGTGCTCGTGCCCGACGTCGCGGCGTTCGGCAGTGCGCTCGAACCGGGCTGGACGGTGCGGTGGCGACCGGTCGCGCTGGGACCGGGGGCCGTGGTCCCGCCGCCCGCCGACCTGGGCGAGGCGCGGCTCGCCCTGGTGCACGCGCTGCACGACGCGACGGACGAGCTCACGCGACTCGACGTCGCCCGCGAGCGCCCGGAGCTGCGCGAGGCGCTGCTGGACCTGTCCGGTCCGGCGGACGACCGCACGGCGGAGCTGCTCGAGTCGCTGCCGGAGCGCCCGGCCGCGGCCCTGCTGCAGGCGCTGCGGGTGCTGCGGATCGTCGAGCTCGCCGAGGAGGACCCCGGCGCCGCCGTCACGGCGGGCCAGCTCGGCGCCCGCAGCGCAGCGCTCGCCGCGCTCGCACGGGCCGCGCGCGTCGTCGTCGCGGCCGCGACGGTGCGCCGCGTCGGCTGACGGGTCTGTCGATCGGCGGGACCGAGCCCCTCAGGACCCGGCCAGGACCCGTTCGTAGACCTCGATCGTGCGCTCCCCGATCGCGCCCCAGGAGAAGTGCTCCTCGGCGCGGGTGCGCCCGGCCCGGCCCATCTCGCGCGCCCGCGCCGGGTCGCTCACCACGCGCGTGAGCGCCGCGGCGAGGTCCGCCTCGAACCTCTCGGGGTGCAGCGGGGTGCCGGTGCCGTCGCTCTCCTGCGCGAGCGGGACGAGGAGGCCCGTCACGCCGTCGTCGACCACCTCGGGGATGCCGCCGGTCGCCGAGGCCACGACGGGCAGACCGACCGCCATCGCCTCGAGGTTCACGATGCCGAGCGGCTCGTAGATCGAGGGGCACACGAACACGGTGCACGCCGCCAGGACGGCCACGAGCTCCTCGCGCGGCAGCATGTCCGGGATCCACACGACCCCGGAGCGCTCGTGGCTCAGCTCCTCGACCAGCCCGGACACCTCGGCCATGATCTCCGGCGTGTCCGGCGCCCCGGCGCACAGCACGACCTGGACCTCGGGGTCGAGGCGGCGCACCGCGCGAAGGAAGTACGGCAGGCCCTTCTGCCGCGTGATGCGACCGACGAACACGACCGCGGGGCGGTCCGGGTCGATCCCGCGCGCGACGGCGAGCTCGCGGGCCCGCGGCGTCGGCGTGGAGTCCCCCGCGGCGACCGGCCGGACCCACCGGGCCAGGTCGATGCCGTTGTGCACGACGTGCACCCGCGCCGGGTCGACGTCGGGGTAGGACCGCAGGATGTCGGCCCGCATGCCGCCGGAGACGGCGATGATGCCGGCGGCACCGAGGTAGGCGGTGCGCTCGGCCCAGCTCGACAGGGCGTACCCGCCCCCGAGCTGCTCGGCCTTCCAGGGCCGCAGCGGCTCGAGGCTGTGCGCGCTCACGACGTGGGGGACGCCGTGCAGCAGGCCCGCGAGGTGCCCGGCCATGTTGGCGTACCAGGTGTGGGAGTGCACGAGGTCGGCGCCGCCGACGTCCTGCGCGATCGTCAGGTCCACCCCGAGCGTGGCCAGGGCGGCGTTCGCGCCCGCGAGCTCGGCGAGCGCGGAGTAGCCGGTCACCGTGGGCAGCCCCGGCCCGCTCGGCGCGTCGGGGCGCGGCCCCTCGAAGCAGCGCACGCGCACGTCGAGGTGCTCGGCGAGCACGGCGGCGAGCTCGGCCACGTGGACGCCCGCGCCCCCGTAGACGTGCGGGGGGTACTCCCGGGTCAGCAGGTCGACGCGCATGGCGGGATCATGCCACCGATCGGGGCGCGGTCCCGGTCCTCAAGACGCGGCGTCCCCCGCGGGTGGACGTGCACCACTTCGGTGTGGTGTTCGTGGCCAACATCACGCGGGACCCCCTAGGGTCGCCGTATGGCTGCACCACGTGTCCTCGCGGTCGTCCTCGCCGGTGGCGAGGGCAAACGCCTCATGCCGCTCACCGCCGAGCGGGCCAAGCCGGCCGTCCCCTTCGGGGGGATCTACCGCCTCATCGACTTCGCCCTCTCCAACATCGTCAACTCCCACTACCTGCACGTCGTCGTGCTGACGCAGTACAAGTCGCACAGCCTCGACCGGCACATCGCCAAGACCTGGGACATGTCCCGGATGCTCGGCAACTACGTCGCGCCGGTCCCCGCCCAGCAGCGGATGGGTAAGAACTGGTACCTCGGGTCGGCCGACGCGATCTACCAGAGCCTCAACCTCCTCGCCGACGAGCGACCGGACATCGTGGTCGTGGTCGGGGCCGACCACGTCTACCGGATGGACTTCTCCCAGATGGTCAAGGCGCACATCGACTCCGGTGCGCGCCTCACCGTGGCCGGGATCCGCCAGCCGATCTCGCTCGCCGACCAGTTCGGCGTGATCGAGGCCGACCCGGACGACCCCCGGCGGATCAAGGCGTTCCGGGAGAAGCCGACCGACGCCGTCGGGCTCGCGGACTCCCCCGACGAGGTCCTCGTGTCGATGGGCAACTACGTCTTCGACGCGGACGCGCTCGTCGAGGCCGTGCGCAGCGACGCCCTGGAGGACTCGCGTCACGACATGGGCGGGGACATCGTGCCCGCGTTCGTGGAGCGGGGCGAGGCCGCGCTCTACGACTTCATCGAGAACGACGTGCCCGGCTCGAACGACCGTGACCGCGACTACTGGCGCGACGTGGGCTCGATCGACGCCTACTACGAGGCGAACCGCGACCTCATCTCCGTGGTGCCGGTCTTCAACCTCTACAACGACGAGTGGCCGGTCTTCACGGGCTACACCGGCCTCCCGCCGGCGAAGTTCGTGCACGCCTCGCCCGAGCGGATCGGCCTCGCCGTCGACTCGATCATCTCCCCCGGGGTCGTGGTGTCGGGCTCGGAGGTGCACGGCTCGGTGATCTCCCCGGGCGGGCGCCTGAACTCCTGGTCACGCGTGACGGACTCGGTGCTGCTGGACGACGTCATCGTCCAGCGGCGCGCCCAGGTCAACCGCGCGATCCTCGACAAGAACGTGGTGGTGGAGGAGGGCGCGAGCATCGGCCTCAACCGCGAGCTCGACCTCGCGCGCGGCTTCACGGTCACGCCGTCGGGCATCACCGTCGTCCCGAAGGGCATGCGGATCGGCGTCGACTCCGTCACGCCGTCGAGCTGGGCCATCTGAGCACGTGCCCGACCGCGTGACCGGTGCCTCGACCGTGCCCGCCCGCCGTCGCCTCGTGGTGATGGACGTCGACTCGACGTTCATCACCGCGGAGGTGATCGAGCTCATCGCCGACCGGGCCGGGACGCGCGAGGAGGTCGCGCGGGTCACCGAGGCCGCGATGCGCGGCGAGCTCGACTTCGCCGAGTCGCTGCACGCGCGCGTCGCGACCCTGGCGGGTCTGCCCGTCTCGGTGCTGGACGACGTCGCCGCGCAGGTCGAGGTGTCCCCCGGCGTGCCCGAGCTGGTCGCCTTCCTCGCCGAGCGGGACTGGCCGCTGTGCCTCGTGTCGGGCGGGTTCGTCGAGATCGTCCGGGTGCTCGCCGCCCGGTGGGGCATCACCCGCGTGCGCGCCAACGCCCTCGAGGTGGGCGCGGACGGCCGCCTCACCGGACGGGTCGCCGGCCCGGTCGTGGACCGCGCGGGCAAGGCCGCCGCGCTGCGCGAGTTCGCCGCCGAGGCGGGCGTCCCGCTCCCCGACACCGTCGCGATCGGCGACGGCGCCAACGACCTGGACATGCTCGCGACGGCGGGCGTCGGGATCGCGTTCAACGCCAAGCCCGTGGTCGCCGCGCAGGCGGACCACGCGGTGCACCACACCATGGCCGAGGTCGTCGCGCTGCTGCGCTAGTCCTCCACGGCGCGCTCCACGGCGACGAGCCGGGCCGTGCCGCGGTCGAGCGCGGCCCACCCGGCGTCGAGCTCGAGCACGCTGCGCGCCGCCGTCGGCACGCCCCGGTGCACGGCGTCGAGGAGGTGCTCGTCGGAGTCGGCCGAGGCGAGCAGCGCCGCCGTCGAGCTCATGACCGGCTCGTGCCCGACGACGAGCACGGTGCCGACCGCGTCGTCGACCCCGCGCAGGAGCGACAGGACAGTCCGCGGTCCGGCGTCGTACAGCTCCTCCAGCACCGCGACGTCCGGCCGGACCGGCAGCCGCGCCGCGAGGAGCTCCCAGGTCTGCCGGGTCCGGGTGGCCGCGGAGACGAGCACGAGGTCGGGCACCGGGCCGTCCGCCGCGAGGGCGTCGCCCACCGCCGCGGCCTGCCGCCGGCCGCGCAGCGCGAGCGGCCGGGCGGCGTCGGACGCGGCGTGCGGCTCCGCCTTGGCGTGCCGCAGCAGGACGAGGGTCGGCACTACTGACCCATCGCGTGGAAGCCGCCGTCCACGTGCACCATCTCGCCCGTGGTCGCCGGGAACCAGTCCGACAGCAGCGCCACGACGGCGCGCGCGGCCGGCTCGGGGTCCTTGGAGTCCCAGCCGAGCGGCGCCCGCTCGGACCAGTTCCCCTCCATCCGCTCGAACCCGGGGATGGAGCGCGCGGCCGTGGTGCGGATCGGCCCCGCGGACACGACGTTGACACGGATGCCGTCCCCGCCGAGGTCGCGCGCGAGGTAGCGCGCGGTGGCCTCGAACGCCGCCTTCGCGACGCCCATCCAGTCGTAGACGGGCCACGCGTAGCGCGCGTCGAACGTGAGGCCGACCAGGGAGCCACCGCTGGACAGGAGCGGCCGGGCGGCCACGGCGAGCGACTTCAACGAGTACGCCGAGACCTCCACGGCCGTGGCGACGTCCGGCCACTCGGCCTCGAGGAACTTCCCGCCCATCACGCTCTGCGGGGCGAAGCCGATCGAGTGCACCACGCCGTGGAGCGAGTCCGCGTGCTGGCGCACCGCGTCGGCGAGGCCGGCCAGGTGCTCGGGGTCGGTCACGTCGAGCTCGACGACCGGCGCGAGGGACGGCAGCCGCTTGGCCGCGAGCTGCGTGAGCTTGGCCTGCCGGCCGAACGAGGAGAGCACCACGGTGGCGCCCTCCTCCTGCGCGAGGCGCGCGGCGTGGAACGCGATGGAGGCGTCGGTCAGGACGCCGGTGATGAGCAGGGTCTTGCCCTCGAGCATGCCCACGGGGTGCTCCTTCCGATCGGGTGTGGTTGCTAGTGGCCCATGCCGAGGCCGCCGTCGACGGGGATGACGGCGCCGGAGATGTAGCCCGCGTCGGGGCCGGCCAGGAACTGGACGACGCCCGCAACCTCGTCGGCCGTGGCGAACCGCGCGGCGGGGATCGCGGCGAGGTAGGCGTCCTGCTGGGCCTGGGGCAGGGCGTCGGTCATCGCGGTGCGGATGAACCCGGGCGCCACGACGTTCGCGGTGATGCCGCGGCCGCCGAGCTCGCGCGTGATGGCGCGCGCCACGCCGACCAGGCCGGCCTTGCTCGCCGCGTAGTTGACCTGCCCGGCGCCGCCGTACAGGCCCACGACGCTGGAGATGAGCACGATGCGCCCGCGGCGCAGCCGGATCATCCCCTTGCTCGCACGCCGCGCGCACCGGAACGCCCCGACGAGGTTGACGTCGAGCACGGCGTCGAAGTCCTCGTCGGACATCCGCATGAGCAGGGAGTCGCGCGTGATGCCCGCGTTCGCCACGAGCACCTCGACCGGACCGAGCTCCTGCTCGATCGCGGTGAAGCCGTCGTCCACCGCCGCGGAGTCGGTGACGTCACCGGGGACGGCGAGCACGCCGTCGGGCACGTCGCTGCCGCGGGAGAGGGTGGCGACCCGGTCACCCGCGGCGACGAACCGCTCGGCGATCGCCCGGCCGATGCCCCGGGTGGCCCCGGTGACGACGACGGTTCGGGGTTCGCTCACGGGCTGGGAGGGCTCTGGCGCTGGCACCCGGTCAACCTAGCGGATCGGCGCCCCCGACCGGCCCGGCGTACGCTCGTCGACATGAGCCAGGTGCCGTCGATCACGACCGCGCGCCGCTCCCACGCGCTCGAGAGCGACACCCGGACGAAGCGGTACCTCATGACGATGGGCGTCCGGATGGGCTGCTTCGCCCTCGCCATCATGCTGCCCCCGCCGTGGCGCTGGATCTTCGCCGTCGGCGCCGTGGTGCTCCCCTACGTCGCCGTCGTCCTGGCGAACGTCGGGTCCACCCGGATGTCGCGCGGCGTGGACGAGGTGGTCGAGGCGCCGGCCCTGCCCGAGCACGCCGCGTCGCCGGTCGTGCGTGACGGCGACGCCACGCCGGACGACGGCGAGCTGCCCTACCGCACGGAGGTGCGGGAGGACCCCGAATCGCGTCGGCGCCCGGAGGCCGCGGCGTGACCCTGGACAGCCCCACCGGTCAGGACGTCGTCGTGTGCAGCGCGAAGGGGTGCCGAGCCACCGCCGTGTGGGCGATCGGCTGGCGCAACCCCCGCATCCACGACGGCGGGCGGCGCAAGGTCTGGACCGCGTGCCCCGAGCACCTGGACCACCTGCAGCGCTTCCTCGAGGCCCGCTCGTTCCCCGTCGACGTCGGGCCGCTCGGCACCGACCCGGGGCCCTCGTGACCACGGCGGGGACCCACGCACCGACGCGTTCGAGGCTCGAGCGGATCCTGCGGACGGCCGGCGTGGTGCTGCTCGTGCTCGCGGCGTCGGCGACGTGCGTGCTGCTCGGTCGCTGGCAGTACCACCGGCACACGGACCGCGTGGCACAGGTCGACCTCGTCCAGACGAACTACGACGCCGACGCCGTGCCCGCGGCCGACCTGCTCGGCCCCGACCTCACCGACCCCCTCGACCCCGGCGACGTGTGGCGCTCGGTCGAGGTCACCGGCACGTGGGTGGCGGGCTCCGGCGTCCAGCTGCGCAACCGGCCCGTCAACGGCGCGAACGCCTCGCACGCCCTCGCCCTGCTGCGCACCGACGACGGTGCGCTGCTCGTCGTCGACCGCGGCTGGTGGCGCCAGACCGACGTCGTGCCCGACGGCGCGCTCACCGTCCCGAGCGGCCGCGCCGACGTCGTGGTGCGGCTGCGCGCCGCCGAGACCGCCGACGGCCGGACCAATCCCGAGGGCGAGGTCTACGACGTCGTGGCGCTCGACGTCGTGCAGGCCGCGTTCGGCCCCGATCCCGCGGCCTGGCCCGCCGCCGTCGCGACCGGGACGTTGGTCGAGGACGCCTACGGGATGCTGGCGAGCCCGGCCCCGATCGCGCCGCTCGGCGCGCTGCCCAAGCCCGACGAGGACCTCGGCAACCACCTCTCCTACGCGTTCCAGTGGTGGGTGTTCGCGCTCACGATCCCGATCGCCACCGTGGTCATCGGGCGCCGCTCGCGCCGCGACGCCGAGCTCGAGGCGGCGCAGGAGGGCGCGCTCGCCGCGGGCGAGGCCCCACCCGTGGCTCCGGCGCCGCGGGTGCGCCGGCGGCCGACCATGGCTGAGGAGGAGGACGCGATCCTCGACGCCGCGGAGGAGGAGCGCCGGACCGCGGGCCGCACCGGCTAGCCGGTGCGCCGGCGAGCCGGCGAGCCGGTCGAGGAACGTCTGGGTCTGCGTCCAGGCTCCCCCCAGGGTGACCGAGCATGCTGCGGCGATGGCAGCAGCGCAGGTCACCCCGGTCTCGCAGGTCACCCCGGTCTCGCAGGTCACCCCTGTCAAAGACGCCCGCCCGCGCAACGAGCTCGGCGAGGCGGTCCGGTTCCTCGGCGTCGTCGCTGTCGTCGTCGCCGGCGTGGCGATCACCGACGCCCTCGGCCTCGGGCCGTGGCCGGCCACGGTGCTCGTGGCGCTCGTCCTGGTGGTCGGCGCCCAGGGGCTGGGACCGCTGGCGGCGAGCCTCGCCGTCGTGCTCGCGTGGTGCACCGTGACGGGGTTCGCGGCGAACGGGGCGGCGGACCTGTCGTTCGACCTCGGGGACCTCGCGCGCCTCGGCGTGCTCGCCGGTGCCGCCGTGGTCGCCGTGACGACGGACCGGCTGCGCGTCCGGCTGAGGTAGCCCGACGACACTCGTTTCCTGAGTGCTCACGCTCCGGCAATCCTGCGTGCGACCGGCCCTCACCCGGACGGGATGGCATGGTCTCGACCTTCGCGTGCGCACGGCCCCAGCCGTGCCTCCGAGGGCCTGACCCGACACCCCACCCCGGAGGAGACGCATGTCCACCCTGACCCGGGCCGGGAGCGCCCTGGCGCTCGCGGCACTCGCCCTCGCGCTCGGCGCGACCTCGGCCACAGCCGACCCCCTGACCGGTACCGGCGACGCGGCCCGCAACGACGGCGACCAGACGCAGGCGCTGCGCGACGCCGTCCGCGATCCGGGCGCGCGCAACGTCATCCTGCTCATCGGCGACGGCATGGGCGACTCCGAGATCACGGTGGCGCGCAACTACCTGGTCGGCGCGGCCGGTGAGCTGCCCGGGATCGACGCGCTGCCGGTGACCGGGCAGTACACGACGTACTCGCTGCACGCCGACGACGAGCTCTACGGTCTGCCCGACTACACGCCCGACTCGGCCGCGACCGGCACGGCCTGGGCGACGGGCACCAAGTCCTACGACGGCGCGATCTCGGTCGACCTCGACGGCGCCGACCTCCCCTCGCTCCTCGAGATCGCGAACGCGAACGGCCTGCGCACCGGTGACGTCTCGACGGCGGAGATCCAGGACGCGACCCCGGCGGTGCAGGTGGCCTCGGTGACCTCGCGCCGGTGCTACGGCCCGAGCACCACGTCGACGCAGTGCCCCACGAACGCGCTGGAGAACGGCGGGGCCGGGTCGATCAGCGAGCAGCTGCTCGACACGCGCGCGGACGTGACGCTCGGTGGCGGCGCGGCGTCCTTCGACGAGACCGCCGTCGCCGGACGGTGGGCCGGGCAGACCCTCTGGCAGCAGGCGACCGACCGCGGCTACCAGGTGGTCCGCACGGCGGCGGAGCTCGCCGCCGTCACGTCCGCGGACGCCCCCGTGCTCGGACTGTTCACGCCCGGCAACTTCCCGACCCGGTTCGCCCCGGCGTACGCCACTGCCGGGGGCGGTGACGCGGCGCCGATCACGTGCTCGGAGAGCCCCGACCGGCTCACGCCGGACCTCTCCCTCGCCGCGCTCACCACCAAGGCGATCGACCTGCTCGACTCCGACGCCGAGAACGGCTTCTTCCTCCAGGTCGAGGGCGCGTCCATCGACAAGCGCGACCACGCCGCCGATGCGTGCGGCCAGATCGGCGAGACGCAGGACCTCGACGAGGCGGTGCAGGTGGCGCTGGACTTCGCCGCCGCGGACGGGAACACCCTCGTCATCGTCACGGCAGACCACGCTCATACAAGCCAGATCGTCGACGCCACAACGCCCGGGCTCTCGATCTCTCTCACCACCGCCGACGGCGCGCCGATGCTGGTCTCCTACGGCACGGCGCCGCAGGGCGGGTCGCAGCAGCACACGGGCTCGCAGCTGCGCGTCGCGGCCTACGGTCCCGGCGCCGCGAACGTGGCGGGGCTGACCGACCAGACCGACACGTTCTTCACGATCGCCGACGCCCTCGGCCTCGAGCGCGACCTCGCCTCGCTCAGCGCCGACGCCACGGTCACCCTGCCCGAGTCGGTCGCACCCGGTCAGCCGTTCGAGATCCGGGTGGCGGGCCTGGCCGGCGACAAGACGCTGTCGGCGCTCCTGCAGTCCGACCCGGTGGACCTGGGCGCGTCCGACGTCGTGGACGGGTCCGCCGTGCTGACCGCGACGGCGCCCACCGAGGTCGGCGAGCACACCGTCACCGTGACCGGGACCCAGACCGGCGTGAGCGCCGCGGCGACGTTCCAGGTCGTGGCGAGCTCGCCGTCGGCCACCGCGACCGCGACGGCGACCGCGACCGCGGAGGCCTCCCCGACGGACCCCGCCGCGAGCACGGCAGCGGCGGTGATCGCGGGTGGCGGCGGCAGCGGGAACCTGCCCGGCACGGGCGCCCAGGTGCTCGGGGCGACGCTCGTGGCTGCTGCGCTCATCGCGCTCGGTCTGCTGCTCGTGCGGGCTCGGCGGATCGCGCACGCCGCCTGAGCCCGCCCGCGCCCGCCGACGACGGCCGCCTCGCCTCCGCGAGGCGGCCGTCGTCGCGTCCTACGCGAGCGAGACGAGCTCGGCGTACTCGACGTTCCAGAGGTCCTCGTCGCCGTCGGGCAGCAGGAGGACGCGCTCGGGCTCGAGCGCCTCCACGGCGCCCTCGTCGTGCGTGACGAGCACGACGGCGCCCGCGTACGTCCGCAGAGCGGCCAGGATCTCCGCGCGGCTCGCGGGGTCGAGGTTGTTGGTCGGCTCGTCCAGCAGCAGCACGTTCGCGGCGGACACGACGAGCGTCGCGAGCGCGAGCCGCGTCTTCTCCCCGCCGGACAGGACGCCCGCGGGCTTGTCGGCGTCGTCCCCGGAGAACAGGAACGAGCCCAGCACGCTGCGCACCTGCGTGTCGGTGAGGTCCGGGGCCGCGTGCCGCAGGTTCTCCACGACGGTCGCGGAGGTGTCGAGGGTGTCGTGCTCCTGCGCGTAGTAGCCGATCTTCAGCCCGTGGCCGGGTTCCACCTGGCCCGTGTCGGGCGCCTCGACGCCGCCGAGGATGCGCAGCAGCGTCGTCTTGCCCGCACCGTTGAGGCCGAGCACGACGACCCGGGACCCGCGGTCGATCGCGAGGTCGACGCCCGTGAAGACCTCCTGCGAGCCGTAGCTCTTGGACAGGTCGGACGCACGCAGCGGCGTGCGCCCGCACGGCGCCGGCTCGGGGAACCGCAGCTTGGCGACCTTGTCGGCCGCGCGGGTCTCCTCCAGGCCCGAGAGCATCCGCTCGGCGCGCCGCGCCATGTTCTGCGCCGCGACCGCCTTCGTCGCCTTCGCGCGCATCTTGTCCGCCTGCGCCAGGAGCGTGGCGGCCTTCTTCTCGGCGTTCGCGCGCTCGCGGCGGCGGCGCTTCTCGTCCGTCTCGCGCTGCGTGAGGTAGGCGTCCCAGCCGAGGTTGTACACGTCGATGACCGCGCGGTTGGCGTCGAGGTGGAACACCTTGTTCACCGTGGCCCGCAGGAGCTCGACGTCGTGGGAGATGACGACGAAGCCGCCGGGGTAGGCCAGCAGGTAGTCGCGCAACCACACGATCGAATCGGCGTCGAGGTGGTTGGTCGGCTCGTCCAGGAGCAGCGTGCGCGCGCCCGAGAAGAGGATGCGGGCGAGCTCGACCCGGCGGCGCTGACCGCCCGACAGCGTCCGCAGCTCCTGGTCCAGGACGCGCGTGGGCAGGCCGAGGTTGCTCGTGATGCGGGCCGCCTCGGCCTCGGCGGTCCAGCCGCCGCGCGCGAGGAACGTGTTCTCCAGCCGCTCGTAGCGGGCCATCGCGGCGTCCCGCTCGGCGCCCGTGGTCTCGGCCATCGCGATCTCGGCCTTGCGCATGTTGCGGATCGTGGCGTCCAGGCCGCGCGCCGACAGCACCCGGTCGCGGGCGAGCACCTCGAGGTCGCCCGTGCGCGGGTCCTGCGGCAGGTAGCCGACGTCGTCGGAGCGGATGACACTGCCACCGGTCGGCTGGGCCTCGCCCGCGAGGATCTTGGTCAGCGTGGTCTTGCCGGCGCCGTTGCGCCCGACGAGTCCGATCCGGTCACCCGAGTCGATGCGCAGCGACGCGTCGCTGAGCAGGGTCCGCGCGCCGATGCGGATCTCGAGGGCCTGGGTGGTGATCACGTGGCACGAGTCTACGGCCCGCGCACAGCGCGCTCAGCGCTGCGCGCCCGGTCCTCAGCGCTGCGCGCGACGCACCAGCGCCCATGCCGAGGGCAGCAGCACCGCGGCGACGATCGCCTTGACCGTGTCCCCGAGCAGGAACGGCACGACGCCGAGCCCGAGCGCCGTCGGCAGGTCCACCCCCAGGTAGGCCGTCAGCCAGGGCACGCCGAACGCGTAGACGGTGACGTTGCCCGCGAGCATCGCGCCGATCGTGCCCCAGACCGAGCGGTCGGCCCCGCGCCGCGCGAGGGCGCCGACCACGGCGGCCGCGACGACGTAGCCCAGGAGGTAGCCGAACGACGCGAACTGCCAGCCGCTCGCGCCCCCGGCGAACCAGCCCACGCCCGCGACGCCTGCGAGCAGGTAGAGGCCGAGCGACGCCGTCGCGCGGGCCGGCCCGAGGGCGGCGCCGACGACGAGCACGCCGAAGGTGCCGAGCGACAGTGGCACGGGCGTGAAGGGCAAGGGAACGGCCACCTGGGAGAGCACCGCGACCAGCGCGGTGCCGGCGAGCACGAGGGCGGCGGTGACCGCGGCGCCGCGGGCGCGGCCGGCGCCGGCGGGAACGAGGTCGGCGAGCACGGGGCGGCGCAGGGCCGCGGTGGAGGTCGTCACGGTTCCCCACCGTAGGGGCGGGACGCCCGACGGCGAAGGCACGCCACCCCACCAACTCGCCTCGGTCGCTTTGTCGGGATCGTGCATCCCCGCGGCGGGGCCTACCCTCCACGACAGGGGCCTGGCCCATCCGTCATCAGGAAGGAGAGGGACATGACGTTCAACCCGAACGCGAGCAGCTCGGGCGGCCGCGTGCGCCGCGGGGGTGGCAGCCGGGCGCGGACCGGTGGGGTCGCCGTCGGCGGCGGGCTCGGCGTGGTCGGCATCATCGTGCTGATCCTCATGAACGTGCTCGGCGGCGGTGGCGGCGGCGGCACGCTCGACATCCCCGGCCTGACGAGCCAGAACCAGGCGGAGTACGAGAACCCCGAGGGCGAGTCGATCGCCGACTGCACCACCGGCGCCGACGCCAACGAGGACGTCTCCTGCCGGATGGAGTTCACCGCCCTCTCGCTCGACGACTACTGGGGCGCGACCCTGCCGCAGCAGGCCGGCATCGAGTACGAGCTGCCCGACTTCGTGCTGTTCACCGGGCAGACGAGCACCGGGTGCGGGGCGGCGACCTCCGCCGTCGGGCCGTTCTACTGTCCGCCCGACCGCACCGTGTACATCGACACCACGTTCTTCGAGGAGCTGCAGTCCCGCTACGGCGCGAGCGGCGGACCGCTTGCCGAGCTCTACGTCGTGGCGCACGAGTTCGGTCACCACATCCAGAACCAGCTCGGCACGATGAGCACGATCGACCAGAGCGCGACCGGACCGACGTCGGACTCCGTGCGCCTGGAGCTGCAGGCCGACTGCTACGCCGGGATGTGGGTCCGCGGCGCGTCGCAGACGAAGGACGAGAACGGGGTCACCTACCTCGAGCCGCCGACGCGGCAGGACATCGAGGACGCGCTCTCGGCGGCCGCCGCCGTGGGCGACGACCACATCCAGGAGACGTTCCAGGGCCAGGTGACGCCCCACACGTGGACGCACGGCAGCTCCGAGCAGCGCCAGCGCTGGTTCCTCGTGGGGCACGACCAGGGCTCCCTCGCGGCCTGCGACACGTTCGCGGTGTCCGACGGCGAGCTGTAGGCGCTGGCGAGGCCGTGAGCCGAGGCACGGCAGCGGGGACGCCGGGCGCACGTGGCGCCCCCGCCGTCGTGCGGTCTCAGGCGGCGACCGTCTCCCCCACGGCCACCTCGAGCTGACCGAGCATGCGGTCCAGGACTGTCGCCCGGTCGAACTGGAGCGCGTAGTCCCGCGCCCGCGCCTCCCACGCCTCGCGCTCGTCGCCCTCGAGCGCGACGGCGGCCGCGAGCGCCACGGCGATCGCGTCCGGATCCTGCACGCCGACGATCATCGCGGTGTCCCCCACGGCCTCGGGCACGCCACCCGTCGTCGTCGTGATGACGGGGCCGCCGCCCGCGAGCATCTTCTCCACGACGGCGATGCCGAACGTCTCGACGAACTCCGCTCGCGGCAGCGTGGGCAGGCAGAACGCGCGCGAGCCGGCCATGAGCGCGGGCTTCTCCTCGTCGTCGACGTCGGTGAGCACGTGGATGCGGCCGGCGAGCGGTGACGCCGCGGCGAGCGCCGCGATCTCCTCCTCCTGCGGTCCGCGGCCGGCGACGACGAGCCGGACCCGGTCGGCGATCCCGCTGCGCGCGTAGCCCTCGAGCAGGTCCGGCACTCCCTTGGCCTCGGTGAGCCGGGACAGGAACAGCACGTACGGCTCGTCCGGGATGCCGCGCCGCGCGAGCACCGCGCCGGCCCCGGCCGGGTCGACGCCCAGGTAGCTCGCGGTGTCCAGCGCCGGGTAGGAGATCCCGACCTGCGCCTGGCAGCGCGCGGCGAACGACGTCCCGAGGCCGGCGTCCACCTCGGCGGCCGCGGCCACGATGAGCTCCTTGGTGTACTCCGAGACGGCCACGCAGCAGTCGTTCGCGAGGTAGGTGCCCAGCACGTGCGCGGCCGCCCCGTAGCGCTGCTGCGCGACGGCGGTGCGCACCACGTTCGTGATGTCGGAGCCGACCGCCTCGGCGACGGTGAGGACGTCGACCGGGAGCCCGGTGCGGTGCGCGGCCGTGACGGCCTCCTGCACCGCGAGCGTGTGCGGGGAGAGGTAGAGCGAGAGGCAGATGGTCGGCACGCCGTCGGTGAACAGCTCCACGAGCCGGCCGACCACGCCGCCGGTGTAGCGCCCGTCCACCACGCGGTAGTCCCCCACGGGCTCGGGGCGCTCCACCGTGATGCCGTCGCTGTAGGGCAGGAGGTGCTCGAGCGGCTTGAGCGGCAGGCCGGCGGCCTCGAGCCGGTCCAGCGGCCAGGTGACGATCCTGACCTCGGTGAAGCCGCGCAGCAGCGCCGCCTCGGCGAGGTTGCGCGCCTCCACGGAGTGGCCGCAGATGACGGGGTCGGCGCGGACGACGATGACGAGGCGGCGGTAGCGGTCCAGCAGTGCGGTCATGTCGGGCTCCTTCGGTCGAGCCGGGCAGGTGGGGTCGGTGCGATCAGGGTCGGTAGGTCACAGCGGCGGCCAGGAGTCCGGCGCCGGGCCGGTCAGGGGTGTGGAGGGCGGGCGGGTCGTGGTGCCCCACGCCGTCGGGCGGTCGCTGAGGCTCACCACCAGCTCACCGCCGGCGTGCAGCCGCGTGCCGGTGAGGTACGCGGCGTCCAGGGGCTCGCCGTCAAGCGTCACGCCCTCGACGTACTGCACCGGACCGCCCGGCTCGGGTTCTCGGAAGCCGCGCGTACGCAGGGCGAGCAGGCCGCCGGGCACGTCGACCTCGGCCTCGGCGAACGAGGGCGGGTGCAGCAGCACGAGGTTCTGGCCCGCGACGGGGAACAGGCCCAGCGCGGCCCAGACGTACCAGGAGGACAGGCCGCCGGAGTCGTCGTTGCCGGGCAGGCCGCCGCGGCCGGGACCGAACATCTGGTGCACGACGCCGTGCACCACCTCCGCGGTCCGGTCCGGTCGCCCGGCGTACAGGTAGGCCCACGGCGCGTCCATGTCGGGCTCGTTGTTGAGGCCCTCGAAGCGGCCCAGCGCGTACCCGGCGGCGAGCTCGGCACGACCGGGCCGCAGCCCGGGCTGCGTGACCGGGTCCGCGCCGTAGCCGAAGAAGGTGTCGAGCAGGGCGACGAACGCCGCGTCGCCCCCGACCCCCGCGATCCGGGTCGCCATGTCGTGCAGGAGGCGGAAGGAGTAGTTCCAGGTGGTGCCCTCGTAGAACGTCGAGTCGCGCAGCAGCCCCGTCGCGCGGTCGAACGCGCGCGTCCAGCCGCCGGCGAAGCGCGCCATCTCCGCGTGCAGCGCGCGGTCGCCCACGTGCTCGGCGATCTGCGCGGTGCACCAGTAGCCGAACGCCAGGTCCAGGACGTGGGTGACCGGCTGCGTCATGCCGGCGAGCAGGTACTCCTCGCCGTAGGTGCGCCGCAGGTCGGCCGTCATGTGCACGAGTGCCCAGTCCCAGTCCACGCCGTTCAGGCCCAGCGCGCAGAGGTCGGCCAGGAGGGTGTGCGCCAGCGCGCTCGCCTGCCGGGAGAACCGGTCCGCGCCGCGCGCCATCCGGTAGCCGATCGGGAAGTTGCCCTCCTCCTCGCAGATCCGCAGCAGCGCGTTGGCCAGCTCCACGGACCGCTCCGGCCGCAGCAGCGTCATGAGCGGGAACTGCGTGCGGTACATGTCCCACATCGTCGAGATGTCGAACACGAACGGTCCCGAGGCCGGCCAGAACGGGCTCTCCTCGGGCGCGAAGCTGGGCTTGAGGAGCGAGTGGTAGAGCGCCGTCGCGAACACCGTGCGACGCTCGGTGGACGGCGTGTCGACGCGGATCGCGTCGACGTGCTGGGCCCAGGCCGCGCGCGTCGCGGCGCGGCGGGAGTCGAAGGCCGGTCCCGCGACGGTGCCCGACGGCGAGCAGTCCGCCGCGAGGTTGGCGCGCGCCTGGTCCGTGCCGCGCAGGGAGAACCCCATCCGCAGCTCGACCACCTGGCCCGCCGCCGTGGGACCGGACCACATGAGGCCGAAGGTGCGCAGCGTCGTCGGGCGGATGTCGTGGAAGTCCAGGCGCGACCCACCGGGCATGAGGCGGCGGTCGTACCAGAGCAGCTGGCGCATGCCCGGCGCGTCGACCTCGAAGTGCACCGCGAGCGGTGCGCCCTCCACCACGACCTCGCCGCTCGCGACGCCGGGCCCGTGGGACTGCAGCGAGGCGCGCAGCGGCACGGTCGCGCCGTAGGGCACCTCGATCCCGCCGTGGGAGAGGTCCACGACGACGCGGGCGTCGTGGTGGCGAGGGAACGTGTACCGGTGCACCGCGCTCTTGGGGCCGACCGTGATCTCGGCCGTGATACCGCTGGACAGCAGGGTGCGGTAGTAGCCAGGGCTTGCCTCCTCCTCGAGGATCTCCCACGTCTCGCCGAGGTCGTCCAGCCGCTGCAGCATCGGGGTGACCCGCAGGTAGTTGTAGTACTTGCGGATCGCTCCGGTGCCGGACTGCTGGAAGTGCGTGAAGCCGGAGGCGACGTGCGCGTCGAGGAACGGGACCGGCAGCCCCTCGGTGCCGAGCTCGTACGGCCCGTACCCCGTGGGGTACCCGCCGGAGTAGGCGCACGCGGAGACCATGCCGAACGGGTAGGCGGCGCCCGGGTGGGTGTTGCCGACCTGCGGCTTGGGCCACCACCAGGTGGCGGCCAGGCCGGTGGGCGCCGGCAGGTCGGTGCCGGCAGTCCCGATGAACGGGTCCACGTGCTCGAGCATCCCCGCTCCCTCCGCTCGCCCGCGGGACCGGTGGAGCCGCGTGGCCTCACGCTAGGTGCCCGCATGTGTCCGCCGGGTTACGACCGGTTACGGGTGGAGACATACCGGGCGTGCACACCGATCACATGGCGACCCCGATACCCCGTGGGGTATAGTCGGACCGTGACGCAAGCACCGAAGACAGCTCAGGCGCCCACCGCTGCCGGTGGCCCAACCAGGATCGTCGTCGTGGGGGGCGTTGCCGGCGGAATGAGCTGCGCGGCGCGCGCGCGGCGCCTCGACGAGACCGCGCAGATCACCGTGCTCGAGCGCGGGGCGTTCGTGTCGTACGCGAGTTGCGGCCTGCCGTACCACGTGGGCGGGGAGATCGAGGACACCGGCCGCCTGCTCGTGCAGACGCCGGGCTCCCTGAGGGCCGCGCTTGACCTCGACGTGCGCACGGGGCACGACGTCGTCGCGCTCGACCCCGTCCGTCGCACGGTGACCGTGCGTGCCGCGGGCGGCACCAGCGAGGTCGGCTTCGACGCGCTCGTGCTCGCCGTCGGCGCCTGTCCGGTGCGCCCCCCGATCGACGGGCTCGACTCTCCCCGGGTGCGCACGCTGCGCACCGTGGGCGACGCCGTCGGGCTCCGGCGCGACATCGAGGACGGCGCACGCCGCGCGCTCGTGCTCGGTGCGGGCTTCATCGGCCTCGAGGCGGCCGAGGCGCTGGCCCGGCGGGGCCTCGCCGTGACGGTCGTCGAGCTCGCCGACCACGTGCTGCCCCCGCTCGAGCCCGAGCTCGCACACCTGGTCACGACCGAGCTGCGCGAGCTCGGCGTGAACGTCCGGGTGGGCGTGGGTGCCGCCGCGATCGAGCAGGGTGTCGACGAGGACGTCGTGGTGCTGACCGACGGCCACCGCGTCCCCGCCGACCTCGTGGTGCTGTCGGTCGGCGTGCGCCCGGACACCGCGATCGTCGAGGCGGCCGGCATCGCGTGCGAGGCGGGCGCGATCATCGTTGACGAGCACGGCCGTACCTCGGCGCCGGGCGTCTGGGCGGTCGGCGACGCCACCGTGTCCTCCGACGCCGTGACCGGCGCCCGGCGGCCCGTCCCGCTCGCCGGACCCGCCAACCGTGCCGGACGGCTCGTCGCCGACGACATCCTGCGCCCGGGCTCCGCGCGACCGATCTCCGGTCCGGTCGGGACCGCGATCGTGCGCGTCGGAAGGCTGACGGCGGCAATCACCGGGGCGAACCGGGCGGCGCTCGACCGGGCCGGGACGCCCCACCGCACGCTCCATCTGCACCCGCTGCAGCACGCCGGATACTTCCCCGGCGCCGACCCGATCCACCTCGTCGTACACGTCGCCCAGGACGGCGGTCGCCTGCTCGGCGCCCAGGCGGTGGGCACCGACGGCGTCGACCGTCGGATCGACGTGCTCGCTACCGCCATCAGGGCCGGCCTCGACGCGGGCGACCTCATCGACCTCGACCTCGCGTACTCCCCGCCGTACGGACAGGCCAAGGACGCCGTCAACCTCGCCGGGATGGTCGCGACGAACGTGCTCGACGGCACCCTTCGCCTCTGGTACAGCGAGGATCTGCCCGAGGTCCGGGAGACCGCGCTCGTGCTCGACGTGCGCAGCACGGCCGAGTACACCACCGGGCACCTGCCCGGCTCGCTCAACGTCCCGCACACCGAGCTGCGGGCTCGCCTGGACGAGGTGCGGGGCGCGGCCGCAGGGCGTCCGGTTCGGGTGTTGTGCGCCTCGGGCGTGCGCTCGGCGATCGCGCACCGCGTACTCGCACAGTCCGGGTTCGACTCCGCCTCCCTGTCCGGGGGCATGCTGACGCTGCGTGCCGTCCTCGGCGACGCCGCTGACGACGTCCTCCACGTCCCCGCGCCGTCCTCGTGCCCGTCGGTGCCTGACACCTCAACCCCTGGAGCCCGCCGTGCCTTCCAGCCCTGATCCTGACGCTCAGCGTCGCGCCCTCAACCGCCTGCGGCGCGCCCGCGGGCAGCTCAACGCCGTGATCGACGCGGTCGAGAACGGCGGCTCGTGCCGCGACGTGGTCACCCAGCTCGCGGCCGTGTCCGCCGCGCTCGACCGGGCGGGGTTCACCATCATCGCGACCGCCATGAAGGACTGCGTCGCGTCGCCCGACGGTGAGCGCGAGGTCGACGGCCTCACCACCGAGGAACTCGAGAAGCTCTTCCTCACGCTCGCCTGACTCGTCACGCCCACCCGCCACCCGACCTCCTCCGAAGGAGCCCCCATGTGCCGCGCCGTCACCTGTCGAACCTGTGGGAAGACCACGTGGGCCGGTTGCGGCCAGCACGTCGCCGACGTCAGGCGCACCGTCCCGGCCGCGCAGTGGTGCGCCGGACATGCCTGCACCGCCTCGCAGAGCACCCCGACCGGCTTCCTGGCTCGCCTCTTCAGGCGCTGACCTCGCCAGGGCGGCGAGCGCAGGCGGGTCAGTCCAGCGGGTCCCGAGCGATCGGGCAGGTCATGCAGTGACCGCCCCCGCTGCCCCGGCCCAGCTCGGCGCCGACGATGGTGATCACCTCGACGCCGGCCCGGCGCAGCGCGGCGTTGGTCAAGGTGTTCCGGTCGTAGGTGAACACGACGCCGGGCTCGACGGCGATGGCGTTGTTCCCCGGAGTCCCAACCCTGGCGCTCCGATGCGTAGACGTCGCCCGCCGTCGTCACGACGCGCAGCGTGGGCAGCTCGAGCGCGCGGGCCACCACGTCGACGAAGGCGGTGTCGCCCTCGTCCGTGACCTCCACGCCGGGTGCTGTGTCCGAGGGACGCAAGGTGAACGCGTGGATGCCGTCGACGATCGCGGGGTGCACGGTGACCAGATCCCGGTCGGCGAACGTGAACACGGTGTCGAGGTGCATCGCGGCGCGAAACCGGGGCATCCCCGCCACGACGACCCGTTCCGCAGCCCCGGCGTCGAACAGCGCCCTCGCGAGCTGCGTGATCGCCTGCCGCGAGGTCCTCTCGCTCATGCCCACGAGGACGGTCGCGTTGCCGACGGGCATGACGTCGCCGCCCTCGAGCGTGGCCTGCACCCAGTCCTGCTCCGGATCGCCCCACCACACCCTCGAGTCCCGGTACTCCGGGTGGAACGTGTAGATCGCCGTCATCAGCAGGGTCTCGTCCTGGCGCGCCGGCCAGTACAGCGGGTTCAGCGTCACGCCGCCTCACATCCAGCAGGTGGTGTCCCGCGTGTAGAGGGTGGGCAGCGGCGGTAGCAGGAACTCGGACCCGCCGGTCGACTCGCGTTCGACGGTGGCGTAGTCGGCGCGGTAGTCGGCGGGCAGATCCGTCGTCGCGAGGCCACCCACGACGAAGCGCGCAAGCTCGCGCTCGGAGAGGGAGTTGAGGTAGGCGCGGGTACCTTCCACGAGACCCAGACCGACTTTGTTGGGCACGACCGCGCGATCCAGGAACCATGCCTTCGCCTCAGCAAGCGCCAGCGTCTGCGCCAGCAGGTCGTGAAGCTCCATGACCTCAACACCGCGGTCCGTCAGCTTGTCCACGAAGTCGAGGTGGTCCCGCTGCGCCGCCTCGACCCACAGCACGTCGTCGAAGAGCAGGTCGTCAGAGTTGCTCGGCGTGAGACGCTCGTGGTCGAGCCCCGGCGCGCACACCAGCACCTCGCGCAGGCGTCCCACCTCCGAGTGGACACGTGGTCGACCGACGACGGCGTTGACGTGGCGGCCATGGCGTCTCCTCGCCGACGGTGTGTGTGGACCCTGCGAACGCGAGCGTGGCGAGGGGCGAACCGCCCGGGTCTTGCGCCGGTGGGCCCAGAGGGGCTCGAACCCTCGACCTCCGCGGTGTAAGCGCGGCGCTCTGACCAGCTGAGCTATAGGCCCGACGGCGGACCAGCCTAACGGTCGCGCATTGGGTACCCCGCCGCGGCGACGGGCGCGGGAGCAGCCACGTACGGCGGCGGCACCGGGACGGGCAGCGGCATTGTCGCGCCGTGCTCCGGCCACGGCGAGCGGCGCTGCAGCCCGGTGCGGTTCGCGAGCACCTCGACTACCCAGCAGTAGAGGAACGACGTGATCGCGGTGATGAGCACCCCGGTGAGCGAGCCGCCCTCGTCGGACTGCGCCGTCGAGCCCAGCACGCCCGAGGCGAGCATGAGGAAGATGCCCACGTTGTTCGCGACGTGCAGCGCGATGGCCGCCTCGAGGCCCCCGGTGCGCAGCGTGAGCCACATCGCGGCGAGCGCGAACGTCCCGACGTCGGCCAGCCCCCACGGGTCGTACACGTGCCCCGCGACGAACAGCGCGGTCGGGATCACCACGACGAGCACGCGGGACCACCAGCGCCGCGGCAGCCAGGAGCCGAGCGCCTGCACCAGAAGCCCGCGGAACGCGTACTCCTCGGCAGCGGCCTGGAACGGCACGAGCAGCACGACGACTAGCACGCTCGCCACGAGCGTGGGCCAGGGTGTCCAGGCCGGCGTGAGCTCCTCGCCGAACGCGAGCGAGAGCAGCAGGCTGCCGCCGAGCGAGACGACGATCGTCGCGCCGGCGACGAGCGCGCACCGGCGCAGCCAGCCCCACCGCAGCCGGTAGGCGACCGAGGCGACGTGTCCCGTCGGCACGAACCCCACGATCCGCAGCCCCAGGTAGACGCTCGGGATGATGACGCCGAGCGAGAGCAGCGTGATCGCGAGGTCGAGCGGCCGCGCCGCGTCCAGGGTGACCAGCCGGTTCAGCCAGTCGAACAAGCCCGCGTCGGTGAGCTGCACGTCCCCGCGCAGTACCGACAGCATGAGCCCGACGCCGAACACGGGCGTCTGCAGCGCCACGAACAGGCCGCCCGCGGCGACCAGGGCCAGCAGCATCCGCCACCACGACCAGCGCGCGAGGGTCCGGGGCAGCCGCTCGTACGGCGTCGCGGCGTCGCCGACCGGTGCGCCGGCTGCGGCGCCCGAGCGAACCTTGCGTGTCGGCTCGGGGAACGCGGGGAGCGGGCGGTCGCCGGGCGGGAGGACGGGGACGCTCACGCTGGCACGCTACCTCGCGAGCGCGGCGACGGCGCGCTGCGCCTCGGCCACGTCGCGCTCGACCCCGCCGGGGCTGGTCGTGGTCCACCGGACCGTACCCACACCGTCGAGCAGCACGGTGCGCCGACGCGGTGTGCCACGGACCTCGTCGAAGGCGCCGAACGCGGTCGTGACCGCGCCGTGCGGCCAGAAGTCCGAGGCGAGGTCGACGCCGTCGGGCAGCTCGAGCGCGGTGCGCCACGCGGCGAGCGTGGCGGGCGAGTCGCACGAGACGACGACGAGGCGGACGGGTGGGACCGGGCGCGGAGTCGTGGCCGACGCGGGAGCGCCGAACGCCGCGGCATGCGCGACCACCTCGCGCGTGCACACGGGCGTGAAGGCGCCCGGCACGAACAGCAGGAGCGCGGGCCGGCCGCGCAGGTCGCGCTCCGTCAGCGCGGCGCCGTAGGGCAGCGCCAGCGTGAACGAGGGCGCCCTCGTCAGCGGCGGCGTCAGCGCCCGCGACCCTTGGCGACGAGGCGCACCCCGAGCCAGGCGGGCGCGGCCGCGATCGAGGTGGTGGTCTGCAGGCCCGCGGTGCGCGCGGCCTCGCCGATCTCCGCGGGGCGGACATGGCCGTGCGCACCCGCCTTGGGCACGAGCACCCAGATCAGGCCGCCGTCGTCGAGCGCGCTCGAGACGTCGACGAGCAGGTCCTCGAGGTCGGTGGAGTCGCCGTCGCCCGAGCGCCACCACACGATGGCGGAGTCCGTGACGTCGCCGTAGTCCTCGTCGACGAGCTCGATCCCGAGTCCCTCGAGCGCGTCACGGACGTCCTCGTCGACGTCGTCGTCGTAGCCCCACTCCTGGATCACCTGCCCGGTGCGGAACCCGAACCGGGTGCCCTCGACGCCCGGGTCGCTGGTCGATGCCACGCCTTCTGTCCCTTCGTGATGGAGGTCATGCCGTGCGTCACGGTGGTGTTCGTCACGCCACCGCGCCGTGTCCAGCAGGGTGTGCCCGCGAGACTACCGCCCGCACGCGCCCTTCGCGCAGGTGGGAACGCGCCGTCGGGCCGCCGGGCCCCGGTTGCCAGCCCGCGCGGCCGTCCCGCGCTGGATAGGCTGTGCAAGGCGCTTGACCCACGCGGTCCCGCGCCCGCAGGCCCGGTACTCACGGGTCCGATGGCGGCCCCTGCCACGCGCGCGGGCCCTGATGCTGAAGGAGCGCACGTCTGTGACCACAGCCGACTCCGTCTCGCTCGACGCCGACGACGCCGAGGAGCGCCAGGAGTGGATCGAATCGCTCGACGCCCTCGTCCACGCCCGCGGTGAGGACCACGCCGCCGACGTCGTGCACGCCGTCCTGGGACACGCGACGCAGCGTGGCCTCCAGGTCCCCGGCGTCGTGACGACCCCGCACATCAACACGATCGACCCCGAGGACGAGCCCGAGTTCCCCGGCGACGAGGAGATCGAGAACCGCTACCGCGACTACCTGCGGTGGAACTCCGCCGTCATGGTGACGCGGGCGCAGCGCCCGGGGGTCGCCGTCGGCGGCCACATCTCCTCCTACGCGTCGGTGGCCACGCTCTACGAGGTCGGCCTCAACCACTTCTTCCGCGGCAAGGACCACCCCGGCGGCGGCGACTCCGTCTACTTCCAGGGGCACGCCTCCCCCGGCATGTACGCCCGCGCGTTCCTCGAGGGCCGTTTGTCCGCGGACCGCCTCGACGGCTTCCGCCAGGAGCTCTCCCACCCCGCGGGCGGCCTGCCGTCCTACCCGCACCCCCGGCTCATGCCGGACTTCTGGGAGTTCCCCACCGTCTCGATGGGTCTGGGCCCCTCGGGTGCGATCTACCAGGCGTGGACGAACCGCTACCTGCACCTGCGCGGCATCAAGGACACCTCCGAGCAGCGCGTCTGGGCCTTCCTCGGCGACGGCGAGATGGACGAGCCGGAGTCGCGCGGTCTCCTGCACGTCGCCGCGAACCAGAAGCTGGACAACCTCACGTTCGTGGTCAACTGCAACCTGCAGCGCCTCGACGGCCCGGTCCGTGGCAACGGCAGCATCATCACCGAGCTCGAGGGCTTCTTCCGCGGCGCCGGCTGGAACGTCATCAAGGTCGTGTGGGGCCGCGAGTGGGACGACCTGCTTGCCAAGGACACCGACGGCGCGCTCGTCGACCTCATGTCCACCACGACCGACGGCGACTACCAGACCTTCAAGGCGGAGTCGGGTGCGTTCATCCGCGAGCACTTCTTCGGGCGCGACCCGCGCACCAAGGAGATGGTCGCGGACCTGTCCGACGACACCATCTGGGCGATGAAGCGCGGCGGCCACGACACGCGCAAGATCTACGCCGCCTACAAGGCCGCGACGTCGCACGTCGGCGCGCCCACGGTGATCCTCGCGCACACCGTGAAGGGCTACGGCCTCGGCCCGCACTTCGCGGCGCGCAACGCGACCCACCAGATGAAGAAGCTCAAGCCGGAGGACGCCAAGCTCCTGCGCGACGCGCTCGACATCCCGCTCACGGACGCCCAGCTGGAGGAGAACCCTTACCTCCCGCCGTACTTCCACCCCGGCTTCGAGGCGCCGGAGATCGAGTACATGATGGAGCGCCGGCGCACGCTCGGCGGCTTCGTGCCCGAGCGCCGCCCGGAGCACAAGCCCGTCACGCTGCCCGGCGAGAAGACCTACGCGCTGCTCGCGAAGGGCTCGGGCCAGCAGGAGGTCGCCACCACGATGGCGTTCGTCCGGCTGTTCAAGGACCTCATCAAGGACAAGGAGTTCGGCCGCCGGATCGTGCCGATCATCCCCGACGAGGCCCGCACCTTCGGCCTGGACTCGATCTTCCCGAGCGCGAAGATCTTCAACACCCTCGGCCAGAACTACCTCCCGGTGGACCGCGAGCTCATGCTGAGCTACAAGGAGGCCGAGGCCGGGCAGATCATGCACACCGGGATCAACGAGGCCGGCTCGGCCTCCGCGTTCCAGGCCGTCGGCACGTCCTACGCCACGCACGGCGAGGTCCTCGTGCCGTTCTACATCTACTACTCGATGTTCGGCTTCCAGCGCACGGGCGACCAGTTCTGGGCGGCCGGGGACCAGATGACCCGCGGCTTCCTCATCGGCGCCACGGCCGGACGGACCACGCTGACCGGCGAGGGCCTCCAGCACGCCGACGGCCACTCGCCCCTGCTGGCGGGGACGAACCACGCCGTGGTGCACTACGACCCGGCCTACGGGTACGAGATCCGGCACATCGTGCGCGACGGCATCGAGCGGATGTACGGCCCCGACGGCGCGCAGGGCCTCCTGCCCGGCGAGCGCGACCGCAACGTCATCTACTACCTCACGGTCTACAACGAGCCGATGCTGCAGCCGGTCGAGCCGGAGAACGTCGACGTCGAGGGCATCCTGCGCGGCATCTACCAGCTCGCGGCGCCCGACGGCGAGGGACCGCAGGTGCAGCTCCTCGCCTCCGGCGTGGCCGTGCCGTGGGCGCTCGAGGCGCGCCAGATCCTCGCCGAGGAGTGGGGCGTGCGGGCCGGCGTGTGGTCGGTCACCTCGTGGTCGGAGCTGCGCCGCGAGGCCCTGGCCGCCGACCGGGAGGCGTTCGTGCACCCCGACCGCGAGCCGCGCGTGCCCTACCTCACGCAGAAGCTGCAGGGTGCGGGCGGCCCGTTCGTCGCTACGTCGGACTACGACCACCTCGTGGCCGACCAGATCCGGCAGTGGGTGCCCGGCGACTACGCGGTGCTCGGCGCCGACGGGTTCGGCCTGTCCGACACCCGCCCGGCCGTGCGGCGCCACTTCCTCATCGACAGCCACTCGCTGGTCGCCAAGGCGCTGCAGACGCTCGCCCGCCGCGGCGAGATCGACCGGTCGGTGCCGGCGCAGGCCGTGGAGCGCTACCAGCTGCTCGACGTGACCGCGGGTCGCACCGGCTCCGCGGGTGGGGACGCCTGAGCCTCCCGGCTCACCACATCGCACGCACCACATCGCACGCACACGACGGCGAAGGGGCGCCTCCCGAGCGGGAGGCGCCCCTTCGCCGTCGTACGTCGTGCTGGTGCGGGTGCGGGTTCGTCAGGCCTGCTGCTCCTTCTCCGCGTAGGCCACGAGGTCCTCGACGTCGTCGAGGCGGGGCGAGCCGGAGGACTCCAGCAGCGAGTCGAGCAGGCGCCGCGCCTCGGCGACCCGGCCGGACTCCAGCGCGGCGAGCACGATCTCGCGGCCGGCCTCGACGTCGCGGCTCGCGAGCTCCCAGTGCGCCACGCCGAAGGCGATCGCCTCGGCGGAGGCGCCGGCGTCGCGCAGCATCGCGACGGCGTGCGTGAGGGCGAGCCCGGTGGTCTCGCGCTCGCACGCGAGGCTGAGCCGACGCATCGCGGCCTCGTGGTCCGAGCCGAGCGAGAGCCGGGCGAGCACGATGAGCGGCAGCCAGGCGCGGGGCTGACCCGCGAGCTCCTCGGCCAGCGCCCACACGGCGTGGTTCTGCCGCACCTGCGGGTCGACGTGCTCGGCGATGAGCGGGTCGGGCTGCGTGCCCTCGTCCGCGCGCTCGCGCACGATCTCGACGAGCGCGTCGAACGCGTCCTCGTCGTTGGGGTCGGCCGCGAGCACGGCCCGCAGCTCGTCCTCGCGGGGGGTCGTCTCGCGGTGCGTGAGCGTCTTCTTCGCGCCCTCGGGATCGTGCCGCTCGGCGAGTCGTCGCAACCAGCTCATCAATGCCATTTCTTGACCATATCGGGATCCTGGCGAACCGGCACGGGTGCTACCCCCGCTCTGCCCGTCCGCACCCGCGTCCGCCGAGGCCGCACCCGGCCCGACGGCGTGCCTCGCCCGGCCGCGCCGCCCACCCGTCGTTGTGCCTCCTCTACAACAGGCGGGCGCCGGTGACGACACGGCGGCAGTATCCTCGGCGCGTGAGAAGGCGCGCCGACCCGGAGACGATCGCCCGCCTGCGCCAGCGCACCGCGATGCTCACGGCCGCCGCGACGCGCCGCCTGGACGCCGAGGCCGCCTGGTACCGCGCCCTCCCGGCCGACGACCGGTCGTGGATCGGCGTGGTGGCCTCCTCCGGCATCACCGCGTTCATCGACTGGTACGAGAACCCGGCGCCCACCACGTACAACGCGGCCGAGATCTTCCGCGCCGCGCCGCCGGAGCTCATCCGGTCCATCTCGCTGCAGCACGCGCTCGCGCTCGTCCGCCTCATCGTCGAGGTGGTCGAGGCGCACACGGGTGAGATCGCCACGCCCGCGGGCGAGTCGGAGCTGCGCGAGGCCGTGCTCGTCTACTCCCGCGAGGTCGCGTTCTCCGCGGCCGAGGTCTACGCCCGGGCCGCCGAGGCCCGCGGCGCCTGGGACGCGCGCACCGAGGCCCTCACGGTCGACGCGATGCTGCGCGGTGACGACGACGACAACCTGCGCAGCCGCGTCGCGACGCTCGGCTGGGCGGGCACAGGCCAGGTGATGGCGGTGGTCGGGACCGTGGAGTCGCCCGTGCACGAGGGCATCGCGTCGGACCTGCGGCGCGCGGCGCGCCGGGCCGCGGGCGACGCTCTGGTCGGTCTGCACGGCAACCGCGCCATCGTCATCATGGGCGGCCCCGGCCCGCTGCGGGCGGCGGCCGACGCCCTGCTCCCCCTGCTCGGACCCGGCCCGGTGGTGCTCGGCCCGCCGGTCGACGACGTCATGCGCGCGGGCCACTCGGCACGGGTCGCCCTCGCGGGCCTGGCCGCCGCACCGGGCTGGCCGGGCGCGCCGCGGCCGGCGGCCGCGCACGACCTGCTGCCCGAGCGGCTGCTCGGCGGCGATGCCGAGGCGGCGCGCACGCTGCGCGAGGAGATCGTCGCCCCGCTGGAGGCCGCGGCCGGCCCGCTGGTGGAGACGCTCGGTGCTTACCTGGACTCCGGCCGCTCGCTCGAGGCCGCCGCCCGGGCCCTGTTCGTGCACCCCAACACGGTCCGCTACCGGCTGCGCCGGGTGACCCAGGTGACGGGCTGGGACGCCACGGACGCGCGCGAGGGGTTCGTGCTCCAGGTGGCTCTCGTGGTCGGCCGGCTGGGGCGGACGCCGGTCGCGCGCCCCTCGGTGACTCCGTAGGTTTCCTACAAAGAGCCCGCGGCGCCTTCGTCCGCGCCGTGACCCGGTGCGGCCGCCCCGAGACGGCATGCTTGCCTGGTGCTCGCCATCCTCGCGCCCGGACAGGGCGCCCAGACCCCCGCCATGCTCGCGCCCTGGCTGGAGCTGCCCGGCGTCGCCGACCAGCTCGGCGAGCTCGCCGAGGCGGCCGGTGTCGACCTCCTCGCGCACGGCACCGTCTCCGACGCGGACACCATCCGCGACACCGCGATCGCGCAGCCCCTCATCGTCGCGGCGTCCCTGCTCTCATTCCGTCAGCTGCTCGCGCGCCTGGACGCCACGGCGACCGACGTCGCCGACGTCGCCGCCGGACACTCCGTGGGCGAGCTCGCCGCGGCCGCGGTGGCCGGCGTGCTGACCGACGCCTCCGCCGTCGCGCTCGTCGGCGAGCGAGCCCGCCTCATGGCGAGCGCGGCCGCCGAGAACCCGTCCGGCATGGCCGCGGTGCTCGGGGGCGACCCGGACGAGGTCGCCGCCGCCATCGAGGCCGCCGGCGCGTGGCCCGCGAACGTCAACGGCGGCGGGCAGGTCGTCGCCGCCGGGACGCACGAGGCGATCGCCGCGCTCGTGGCCGCACCGCCCGCCAAGGCGCGCGTCGTGCCGCTGCAGGTGGCCGGCGCCTTCCACACCCCGCTCATGGCGAGCGCCGGCACCGCGTTCGCGGCGGTCGCCGCGTCGTGGGAGGCCACCGACCCGGTGCTCCCGCTGCTGTCGAACGCCGACGGCGAGGTCGTGACCGACCGGCACGACGCTCTCGCCCGGATCGCGCGTCAGATCACCTCGCCCGTGCGCTGGGACCTGTGCCAGGCCACCCTCGCCGAGCGGGGCGTGACCGCAGTCCTCGAGCTCGCGCCCGGCGGCGTCCTCACGGGGCTGGCCCGGCGTACGCTGCCCGACGTGGTCCGCGTGGCCATCAAGAGTCCGGACGACCTCGGGGCCGCGGCCGAGCTCGTCGCCGAGCACGCGCTGAGCCGGACCGAGACCCCACAGACGGGACGCAAGGGAGACGCATGACCCAGCTCACCTCGATCCAGCCGGTCGCCGGGACCCGCATCCTCGGGATCGGTGGCTTCCGCGGCGAACGCGTGGTGCCGAACGACGAGATCATCGCGCCGATCGACTCCAGCGACGAGTGGATCCGCCAGCGCACCGGCATCGTGACGCGCCGCCGCGCTGCGGAGAGCACCACGATCCTCGACATGGCGGTCGCGGCCGCGAACGAGGCGCTCGAGATGGCCGGCACGACGCCGGACGAGCTCGACGTCGTCCTCCTGTCGACAGTCACCTACTTCGAGCAGACCCCGGCCCTGGCGGCCCGCGTGGCCGACGCGATCGGCGCCACCCCCGCGGCGGCGTACGACGTGTCCGCGGCGTGCGCCGGCTACTGCTACGGCATCGGCCAGGCCGACGCGCTCGTGCGCTCGGGTCAGGCGCGCAAGGTGCTCGTGATCGGCGTCGAGCGGATGAGCGACTTCATCGACCCGACCGACCGGTCGATCTCGTTCCTGCTGGGCGACGGCGCCGGTGCGGCCGTCGTGGGTCCCGCCGACGTGCCCGGGATCGGGCCGACCGTCTGGGGCGCGGACGGCTCGCTCGCCGGCCACATCTACCAGACCGACAGCTGGCTCAACCTGCGCGAGGGCACCGGGAACGACACGCCCGCGGACATCCAGGGCGGCACGTGGCCCACCCTGCGCCAGAACGGGCCGAGCGTCTTCAAGTGGGTCATCACGAACGTCCCGGACATCGCCCGCCGCGCGGTCGAGGCGGCCGGGCTCACGATGGCCGACATCGACGTGTTCGTCCCGCACCAGGCGAACCTGCGGATCACCGACCAGCTCGTGAAGACCCTCGGGCTGCGCGAGGACGTCGTGGTCGCGCGGGACATCGTGGAGACCGGGAACACCTCGGCCGCCTCCATCCCGCTCGCCACCGAGCGCCTGCTCCGCGAGGGCCAGGCCCGCTCGGGTCAGGTCGCGCTGCAGATCGGCTTCGGCGCCGGGATGGCGTTCGCGGCGCAGGTCGTGCTGCTGCCCTGACGCACTCCCCCGCGCCGAACCACCGCCCCGGGCAGCCTGCCGCTCCCGACGGCGGACTGCTGGAACACTGGACCCGCACATCGAACCGACCGGGCGAACCCCGCCCCGCACCAAGGAGAAGAGCATGGCTTTCACCGAGCAGGAGATCCTCGCCGGCCTCGCCGAGATCGTGAACGAGGAGACCGGTCTGCCGGCCGACTCCGTCGAGCTCGACAAGTCCTTCACCGACGACCTCGACATCGACTCGCTGTCGATGATGACGATCGTCACGCAGGCCGAGGACAAGTTCGGCGTCACCATCCCGGACGACGAGGTCAAGAACCTCGTCACCGTGGGCGACGCCGTCTCGTTCATCGCCGGCGCCCAGGCCTGAGCACGTCCCCGCGGCACACGCCGCGGTGAGTCGACGGGGCGTCCGGCCGCGAAGCGGCGCCGGGCGCCCCGTCGACGTCGTCCCCCACCACCCGCTCGGAACGAGGAGACAACGATGAGTGACGCGAACGTCGTCGTGACCGGGCTCGGCACCACGTCGCCGCTCGGCGGGAACGTCGCCGACACGTGGGCGGCCGCACTCGCCGGCACCCCTGGCGCCGCCACGCTCGAGCACGACTGGGTCGAGCGCTACGAGCTGCCCGTGCGCTTCGCGGCCGAGGTCGCCGTCGAGCCGGCCGAGGTGCTGTCGGTGCCCGAGACCCGCCGGATGGACCGCTCCGCGCAGCTCGCGATGATCGCGGCGCGCGAGGCGTGGGCCGACGCGGGCACGCCCGAGGTCGACGGCCTGCGGCTCGGCGTCGTGATCGGCACCGGCCTGGGTGGCCTCTGGACGCTCATGAACGCGTGGGACACGCTCAAGGAGCGCGGCCCGCGCCGCGTGCTGCCCCTCACGGTCCCGATGCTCATGCCCAACTCCTCCGCCGCCTACGTCTCGATCGAGCTGGGCGCCAAGGCGGGCACGCACGCCACCGTCTCCGCGTGCGCCTCCGGCGCCGAGGCGATCGCCTACGCCAAGGAGATGATCGCCACCGGTCGTGCCGACGTCGTGGTCGCCGGCGGCACCGAGGCGTGCATCCACGCGCTGCCGATCGCGGCCTTCGCCCGCATGCAGGCGCTCTCGACCCGCAACGACTCCCCCGAGACCGCGTCGCGACCCTACGACGAGACGCGTGACGGCTTCGTCCTGGGCGAGGGCGCCGGTGTCGTGGTGCTCGAGCGCGAGGAGTACGCCCGCGCCCGCGGCGCCCGCGTGCACGGCCGGATCGCCGGTGCGGGGCTCAGCTCCGACGCGGGCGACATCGCCGCCCCGGACTCCGCCGGCCAGGCCCGCGCGATGCGCGACGCGCTCACCGACGCCGGCCTCACGCCGCAGGACGTGGTGCACGCCAACGCGCACGCGACCTCCACGCCCGCCGGCGACATCGGCGAGGCAGAGGCGATCCACAGCGTGCTGGGCGACGTCGTGGTATCGGGCACAAAGTCCATGACCGGGCACCTGCTCGGCGGCGCCGGCGCGCTCGAGACGATCTTCACGGTGCTGGCGCTGCGCGACCGCGTGGCTCCCCCGACGATCAACCTCACGACGCCGGACCCGCGCCTGCCCGTCGACGTCGCCACGGCGCCGCGCCCCCTGCCCGAGGGCGACATCGCGGCGCTGAACAACTCCTTCGGCTTCGGCGGCCACAACGTGAGCCTGCTGGTCACCACCGCCTGACGCGCGAGGTGCCCGACGGCGAAGGCCCGGTCCGTACGGACCGGGCCTTCGCCGTCAGGCAGGGTCGGAGAACGGTGGGCCGGGCGCCTCAGCCGACGCGGTGCAGCCAGCGCACGGGCGCGCCGGCGCCGGCGTAGCGGAACGGCTCCAGCTCGTCGTCCCAGGCCTGACCGAGCGCGAGGTCGAGCGCCTCGGCGAGCCGCGCGGGATCGCCGGCGTACACGAGGGCGGCGCGGATGCGGTCCTCGGGGACGACGACGTTGCCGACGCGGTCGGTCTGCGCGTGGAAGATCCCGAGCCCGGGGGTGTGCGACCAGCGCGACCCGTCGGTCGTGGTGGTGGCCTCCTCGGTCACCTCGTAGCGCAGGTGGTCCCAGCCGCGCAGCGCGGAGGTCAGCCGCGCGCCCGTGCCGACGGGGCCGGTCCAGGACAGCTCGGCGCGCATCGTGCCGGGCGCGGCGGGCTGCGGCGTCCAGTCGACGACGGGACGCCCGCCGAGCACGGACGTCGCCGCCCACTCGACGTGCGGGCACAGCGCGCGGGGCGCTGAGTGCACGAAAAGAACACCGCGGGTGGTACCCGGCATGTCGACCCTCCTCACTCGAGATACGTCTTCCCCAACGAATCTCGCCCGAGGCGGTACGGCACGCGCGAACGGCGTGGCACCACTATGCCCCACCCGGGGCCTGCGCGCACCCCCGAACGGGGTCTCGGTGCTGATCGCGGGCACACTTCGCACAGCGGCCGTGGCGGGCGGGGGCTGCTACAGCGTGCGCAGCGCCCGCATCGCCTTGATGCGCACGTCCTTGTCCAGCCGGTCGAGGTAGAGCATGCCGTCGAGGTGGTCCACCTCGTGCTGGATGCACCGGGCCATGAGCCCCTCGCCCTCGACGACGACCTCGTCGCCGTCGAGGTTCGTTCCGACCGCCCGGGCGTACCACGCCCGCCGGGTCGGGAACCACAGGGACGGCACCGAGAGGCAGCCCTCGTCGCCGTCCTGCACCTCGTCCTGGCCCAGCTCCACGATCCGCGGGTTGAGCACGTACCCGAGGTCGCCGTCGATGTTCCAGGAGAAGGCGCGCAGGCTCACGCCGATCTGGTTGGCCGCGAGGCCGGCCCGGCCCTCCTGGTCCACCGTGTCGAGGAGGTCGGCGACGAGCGCACGCACGCCGTCGTCGACGACCCGGACCGGTGCGCACGGCGTGCGCAGGACCGGGTCGCCGACGATGCGGATGTCACGCAGCGGCATCAGACGATGCGCCAGGCCGCGCTGTCGTAGAGGCCCCACGTCGGGTCGTAGACGATCCAGGTCGTCTCCGCCGGGACGTCCAGCACGATCACGCCGCTGACGGTCGCTCCGGGCTGGATGTCGTCCGGCAGCGCGTTGTCCGGGTTGCAGAACAGCGAGTCGTCCCCGAGCTCGAGGCTGTTGGAGTCGGAGTACGGCGTCATGTCGATGTAGCCGTTCATGCTGAACGCCTCGGTCGCGTCCGCCGGCACCTCGACCTGGAACTCCAGGCCGATGTAGCGGCCCTCGGGCCCCGAGCCGAAGCCCGCGTTGCACTCCGCGTCCCACGTCACCTTGGTGAGCGTGACGTTCGCCGCCACCTCGTCGTCGAACCCGGGTGCGGCGAACGGGGCGCCGATCGCGACGGCCGTGCTGCCCGCGGGCGGCGTGGCACCGGCCGGGGCGTCCTGCGTCGGCGCGGTGGTCGGAGCGGCCGAGGTCGGGGCGGCCGGCGTCGGAGCGGCCGAGGACGGCTCGTCCGACGGCGCGTCCGAGGAGGGAGCGGCCGAGGTGGGCGCGTCGGCCGAGGTCGGAGCCGGCGACGGGTCGTCGTCGCCGCCGCCGAAGAGGTTCGCCAGGAGCACGATCACCAGGACGAGGACGACGGCGCCACCGGCGATGATCGCGATGAGCGGACCCTTGCCCTTCTTGGGCTCACCCGGCCCACCGGGGCCGCCGAAGCCGCTCGAGCCCCCGGGACCGCCCGGGACGCCGGAGCCCGGCTGACCGGGTCCGCCGGCGTAGCCGCCGGGGTTGTAGACGGGCGCACCGCTCGCGCCGAAGGACAGCTGCTGCGTCTCACCGGAGTACGGGGCGGGGGCCGGCGGGTACGCCGGGCCCGAGCCGGTCGGGATCTGCGTGGTGGGGTCGACACCGCCGGTCGGACCCCACGCCTGTCCGGCGGCCGCACCGGCCGCGGCACCCGTGACGGGGGCGCTCGGGGCGCTCGGGGTCGTCGGGGCGGCGGGCGTGTCCTCGACCCAGAACTGCCAGCCCTGCGGCGGCGTGGGCCAGGAGGGGTCGGGCTGCCACCCCTCGGGCGGGGACCAGTCCGACGGCGGGGTCGGCCATCCGGGCGGGGGGTTGAATCGGTAGCTCATGGTGCCCTCCTAGGTGCGTGCGAGGCGATCCTTCCAGAGCGGGGCACCCCCGCGTGGGCTCATCTCGTCTCTCGGCCGGATGTGTCAGACACCCCGCCGGACGGCGACGAACGTTGGAGGATGGCAGAACCGGAGCACCGACGCAACTAGGATCGACGGGCGGCGCGAGCCGCCTCGCCCCGTTAGCTCAGCCGGTCAGAGCAGCGGACTCATAATCCGTCGGTCGTGGGTTCAAGCCCCACACGGGGCACCGTCTGTCGGGGGCACCGGGCACGCCGGGACTAGCGTGAGTCCATGGGTCTGCTGCGCCGCTCCCCCGCGTCCCCGCCCGAGACGACCTCCGCCGTCGTGCCCGATGCGCGCCTCAAGGCGCTCGGTGGCGGCAAGGTGCTCGCCCGCGTCGCCCTGAGAGGCGGCGGGACCGCCGCGGCGACCGTCCCCGCCCTCGTGATGGTCGCGACGGCGGACCCCACGGCGACCGACGAGGACCAGGCGGTCACGGTGCCCTGGGAGCTCACGGACGGCGCGGAGTGGCTCGCCGACAGCGCCACCCTGCTCGTGCGCGCGCTCGACGGCGCCGAGCACCGCCTCCCGCTGCCCGACGGCGAGCGCACCTTCCCGCAGGTCGTGCGCGAGCGGGTGGAGGCCTCGATCGTGCACGTGCAGACCCGTGACCTCGGCCGTGGTGTCACGGTCCGCGCCGCGGTCCGCCGCTCGGCGTCGGGCGACCTCTCCAGCCAGGTCACGGTCCTGGGCGCGGCCACGCGCACGGCGGCGATCGACCGCGCGGGCGAGGAGCTCGAGCGCGAGGTGCGCTCCGCCGTCGGGCTGCGCGCGTGAGTGCCGCCGTCGTCCTGTCCGGCCGTGGCCGGTACGCCGACCCGTGGCACCCGTTCGAGGAGACCTCGGGGCGGATCGCGCGGCTGCTGCGCAACGAACTCGAACTCGCGGTCGACGTCGTGCCGACGGTGCCCGACGCCGTCGTGGCCGTGTGCGCCGGGCCGCGGCGACCGGACCTGCTCGTCGTCGATGCCGGCGGCGGGGTGCACTCCGACCCTCCGGACGACGCGTGGCGCGCCGCGCACGCCGCTCTGACGGCACTCCTCGCGACCGGCGTCCCGCTGCTCGGCGTGCACGGGGCCGCGAACGCGTTCACCGACGTCCCGGCGTACCGCACCGCACTCGGCGGCCACTGGGTCGAGGACGTGTCCTTCCACCCCGAGCGTGGCCCCGCGCACTTCACGACCGCGTCCGAGCACCCGATCCTCGCGGGCCTCACGGCCGTGGACGTGCCCGACGAGGAGCGCTACTCCGCGCTCGAGCGCGACGCCGACGTGGTCCCGCTGCTGACGCACGTGCACGACGGCGTCACGCACGTCAGCGCGTGGGCGCGCGAGGACGCACGGGGCCGGGTCGTGTTCGACGCGCTCGGGCACCACGGACCGTCGTACGACGCACCCGCCCGGTGCGACCTGCTGGTGCGGGAGGCGCGCTGGCTCACCGCCTAGGCCAGGCGGCGCCGGTAGACCCGCACGGCCAGCGCCCAGAACAACACGAGCAGGCCCACGCACCAGGCGACGGCGACCCAGATCTCGCTCCCGACCGGCTCCTGGGCGAACAGCGCTCGCACGGTGTCCACGATCGACGTGACGGGCTGGTGGTCCGCGAACCAGCGCACAGGCGCGGGCATGGACGCCGTCGGAACGAACGCGGAGCTGAGGAACGGCAGGAGGATGAGCGGGTAGGCGAACGCGCTCGCGCCGTCGACCGATCGCGCGGACACGCCCGCGAGGATCGCCAGCCACGTGAGGCTCAGCGTGAGCAGCACGAGCAGGCCTGCGACGGCGAGCCACGCGGGCACGCCCGCCCCCGTGCGGAACCCGATCGCGAGCGCCAGCGCGACGACGAGAACGAGCGAGACGAGCGTCGCCGCGAGCGAGGTCACCACGTGCGCGGCGAGCACGCTCGACCGCGCGATCGGCATCGACTGCAGCCGCTCGACGATCCCGCCCTGCAGGTCCTGGAACAGCCGGTAGGACGCGTAGCTCACGCTCTGCGCGATCGTGATCACGAGGATCCCCGGCAGGAGGTAGTCGACGTACGGCCCGCCGCCCGGCCCCAGATCGATCGCGCCGCCGAACACGAAGACGAAGAGCAGCAGGAACGCGATCGGCAGCACCGCCGTCGTGATGATCGTGTCCGGGCTGCGCGTGACGTGCCGCAGCGAGCGACGCGTCAGGACCACGGTGTCGGCGACGGCGACGGCGTCGACGGTGGCGGCGACGACGTGCCCGCCCTGGGCGCTCATCGCTGCGTCCCTGCGGAGGGAGTGGCCGGCTCGCCATCGTGCCCCACCCGAGCCGATCAGTGCGAGGAAGACCTCCTCGAGGGAGGGCTGCCGCTCCACGGAGGTCACCTCGACCCGCGGCAGGAGCGCGCGCAGCTCGGCGAACGTGCCGTCGGCGATGACGACGCCGTCGTGCAGGATCGCGATGCGGCTGGCGAGCTGCTCGGCCTCCTCGAGGTACTGCGTGGTGAGAGGCACGGAGGTGCCCGCATCGGCGAGGGCCCGGACGCCGCGCCACACCTCGTGCCGGGCCTGCGTGTCCAGACCCGTGGTCGGCTCGTCCAGCAGGATCACGGGCGGCTCTCCGACCAGGCTCATCGCGAGGTCGAGCCGGCACCGCATGCCGCCGGAGTACGTGCCGGCGGGCCGGTCGGCCGCGTCGGTGAGGGAGTAGCGCTCGAGCAGGTCGGTGGCCACGGACGCCGGGTCGGCGAGGTGCCGCAGCTGCGCCACGAGCACGAGGTTCTCCCGGCCCGTGAGGACCTCGTCGACCGCGGCGACCTGGCCCGCGAGGCTGATCGCGGAGCGCACGAGGTCGGGGCGGGCGACGACGTCGTGCCCCGCGACCGACGCGGTGCCGGCGTCCGCACGCAGCAGCGTGGCGAGGATCCGCACGAGCGTCGTCTTGCCCGCGCCGTTCGAGCCCAGCAGCGCCACGATCGTGCCGCGGGCGACGCGCAGGTCGACGCCGCGCAGCACCGCGAGCTCGCCGTAGGACTTCACGAGACCGCGGACGTCGATCGCGAGCGGGGCCGCGCCGGCCGTGCTCACGACGCACCCCCGCCCGAGGTGGGCCGCTCGCCGTCGGGCGCCTCGCCGTCGGGCGCCTCACCGTCAGGGACGGACGGGTCCGCCTGGGCGGCGCGGTCGATGGTCTCGACGAGCCGCCGGCGCTCCTTCGCGACCCACTGACCCTCGGCGTAGCCGGACAGGAAGTCCTCGACGAACGCCACGGGATCCTCCCCGACAAGGGCGCGCACGGGCGTGCGATCGGCGACGGCGCCGGCGAAGATCTCGTCGAGGTCGTCGAGCATGCGCACGAGCGAGTCGCCGCCGACCATGCCGCCGGCGTGCATGAGGTAGCGCTCGACGCCCTCCTGCGCCGTGCGGTAGGGCTCGGGCAGCGCACGCAGGCGCGCCCGGTGCTGGCGGTACCGCTTCTTCTCCTCCAGCGGTCCGGTCACCTTCTCGATCCAGCCGGTCATGTCACTGTCCTTCCGCACGGAGCTGTCCGAGCCGCTGGGCGAGGAAGCTCCACGTCCCCCAGAACTCCGCGAGGCTCGTCCGGCCCGCGTCGTTGAGCGTGTAGACCTTGCGTGGCGGGCCCTTCTGCGACGCCACGCGTTCGACGTCGACGAGGCCGCGCTGCTCGATGCGCACGAGGAGCGCGTAGACCGTGCCCTCGGCGATGTCGGTGAAGCCGCGGTCCCGCAGGCCCGCCGTGATCTCGTAACCGTAGGCGGGGCGCACGGCGAGGATCGCCAGGACGATCCCCTCGAGCGTGCCCTTGAGCATCTCGGTCATCTGCCTGCCCACCGCAACCTCCTCGCTACTCAATGGTGCTGAGTACCGGTACAAAGTAACGCTGAGTACCGGGCGGTCACGAGGGGGCAAGAGCGGCGGACGGGGGGTGACCGGCGCGGGCCGCGGCGCCGCCCGGGCATGACGAAGGCCCCCGACCCGCGCATCTGCGCTGGTCAGGGGCCTCGTGTGTGCTCCCGCAACTGGACTCGAACCAGTAACCGTCCGATTAACAGTCGGATGCTCTGCCAATTGAGCTATGCGGGATCGCCCGGAAGACTCTACCAGCGCCGCGGACGTGGGACGAACCGCCGGACGTGCGCCATGCTCGAGTCATGCCGCAGGACTCCCCCGCCCGGCCCGTGACCCTCGACGACGTCGCCCGGACGCGTCGCCTGCCGGTCCCGCCGATGTCCGCGACCCGCGCGCGCCGGATCCTGCTGCGCAGCGTGGGCCGCGACCTGCGCCGCGGCCTCGCGCGGGTCGCGATCGCCGGGGAGCCGCCGCGCACGGGCGCCGTCCTCGCGCCGAGCCACGTCTCGTGGTGGGACGGCTACCTCCTGACCGGGATGGCCGGCCTGGTCGGCCGCACGGGCTCGGTCATGATGGCGCGCCCCCAGCTCGACGCCTTCCCGTACCTGCGGCTCGTCGGGGCACGGCCCCCGTCGGAGGTCCCCGCCCTCGCGCTCGACGCCGCGGCCGGGCGGTGGGTCGTCGTGTTCCCCGAGGGCGAGATCCGCGCACCCGGCGCACCGTTTCCCGCCCTGCACGACGGCGCAGCCTGGGTCGCGCGTCGCGCGAGCGTCCCGCTCGTCCCCGTCGCCCTGCGGGTGCTGCAGCGCGGTCGGCGCACGCCCGAGGCGTTCCTCCGCTTCGCCGCGTCGCTCGACGCGGCCTCGCCGAACCTCCGGGGCACGACGGCGCAGCTCGCCCACGCGCTCCGGCTCGCCGAGGAGCGCCTCGACGCGGACGTCGCGGGCACCCCGCCCGACGACGTGCCGCGCGGCTACCGGGTGGTGCTGCACGGCCACGACGGCGCGCCGCGCGAGACGTCGCCGGCCAGCCGGCTCCTCGCGGCGATGACGCGGGGTGTCGAGTGAGCACAGCGGGCGCGCGGGTGGCGCGCGTCGTGACGGGGGTGTCGCTCGCCGTCGTGGGCACGCGACTGGCCACCCTCGCCGTGAACGCCGCGACGATCCCGGTGCTGCGCCCGACGCCGGGCGTGCCGCCCGCGCGGCGGGTGTCGGTGCTGGTCCCGGCTCGGGACGAGGCCCGGACGCTGCCGACCACGCTGCCCGCGCTGCTGCGCCAGGGCGCGCACGAGGTCCTCGTGCTCGACGACGGCTCGAGCGACGACACCGCCGCGACGGCGCGAGCGCTCGGCGCCCGCGTCCTCACCGGCGCTCCGCTGCCGGAGGGCTGGGCGGGCAAGCCCTGGGCGTGCGCACAGCTCGCCGAGGCGGCCACGGGCGACCTGCTGCTGTTCACCGACGCGGACGTGACGTGGGCCGACGGCGGTGTCGCGGCGCTCGTGGCCGAGCACGCGCGCACGGGCGCCGCGCTCACGAGCGCCTGGCCGCGTCAGCGGCTCGCCTCGGCCCAGGAGCGGCTGCTCACCCCGCTCGTGGACGCCGCGATGCTCGGGCACCTGCCCTACCCGTTGATGCGGGCCGGACTGCGCGGCGCCGTCGCGGCGAACGGGCAGGTCATGCTCACCGATCCCGCCTCGTACGAGCGGGTCGGCGGGCACGGCGCCGTCGCGGGATCGGTGCTCGACGACGTCGGGCTCGCGCTCGCGTACCAGCGCGCGGGCCTGCCGGTCGCACTCGCCCGCGGCGACGATGCGGTGTCGGTGCGGATGTACGACTCCCTCGGAGCGTCGGTGGCGGGCCTGGCCAAGAGCACGCCGGGGCTGCACGGCGGCTCGCGCGCCGCCATGGTCGGCTCGGCGCTCACCTACCTCGTCGCATTCCTCGGGCCGTGGCTCGTGCCGCCCACCGGCGCGACGCACCTCGCCCGACTGCTCACGCTCGTGGACCGGGCCGTCGTCGCCGCGACCACCGGTCGGACGGCGCCCGCCGACCTCGCCGAGGGCCTGCTCGGGCCCCTCACGCCACTGCTCGCGGTGCCCGTGTACGCGCGCGCGCTGCGGCGCCGGGTGGTGTGGCGCGGGCGCAGCTACCCGGCCCGCTGAGCGATCTCAGGCGGCCGCTCGACGGGCCGTGCGCAGCACCTCGAGCGCGCGCGCCACGTCGCGCTCGTCGTTCCACAGGTGGAAGGACAGCCGCACGTTGCCGCCGCGCCCGGCCACGCGCAGGCCGGCGGCCGCGAGCGCGGCGCGGTGCTCGCCGTCGGGGTCGGGCAGGGAGACGACGGCGGACCCGCGCGGGGCGAGCCCGAGGCCCGCGAGGAGGGCGTCGGCGAGGGCGACGTCGTGTGCCGCGATCGCGTCAGGCTGCCGGGTGAGGACCGCGGCGATCGCCTCGAGGCTCGTCGCGGCGCCGACGAACGCGAGCCACGCCGGCGAGACGTCGAACCGCCGCGCGTCCGGCGCGAGCGCGGGATCGACGCCGTAGCAGCTGTCCCACACGTCCGCCCCGGCGTACCAGCCGGCCAGGATCGGCCGGACGAGGCGCTGCGCGCGGTCGGACAGCGTGGTGAACGCGACGCCGCGCGGGCAGCACAGCCACTTGTACGCCGAGGTCACCGTGACGTCGAAGCGCCCCGCCTCGACCGGGAGCCAGCCCGCGGCCTGGGTGAGGTCGGCGAGCGTGAGCGCGCCGACCGCACCGGCAGCGGCGAGCACGCCCCCGACGTCCGCGACGGCTCCCGTGCGCGAGGCGACGACCGAGAAGGCGACGAGGTCGCAGCCCTCCGCGACGGCGTCGGGCAGGGCGGCGGCCGGTACCGCGCGGACCGTCACGCCGCGGTGGGCGTGCTGGAGGAACGGGTAGGTCACGGAGGTGAAGTCGTCCTCGACGACGACCACGCGGGCGCCGTCGGGCAGCGACGCGGCGACCGTGCCCACGGCGGCCGAGGTCTGCGAGCCGACCGCGACGCGAGCCGTCTCGACCCCGACGATCCGCGCGAACGCCGCGCGGGCGCGCTCGACGTCGGCGCCGAGCGTCACCGGGCAGGTGCGCCCCGCGGCCCAGTCTGCGAGTGCGGACTGCATCGCCACGACGGCGGAGCGCGGCGGGATCCCGCACGTCGCGGCGTCGAGGTTGCCCGGGTCGGGCGCGAAGGCGGCGCGGAGATCCCTCAGGTGGTCCGTCGGCATGCCTCCACCCTGCGGCGAGGCACACGCATCACACAAGCGACAGTCTTGACACCGATCCATAAGATGGGCCTATGAACGAGGTCCTCGACGTCGGCGCGCTCCGGCTCCTCCAGGCGATCCGCGACCGCGGCACCCTCACCGCGGCCGGCGAGGCGCTCGGCGTGAGTCAGCCTGCCGTGAGCCAGCACGTCCGGCGCCTGGAGCGGCGCCTCGGCACGTCGCTGCTCGTCCGGTCCGGCCGCACGGTACGCCTCACCGAGGCGGGCGAGGTGCTGGCGCGCCACGGCGAGAGCGTCTCGGCCGCCCTGCGTGCGGCGACGGCGGAGGTCGCCGCCCTGACCGGCCTGCGCTCCGGCGTCGTGCGCCTCGCGGCGTTCCCCTCCGCGAACGCGACGCTCGTGCCGCGTGCCCTAGCCCGCCTGCGGGCCGAGCACCCCGGGCTCACCGTGCGCCTGGAGGAGGTCGAGCCGCCCGAGTCGCTCGCGCTGGTCCGCCAGGGCGCGGCGGACGTGGCACTCGCGTTCACCTACCCGGGCGTCGAGCTCGGCCGCGGCGAGGACGACCTCGCCGGGCTCACGGTGCTCCCCCTGCTCGAGGACCCGACGCTGCTCGCCGTGCCCGCGGGGCACCCGCTCGCGACGGCGGAGCACCCCCGCCTGCGCGACGCCGCCGAGGAGCGGTGGATCGCCGGCTGCCCCCGGTGTCGCGGCCACCTCCTCGCGGCGGGTCAGGACGAGGGGTTCGTGCCCGACGTCGTGCTCGCGACCGACGACCACTCGGCGCTGCTCGGACTCGTGGCCGCCGAGCTCGGCGTCGCGCTCCTGCCCGGGCTGGTGGCGCCCGTGGCGCGCGGGCGGGACGACGTCGTGCTGCGCAGCGTCCTCGGCGTCACGGCGCGCACGGTGCAGGCCGTGACCTCACCGGAGCTGCTCGGGGTGCCGGCCGTGGCCGCGCTGCTCGAGGCCGTACGGGCGTCGGCGCAGGAGTCGGCGGCGTCCGCGGCCTGAACCGAGCCTCAGGCGGCGCCACCGGTGAGGCGGTGCCGCTCCTCCTCGAGCTGGTAGATCCGCGTCCACGCCTCGCGCTGGGCGGGGTCGGACGGCTCCATCGCCTGGGCGCGGCCGCGCAGGTTCGCGATCTCGCGAGTGATGCCGAGCCGCCGCAGCGCGAGCACGACGCCCGCCGCGTAGTCCGCGACGTCGTCCTCGGTGGTGGGCAGCGGCGCGACCGTGAGCTCGCGGACGAACGCTCCGATCCCCTCCGGCGCGCCCTCCAGCACGTCGGCCAGCCAGCGGGGAGGCGCGTCGACGCCGGCCGCTGCTCCCCCGGCGGCTCGGAGCGCGTCGTGCACCGCGCGGTGCACGGGCAGGGTGAACGTGTCGCCGGCGAGCGCGTCGAAGCCCGCGCCCGCCGCGGCGGTCGGCGCCTGCAGCGCGACCTCGAGCACCTGGCGCTCCAGGCGCGCGACCGGGTCGTCCGGCACCGGGGTGCGGCGAGGCGCGCGATCGAGGCGAGGCTCGCCGTCGTCCGTTTCGCGCTCACGGCCGCCGCCCTGCCCGGCCGCACCACCCTGGCCGCCGCGCGGCCCGCGCTGCACCTCGCGGCGCACGTCCCCCGGATCCATCCCGAGCCAGCCCGCGAGCTGGCGTGCGTACTCGGCGCGCAACGCGTAGTCCCGGATCCCGGCGACCACGGGCGCGGTGACGCGCAGCCCCGCGACCCGGCCCTCCGCCGTCGAGAGGTCGACCTGGGCGAGCACCGAGCGGATCGCGAACTCGAACATCGGCTCGCGGCCGGCGACGAGCGCGCGCACCGCGGCGTCGCCGTGCGCGACGCGGACCTCGCACGGGTCCATCCCGTCGGCGGACACGGCGACGAACGTCTGCGCCGCGAAGCTCTGGTCCTCGCCGAACGCGCGCAGGGCGGCCTTCTGGCCCGCCTCGTCGCCGTCGAACGTGAACACGACCTCGCCGCCGATCGCCCGACCCGACGACAGGAGCACGCCGGTCGCGCCCGTCGCGGAGTCGCCGAGCAGGCGCCGCACGATGCGCGTGTGATCGCTGCCGAACGCGGTGCCGCACGTCGCGACGGCGGTGCCCACCCCGGCGAGGTGGCACGCCATGACGTCGGTGTAGCCCTCCACGACCACCACCTGGCGACCGGTCGCGATGGCCTTTTTCGCGAGGTCGATCCCGTAGAGCACCTGCGACTTGTGGTAGAGCGGCGTCTCGGGGGTGTTGAGGTACTTCGGGCCAGGATCGTCGTCGTAGAGGCGGCGCGCGCCGAAGCCGACGGTGTCGCCGGTGAGGTCGCGGATCGGCCAGATCAGGCGGCCGCGGAACCGGTCGTAGTGCCCGCGGTTGCCCTGCGAGATGAGGCCGGCCGCCGCGAGCTCGGCCTGGGTGAAGCCGCGGCCCTGGAGGTGACGCATGAGCGCGTCCCAGCCCTGCGGGGCGTATCCCACGCCGAACGTCGTGGCCGCCTGGCGGTCGAAGCCGCGCTCGGCGAGGAACGCCCGCCCGGGCGCCGCCTCCGGGGTGACGAGCTGCTCGACGAAGAACTCCGCCGCCGCACGGTTCGCCTCGACCAGCCGCTGGCGCTTGCCCGGCTCCTCGCGGGGGCGGGCGGGTCCGCCGTCGTCCTCGTACCGCAGCTCGACGGCGTAGCGTCCCGCCAGGCGCTCGACGGCCTCACCGAACGGGAGGTGGTCGATCTTCTGCACGAAGGAGATGACGTCGCCGCCCTCGCCGCAGCCGAAGCAGTGCCACAGGCCCATCTGGGGACGGACGTTGAAGCTCGGGGTGCGCTCGTCGTGGAAGGGGCACAGGCCCTTGAGCGACCCGACGCCGCCCGGCCGGAGCGAGACGTGCTCGCCGACGACCTCCTCGATCCTGGCCTTCTCCCGGACCGTCGCGATGTCCTCACGACGGATGCGGGCGGCCATGACCGCGAGTCTAGGTCGCGTTCCCGGGCGCTCGCGCGGGGCGGGCCGGGGGTGTGGACGGGCCGCGGGCGGCTGCGGGGCGGCTGCGCGGGCTCGGGCAACCCCTGCGCGTCGAGAGCCTGCGCGGGTAGGTTCGAGCCGGCTACCGACGACGACGAGGAGACAGCCCGTGGACACCACCCACCACCACGCCCACCCGCGCGCCCGGTACGAGCAGGAGGAGCTGCGCGACGTCGTCGAGGTCAACCCGATGTTCGCGCGCCCCGGCGAGGCGACGGAGTTCTCGCGCACCTCGCTGCCGCGACGGCCCGCGGCGCCGGAGACGGCGTACCAGATCGTGCACGACGAGGCGATGCTCGACGGCAACTCGCGCCTCAACCTCGCCACCTTCGTCTCGACGTGGATGGAGGACCCGGCACGGCGGCTCTACGACGAGGCCGCCGACAAGAACATGATCGACAAGGACGAGTACCCGGCGACGGCGGCGATCGAGACGCGGTGCTGGCAGATGATCGCGGACCTGTGGCACGCGCCGTCGCCCACCACCACGATCGGGACGTCCACGATCGGCTCGTCCGAGGCGTGCATGCATGGGCGTGACGTACACCGGGATGTACGAGCCCGTGAAGGAGATCTCGGCCGCGCTCGACGCGATCCAGGCCGAGACCGGCCTGGACGTCCCCATCCACGTGGACGGCGCGTCCGGCGGCATGATCGCGCCGTTCCTCCAGCCCGACCTCGAGTGGGACTTCCGCGTGCCGCGCGTCGCGTCGATCAACACCTCGGGGCACAAGTACGGCCTCACCTACCCCGGCCTGGGGTGGATCGTCTGGCGCGACGCCGACGCCATGCCCGAGGAGCTCGTCTTCCGCGTGTCCTACCTCGGCGGGGACATGCCCACGCTCGCGCTCAACTTCTCCCGGCCCGGATCGCAGGTGCTGCTGCAGTACTACCTGTTCCTGCGGCTGGGCCACGAGGGATACACCGCCGTCCAGGGCGCGAGCCGCGACGTCGCGCGCTACCTCGCGTCGCAGATCGGCGCGCTGGCGCAGTTCGAGCTGTGGAAAGACGGTTCCGACATCCCGGTGTTCGCCTGGCGGCTCTCGGACGCCGCCTCGGGGAACTGGACCCTCTACCACCTGTCGGACCGGCTGCGCACGCGCGGCTGGCTCGTCCCCGCCTACCCGATGCCGCAGGACATGACCGACCTCGTGGTGCAGCGGATCGTGGTGCGCAACGGGTTCTCCCGTGACCTCGCCGACGCCTTCCTGCACGACCTGCGCGAGCAGGTCGACTACCTCGAGCGGCTCGAGGCGGCGATGCCGCTCGAGGCGCCGGAGGGCGGGTTCCACCACTGAGACGGTGGGCTGCCGCGCGCGCTGCGCCGCACCGCCCTCGCCGCCGCGCGCGCCGCGTAGGTTGGGGCCATGACCACCCCCGAGTTCCCCGTGCGCATCGGCGTCCAGCTCCAGCCCCAGCACGCGACCTACACCTAGATCCGCGACGCCGTGCTGCGCGCCGAGGACCTCGGCGTCGACGTCGTCTTCAACTGGGACCACTTCTATCCCTTGAGCGGTGACCCCGACGGCCTGCACTTCGAGTGCTGGACCATGCTCGCGGCCTGGGCCGAGCAGACCGAGCGCGTCGAGATCGGCGCCCTCGTCACGTGCAACTCCTATCGCAACCCCGAGCTGCTGGCGGACATGGCCCGCACGGTCGACCACATCTCGGCGCGCGACGGCGGTCCGGGGCGGCTGATCCTCGGCATCGGTGCGGGCTGGTTCGAGAAGGACTACGACGCGTACGGCTACGAGTTCGGCACCGCCGGGGCTCGGATCGCCGACCTCGCCGAGGCGCTCCCCCGGATCAAGACCCGCTGGGCCGCGCTCAACCCCGCGCCGACCCGCGACATCCCGGTCCTCATCGGCGGATCCGGACCGCGCAAGACCCTTCGACTCGTCGCCGAGCACGCCGACGTGTGGCACTCCTTCGGGGACGCGGCCGCCCTGCGCGAGCGCACCGTGCTGCTCGAGGAGCACGCGGCGGCCGTCGGCCGGCCCGCCGGCGCCGTCGAGCGGTCGGTCGGTGTCGGCGCGCCGCCGGCGGAGGTCGCCGACGACCTGCTCGACGCCGGTGCCACCCTGTTCACGATCGGCACGTCGGGCCCGGACTACGACCTCGATCTCGCGGCGCAGTGGGTCGCCTGGCGGGACGAGCGCGCCCGCGGGTGAGCTCGGACTCGGCAGCTCTCGACGAGCTCGCTCTCGCCGCGGGCGACCTCCTGCGCCGGGAGGTGACCCACGCCGTCGGGCTCGGCGGATCGACCCGCTCGCTGGTCGCGCGCCTCACGCTCGCGGACGGGTCGACGGCGGTCGCGAAGCAGTTCCTCGGCGCGGGCGCCGCGTACACGGCCGAGCGCACCGGGCTGGGGCTGCTCGCGAACACCCCGGACGTCCTCGCGGTCGACGACGAGCTCCGCCTTGTCGTCATGACCGACGCCGGGACCGGGCCCACGCTCGCCGACCTCCTCCTCGGCGACGACGCGGTGGCCGCCCGCGAAAAGGCGACGTCGTGGGCCGCCGCGCTCGGCACTCTCGCCGGAGCGTCGCGGGAGCGGGTCGAGGAGGCGCGGGCGGCGCTGCCGCCGCACGTCGACGGCTGGGACGCGGCCGCCTGGCTGCGCGACGGTCTAGGTGCGGTGACCGCGTTGACGGGAGGCTCGCCGTCGGGCCTCGACGACGCGTTCGCCGAGGTCGCGGCCCTGCTCGAGCCCTCCGAGGCCGACGTGGTCTGGCCGAGCGACACGTGTCCCGACAATGCGGTGCGCACGCCGTCGGGCTGGGTGTTCCTGGACCTCGAGGGGACCACGGTGAGCCACGCCGCGCTCGTGGCCGCCTACCCCGCGCTCCCGTTCCCCACGTGCTGGTGCGTCGCGGCGCCGCCCGCGGGTTTCACCCGCGCGATGACCGGCGCGTTCACGACGGCGTACGCCGCCTTCGCGCCCGACGTCACCTCGCGCGCCGCGTGGCCCCGCGAGGTCGCGCTGGCGAGCACCGCCTGGGTGCTCGGCATGTCGGGCTCGCTGCTGCCGCGGGAGTTGGCGGGCGGCGAGGAGTCGGACGATGCGGGCTCGAGTGCTCTGGACTCGGGCGCAGCAGGTTCCACCCCGCGCCTCCACCCCGCCGCACCGACGCGGCGCCGCTACCTCGCGGCGCGGTGGCGGTGGCTCGCCGAGAGCATGCGGGAGGTCGCGCCACCGCTCGCCGCCGTCGGGGCGGACCTGAGTCGCTGGGCTGAGGCAAGCTGGCGGGCGCAGGACGTGGCCGAGCTCGACGGGTATCCCGCGTTCGAGACGCGGGGCTGACCACCTCGCAGACGCCAGAAATCCTCTCGCAGACGCCAGAAATCCTCTCGCGAAAGGACGGAAAACACCTCGCGAAGCGGTTCAGCCGACGGGCCCGACCAGCCGCGCGTGCCACGCCATCGCCGAGAGGTCGGTGAGCGACGCGACCTGGTCCACCACGACCCGCATCCGCTCGGCGTCGGACTCCGCCCCGCGGTAGTCGCTCACGAAGTGCGGCTCGAGCGCGAGCTCGGCGCGCTCCAGCAGCACCCCCACGAGGTCGGTCACCACCCGCCGCTGGAACGTGTAGAGCGGCTCGTGCTCGCGCGGCGCCATGACGTACAGCGCCGCCACGCCCTTGAGCACCGCGATCTCGGCGAGCGTGCCACGCGGCACCTCCAGCCGAGCGTCGTACCGCCCGAGGTCGCCGTAGCCGTGTACCGCACGGGTCGCGTCCACGGCGGAGCCGACGAACCGCCCGATGAGCTGGGAGGTCAGGTCCTTCACCCGCGCGAGGGAGGCGCGCGTGCCGTCGTACTCGCTCGCCCAGTCCGGGAGCGCGACCACCCGCGCGACGGCGTCACCCAGCTCGTCGTCGGTCAGGTCCGGGTCGTACCAGGACCGCACCTGCGCCACGACCCGCGCCTGCTCGCGGTCCTCGCGCAGCACCCGCGGGTCCACGCGCCAGCCGACCACGGCGTCCTCGACGTCGTGCACCGAGTACGCGACGTCGTCGGCGAGGTCCATGACCTGCGCCTCGAGGCAGCGCTCCCGCCCGGGCGCACCCTCGCGCAGCCACGTGAAGACGGGCAGGTCGTCGTCGTACACGCCGAACTTCCGCGAGCGCCGACCGTCCACCCGGCGCGGCGCATCGCGGCGCTGCCACGGGTACTTCGCGGACGCGTCCAGGCTCGCGCGGGTGAGGTTGAGCCCCACGCAGCGTCCGTCCGGCCGGAACACCTTGGGCTCGAGCCGGGTGAGGATCCGCAGCGTCTGCGCGTTCCCCTCGAAGCCGCCCGCGTCCTCGGCCACGACGGCGAGCGCCGCCTCCCCGTTGTGCCCGAACGGCGGGTGGCCCAGGTCGTGCGCGAGACACGCGGCGTCGACGACGTCCGGGTCGCAGCCCAGCTGCTTGGCCAGCTCCCGGCCCACCTGCGCCACCTCGAGCGAGTGCGTGAGCCGCGTGCGGACGAAGTCGTCGGTCGACGGCGCGAGCACCTGCGTCTTGGCACCCAGCCGGCGCAGCCCCGAGGAGTGCAGGATCCGCGCACGGTCGCGCTCGAACGGGGAGCGCCGCGGGTTCTTGGCGACCTCGGGGAGCCATCGCTCGACGTCGGAGGCCATCATCGCGTGACGGCTCGCGTGCGCGAGGGGAGGTTGCCAGGACATCGTCGCCAGCCTAGTGGCGCACCGCCCTGGCGGCGGTGGTCAGGCGACGGCTGTGGACGGCCACCCGGCTCAGCGCGGCGCCCCGGCGAGGGGGCGGGACGCGCGACGGCGAGCATCCGCTTCGCGTGCACGGTCACCCGCGCGGTGACGGACGAGACGCGGTGCCCGAGGGCCGCGAGCCGCGGCCTGGCGGGATTTGCCCGCTCGTGCGGCCCGCGGGAGGATGGTCTGATGAGCGCGACGACCTCGACCGTGTGCCGCACCAGCCCCGTCTCCCCGCCTCGGACCGGCACCCAGCAGTGGTGGCACACCGCGGTCGTCTACCAGGTCTACCCCCGCTCCTTCGCGGACTCCGACGGCGACGGCGTGGGCGACCTCCCGGGCATCACCCAGCGCCTGGGTCACCTCGCCCGACTCGGCGTCGACGCTCTCTGGCTCTCCCCCTTCTACACGTCCCCGCAGGCCGACGCGGGCTACGACGTCGCCGACTACCGCGACGTCGACCCGCTGTTCGGGACGCTCGCCGACGCCGACGCCCTCATCGAGCGGGCCCACCAGCTCGGGCTCAAGGTCGTCATCGACCTCGTGCCCAACCACACCTCCTCCGAGCACGCGTGGTTCAGGGCGGCCCTGGCCGCGGGACCCGGCAGCCCGGAGCGCGCGCGCTACCTCTTCCGCGAGGGCCGCGGCTCCCGCGGCGAGCTCCCCCCGAACAACTGGCGCAGCGTGTTCGGCGGCGAGGGCTGGACCCGGGTGACCGAGGCGGACGGCACGCCCGGCCAGTGGTACCTGCACCTGTTCGACACCACGCAGCCGGACCTGGACTGGTCCAACCCCGAGGTCGCCGAGGAGTTCCGCTCGGTCCTGCGGTTCTGGCTCGACCGCGGCGTCGACGGCTTCCGGGTCGACGTCGCGCACGGCCTCGTGAAGAAGGAGGGCCTGCCGGACTGGGCCGGCCACTCCTCGATGGTCTCGGAGACCGAGCACGGTGAGCTGCCGACGCACGACGTCGGGGACGTCATCGAGGACGCTGGGGACGCCGACGCCACGCCCGCCACGCACACCGACACCGACACCGACGCCGACGCCGACGCCGACGTCAACGACGGCCCGATGTGGAACCAGCCCGGCGTCCACGAGGTCTACCGCGACTGGCACCGAGTGCTCGCGGAGTACGGGCCGGACCGCATGCTCGTGGCCGAGGCGTGGGTCGAGCCGCTCAGCGCCCTCGCGGAGTACGTCCGCGAGGACGAGATGCACCAGGCCTTCAACTTCGCGTTCCTCTCAGCGCACTGGCACCCGCACGAGCTGCGGTCCGTCGTCGAGCGCTCGCTGCACGCCAACGACGCCGTCGGCGCACCGACCACGTGGGTGCTGTCCAACCACGACGTCGTGCGGCACCACTCGCGGTTCGGCCTGCCCTCGGCAGGCGGCAACGTCGAGGCGCTCAGCCCGACCGACCCCGTGCCTGACGCCGAGCTCGGCCTGCGCCGCGGCCGCGCCGCGACCCTGCTCCAGCTCGGGCTGCCCGGGTCCGCCTACCTCTACCAGGGTGAGGAGCTCGGACTGCCCGAGCACACGCTGCTGCCGATGGAGCTGCGCCAGGACCCCGCCGTCGCGCGCGGCGGCGGCAACGGCCGCGACGGCTGCCGCGTCCCGCTGCCCTGGGAGGCGGACGCGCCGGGGTTCGGCTTCTCGCCGTCGGGCGCCACGTGGCTGCCGCAGCCCGCGGACTGGGCGACGTACGCCCTCGACGCCCAGAAGGGCGTCCCCGGCTCCACCTTCGAGATGTACCGCACGGCGCTTCGCCTGCGCCGCTCCTACTCCCTCGGCTCGGGCGGCCTCGCGTGGGTCGACCTCGAGGACGAGGACGTGGTGGCGTTCGGCAACGGCGAGGTCGTCGTCGCCGCCAACACCGGCGGACACGACTACCCCCTGCCGGACGACCACGAGGTGCTGCTCGCGAGCGGTCCCCTCCGCGAGCACGACGGCGAGACGCACCTTCCCCCGGACACCACCGTCTGGCTGCGGCGCACCTCGGCGGAGCGCCGCGAGCCGTTCGGTCCGGACTGATCACCCGGCCGACCCGGCGGCGCAGGGCGGGGCCGGCGGCCCCGCCCCACCGCCCCGTCAGGGCCGGACCAGCACCGCCCAGCCCCACGCGGGCAGCGCGATCGTGTCCCCGCGCTCGAGGGTGAGCTGCTCGCCCGCGGGGGCTGCGCCGTCGGACGCTGCGTCGCCAGACCCCGCGGCCTCGACCTCCGGCGTCCACCGCCGCCACTGACCCGCCACGGGACCCGTGCGCAGCTCGACATCGCGCGCGGCGTCGGAGAGGTTGAGCACCACGAGCACGGCGTCGCCGCCGGCGTCCCGCACGAACGCGATCACCTGCTGCGGGTCGGACGTGCGCACCTCGAGCATGGGCGCGCCCCACGCGCCGTTGTCGAGCGCGCGGTAGCGGTGCCGCATCGCGAGCAGCGCGGTGTAGAAGTCGCCCATGGGGTGCTCGCGCCACTCGATCGGGTCGCGGTCGAAGAACGGCAGCCGGCGGTCGTTGCCCGCCTCCTGCCCGGAGTAGATCAGCGGCATGCCGTCGCTCGTCACCGACAGCACGATCGCGGCCTCGAGCGCGTCGCCGAACTGCTCGAACTCGGTGCCGTCCCACGCGTTCTTGTCGTGGTTGGACACGAACAGCATCCGGATCGAGTCGCGCGGGTAGGCGCGGTCGTTCCACGCGTAGTAGCCGCGCAGCGCGTCGACGTTGGCCTTGCCGGTCGCGATCTCGTGCATCGCAGAGTTCCAGGTCCATGCGTACGTCATGTCGAACGCCTCGTCGTGCAGCTCCCGCGACTCCCACTCGGCGAGCAGGAACACCGGCTTGATCCGCTCGAGCTGCTCGCGCACCCGCACCCAGAAGTACGTCGGCACGAGGCCCGCGACGTCGCACCGGAACCCGTCGACGTCGGCCTCGCGCACCCAGTACTCCATCGCGTCGGCCATGTAGTCCGCGACGCCCGGCTGGTCGTAGTCCAGGTCGACGATGTCGTCCCAGTCCCACCACGGCGTCGGGATGAGTTCACCGTCGGCGTCGCGCGGGAAGTACTCCGGGTGCTCCTCGAGGAGCACGCTGTCCCACGAGGTGTGGTTGGCGACCCAGTCGAGGATGACGTGCAGGCCGAGCTCGTGCGCGCGGTCCACGAAGGTGCGCAGGTCCTCGAGCGTGCCCAGCTCCGAGCTCACCGAGTAGTAGTCGCGCACCGCGTAGGGGCTGCCGAGCACGCCCTTGCGGTTCACGACGCCGATCTCGTGCACCGGCATGAGCCACACGATGTCGACGTGCAGGGCGGCGATCCGCGGCAGGTGCTCGATCGCGGCGCGCAGCGTGCCCTCGGGAGTGAGCTGGCGCGTGTTCACCTGGTAGATCGCCGCGTCGCGCGCCCACTCCGGGTGCGTGAGCCGGGACGGGTGGTGGGAGTAGCTCATGGTGCTCCGTTCGCGATTCGAGACAAGTCTCTGGGCCTCGCGCTCGCCGGCAGCCCGCCGAGCAGCGGGTCGACGGTGTCGAACGTCGAGCCGTCGTGGTGCGGCACCGCGGTGAGGTCGCGCAGCCGTGCTCATCTCGACCCGGTCACCGCCACGCCAGGCCGCGTGCGCCCAGCCGCCAGGCCGACGCACCCGGCGCACCGGGCAGCACGAGCCGGCCGGCGTCCACCCGGGCCTCGGCGCCCACGAGGACGCCCTCGAGCGCCCCGCCGAGCAGGTCCAGCGGCAGCGCGAGAGGCTCGACGGCGGCGCGCACCACGTGCACGAGGACGCGCTCGTCGGGGTGCTCGCGCAGGAACGTGAGGCTGTCGGCGCCCACGTGCACCCAGCGCAGCCCGCCGCGCCGCAGCGCGACGCTGCCGGTCCGCGCGTGCACCCACGCGCGGTAGGCCTCCCACGTCGGGGTGTCCCACACGTCCCGGTCCCACGGGAACGGGGTGCGCGCGTGCTCTCCCGTGGTCCCGGTCAGGCCGATCTCGTCGCCCTGGAAGACCGAGGGCACGCCGGGCATCGTCATCTGCAGCGCGAGCGCCAGCAGGTGCCGGCGCCGGCCGCGGCCGGCCACGTCGATCGTGCCGTCGGTCCCGCCGCCGGCGATCGTGCGGAACCGCGGGGTGTCGTGGGAGTCCAGGTGCAGCGTCGACGCGCTCTGGGCAGCCCAGGGCATGGCGGCATGCACCTCGCGCATCGTGCCCACGGCCGAGGTCGCGGGCAGCACCGGCACGTCGATCGGCAGGCCGAGGAAGTCCAGGCCGTGCGGCACCCGCTGCGGCTCGCCGTCGTTCGCCTGCTCGCCGTCGCCCGGGCGATCCGCGACGTCGGGCGCACCCCCGTTGAGCCACACCCACAGCGGGCGGGTGAAGCCCTGGTAGTCCATCGTGCCGTCCCAGCCGTCCCCCGTGAGGTCGGGCCCGGCGTCGTGCCCGTGCTCGGCGAGCAGCCACGCGTCCGGCCGTTCGGCGAGCATCGTGGCGCGGATCCGGCGGGCGACGTCGCGCGCGAGGTCGTCCGCGGCCATCCGCCCGGTCATGTTCGCGACGTCGATGCGCCAGCCGTCCAGCCCGGCCCGCAGCCACCGCGCGACCACCGAGGACTCCCCCTCGTACAGCCGCGCGCGCAGCTCGGCGCTGCGGTGGTCGAGCTTGGGAAGGCTCGGCACGTCGAGCCACGCGACGTAGTCGTCGGGGTGGCGGCGGAAGCGGTAGAAGCCGGCCTCCACCGAGTCGGGGTCGGCCTGCGCGGCGCGGAACCACGCGTGCTCGCGACCGGTGTGGTTCGTCGTGAGGTCGCCGAGGACGCGGATGCCGCGCTCGTGTGCCGCGTCGATCAGCCGCACGAGGGCCTCGTCGCCGCCCAGCACGGGATCGACGGTGTCGAACGTGACGGCGTCGTAGCGGTGGTTGGACCGACCCTCGAACACGGGCGTGAGGTACAGCACCGTCGCGCCCAGGTCCGCGACGTGGTCCAGCCGCTCCGCCACGCCGTCGAGGTCGCCGCCGTACCACTGCCGCTCCACGCCCGGCCCGCGCACGAGAACCGGGGCGTCCCACGGCATCGGGTCCGCCCACTCCGGCGTGGACCGGTCCGCGGAGCCGGCCGAGCGCGCGAACCGGTCGGGGAACACCTGGTACGCGACCTGGTCGGCGACCCACGACGGCGGCTGCTCGTCGGCGCGGATCAGGAAGTCCGCACCGTCGGACGTGTCCCGCTCGTGCACGCCCTCCGCGTTGAGCCAGCGGTAGCGCCCGTGCGGGCCCCCGACGAAGAACCGGTAGGAGGTCAGTGCGTTGACCAGGACGAGGTCCACGTGCCACCAGGTACCGTGCGGCCCCCGCGCGCCGGCGACGGCGGGCGTGAGGTGCGGCTCGCCGTCGCGCACCGCCCGCAGCACGACGTGGTCGGCGCCCCTCTCGCCGTCGGCCGTGTCGGGCACGAGGACGCGGAGCGGCACCGCGGCGCCCAGGCGATGAGGCCCGGGCGCCGCGTAGCACGCGGATCCGTCGTGGTGCGGGTGACGCAGGAGGTCGGTGGGCGACTCCGGACTCACCTGGTCATCCCTTGACCGCACCGGAGGTGATGCCCCCGACGATGAAGCGCTGGAGGAACTGGAACAGGATGATGATCGGCACCGCGATGACGACCGACGCCGCCGCGAACCAGCCCAGGTTGTTGGACCGGTCGCTCGCGAGCACGCCGTACATGCCCACGGCGAGCGTCTTGATGGTCGTCGAGCGCAGGAAGATCGACGCGAGCAGGAACTCCCCGACCACTCCGACGAAGACCAGCAGGCCGGAGATCACGAGGATCGGCCGCACCAGGGGCAGGCAGACCTCGAAGAAGACGCGCACGTGCCCCGCGCCGTCGATCTTGGCCGCCTCGTCGAGCTCGTGCGGGATGGTGTCGAAGAAGCCCTTGATGAGGTACACCTGCCCGAGCGAGCCGCCCAGCATGATGAGGATGTACCCCGGCAGCGTGTCCAGTCCGACGGACGGCATCACCGCGCCGATGACGCTGAACATCTGGAACAGCGCGACCGTCACGAGGATCTGCGGGAACATCAGGATCAGCAGCAGCGAGAGCAGCCCGAGCCGGCGGCCCTTGAACCGGAACCGGGAGAACGCGTACGCCGCCAGGGAGCTGAACAGCAGCTGGGCGAACACGACGACCACGGCGACGATCACCGTGTTCCCGAACCACCGGAAGAACGGGCGGGAGGGGTTGTTGGTGAGCGCCTCGAAGTTCACCCAGCTCACGGTGTTCGGGATGATCTCGGTGGAGGCCACCGACCCGATCGGGTTGAGCGCGGCGGACACGATGTACAGCACCGGGATGAGCGCGTAGACGCAGGCCACGATGCCGACGAGGTAGCGCCACGACAGGATGCGCCACCAGCGGGCCCCGCTGAGCTTGTCGGGGCCGGCTCCCTTCTGCGGCTTCGCGGGAGCCACGACCGTCGGAGGGACGGCGGTGGCCGAGGTCAGGTCCGGGGTCGCCATGTCAGTTCATCTCCTCGAGCGCGCGGGTGCCACGGAACTGGATCGCGGCGATGACGCCGGTCAGGACGAACAGCACGACCGAGACCGCGGACGCGAACCCGATCTGCTGACCGGCCGAGCCGAACGCGAGCCGGTAGGTGTAGCTGATGAGGATGTCGGTGCCGCCGGCCGTCGGGTTGTCCGGGGTGAACGGACCGCCCTCCGTGAGCAGCTGGATCGCGTTGAAGTTGTTGAAGTTGAACGCGAACGAGGACACCAGCAGCGGCGCCGTGGCGACCATGAGGAGCGGGAAGACGATCTTGCGGAACTGGGTGAACCCGGTCGCGCCGTCGATCGACGCCGCCTCCTTGAGGTCGCCAGGGATCGACTGCAGCGCCCCGGTACTGATGAGGAACATGTACGGGAAGCCCATCCAGAGGTTGGTCGCGAGCACCGCGACCTTGGCCCAGGTCGCGTTGCCCAGCCAGTCGATGCCCGTTCCGAGCAGGTCGTTGACCAGACCGAAGTCGCGGTTCCAGAACCCGGCCCACACCATGAGTGAGATGAACCCGGGGATGGCGTACGGGAGGATGAGGATCGACCGGAAGCCGCGCTGGAAGCGCATCCGGGGGTCGTTCAGGGTGACGGCGAGGAGCAGACCGAGCAGGAACGTGCTCGCCACCGAGACGAACGCGAAGACCAGCGTCCACGCGAAGATCCCGGCGAACGGCCCGGTGATCGCGGGGTCGGTGAAGATCCGCTTGTAGTTCTGCAGCCCGATGTTCTCTCCCCACGACTGGTTGGAGAGCCGGTTGCCGTCCTCGTCGACGAAGAACGAACGGTCACCGGACGGGCCGAGCTGCTCGGTGTAGACGACGCCCGTGTCGGTGTTCGTGATGGTGTCCGCCTCCTCGTCGTAGACGAGGGGGGTGCGCATCTCGATCGCCTGGAAGCCCTGCACCTTGATGACGGAGTCACCGCCCGCGGGCACCGAGAAGCCGTCGAGCGGCTGACCCGAGCTGGAGAGGCTGTTCTGCTCCTGGCGGGTGAGGATCGTGTAGCCGTCCGCCTCGGTGACGACGCCGCTCTCGATCGTCACGGCGTCCTCGTCGAGCGGCTGCAGGCCGTCCTCCTCGGAACCGACGTACGCGTCACCGGTCGTGGAGTTCACGAGCAGCATGACGAACGGCCCCGTCGTGGTCGAGCCCGACGTGCCGATCACCATGCCGTAGGTCGCACCGCCCTCGACCTGCACGGCCGAGCTGCCGACGATGCGGGCGATGGCCGCCTCGCGGCTGGTGCGGGTTCCGTCGCCGTAGTTGGTGGTCGAGAGCTGGAACGTCAGGAGGATCGGATAGATGAGGAAGAGGACGAGGAACAGGGTGCCGGGCAGGAGGTACTTCGCCGGTACCGCGCGCCCCGTGAGGTAGATCGCGAGGATGACGAGCGTGATGACCCAGAGGATGGCCAGGAAGGCCCAGTTCGAGGTCGCGATGAGCGTGGGCGTCAGGCCGATCGCGAGGGCGAGGATCAGGCCGAGGCCGATCACTTTGGCGATCAGCACACCGGTCGAGCCACCGGTGATCTCCATGGGAAAGGACCGGCGGGAGCCGGCCGGGGGTCGTGCGTCGGTCTTCGGGGGGGCGGTGGTGGTCACAGCGGCACTCCTTGGCACTCCTGAACGTGGGCGATGCGGGCCTGGCGCCGGCGCCTGAGCGGAACTGCGACTCGGGCGACGACGTCGTGGCCGAGTCTCCCGGGCGCCGGGGCGGCCCGGCGGAGAGCGACGCGCCGGAGTCGGCACCCGAGTCGGGTGCCGACCCCGGCCTTGCGTCAGGAGGAGGCGATCGCGGAGCTGATCGTCTGCGCCGCCGTCGTCATCGTGCTGGCGGGGTCGGCGCCACCGATGATTGCGGCGTACGCCTGGCCGAGCGGCGTCCACACCTGGTCCATCGCGGGGATCGCCGGCATCGGGTAGGCCGCGTCAGCGGCGTCACCGAACACCCCGATCAGGGGGTCGGAGGCGGCGGCCGTCGCCCGCACGGACGTCATCGCGGGCGGCAGGTTCGTGCCCTCGAACAACGTCGTCATGGCCTCCTCGGAGTTCAGGCCGCCACCGGAGGTGCCGGTCACGAAGGCCTGCGCGAAGCTCTTGTTCTGGCCGTTGGAAGCGACGTAGAACGCCTGGGCGCCCATGAACGGCTCAGCCGGGGACATGCCCGCGAAGCCGGGGATCGGCTGGACGGTGTAGCCGTCCGCGCCGAGGCCCGCCTCGACGTCGGACAGCGCCCACGGGCCCGAGATCAGGCAGCCCGCCTGGCCCTGCGCGAAGAGCGAGATCGCGTTGTCGTTCGTGATGGCCGTCGAGAGCACCTTCGAGCCGGCGTCGCCGAGCGTGGCGATCTTCTGCGCAGCTGCGATGCCCGCGTCGGTGCCGACGCCCAGGTCGTTGGCGTCGGGCGTGCCGGTGGCGTCCAGGCCGAACAGGTAGCCGCCCGCCGAGGTGAACAGCGGCTGCATGTGGTACGGGTCACCGTTCACGCCCTGCGGGATGTTCAGCGCGGACTGCACGCTGCCGGCGTCCTTGGCGGCCTGCCCGGCGGCGATCGCGTCGTCGAGCGTCGCGTAGGTGTCCGGGGCGTAGGTCTTGTTGCAGTAGAGCACCAGCGACTCGACGCCGTAGGGGATGCCCATGAGCTGGCCGTTGTACGTGACGGCGGTGACCGCCTTCTCGGAGTAGCCCGAGAGGGAGTCGGCCGAGATCTGCAGCGGGTCGATCGCGCCGTTGGCGACGAGCTGACCGATCCAGTCGTGCGCACCGACGAGCACGTCGGGACCGTTGCCTGCCTGGTTCGCCGTGATGAAGTCCGAACGCGTGTTGACGATGGCCTGCACGCCGACCGTGATGCCGTTGGCCTCGCCGAACGCCTGCGCGACGGCGGTCACGGCGTCGAGCTTGGTGGCGTCGGTCCAGACGACGAGGTCCTCGTTGCCGCGGACCGGCGGGGCGCTGGGGTCGGCGCTCGCGCCGGCGTCGCCGGTGGCCTCGGCGCTGGCGTCCGTGGTCGCCGTCGAGTCACCCGTGGCGTCGGTACCGCCTCCGCCACCACCACAGGCGGTCAGCAGCAGCGTCACCGAGGCGACGGCGGCGACCGAGAGAAGGGACTTGCGCATGTCGATCGTCCTCCAGTGGAACGGGCAGCACCACCTCTGGACCCCGGTGGCCAGACGAGACGAGGCACTGCGACGCACGTCACGCTAGTGCAACTTTCTGCAAGCCAACAGGGGGTGTGGTGCGCGACGCAGGACTGTGACTGAATCGTGACCCAGAGTCCGTGGCAACCGCGGTGCGCGCGGTTGCAGCGTTTCGCCGACCTGCGGCGTCGTTGCAGGGCCGAACAGCGCCGACGCGCCCGTGACTCCCGGAATCGTGGTGCTTGCGCTGGGCCCGCGCTTCGCGAAACTATGCAAGCCTACGAAAACGCTCTGCTCCTTTGCAGTGACGCAACGGATGACGCAACGGATGCTCTCGCCCAAGGAAGGGACGATCACGGTGAGCGAACGCGACCGCCAACGCACGAGGCTGGCCGACCTGGCCGCGCAGTCGGGCGTCAGCACCGCAACGGTCTCCCGCGTCCTCAACCGCAAGCCCGGCGTGGCCGAGTCGACGAGGCAGGCCGTGTACCACGCGCTCGACATGCTCGGGTACGAGCGGCCCAACCGCCCGACCTCGCAGTCCGCCGGCCTGGTGGGCCTCATCGTGCCCGAGCTGTCCAACCCCGTGTTTCCCGCGTTCGCCCAGGCGATCGAGACGGCGCTCGCACACCACGACTACACGCCGCTGCTGTGCACGCAGACGGCCAGCGGGGTCACGGAGGACGAGTACGTCGAGACCCTGCTCGCGGCCGACGTCGCCGGCATCGTCTTCGTCAACGGGATGCACGCCGACGTCCAGTCCCCGCTGACCCGCTACGAGCGGCTCACCGAGCGCGGCGTCCCGTACGTCCTCGTCAACGGCCACCGGGACGATCTCACCGCGCCGTCGGTGTCGGTGGACGAGCGCCTCGCGATGGACATCGCCGTGCGGCACCTCGCGGCGATGGGGCACAGCCGGATCGCGCTCGCCGTCGGGCCCGAGCGCCTCGTGCCCTCCGCGCAGAAGCGCGAGGGGTTCGTCACCGCGATGAAGCGCTACGTCGGCCCGACCGCCGAGCATCGCGTGCTGACGTCGCTGTTCACGGTCGAGGGCGGCGAGGCCTCGGCGCGCGTGCTGGTGCGCGAGGGCGTGACCGCGATCGTCTGCGGCAGCGACCTCATGGCGCTCGGCGCGATCCGCGCGGTGAAGCACGCCGGCCTGCGGGTGCCCGAGGACGTCTCGATCGTGGGCTTCGACGACTCGTTCTTCGTCGGCTTCACCGACCCCCCGCTCACCACGCTGCGCCAGCCCGTGGTCGCGATGAGCCAGGCCGTCGTGGACCTGCTGCTCTCGACGATGCAGGGCCGCTCCGTGCGCGACGAGCTGCGGTTCGCCCCCGAGCTCATCGTGCGGGGCTCGACGGCGGGGATGCACCCGCGCTGAGCTAGCCGGACACCCGCTGCCCCGGGTGGAACGCGACGGCGCCCTGCGCCGGGACCACGAGCGAGGCCACGCCGTCGTCGTGCACCTCGACCGTCCCGCCGGCGCACGCGCCGTCGACGAGCAGGCCGCTCACCACGTCGCAGTACTCCCCCGGCTCGAGCGCGGTCTCGAGGCCGAACGACACCGGCTCCCTGGTCACGTTGAGCACCACCCACGCGTCGCCGCGGCGGAAGCTGAGCACGCCGTCGTCCATCGCGGTGATCTCCTCCGCGGGGGCGTCGCCCGCAGCGATGCGCCAGTTCACCATGCCGACCACGGCGTCCCAGCGGTGCTGGCAGACCCACGTCTGGTCGGGATACGCCACCCCGGGTCCGACCTCGTCGGGACACGCCGCGTCGAGCACCGCGCCGGTCGAGTCCTGCGCCGGGCCGAGGTTCGGGTCGGTGATGCCGAACGCGTAGCTCGAGAGCACCACCGGCGTGCCGTAGGGCGCGGCGAGGAGCAGCGTGGTCGCGAGCGCGTACTGGTCGCCGTAGCTGCGCGAGAGCGTCTCGCCGTTGCGCTCGGTGTCGTGGTTGTCGACGAACACCACGGCCTGGTTGCTCGACAACCCGGTCGAGGTGGGCAGGTCGAGCACGCCCGCCAGGTCGCCGGAGCGGACCGCGGCCGTGAGCGCGCGGGCGTAGACGAAGTCGAAGACCTGACCGGTGCCGGTGTACTGCGCGGGCTGGACCGGCTCGCCCGAGGCGCCGATCACCTCCTGCCTGACGATCGTGTCGTCCGGGAAAGGGTCGAGGATCGCCGCGAGGTCCTCGGGCGCGATGTGCTTGGCCGCGTCGATCCGGAAGCCCGCCACGCCGAGGTCCAGCAGGTCCTGGAGGTAGGCGCGCAGCGTGTCCTGGACCTTCTCGCTCGAGGTGTCCAGGTCGGCGAGGTTGAGCAGCTCGCACGTCTGCACCTGCGCCGCGTCGCCGTAGCTCACGATGTCGTCGCTGGGCGTGAGGCCGCAGTGGTGGAAGTCTCCTGTCGTGTAGATCCCGGGGTAGTCGTAGTGCTCGTAGGAGCTCCCGGCCCAGCCCGTGCCGCCCGTGTCGGAGCCGGTCATGTGGTTGATCACCGCATCGGCGACGACGTCGACGCCCGCCTCCCGGCACGCCGCCGTCATCGCCTCGAACTGCTCGCGCGTGCCGAGTCGCGACTCCACGCGGTAGGACACGGGCTGGTAGGACGTCCACCACTCCTCGCCGAGGATGTGCTCCTGCGGCGGCGACGTCAGCACCCAGCCGTAGCCCGCGGGCCCGAGCGTGTCGGTGCACTCCTGGGCGATCGAGTCCCACGTCCACTGGAACATCTGGACGCCGACGTCGGAGCGCGCGTCGCCGTCGCCGGCGCCGTTCGCGCCGCCCGTCCCGCCCGTGCACGCGGCGAGGCCCCCGACGGCGAGCGTCGCCGCGCCCGCGATCGCGGCGGTTCGCGCCCGCGCGCCCCGCGCGCCTCGCCCGGTCGGCGCGTCAGCCACCGGACACGCTCAGCTCGGCCTCGGCGAGCATCGCGCGGAGGCGGTCGTCGACGTCGCGCGTGTCGAGCCAGCCGTCGGGGACGTGCGGCACCTTGGGCGACCCGCCGCGGCCGCGCTGACCCTCGGCGCCGACGCCCGGGTAGGGCAGGTCGAGGTCGAGCCCCGCGAGGGCGGCGTCGAGGTCGGCGAGGCTGGAGACCCGCGTGAGCTCGGTGCGCGCCTCGCCGCCCACGGGGTAGCCCTTCATGTACCAGGCCATGTGCTTGCGCAGCTCGCGCAGGGCGCGCAGCTCATCTCCCCGGTGGTAGTCGACCATGAGCTCGGCGTGCCGCCGCAGCACCGAGGCGACGTACCCGAGCCCGGGCCGCACCCGCACGGGCGAGTCGGCGAACCCGGCGACGAGGTCGGTGAACAGCCACGGGCGGCCCTGGCAGCCGCGGCCCACGACCACACCGTCGCACCCCGTCCCGGCCATCATCGCCAGCGCGTCCTCGGCGGACCAGATGTCGCCGTTGCCGAGCACGGGTATGTCGGTGACCGCGCCCTTGAGCCGCGCGATCGCCTCCCAGCGCGCCTCGCCGGAGTAGTAGTCGGCGGCGGTCCGGGCGTGCAGCGCGACCCAGGCCACCCCGGCGTCCTGCGCGGTGCGGCCGGCGTCGAGGTAGGTGGGATGCGCGTCGTCGATGCCCATCCGCATCTTCACCGTGACCGGGACGTCGAAGGGGCGGGCCTCCTCGACGGCGCCGCGCACGATCGCCGCGAACAGGTCCCGCTTCCAGGGCAGCACCGCTCCCCCGCCCTTGCGGGTCACCTTGGCCACGGGACAGCCGAAGTTGAGGTCGATGTGGTCGGCGCGGTCCTCGGTGACGAGCATCCGGACCGCCGCACGCACGGTGGCCGGGTCGACCCCGTACAGCTGCACGCTGCGGATTCGCTCGTCGGGGGCTGGCTCGATGATGTGCATCGACTCCTCGGTGCGCTCGACGAGCGCGCGCGAGGTCACCATCTCCGAGACGAAGATCCCCTCGGGGACGTCGGTCGCGTGCAGGGCGGGCGCCGCACCCTCGGCGGGCAGCCCCGCGCGGGCGGCCTCGCGGCACAGCTGCCGGAACGGCGCGTTCGTCACGCCGGCCATGGGCGCGAGGACGACGGGCGTGCCGAGGGTGTGGCGGCCGAGAGCGAGGGTCACGGGGAGGATTCTCCCACCGGCGGCGCGACCCTCACCCGACGCGAGGTGCGCACGAGGGCCGCGGCGATCGCCGTCGTGACCGGGATGGCCAGCACGAGGCCGATCGAGGAGACGAGGGTGCGCACGAGCTCCTCCGCCACCGCGCCCGACGTGGCGAACTGCACGGGGTTGCGGTCGTAGATCGAGGACACGAGCAGCATCGGCAGGGCGGCGCCGACGTAGGCGAACGCGAGCGTGTACACGGTCGAGGCGATGTGGTCGCGCCCGATCCGCATCGCCCGTGCGAACACCCGGCGCCGCGGCACGCTCGGGTCCGCCGCGTGCAGCTCCCACACGGCCGAGGCCTGCGTGATCGTCACGTCGTTGAGCGCCCCCAGCCCGGCGATGACGAACCCGCACACGAGCAGCGCGCGCAGGCTCATCTCTCCGAACGTGCCGGCCACGAGGTACCCCTCCTCCGACCCGGTGCCGAGCAGGCGCGTCGCGTCGGCGGACCACAGCGCGAGGCCCGTGGTCACGGCGAGGCCGACGAAGGTGCCCACGAGCGCCGTCGTGGTGCGGATCGAGATCCCGTGCGCGAGATACACCGCCACGAACATCATCGCGCTGGACCCGACGAGCGCCACGAGCAGCGGGGACGTGCCCGACATGAGCGCGGGCAGCACGAACAGCCCCACGACGGCGAGCGACGTCGCCAGCCCGACGATCGCCGCGAGCCCGCGCCAGCGCGCGACGAGCCCGACCAGCACGACGTACGCCGCCGCGAGCAGCAGCAGCGGGACCTCGCGCACGTAGTCCACGAACGTGAAGGGCACGCCGGTGGCGAGCCCCGCCACGTCGAAGAGCACCGTGATCTCGGCCCCGACGGGGATGTCCTCGCGCAGCACCTCGGGCGCGACCGCGACGGGGACGACCTGCCCCTCACCCTCGCCCGTGAGCAGCTCGGCCTCGATCTCGGCGCCCTGGGTCAGCGGCACCGCAGTGATCCGGGCGGTCTCGAACGAGTACCCGGACGCCGTCATGTCGACCGAGCCCGCGATCGTGTCGCCGCGCGGCCACAGCGCGACGAGCCCCACCACCGTGGCGATCAGCAGCGGCAGGACGATCGCCGCGAGCACCGCGCGGGCCCGACGGCGTTCCCCGCCGTCGAGCGCGAGCTCGCCGTGGGCGTGGGCGTGGGTCGCCGCCCCGTGCACCGCGTGTCGACCCACGACCTCACGCGCCGAGGAGGCGCGCCCCCAGGTACCCGGCGACCTGCGAGAGCGCGACGCGCTCCTGGCTCATCGAGTCGCGCTCGCGGACGGTCACGGCGTCGTCCTCGAGCGTGTCGAAGTCGACCGTGAGGCAGTAGGGCGTGCCAATCTCGTCCTGACGGCGGTAGCGCCGGCCGATCGCCTGCGCGCCGTCGTAGTCGACGTTCCAGGACGCGCGCAGCTCGTTCGCCAGGGCGCGCGCCTTGGCGGGCAGCTCACCCGAGCGCGACAGCGGCAGCACCGCAGCCTTGACGGGCGCGAGGCGCGGGTCGAGCCGCAGGACGGTGCGCTTGTCGACGCCGCCCTTGGTGTTCGGCGCCTCGTCCTCGTGGTAGGCCTCGACGAGGAACGCCATGAGCGAGCGGGTGAGGCCGGCGGCGGGCTCGATGACGTACGGCACCCAGCGCTCGCCCTTCTCCTGGTCGAAGTAGGACAGATCCTTGCCGGAGTGCTCGCTGTGGGTGCTGAGGTCGAAGTTCGTGCGGTTCGCGATGCCCTCGAGCTCGCCCCACTCGCTGCCGGTGAAGCCGAAGCGGTACTCGATGTCGACGGTGCGCGTGGAGTAGTGCGAGAGCTTCTCGGCCGGGTGCTCGTAGTGGCGCAGGTTCTCCGGCGCGATACCGAGATCGGTGTACCAGGCGGTGCGCGTGTCGATCCAGTACTGGTGCCACTGCGCGTCCGTGCCCGGCTCGACGAAGAACTCCATCTCCATCTGCTCGAACTCGCGCGTGCGGAAGATGAAGTTGCCCGGCGTGATCTCGTTGCGGAACGACTTGCCGATCTGCGCGATGCCGAACGGCGGCTTCTTGCGCGCGGCCGTGGCGACGTTGGCGTAGTTGACGAAGATGCCCTGCGCCGTCTCGGGCCGCAAGTAGTGCAGTCCGGACTCGTCCTCGACCGGGCCGAGGTAGGTCTTGAGCATCATGTTGAAGTCGCGCGGCTCGGTCCACTGACCGCGTGTGCCGCAGTTCGGGCAGGGCACGTCCGCCAGGCCGTTCTCGGCGGTGCGGCCCTTCTTCTCCTCGAACTCCTCGATGAGCTGGTCCTCGCGGAACCGCTTGTGGCAGGACAGGCACTCCGTCAGGGGGTCGGTGAAGACGCCGACGTGGCCGGAGGCGACCCACACCTGGCGGGGCAGGATCACAGCCGAGTCGAGGCCCACGATGTCCTCGCGGCGCTGCACCATCGCGCGCCACCACTGACGCTTGATGTTCTCCTTGAGCTCCACGCCTAGCGGTCCGTAGTCCCACGCGGAGCGCGATCCGCCGTAGATCTCACCGGACTGGAAGACGAAGCCCCGGTGCTTGGCGAGGGCGATGACGGAATCGAGACGGCTGGCGGCCACGGGTTCTCCTTGTGCGCGACACCCAGTGCTGGCTGCACTGGGCAGTCCCTCAACCTACCGGGCGCACGCTCCGGCGCCGCGCACGTGAGCCTCGTCGCGCGGATTTGACCCCCGCCCCCTCCGTAATGAGAATAGTTCTCATGAACTACCGCCGCGCGCTGGCCGCGTCCGCCCTCGTCCTCGCCCTCCCGCTGGCCGCGTGCTCGGCCGACGGCGCGAACGACGGCTCCGGCGGGTCGGGCGACGGCGACGCGACCCTCAGCGTGATGGCGTCCTTCTACCCGCTGCAGTTCCTCGCCGAGCGCGTCGGCGGCGACCTCGTGGACGTCACGAGCCTCGCCCCCGCCGGGACCGAGCCGCACGACCTCGAGCTCTCCCCCGCCCAGGTCGCCGCGCTCGGCCGCGCCGACCTGCTCGTCTACCTGTCGGACTTCCAGCCCTCGGTCGACACGGCCGTGCAGGAGGTCGCGCCGAACGCCGTCGACGTGCACGAGGTCGTGCACCTCACCGCCGACGAGCACGCCGACGAGGACGAGCACGCCGACGGCGAGACGGAGTCTGCGTCCACGGACGAGCACGACCACAGCGGCGAGGACCCCCACTTCTGGCTCGACCCGACCCGGATGGCCGACGCGGCGGACGCCGTCGCCGACGCGCTGGCCGAGGCGGACCCGGCCCACGCCGAGGAGTTCCGCGCCAACGCGGACGCGCTGCGCACCGACCTCGAGGCGCTCGACGAGCGCTTCCGCACGGGCCTCGCGCAGTGCTCGGGCCACGTCATCGTCACCTCACACGAGGCGTACGGCTACCTCGCCGACCGTTACGGCCTCGAGCAGGTCGGCATCTCCGGCCTCGATCCCGAGGCCGAGCCGTCGCCCGCGCGCCTGCGCGAGATCCAGCAGGTCGTCCGCGACGAGGGCGTCACCACGATCTTCACCGAGAGCCTCGTCAACCCAAAGGTCGCCGACGTGCTCGCCTCCGACCTCGGCATCACGACGGCGGTCCTCGACCCGGTCGAGACGCTCACCAAGGACAGCGCCGGCGAGGACTACCTTGCGGTCATGACCGCCAACCTCGAGGCGCTGCGCACCGCCCTGGACTGCGCGTGAGTCAGCAGGACTGCCCTCCGGCCGGTGACGACCCGGCCGCCGCGCCGGTCCTCGACGTGTCCCAGCTCGACGTGGCGATCGGCGCCTCCCGGATCCTGCGGGACGTGACGTTCGCCGTCCGACCCGGCGAGTTCGTCGCGCTGCTCGGCGCGAACGGGTCGGGCAAGTCCACGCTCGTGCGCACCGTCGTCGGCGTGCTGCCCGCCACCGCGGGGCGGGTGCGGCTGTTCGGCGTCGACCTCACCGAGCGCCGCCACGTGCCGTGGCACCGCGCCGGGTACGTCCCGCAGCGCTCGACGGCGAGCGCCGGCGTGCCGGCGACGGTCGCCGAGGTCGTGGCGTCGGGTCTGCTCACGGGCGTCGGGTTCCGGCGCACGCCGGACGGCGCCGACCGCGTGCGGCACGCCCTCGAGCAGGTGGGCCTCGCCGACCGGGCGCGCTCCGCCGTCGCGACCCTGTCCGGTGGCCAGCAGCAGCGCGTCCTCATCGCGCGGGCCCTCGTGCGCGACCCCGAGCTGCTCGTCCTCGACGAGCCGCTCGCAGGCGTCGACTCGGCCAGCCAGACGGCGTTCGCGACGACGATGGCGCGCCTGCGCGACCGCGGCGTCACGGTGCTCGTGGTGCTGCACGAGACCGGCCCGCTCGCACCGCTCATCAGCCGGACCGTCGTGCTGCGGCACGGCCGCGTGGTGCACGACGGCCCGCCACCGCCCGCCGCACCCGGCAACGACGACGCCGAGCACCACCACCAGCACGCCCACGCGCCCGACGAGGGCGCCGACGGGCAGCACCGCGCGCACGCCCTGCGCGTCGAACCGGGAGGCCTGCCGTGACCACGCTGACGGACATGCTCGCCAGCCCCCTCATGCAGCGCGCCCTGATCGCCGCGGTCGTCGTCGGCCTCGCCGCGCCCGTCATGGGCACCTACCTCGTGCAGCGCCGGCTCTCCCTGCTGGGCGACGGCATCGGGCACGTCGCCCTCACGGGCGTGGCGGCCGGCTGGCTCGTCGGCAACGCGCTCGACCTCACGCCCTACGACGTGCTCGCGGTGCCGGGCGCCGTCGTCGCCGCCGTGCTCGGCGCCATCGGGATCGACGTGCTCCGCGAGCGCGGCCGCACGAGCGGCGACATCGCGCTCGCGCTGCTCTTCTACGGCGGCATCGCGGGCGGCGTCCTGCTCATCGGGCTCGCGGGCGGCACGACGGCGAACCTCATGGGTTACTTGTTCGGCTCCATCGCCACGGTGAGCCAGACCGACCTCGTCACGATCGCCGTCCTCGGCGTCGTGGTGCTCGTCGTCGGGCTCGGCCTGCGTCCGGCGCTGTTCGCGGTCTCCCAGGACGAGGAGTACGCACGCTCGCTCGGCCTGCCGGTGCGCGGCCTCAACCTCGTCATCGCGGTGCTCGCGGCGCTCACGGTGACGGTCGCCATGCGCGTCGTGGGCCTCCTGCTGGTGAGCGCCGTGATGATCGTGCCGGTCGCCGTCGCGCAGCTCGTCGCACTGTCGTTCCGCTCGACGATGCGGACCGCGATGGGGGTCGGGGTGGGCGTGTGCGTGCTCGGGCTCGTCATCACGTACCTGTACCCGCTCTCCCCCGGCGCCGTCATCGTGTGTCTCGCGATCGCCGTCTACGCTGGCGTGGCGCTGGTGCGGGGGCTCCTGCGCCACCGCGCACCCGGGGACCCGCACCTCGACGTCCCCGACGACGTCATCGTCACCCCCTGAGGACCGACGGAAGGAGCGTCCACGTGCCACGCACGACGCGGCAGCGCACCGCCGTCGCCGACCTGCTCGACGGCGTGCCCGACTTCCACAGCGCGCAGGACCTGCACCGGATGCTGCACGACCGGGGCGAGCGGGTCGCGCTCGCCACGGTGTACCGCACCCTGCAGGTGCTCACCGACCTCGGCGAGGTCGACTCCGTGCGCGGGCCCGACGGCGAGCTGCGCTACCGCCGCTGCGAGGCGGAGGCGCACCACCACCACCTCGTGTGCCGGTCCTGCGGCACCACGGTGGAGCTCGACGCCGCGGCCGTGGAGGCGTGGGCCGGCGGCATCGCCCGAGCGCACGGGTTCACCGACGTCGAGCACACGGTCGAGCTCTTCGGCCTGTGCGCGCGGTGCGGGTCGCGCAGCGCGGACGCGCGGTGACGCTGCTCGCCGAGGCGCCGGCGCAGGAGTCGGTGGTGGCCGCGTACGGGCTGGACGGGTTCCCGTTCCCGCTCGTCGTGCTCGCGCTGTTCGTCATCGTGCTGTGCCGCGCCCAGGGCACGTACTGGGTCGGCCGGGGCGTGGCCGCGGGGGTCACCCGGAGCGAGCGGGTGCGTCGGCTGAGCGAGGGGCCGGCGATGGTGCGCGCGATCGCGCTGCTGCACCGCTGGGGTCCGATCGCGGTGACGCTGTCGTTCTTCACCGTGGGCCTGCAGACCGTGGTCAACGCCGCGGCCGGCCTCGTGCGGATGCCGTGGCTGCGCTACACGCTCTTCATGCTGCCCGGCTGCGTGGCGTGGGCGCTCATCTACGCGACGGTCGGGCTCGGGGTGTTCCTCGCCGTCGTGGCGGCCGCGGCCGGCTCGCCGTGGGGCGTCGCGGGCGTGGTCGCGATCCTCGCGGCGATCGCCGTGCTGGTCGTGCTGCGGCGCCGCTCCCGCGCGCGGGACGCCCTGGCCGAGGCCGTACCGGCGCAGGGGTCGGCCGCGGCGGAGTGACGCGTCGCTGACCCGGCGCGCGGTCCGCGGCGTCAGCCCTCGTGGGCGACGCAGAACTCGTTGCCCTGCGGGTCCGCCAGCGTGAACCAGCGCGCGGCGCCCTCGGCCCGTTCACCGACGAGCGTGGCGCCGGCGGCCAGCAGACCGCCGGCGACGAGCGCGAGGTCCTCGTGCGTCGTGAGGTCGAGGTGCACCTTGTTCTTCCCCGGCGTCACGGCGTCGACGCGCTGGAAGCCCAGCGTGCCGGCCGGGGTGGTGACCACGACGAACCAGCCCTCGTTCTCGGCGACCACCTCGCCCTCGAGCACCCGCGCCCACCAGTGCGCCAGCGGGACGGGGTCGGTGGAGTCCACGGTGATCATGCCGATCGCGAGCGTCATGCTCCGGAGGCTAGCCGCGACCTGCGACACCGCGCGGTCGCCCGGGTCGGTGTCTCACCGGTCGAGGGCGGTCTCACCGCTCGTGCGCGGGTTCGCCGTCGGCGTGCTCGTCGGGTCTCGCGGCGGTCGGGCGGTCCACCGCGGCGCCGTAGCGGCGATCGCGCCGCGCGTACTGCTCGACGGCGCGCCACAGGTCGCGCCGGTCGACGTCGGGCCACGGCTTGTCGAGGAACACGAACTCGGCGTAGGCCGCCTGCCAGAGCAGGAAGTTCGACGCGCGCTGCTCACCGCCCGTGCGGATGAACAGGTCGACGTCCGGCATGTCGGGCTCGTCGAGATACCGCGCCACGGTGCGCTCGGTGACATGCTCGGGATCGAGCCGGCCGGCCGCGACCTCGTGCCCGATCGCGCGCACGGCGTCGACGATCTCGGCGCGCCCGCCGTAGTTGACGCACATCGTGAGGGTGCACGTGGTGTTCCCGGCCGTGAGCTGCTCGGCGGTCTCGAGCTCGGTGATGACGCTGCGCCACAGCCGCGGCCGACGCCCCGCCCAGCGCACCCGGACGCCCCAGTCGTTCATCTCGTCGCGCCGGCGCCGCAGCACGTCGCGGTTGAACCCCATGAGGAAGCGCACCTCCTCGGGGCTGCGCTTCCAGTTCTCGGTGGAGAACGCGTACGCGCTCACGTGCGTGACACCGATCTCGATCGCGCCGGCCACCACGTCCAGCAGCACCTGCTCGCCCGCCGCGTGACCCTCGGTGCGCGTGAGCCCACGCGCGTTGGCCCAGCGCCCGTTGCCGTCCATGACGAGGGCGACGTGCCGCGGGACGACACCCTCGGGAAGCACGGGCGGGCGCTCGCCGGAGGGATGCTCGAACGGCGGGCTGGGCTCGTGCGGCTCCCACACCACGGGCCGGCGGCGCAGCCTCACGCCGTCCGCCCGATGATCGCGACCGCGGGGTCGAGCGTGCGGTCCACGCGCGCCGCGCCGGTCCGGTCCACGTGCCGCAGCGAGCGCAGCTGGCGCTCCAGGTGCCACTGCAGGTACACCGCGACGAGTCCGCTGGACTCGCGCCGGTGCCGGTCGTCGCTGCGGTCGGCCACCGCCCAGTCCCCCGCGAGCAGGGCACCGAGCAGCGCGAACGTCTCCTCGGCCGGCGCGGCGGCGCCGGGCGGGCGGCAGCCGCCGCACACCGCGCCGCCCATCGGGGCGGAGAAGGCGCGGTGCGGACCGGGCCGGGAGCAGCGCGCGCACTCGGCGAAGCTCGGGGCCCAGCCGGCGACGGCGAGCGCCCGCAGGAGGTAGGAGTCCAGCACGAGGGTGGCCGCGTGGGCCCGCTCGGCCAGCGCCCGCAGCGCACCCGCGAGCAGCAGGTACTGCTGCGTGGCCGGCTCGCGCTCCACCTCGGTGAGGCGCGCCGCGGTCTCGACCATCGCCGTCGCCGTCGTGAAGAGGCTGTAGTCGGCCATGATCGAGCGACCGTGCGGGGCGAGCGTGTCGGCCTGGGTCACGACGTCGAGCGAGCGACCCAGGTGCAGCTGCACGTCGACCACGCCGAAGGGCTCCAGCCGCGCCCCGAACTTGCTCGAGGTGCGCCGCACGCCCTTGGCGACGGCGCGCACCTGCCCGGAACCACGGGTCAGCAGGGTGACGATGCGGTCCGCCTCGCCCAGGTCGTGGGTGCGCAGCACCACGGCCTCGTCGCGATAGGTCCGACTCACCGCAGCATCATCCCCCAGCCCACCGACATCGCCCGCCTGCCCCGCCGACGCTCCGCGATCACGCCCCGATGCACCGCGATCACGCCCCGATGCACCGCGGCCCGCCGGACGCCGACGGCGTCACCACCGTCGGCATCCGGCACCCGGTGTCCGGCAGCCACGCGCGCGGCCGCGAGCACGCCGCCGCTCAGCGCACCGCGCGGTTGACCGCCGACACGATCGCCTTGAACGACGCCGTCGTGATCGACGGGTCGATGCCCACGCCCCACAGCACCTGACCGTCGACCTCGGCCTCGATGTACGAGGCGGCCGAGGCGTCCTCGCCCTGGGCGAGCGCGTGCTCGGCGTAGTCGATCACCGCGACCTCGACCCCGCGCGTCGCGAGCGCGGCCGCGAACGCGTCGATCGGGCCGTTGCCGCGCGCCGTGATGACGTGCTCCTCGCCGTCGTCCACGAGCGTGACCACGAGCTCCTCGTCGCTGCCGTCGCCGGCCGAGGTGAGGCGGGTGGACCGCAGCGCGAACCGGCCCCACGGCTCCAGCTCGGAGTCGGCGGGGGCGGGCAGATACTCGTCGACGAAGATGCGCCACAGGTCGTCCGCGGTGAACTCGCCGCCGCGGCTGTCGGTGTGCTCCTGCACGATCCGGGAGAACTCGATCTGCAGGCGGCGCGGCAGGTCCAGGTGCCGCTCGGTCGACATGAGGTACGCGATACCGCCCTTGCCGGACTGGCTGTTGACGCGGATGACCGCCTCGTACGTGCGGCCGACGTCCCGCGGGTCGACCGGCAGGTACGGCACGGCCCACGCGACGGCGAGCTCGTCGCCGCCGGCCGCCTCGACGTCGGCGTCCCGCTTCGTCAGGCCCTTGCGGATCGCGTCCTGGTGCGAGCCGGAGAACGCGGTGTAGACGAGGTCGCCGCCGTAGGGGTGACGCGGGTGGACGTCCATCTGCGTGCAGAACTCGACGGTGCGGCGCACGTCGTCGATGTCGGAGAAGTCGATCCCCGCGTCGACGCCCTGCGAGACCAGGTTCATCCCCAGGGTGACGAGGTCGACGTTCCCGGTCCGCTCGCCCTGGCCGAACAGGCAGCCCTCGACCCGGTCCGCGCCGGCCATCACGGCGAGCTCGGCGGAGGCGACGGCCGTACCGCGGTCGTTGTGCGGGTGCACCGACAGGCACACGCTCTCCCGGCGGGACAGGTGCCGGCTCATCCACTCGATCTGGTCCGCGTACACGTTGGGCGTCGCGCGCTCGATCGTCGCCGGCAGGTTGAGGACGATCTCGCGGCCGGCCGCGGGCTCCCACACGTCCATGACGGACTCGCACACCTCGAGCGCGAACTCCAGCTCGGTGTCGATGAAGATCTCCGGGCTGTACTCGTACCCCAGCACCGTGTCGGAGGAGTCCAGGTACTTCTCGTAGTAGTCCATGACGTCGCGCGTCCCGGACACCGCGATCTCCTTGGTGCCCGCGCGGTCCTTGCGGAACACCACGTCGCGGAAGACGGGCGCGGTCGCGTTGTACAGGTGCACCGTGGCGTGGTGCGCACCGACGAGCGAGGAGACCGTGCGCTCGATGAGGTCGGTGCGCGCCTGCGTGAGGACCGAGATCGTCACGTCGTCGGGGATCACGTCCGTCTCGATGAGGGAGCGCACGAAGTCGAAGTCGGTCTGGCTCGCGGCCGGAAACCCGACCTCGATCTCCTTGTAGCCCATCCGGACGAGGAGCTCGAACATGCGGTGCTTGCGGGCGGGGTCCATCGGCTCGATGAGGGCCTGGTTGCCGTCCCGCAGGTCGGTGGACAGCCACCGGGGGGCGACGGTGATCCGCTTGGCGGGCCACGTGCGGTCCGGCAGGTCGATGCCGTTGACCTCGTGGAAGGGCCGGTACTTCGCCAGCGGCATGGGGCTCGCGGCGGGCCGGGCGGGAACGTTGCTGATGCTGGTGTCGACGGTGCTGCGCTGGTTCATGACGTCCTCTGTGCTGGGCTGTGGGCCGGCCGGGCGCATGACGGTCGCCGCAACGAGGGTCCGGCCGTTACAGGACCTCGTCGCGGCACCGAAGGAGGAGCGCCGACAGTCGCACGCTCGCCACCCTAGCCCACGTCGCCGCACGCCCGTCGCGCGCGTCCGCCCCACCCGTCACGACAGCGGCGAGAACGCCCCCCAGTACGCGGCGACGACGAGCAGGCCGGTCGTGCCCAGAGCCACCGCCCACGCGCCGACGACGCCGAGCAGGGCGACCGCGCCGCGCGCGCCACGCGCCACCAGCGGCGGCCGCTCGCCGGCGAGGCGCACCGCGGAGCGGTGGGCGCGCCAGGCCCGGCGGGCCCGGAGCAGGTCGCGCACCGCGAGCACGCCGAGCAGCGCTGCGCCGACGGCGGACAGCTGCAGCACCACCCAGCCGCCCCAGACCATCGCCGCGTTCGTGCGGTAGTTGAGCGCGAGCTGCGCGACGACGACGACGTACGCGATGAGCAGCACGACGACAAACAGCCCCGCCAGGCTGTAGCCCACCGCCCGTCGGCCCAGCGTGGCCGGGATGCGCACCGGCGGCCTCGGCGCCCCGGTCGAGGCGGACGCACGCGCTCGCCGTCGCGCCACCGTCCGCACCAGCGCGGCGCCGAGCAGCAGGAGATACCCGCCCACGAGCACCGTCATCGAGATCGCGGGGACCCGCAGGAGCATCTCGCCGTCGGCGAACCAGCGCGGCTGGGGCACGGCGTTCGCGAGGTGGACCTGGACCGGGGTCGCCCCGGCCACGGTCGGCCCGGCGGCGAGCGCACCCGCCGGGTCGAGCGCGAAGGCCGCGACGCCGGCAAGGAAGTCCGGTACCACGGCATCGGTCGACGAGCCGACCCGGATGCCGTGGTTCGCGCCGGCGTAGTACCGCACGAGCAGCTGGTCGGCACCCTCGGGCAGCGCGCCCGCCACGATCTGCGGCCCCTGCACGGTGGGCATCGACGCGTCCTGCGTGCCGTACGCCATGAACGTGGGCTGGGTCATCGTCGTGAGGTAGGGCAGCACGTCGAAGTCCGCGTAAGCGAGGATGCCGCCGGGCAGGTGGGCGCCGGTCGCGCGCGGGATCGCCCGCAGCAGCGGCGCGGGCACGCCGACGTTGCGCAGGTAGGCGTCGACGGCGAACGCCGCCTGCTCGCGCGGCGTCACGACCGGCGCGCTGACGAGCATGACGAACGCGACGTCGGGGTCCTCGTCCGCCAGGACGGGGGCGATCCACGTCCCCTCGCTCTCCGCGTAGAGCCCGACGCGGTCCGGGTCGACCGAGGGCAGGGTGCGCGCGTACGCGACGCTGCGCTCGTAGTCCGCGGCCATCGCGACGTAGTCGCGCTGCGCCGTCGAGTAGGTGTCCAGGCGCTTGCTCGGGGACACGGCGACCACGCCCGCGCTCGCGAGCGCCTGGGCGTGCGCCGAGAACGACTCGGCCAGGCCCGTCCCGGCGCCGTGCAGGAAGACGACGGCGGGCGCCGGCTCCGTGAGCCCGACGGGCTCGACGACGAGCACCTGCGTGGTGGCGCCGTCGAGCTCGACGTCGACGAGCTTGCTCGTCGTGTCGTACCGCCCGAGCGTCGCCTCCGCGCTGCTCCCGTCGACCGCGACCGAGGCGGTCTCGGGCACCACCGACGTCGTCACGAGCTCGGGGTCCCACCGCGGTCCGGCCGCGAAGCCCACGACGGCGAACAGCAGCACCGCGACGACGGTCGCTACCGCGACACGCACCCAGGCCGGGCGCGTGCGGACCGCTCGCCGATCGGCACCCGGCTCGCCGTCGCGCGCTGCGCCGTCGCCCACTGCGCCCGAGGCGGGGTGACCGACCGAGGCGGGCTCGCCGTCGCGCGCTGCGCCGTCGTGCGCCGACGCGCCGTCCGCGCGGGCGTCGACCGGTGCGCCACCGGGTCGAGCTGGCACTAGAACCCCAGTCGCTGCAGCTGCTTGGGGTCGCGCTGCCAGTCCTTGGCGACCTTGACGTGCAGGTCGAGATACACCCGTGCCCCGAGCAGGGCCTCGATGCCCTCGCGCGCACGCGTGCCGACCTCGCGCAGGCGGGCGCCCTTGCGCCCGATCACGATGGCCTTCTGCGAGTCGCGCTCCACGAAGACGGTGACGTGCACGTCGAGCAGGTCGAGGTCCTCCGGGCGCGCATTCGGGCGGCGCGGGCGGGTCTCGATCTCCTCGACCACCACGGCGAGGGAGTGCGGCAGCTCGTCGCGCACGCCCTCGAGGGCGGCCTCGCGGACGAGCTCGGCGATCATGACGTTCTCGGGTTCGTCCGTGAGCTCGCCCTGGGGGTAGAGCGGCGGGCTCACCGGCAGGTGCGAGCACAGCACGTCCGCCACCACGTCGACCTGGTAGTCCTCGAGCGAGCTCACCGGCACGATGTCTGCGAAGCCGCCGAAGCTCTCGCCCAGCTGCTCGATCGCGATGAGATGCTCCACCAGGCGCGGCTGCGGCACGGTGTGAGCCTTGGTGGCGAGGGCGACCACCGGCGTGCGCACGTCGGTGAGCATGCGCGCGATGAACTCGTCGCCGGGCCCGACCTTCTGGTCCGCGGGCATGCAGAAACCGACGACGTCGACCTCGGCGAGCGTGCCCAGCACGAGGTCGTTGAGGCGCGTGCCGAGCAGTGTCCGCGGTCGGTGCAGGCCCGGGGTGTCCACGAGCACGAGCTGGGCGTCCTCGCGGTGCACGATGCCGCGGATCGTGTGCCGGGTGGTCTGGGGCCGCCCGGACGTGATCGCGACCTTCGTGCCGACGAGCGCGTTGACGAGCGTGGACTTGCCCGCGTTGGGGCGCCCGACGATGCACGCGAAGCCGGCCCGGTAGGTCTCCGGGTGCTCGGGGCGGTGGTAGTCGAGCGTCATGCCGGCCTCACCGACTCGCCAGGAACGTGAGCAGGAGGCGGCGCTGCAGGTCGAACATCTCGGTGCGCTCCTCCTCCTCGGCGTGGTCGAAGCCGAGCAGGTGCAGGATGCCGTGCGTCACGAGCAGGAGCATCTCCTCCTGCGCCGAGTGGCCGGCCTCGCGGGCCTGCGCGGTGGCGACCTCGGGACACACGACGATGTCGCCGAGGATCCCGGGATCGGACGGCTCACCCTCGGTGCCGGGGCGCAGCTCGTCCATGGGGAAGGACATCACGTCGGTCGGGCCGGGCTCGTCCATCCAGCGCACGTGCAGCTCGGTCATGGCCGGGACGTCGACGAAGATGACCGACAGCTCGGCCTGGGGGTGCACGTGCATCTGGTCGAGCACGTACCGCGCGAGCGCGGCGAACTCGAGCTCGTCGATCTCGTGGGCGGACTCGTTGGTGATCTCGGTGCTCACGGTGTCCTCCTGCCGCGGCGGTCGCCGCGCGGGTGGTCGGCGCCCTCGCGGCGCACGGGACGTTCGCCCCCGCGCGCGACGTCGTCCCACTTCGCGTAGGCGTCGATGATCTCGCCGACGAGGCGGTGGCGCACGACGTCGGCGGAGGTGAGCCGGCAGAACGCGATGTCGTCGATGTCGTGCAGGATCTCCGAGACCACGCGCAGGCCGGACTGCGTGCCTCCGGGCAGGTCGACCTGGGTGACGTCGCCCGTCACCACCATCCGCGAGCCGAACCCGAGGCGGGTGAGGAACATCTTCATCTGCTCGGGCGAGGTGTTCTGCGCCTCGTCGAGCACGATGAACGCGTCGTTGAGGGTCCGGCCCCTCATGTAGGCCAGCGGGGCGACCTCGATCGTGCCCGAGGCCATGAGCCGCGGGATGGAGTCCGGGTCGACCATGTCGTGCAGCGCGTCGTAGAGCGGCCGCAGGTAGGGGTCGATCTTGTCGTTGAGCGTGCCCGGCAGGAACCCGAGCCGCTCGCCCGCCTCCACGGCGGGGCGGGTGAGCAGGATCCGCGCGACCTGCTTGGCCTGCAGTGCCTGCACGGCCTTCGCCATCGCGAGGTAGGTCTTGCCCGTGCCGGCCGGGCCGATGCCGAACGTCACGGTGTTGCGGTCGATCGCCTCGACGTACTCCTTCTGCCCCACGGTCTTGGGCCGGATCGTGCGGCCGCGCGAGGACAGGATGTTCATCGTCAGGACGCTCGCGGGCGACGTCGGCGCGGGCGAGCGCAGCATCGCGATGGCGCGCTCGACGGCGTCGGCCGTGAGCGGCTGGGACGCGCGCGAGACCTGGGCGAGCTCGTCCACGAGTCGCTCGGCCAGGGACACGTCGGCGGGCTCGCCCTCCAGGGTGACGACGCTGCCGAGCACGTGCACCGTGAGGTCGGGGAACCCCCGCTCCAACGCGCGCAGCACCTCGTCGCGCGGGCCCAGCAGCGAGCGCATGTCGACGTCGTCGGGGACCGTGACCTGGTGGGCGACCGTCATGAGCGACCCGCCAGCTTGTCCCGCAGTCGGGAGAACATCCCGGCCCCGACCGGCGCGAGCCGCGCCTGCGGCTGCTCCTCGCCGCGCAGCGCGGCGAGCTCGCGCAGCAGCTCCTCCTGCCGCTCGTCGAGGCGCGTCGGCACCTGGACGTCGAGGTGGACGTGCAGGTCACCGCGCCCGTGGCCGCGCAGCCGGCCCATGCCCTTGCCGCGCAGGGTGATGACGTGGTCACCCTGGGTGCCGGGTGCGATGTCGACCTCCTGCTCGCCGTCGAGCGTGTCGAGCGAGACGACCGTGCCGAGGGCGGCCGCGGTCATCGGCAGGGAGGTGGTGCAGTGCAGGTCGTCCCCCCGACGGGTGAAGACGGGGTGGGGGTGCTCGCGGATCTCGACGTAGAGGTCGCCGGCGGGGCCGCCGCCGGGGCCGACCTCGCCGTGCCCGACGAGCTTGATCCGCGTGCCGTTCTCGACGCCGGCGGGCACGTCCACGGTGATGGTGCGGCGGGTGCGCACGCGCCCCTCGCCGGAGCACTCGGGACACGGCTCGGGGATCGTCGAGCCGAAGCCCTGGCACGCGTCGCAGCGCGCCTGGGTCATGACGTTGCCGAGGAACGAGCGCGCGACGCGCTGCACCGATCCGCGGCCGCCGCACACCTGACAGGGGCGGGGCGAGGTGCCGGGCCGCGCGCAGGAGCCGTGGCACGTGCCGCACACCACGGCGGTCTCGACCGTGATCTCCTTGCGCGCGCCGAACGCCTCCTCGGCCAGCTCGAGGTCGAGCCGCACGAGCGCGTCCTGCCCTCGGCGGGCGCGCGGCACGGGGCCGCGTGCGCTGCCGCCGGCGGCCGCGCCGAAGAACGTCTCGAAGATGTCGGAGAACCCGAAGGCCCCCGCACCGGCGCCGCCGGGGCCGCCGCCCGCGTCGTACATCGCGCGCTTGTCCGGGTCCGACAGCACCTCGTGCGCGGCCGTGACCTCCTTGAACCGCTCCGCGCCGGCCTCACCCGCGATGTCGGGGTGGTGCTGCCGGGCGAGCTTGCGGTAGGCGCGCTTGATCTCGTCCGTGGACGCGTCACGCGAGACGCCGAGGACCTCGTAGTAGTCAGTCACGTGGGTGGTTCATCCTCGTTCGGGGATCTGGGTGGTCAGTGCTGGGACGAAAGGCGTGGGTCGCGCCGGTCACGGCGTGACGATGCGCGAGAGGTACCGCGCGACGGCCCGGACGGCCGCCATGGTTCCCGGGTAGTCCATCCGGGTCGGTCCGAGGACGCCGAGGAACGCCAGCGCGTCCCCGCTGCCCTCCCCACCGTACGGCGCGGCAACGACAGACGTCTCCGCGAGCCCGGTGTGCCGGTTCTCCGCGCCGATCCGGACCGCGACCTCGCCGTGCTCCTGGCGCAGCGCGTCGGCGTCCGCGGCCATCTCGGCGAGCAGGCGCATGAGGACGACCTGCTCCTCGAGCGCCTCGAGCACCGGCGAGATCGTGTGCGCGAAGTCGAAGCCCGACCGCGCGAGGTTGGCCGTGCCGGCCATGACGATGCGGTCCTCGACCTCCTCCAGGAGCGTCTCGCCCACCACCGCGGCGAGTGCCTCGACCAGCGGCGCGAGGCGCGGCTCGACCTCGTCCCCCACCGCGGCGAGCGCGACGGCGAGCTGCGGCATCCGCCGACCGGCGGCGGCCGCGTTGAGCCTCGCCCGCAGGTCGGCGACGACGCCCTCGTCGAGCGCGGTCGTGGCGGTCGCGTCGTGCGCGGCGCCTGCGGACGGGACGGTGAGGGTGCGCTGCTCGACCCGGCCGCTGTCGGTGATCATCACGACCAGCATCCGGTCCGCGCCGAGCGGCACGAGCTCGAGGTGGCGCAGCGCCGAGCGGCGCAGCGACGGGTACTGCACGACGGCGACCTGGTGCGTGAGCTGCGCGAGCAGGCGCACCGTGCGGCTCACGGCGTCGTCGAGGTCGACCGAGGCGCTGAGGAAGGACTCGATGGCCCGGCGCTCGGGCGGCTGGAGGGGGCGCAGCGACGCGAGGTGGTCCACGAACACGCGGTAGCCAGCGTCGGTGGGGATGCGGCCCGCGGAGGTGTGCGGCTGCGCAATGTAGCCGGCCTCCTCCAGCGCCGCCATGTCGTTGCGGATGGTGGCCGGCGACACGCCGAGCTGGTGCCGCTCGACGAGCGTGCGCGAGCCGACCGGCTCCCGCGTCTCGACGTAGTCGGACACGATGGCGCGCAGCACGTCCAGGCGCCGATCCGCTGCCATCGTCCCCTCCCAGGTCCGCTCACCGCACGCGACGCAGCCCGCGCCGCCGTGGCACTCGACGTGCCAGAGTGCTAATCCTACGCCGGTATGGTCCGCGGGTGCCCTCGCGCGACCCGCTCCGACCCGACCTCTACGCCGCCGACGTGCTCGCCGCCGACGCCCCCGACCGCGTGCGCGACCCCCGGGTGCGCACGGGCAGCCGGAAGGTCACCCGGGACGAGCCCGCCGTCGCCGGCCTCGTGGTCGAGGACGTCACGACCGGGTACGTGGGCGCCGTGCTGCGCGTCGAGCGCACCAACGGCGGGGACGTCGTCGTGCTGGAGGACCGCCGTGGCGCCCAGCGCTCGTTCCCGCTCGGCGCGGGGTTCTGGGTGGACGGCGCGCCGGTGCGCCTCGTCCGTCCGCCGCGCCCCGCGGGCGCCGGGGGCGCGACCGGACCGGCGCGGACCGCGTCCGGCTCGCTCGCCGTCGCCGGTGCTCGCGCTCGCGTGGCGCGCGCCTCGCGGATCTGGGTGGAGGGCAAGCACGACGCCGAGCTCGTCGAGCGCGTCTGGGGCGAGGACCTGCGCCTCGAGGGCGTCGTCGTGGAGATGCTCGACGGCGCGGATCACCTCTGCGAGGTGCTCACCGACTTCGCCCCGGGCCCCGAGCGCCGGGCCGGCGTGCTCCTGGACCACCTCGTCCCGGGGTCGAAGGAGCGTCGGCTCGCCGACGACACCCTGCGGGCGCTCGGCGGGCGGGCCGCCCACGTCCTCGTGCTGGGCCACCCGTACGTCGACGTCTGGCAGGCGGTGAACCCCGACCGCGTGGGTCTCACGGCGTGGCCCCACGTACCGCGCGGCACGGACATCAAGGTGGGCACGCTCACCGCCCTGGGCTGGCCCCACGCGACCCAGGCCGACGTCGCGCGCGGCTGGGCCCGCATCCTCGGGCGAGTGCGCGACTACCGCGACCTCTCCCCCGCGCTGCTCGGCCGGGTCGAGGAGCTCGTCGACTTCGTCACGGCTCACTGAACGCCGAACGCCGGCCCCGCGATGCGGGACCGGCGTTCGTTCGTGTGACCGGGGGCGGTCGCCGGCTCAGGCTGCGGCGACCTGGCCGCCGGACAGGCGGCGGTACAGGTACACCGTGGCAAGGCCGGCGAGCGGCACCGTGACGAGCAGGCCGACGCCGCACACGAGCGCACCGACCACGTTGAGCAGGTAGGTCACGACGATGAGCAGCAGCGTCTGCGCGGGGTTCTGGATCGCCAGCGTGGCGGCGGACCGGATCCCGGAGATCGCGTCCTGGTTGCGGTCGACCACGAAGTACAGCGCGAAGACCGTGAAGAACGCGACGGCGATCGAACCGATCACCGGGACGATCGAGAGCACGGCGGACACCACCGCGATCAGCAGCACCGCGAGCAGCGCGGCCCCGATGTTGCGGAACGTGAAGAACGTCCCGAGCGCCGCGCGCTGACCGTCCGCGATCGTGAGGTAGCCGTTGATGAGGCCGATCTGGGCGAGGAAGACGGCCGCGAAGACGAAGAAGTACAGGACGATCGAGCCGAAGACGCCGAACGCGGCGGCGACGTTCACGCCGTCGGACGTGTTGTAGCGCGTGGTGCCGAACAGGCCCGCGACGGCGAACCCGACGAGCGCGATCGCGATGATCACCAGGTACCACAGGACGTGCGAGCCGATGAGCACGCCGGCGTTCTGGCCGAACTTCTTCCAGCCCCAGCCCAGCGCGCTGCCGATGTCGGCGGGCTGCTGGTAGCCGCCGGCGTAGCCGGCCTGCTGGGAGCCGTACCCGTACTCGGGGGCCGGCGGCGGCGTCGGGAAGCCGCCCGAACCCGGCGGGGGCGTGTAGCCCGCGTCGGAGGACTGCGGGTAGGCACTCGACGGCTGCGGGGGCGCACCGTAGGGCGGCGTCGGCTGGCTCGGCGCACCGTAGGGCGACGGCGGCGTCGGCTGGCTCGGCGCACCGTACGCGGGCGGCGGCGTGGGCGCGCTGGGTGCGCCGTACGGCGACGGCGGCGTCTGGCTGCCGTACGCGGGCGGCGCGCTGGGCGGCGGGGTGTCCGACGGCGTGGCGCCCCAGCTCGGGGCGGACGGCGCGGACGGCGCGGGGGCGGACGGCGCCGGCGGGGTGGTCGGCGCGGGCGAGTCGCCCTCGGTGCCACCCCACGCAGGCGGCGGGGGCGCGGGCGTCGAACCCTCACCGTCCGGCGCGGTGGGCTTCTTCTCCTCTGGAGCGTTGGGCTCGCTCATCGATGACGTCCTCTCGATCTGTCGTGCGCTACGGCCCTCGAGCAGCCGTGTCCACGCGGGCGGCGGTCACCGCACCTGTCAGCGAAGCGGTACGCCCCAGGAGTGTCAAGCAGGCGCCCGGCAGTCCCATGCACCCGGCCACCCGAGACCCGGCTCCCGGTCACGCGATCGCACGGGCACGGCTCAGGTCAGGCGGTGCACCACGGTGTCGGCGAGCAGGCGTCCACGCAGCGTGAGCACGAGCCGGTCGGCGTCGGTGCGGACGGCGAGGCCGTCGGCAACCAGGCCCTCGACCGCCTGCCGCGAGAGTGCGCTGACCGGATACCCCTCGACCAGCCGCGTCCCGAGGAGGACGTCCTCGAGCAGGCGAGCCTCGCCGTCGAGCACCTCGCGCGCGGCGGCCGGCGAGACGCCGGCGGCGATCCGCGCCGCGTACGCCCGCGGGTGCTTGATGTTCCACCACCGCGTCCCGCCGACATGGCTGTGCGCGCCCGGGCCGATGCCCCACCAGTCCTGGTTGCGCCAGTAGGCGACGTTGTGCCGGCACCGGTCGGCGGGCGTGCGGGCCCAGTTGCTGATCTCGTACCAGTCGTAGCCCGCCCCAGCGAGCACGGCGTCGGCGAGCTCGTACTTCGCGGCCTCATCGTCGTCGGTGGGGGCGGGCAGCTCACCCCGCGCCACGCGGCGGTGCAGCGCGGTGCCCTCCTCCACGGTGAGCGCGTAGGCCGACACGTGGTCCGGCTCGAGCGCGACGGCGGCCGCGAGGCTCGTGGCCCAGTCCGCGAGGGACTCCCCCGGTGTGCCGTAGATGAGGTCCACCGACACCCCCAGGCCCGCCTCGCGCGCCCAGCGCACCGCATCGGGCACCCGCTCGGGATCGTGGGTGCGGTCGAGCGTGGCGAGCACGTGCGGCACGGCGGACTGCATGCCGAACGAGATGCGGGTGAAGCCCGCCCGGGCCAGTGCACGCAGGGCGTCCGGCGTGACCGAGTCCGGGTTGGCCTCGGTGGTCACCTCCGCGTCCGGGGTGAGGCCCCAGGTGTCCCGTACCGCCTGGAGCATCGCCGCGAGGTCGGCCGCGGGCAGCAGGGTGGGCGTCCCCCCGCCGACGAAGACGGTCTCCACCGTGCGGCGCGGCACGCCCGACGCCCGCAGTGCGGCGTCGGCGAAGGCGATCTCGGCGCATGCGGCCTGGGCGTAGGTGTCCTGGCTCGCGCCGACGAGCTGCTCGCCGGGGCGGGCGAGCTCCAGCGCCGTGTAGGTGTTGAAGTCGCAGTATCCACACCGCACGGCGCAGAACGGGACGTGCAGGTAGACCCCGAACGCGCGCTCCGCCGCCCCCTGGACCACCGCGGAAGGAAGCGTGCCGTCCGACGGCGCGTCCTCGCCGTCGGGCAGCCTCACCTCTTCGCGTCCTTGGCGTCCTTGCCGGTCGGGGCGTCGGAGGACAGCGCGGCGATGAAGGCCTCCTGCGGCACGTCGACGCGACCGATCGTCTTCATGCGCTTCTTGCCCTCCTTCTGCTTCTCGAGCAGCTTGCGCTTGCGCGAGATGTCACCGCCGTAGCACTTGGCGAGCACGTCCTTGCGCATCGCGCGGACGGTCTCGCGCGCGATGATCCGCGACCCCACCGCGGCCTGGATCGGCACCTCGAACTGCTGACGCGGGATGAGGTCCTTGAGCTTGCCGGCCATCATCACGCCGTAGGAGTACGCCTTGTCCTTGTGCACGATGGCGCTGAACGCGTCGACCGTCTCGCCCTGCAGCAGGATGTCGACCTTGACGAGGTCGGCGGGCGCGTCGCCGGTCGTCTCGTAGTCGAGCGAGGCGTACCCGCGGGTCTTCGACTTCAGCTGGTCGAAGAAGTCGAAGACGATCTCGGCGAGCGGGAGCGTGTAGCGCATCTCGACGCGGTCCTCGGACAGGTAGTCCATGCCCTGCAGCGCTCCTCGCCGCGACTGGCACAGCTCCATGATCCCGCCGACGAACTCGTTCGGCGTGAGGATCGTGGCGCGCACCACGGGCTCGCGGACCTCGCGGATCTTGCCCGCGGGATACTCGCTCGGGTTCGTCACCACGTGCTCGGTGCCGTCCTCCATCGTCACGTCGTAGACCACGTTCGGCGCGGTGGAGATGAGGTCGAGGGTGAACTCGCGCTCGAGCCGCTCGCGCACGATCTCCAGGTGGAGCAGGCCGAGGAAGCCGCACCGGAAGCCGAAGCCCAGCGCCGCGGACGTCTCCGGCTCGTACACCAGCGCGGCGTCGTTGAGCTTGAGCCGGTCAAGGGCGTCCCGCAGCACGGGGTAGTCCGAGCCGTCGATGGGGTACAGCCCGGAGAAGACCATGGGCTTGGGGTCGCGGTACCCCCCGAGCTCGTCGCTCGCGGGCTTGTGCGCGTTCGTCACGGTGTCGCCGACGCGGGACTGGCGCACGTCCTTCACGCCCGTGATGAGATACCCCACCTCCCCCACCCCGAGGCCGCGGGTCGGCGTGGGCTCCGGCGCCGAGACGCCGATCTCGAGCAGCTCGTGGGTCGCGCGGGTGGACATCATGAGGATGCGCTCGCGCGGGCTCAGCTGGCCGTCCACCACGCGCACGTAGGTCACCACGCCGCGGTAGGTGTCGTAGACCGAGTCGAAGATCATGGCGCGCGCCGGCGCCGTGGGGTCGCCCGTCGGCGCCGGGATGTCCGCGACGATGCGGTCGAGCAGCTCGACCACGCCGGCGCCGGTCTTGCCCGAGACGCGCAGGCAGTCCTCGGGGTCGCCGCCGATGAGGTTCGCCAGCTCCTCGGCGTACTTCTCGGGCTGGGCGGCCGGCAGGTCGATCTTGTTGAGCACCGGGATGATCGTGAGGTCGTTCTCGAGCGCGAGATACAGGTTCGCCAGGGTCTGCGCCTCGATTCCCTGCGCGGCGTCGACGAGCAGCACGGCACCCTCGCACGCCGCGAGCGAGCGCGAGACCTCGTACGTGAAGTCGACGTGGCCCGGGGTGTCGATCATGTTGAGCGCGTAGGCGGACTCCACGCCGTCGTCGCCGGTGACGCCCCAGGGCATCCGGACCGCCTGGCTCTTGATCGTGATGCCGCGCTCGCGCTCGATGTCCATCCGGTCCAGGTACTGGGCCCGCATGGCGCGCGAGTCCACCACCCCGGTGAGCTGGAGCATCCGGTCGGCCAGCGTGGACTTGCCGTGGTCGATGTGCGCGATGATGCAGAAGTTGCGCAGCAGGTGGGGCGCCGTGGCGGCGGGCTGGATGCCGGCGGCGAGCGCAGGCGAGGGAATCGGCACGAGTGCTCCGGGACAGACGAGTGGGACTCCCACAATGGTCCCATGAGCCCGGACCACCCCCCGCGCGCGCTGCCCACGGACCTCCTCGACCTCCTCGACCTCCAGGCCCGCTTCCTCGCCACCGTGCCGCTCGTGGATCCCGACGAGCCCGTCCCCTCGTGCGGCACCTGGCGCGTGAGGGACCTCGTGACGCACCTCGTCGAGATCCACCGCTGGGCCGCCGCCCAGGCTGCGCGCTTCCCCGAGCCGCCGCCGGACGCGCCGCTCGCCGAGCCCGTCGACGCGCCGGTCGACCTCGCCTGCCACTACCGGGCGGGAGCGACCGAGCTCGCGGACGTGCTGCGCCGCCTCGACGCCGACGCGCCCGCGTGGACCCTCCTGGACGACTCCCCCGGTGACGCCGGTGGCACGGTCGCGTTCTGGCACCGACGCCAGAAGTCCGAGACGCTCGTGCACCTGTGGGACCTGCGCAAGGCGACCGGCCTCCACACGGCGGAAGTCCCGGACGCGTGGTGGCTGGACTGCGTCGACGAGGCCGTCACCGTGATGCACCCGCGCCAGATCCGGCTCGCCCGGATCGCGCCACCGCCGATCGCCCTCACGCTCGCCGCCGACGGCGAGCAGAGGTGGACGTTGTCGGGTGCGCCGCCCGGCGCACCGGCGGTGAGCGTCACCGGGCCGGCGCCCGCGCTCGCCCTCCTCCTGTGGGGCCGCACGTCGGCGCACGACCCCTCGCTCGCCGTCGGGGGCGATCCCGACGGGCTGCGCGCGCTGGACGCGCTCCTCGCGACGAGCCTCACCCCGTAGGCGGGATGCACGCCGCAGCGTGACGTGTCAGGCTCGAGCCATGACGAACGGTGTGGACTGGGGCGCGTTCGGCCGCGGTGGCACCCGCGCCGTCGCACGACCCTCGCTCGTGGTGCTCGTGATCGCCGGGGTGTGCGTGGGCGGGCTCGTGCTCGCGACCCTGTCCGTCCAGGGGTTCGGCGCCTGGGTGCTGCGCTTCGTGGCGCTGCTGCTCGCCGTGCCCGTGGTGTGGCTCGCCGTCCGGCGCCACCAGGTGCTGGGCCGGCTCGGCGAGATGGAGCGCACGGGCGAGCACCCCGACAACGTCGTGCACACCCGGACCCCGGACGGTCAGGAGGTCACCGTCGTGGTGTCCGGTGCGGAGACCAGCGTCGTGCCGCGCACCGGCATCGGTGGGCTCACCGCCCTCGCGTTCGCGTCGCTGGCCTCGGCGGGGATCTCGTTCGGCATTCTCGTGATCATCGGGATCGCGGCGCTGCTCTGAGTGCGGCTCTGAGTGCGGCGGCCGTGCCGAGTGCGCTATCGTCCCAGGTTGCCTTCGGCGACCCGGCACCGCACGGAGCCCCCTCGGGGACCCGGGCACACCTGACCAGGCCGGCACCGACGATCTGAGGAG
>NZ_VENP01000049.1 GCF_006351005.1 Miniimonas arenae | reverse complement strand
CGCGAGAGGAAGTCCGTCCTTTCGCGAGAGGAAGTCCGTCCTTTCGCGAGAGGAAGTCCGTCCTTTCGCGAGAGGAAGTCCGTCGGTCGCGGGCTGAAGTCCGCGGTCGCGGAGTCGTGCCGGCAACCGAGATCACCTCGCGAAAGGACCGAGATCCTCTCGCGAAAGGACGAAGATCCTCTCGCGAAAGGACCAAGATCACCTCGCGAAGGGTGGCCCGGCGGGTCAGGCGGCGGCGAGCCCCGCCGTCGTCCCCGCGTCTCGGACGAGCCGCGCGTAGGCGCCGCCGCGCGCGGGCAGCTCGACGTGCGAGCCGTGCTCGACGACCCGCCCGCCGTCCAGCACCGCGATCACGTCCGCGTCGCGCACCGTCGAGAGCCGGTGCGCGATCGTGATCGTCGTGCGCCCCGCCCGGGCCGCGTCCAGCGCGGCCTGCACCGCCCGCTCGGTCGTGTTGTCCAACGCCGAGGTCGCCTCGTCGAGCACCAGCACCCGCGGGTCCCGCAGCAAGGTCCGGGCGATCGCGACCCGCTGCCGCTCGCCGCCCGAGAACCGGTGCCCGCGCGCGCCCACCACGGTGTCGTACCCCTGGGGCAGCGCGGTCACGACGTCGTGCAGCTGCGCCGCGAGCGCGGCCGCCACGAGCTCGGCGTCGGTCGCGTCGGGCTTGGCCATCCGCAGGTTCTCCGCGACCGTGGCGTGCAGCAGGTAGGACTCCTGCGACACGACGCCGACCACCGCGGCGACGTCTGCGAGCCGCACGGAGCGCACGTCCACGCCGTCGATCCGCACGGCGCCGGACGTGACGTCGTGCAACCGCGGGACGAGCGAGGACAGCGTGGTCTTGCCCGATCCCGTCGCCCCGACCAGCGCGAGGTGCCCGCCGGCCGGGACGGCCAGCGACACGTGGGACACGGCGTCGCGCTCGGCGCCCGGGTAGCGGAACGTGACGTCGTCGAACGTCACGGACCCGCGCACCCGGTCCGCGGGGAACGGCACCGGGTCGGCCGGGTCGTCGATCTCGACCGGCAGGTCGAGGTACTCGAACAGCCGCGAGAACAGCGCGGTGGAGGCGGTGAGCTGGACGCCGACGTCGAGCAGCCCCTGCAGCGGCCGGAACAGCCCGCCCTGCAGCGCGGTGAACGCGACGAGCGTGCCGATCGTCATGCCACCGGCAGTGGCGGGCAGCCCGGCGGCCAGGTAGAGCAGCGCCGGCATCGCGGCGAACACCACGGTCATCGTGGCCATCCGCCACCGACCCGCGAGCTGCGCCGCGACCTCGAGGCCGAGCATCCCGCGGCTCGCCTCCGTGAAGCGGGACGCGAGCGAGGGGCCCGAGCCGAGCGTCTTGGACAGCAGCACGCCCGAGACCGACAGCGACTCCTCGACCTGACCGTTGAGGTCGGCAAGCGCGGCCTGGCGCCGCGCGGTGACGTCACGGCGCAGCGCCGCGACCTTGCGGCTCACCACGATCGCGACGGGGAGCACGAGCAGCGAGATGAGCGTGAGGCGCCAGCTCAGCGCGAGCATCGCGACGAGGGAGCCGATCACGGTGGTGACGTTGGCGGCGGCGGACGTCGCGCTGGAGGTCACCACGCCCTGCACGCCGGCGACGTCGTTGGTCAGCCGACTCGTCACTTCACCCGCACGCGTGCGGGTGAAGAAGTTGAGGTCCTGGCGCTGCAGGTGGCCGAAGAGGCGGGTGCGCAGGTCGTGCATGATGCGCTGCCCGACCCCGGTCGCGAGCCACGTCTGCAGCACCCCGATCACGGCGGTCACCGCGGCGACCGCCACGAGCGCGAGCACGCACCGCACCAGCAGCGCGAGGTCCTGGTGGGGCAGGGCGTCGTCGATGACGGCCTTGGTGAGGAACGGCGTCGCGAGCCCGATGAGCGACGACGCGACGATGAGGAGCACGACGACGGCGAGCCGCCCCCGGTGCGGAGCGAACAGTCCGGCGATCCGCCGGTAGGAGACGGGGTGCGCTCGGAGCTGCGCGAGGTCGGCGGGATCACGCCGGAGCGGCTCACGCGTCATCGGGTTGCCGCGGCCGGGGCCGCCGTGCGCGCCGCCGGAGCCGCCGGAGCGAGGGCCGGCCGAGACGCCGGGGGCGTGGGACGCGGGAGAGGAGGAGGTCGGGATCGTGGGCGCTGTCATGGCGCATCACCAGGCTTTCGAGTGTGGGAACGTGTCATCGTTTGGGAGGTATATCCTGAGGTTACCTCACAATGAGGCAGAGTGTCAATGCTCTGACCCGTCCCGGCCAGGGTCCGCCGACCCTAGGCTCGGCTGCATGACGGTCCACGGCCACACCGGCGTCCCCGAGACGGACCTCGTGCTCGCCGTCGCCCGCGCCCTGCGCCGCTCCGCCGGTGACGGCCTCGCCGCGCTCGACCTCACACCGCACGAGGCGCGCGCCCTGCGCGCGGTCGCCGGTCACGGACACGGCGGCGGTCGCGGGCCCGGCCGGCACGCGCCCGACGGCGAGCTACAGCCAGCGCCCGACGCCGAGGCCCAGTCAGCGCCCGACGGCGCACCCTCCCCCGCCCCCCGCCTCGCCGACATCGCGGCCGCCCTGCGGATCGCGCCGCGCTCGGCGACCGAGGTGATCGACCGCCTGCAGGACCGCGGCCTCGTCCAGCGCCGCCCGAGCGCGACCGACCGCCGCGCCGTCGAGGTCGTCCCGACGCCCGAGGGCCGCGCGGTGCTCGTCGAGGTCGAGCGGGTGTGGCGCACGTCGGCCGAGGCGTTCCTCGCGCCGCTGGACCGGGACGAGCGCACCACCCTGGCGGACCTGCTGCGGCGGCTGCTGCCGGAGGACCCGCGCCCGTAGGTCTCTCGACCCGGATCCGCCGGTGTGGTGGGTGGGTCGTGAGACGCGAATGCCCCTCTGGCCTGGGACGATGGGACTTGTCGACGGTCCTGTTCGTGCCTGGAGAAGGGCATGCGGTAAGTCAGAGTCTGTCATGTGAAGTCCGCGGTCTTCGGTGTCCGGTTGCGCGAGGGCAACTGGCCCTTCGCAGTTGAGGGTGTAGTGGGCGCTGGCGTGGCGGTTCTCGCCCTCGTCGGCGCGAGCGACCCCACGGTGCTTCAGGTTCGCTCCCCCGTCACCGTTGCCGAGCTGCGCGGCGAGATCGTGGGTGACCTCGCCTCCTTCGGCCGAGGTCTGCTCCTCCTCGTCCTCGGCGCCGGCACACTCCTCGTTGCGGTCGTCGTGCTCGCCGACACGCTCGTCCGCCGCACCGACATCGGACGCCGCCGCGCCCTCGGTGCCCCCCGCTGGGCCGTCGTCACGATCGTGGTCGGCCGCACTACGACCGCCGCGGTCCTGGGTGCTCTGGTGGGCACGGGCGTGACGTCGTTCTGGCTCCAGGTCACCGGCACGCACGTGAGCGTCGAGTTCACCTCGGCGATCGCGATACTCGCAGTCCTGGCAGCGACGCTGGGTGCGCTCGCACCCGCGATGTCGGCCGCCTGGCAGGACTCGGTCACAGTCCTGCGAACCCCGTGACGGCCGGCCCTCGACCGTGGTGGACGGGACGCCTCCCGCTGCGGACGACCCAGCATCGCACCTGCCGCCGCACCACCAGGCCCGCCCCGTAGGGTGGACGGCATGGTCGCGATGTCCGACGGGCGCCCCGCGCCCGCCCACCCCGACGCCGTCGTCACAGGCCGCACCTACCGCTTCACGGCGCTGACCAGCCGCCTCATCCGGATGGAGTGGCACCCGGACGGCGTGTTCGTCGACCGCCCGACGCAGGCCGTCGTGAGCCGCGCGTTCGACCCGCCGTGGCTCGACGTCGACGACGACGGCGAGCGCCTCAGCATCCGCACCGAGCACGTGCAGCTCGTCTACGACAAGGAGCGGTTCTCCACGGCCGGCCTCTCGGTCGCGCTGCACCGCGGCGCCCCCGACGCGCACTACGCGACGTGGCGCTACGGCCAGGAGATCCCCGGCACGCTCCCGCTGCGCGGCAACCTCGGCGGCACGGCGCGCACGCTCGACGAGGTCGACGGCGCGTGCCCGCTCGAGCCCGGCGTGCTCGCCGCCCACGGCTTCACGGTGCTGGACGACTCCGGCTCGGTGCTCATGTCGCAGGACGGCTGGATCGAGCCGCGCACGGGCGGCGGCCTCGACCTGTACCTGTTCGCGTACGGTCGCGACTTCCGCGCCGCGCTCACGGACTACCACCGCCTCACCGGCCCGGTCCCGCTGGTGCCGCGGTTCACGCTCGGCAACTGGTGGAGCCGTTACTGGCCGTACTCCGAGCCCGAGTACGTCGCGCTGATGGACGACTTCCGCGACCGCGGCCTGCCGTTCTCGGTGGCCGTCATCGACATGGACTGGCACGTGGTGGACGTCGACCCCGAGCTGGGCACGGGCTGGACGGGCTACACGTGGAACCGCGACCTGTTCCCCGACCCCGCGCGCTTCCTCGGCGCGCTGCACGAGCGTGGCCTCGCCGTCACGCTCAACGTCCACCCGGCCGACGGCATCCGGCGGCACGAGGAGGCCTACCCCGCGGTGGCCCGCGCGCTCGGCCTCGATCCCGAGTCGGGCGTGCCGGTGCCGTTCGACATCACCGACCGCGCTTTCGTCGACGCCTACTTCACCCACGTGCACCACCCGCGTGAGGCCGAGGGCGTGGACTTCTGGTGGCTGGACTGGCAGTCCGGCGGCGTCACCAACATTCCCGGCCTCGACCCGCTGTGGATGCTCAACCACCTGCACTTCACCGACTCCGGCCGCTCGACCCCGCAGCACCCCGAGGGCCGCCGCCCCCTCACGTTCTCGCGCTACGGCGGCCTCGGCAGCCACCGCTACCCGGTCGGCTTCTCGGGCGACACGATCACCACGTGGGCCTCGCTCGCGTTCCAGCCCTACTTCACGGCCACGGCCGCGAACATCGGCTACACGTGGTGGAGCCACGACATCGGCGGCCACATGTTCGGCGTGCGCGACGTCGAACTCGCCGTGCGCTGGTACCAGTTCGGCGTGTTCTCGCCGATCAACCGGCTGCACTCCTCCGCGAGCGCCTTCAACACCAAGGAGCCGTGGCGGTTCGGCCCGCGCGCCGAGGCCGTGATGTCGCGGTTCCTGCGGCTGCGTCACCTGCTCGTCCCGGCCCTCTACTCGGCCGCATGGTCCGCGCACACGGACGGCGTCGCAATCGTGCGCCCGATGTACCACGACGCCCCGAACGTCGGCGCGGCGCTCGAGGCCCGCGACCAGTACCTGCTCGGGCCCGACCTGCTCGTCGCGCCCGTCATCACGCCCGCCGATCCGTCGGCGCACCTCGCCGCGACGGGAGTCTGGCTGCCCGACGGCGAGTGGACCGACCTCTTCACCGGCGCCACCTACGCGGGCGGGCGCCGCGTGACGATGCACCGCGGGCTCGACACGATCCCCGTGCTCGCCCGGACCGGGACGGTGCTCCCGCTCGCGGCCGACCCCCTCGCGCCGGTCGACCGCAACCCCGAGGCGCTCGTGGTGCGCGTCTTCCCCGGCCGGGTCGGGACGTCGGGGCGCGGCACCTTCGTGCTCGTGGAGGACGACGGCGCGGGGTCGCCCACGGCGGACGACCGCCAGCAGACGCGGTTCGACCTCGCGTGGGAGACCGTCGACGACGCGCTCGACGTCACGCTGAGCATCCCGGCGCCGACCGGACCGGGCGTGCTGACCCGACGCCGGATCACGGTCGACCTCGTCGGCCCCGCCGGCGCGGACGCCGTCGAGCTGGCGCGCGCCGGGGGTGAGCGGATCGACGGACCGCTCGAGGGCACCGGCTCCGTGGTGGGCGGCGGCGCCGCGGTGGGCGCTCCCGCATCGCTCGCCGCCGAGGACCCGACGGCGATCCTCGGCCCCGCGCTCCGGCTCGACCTGGGCGAGCTCGACCTGGGCGACGGCGTACGCCTGCACGTGCGCGGCGCCCGCCCCCGGCGCAACTCGCTCGCCGACGACGCGTTCGCGCTGCTCGACGCCGCCGAGATCCCGTTCCACGCGAAGGAGCGGGCGTGGTCGGCGACGCAGCGGCTGTCGGGCGTGCCGCTCGTCGAGGAGCTCTCGACCGTGCCCGATCTTCCCGACGTGCTGCGCGCCGCGATCGTCGAGCTCGCGTCGGTGCACGCGGCGCACGCCGACTGACGCCCCTGGCGATCAGCCGAAGATCGCCTTCCCGGTCTCGAGCTCGATCGGCGCCGAGGTGTGCTCGTGCACGATGCGCCACACGCCGTCGTCGCCCTGGCGGACCACCCACGTCAGGCGGTTGATCATCGCGAAGGCGTCCTCGCCGTCGCCGGCCTCGCCACCCTCGACGGCGTAGCGCGCCCGGGCGTGCGCGGCCACGACCGGGCCGTCGCCGAGCACGGTGACATCGGTGATCTCGGCGATGTTCCGCTGCCCGGGCTCGAGCATGCCGAACCAGGACTCGACGCCGCGGCGCCAGGAGTCCAGGCCGACGCCCGACGCCGACATCGCGAGGTCGAAGACCACGACGTCCGGGTCGTAGAGCGTGAGGAACGCGTCGACGTCGAGCGCGCCGGCGCGCTCGGAGTAGGCACGGGCGAGCTGCACGACGGCGTCGCTCGCGGTGTCGGCGCGGATCACGTGGTCGGGTGCGGGGTGGTCGCTCATCGTGGCTCCTGCGTCTCGTCGGTGTCGGGTGCTCCCCCGGTTGACCGTCACGCGTGCGCGGACTCATCGGTCGGGCCGGCCGGGATCGCCGAGAATGCGCCTGGCAGCTCGAACGCGCCCGTCGAGCACCCCACCGCATGCTCGCGGATGGGAGCCGGGTGGGCCGGACGGGACCGAACGGGACGCCCGGAACGCGACGAACCCCGGCGCGCCGTGCGCCGGGGTTCGTGCTCTGCCGTGCGGCAGCGGGTGGTCGTCGGACCACCGGGGGTCTACTCGCCGAGCATCCGGTAGAGCTCGCGACGGAGCTCGTCCATCTTCTCGGCGGCGGCCTTGCGCTGCTCGGCCGTGCCGTCGGAGGCCACCTGGCGCAGCGCCGTCATGAGCTTGCGGCCCGAGACGAGGATGTCGCCCATCTCGGCCCAGTGCTCCTCGACCGGCGTCCACATCCGCTCGACCTCGGCGGCGTGCTCCGCGAGGTACGCGGTGCCCGCCTCGGTCACGGTGTACTGCGTGCCGCCGCCGCCGGAGCCGTTCTCGACCGGGGCGATGAGGCCCTCGTCGACCAGCTGGGCGAGCGTCGGGTAGACCGAGCCCGGGCTGGTGCGCCAGACGCCACCGCTGCGCTCCTCGATGCCCTTGATGAGGCCGTAGCCGTTGGACGGCGCCTCACCGAGCAGCGCGAGCAGCGCAAGCCGGACGTCACCCTTGCGGGCGCGGCCACGTCGGGAACCGGGTCCCCCGGGTCCGCCGTGCCCGCCCCGCCCACCGGGGCCGAAGCCGCGGTGCGCACCGGGGCCGAAGGCGGGGCCGAAGCCGGGACCGAACGGTCCCACGCCGGGGACGAACCCCGGGCCGAACGCCTCGGGGTCGAAGCCGAACGGGCCGCGGCGCCCGCCGCGGCCGGCCCGCTCACCGCGCTGGCCTCGGTCGCCTCGGTCGCCCCGGTCGCGCCCGCGACCACCGCGCTCGTCGGCGTCACGGACGTCCTCGAACCCCTCGCCGCCGGGCTCACCGTGCTCACCGGGGGTGCCCCAGTCCGTGTCGTCGGGTCCGAACCCGCCGCGCGGGTCGCCCGACTGCGGGCCGTACGCCCGCATCCCCGGGCCGCCGGCGAAGCCGCCGCGCCGTCCCGGTCGGCCCCCGCGTCGGGGGCCCTGTTCCGGGTGCTCACCCGGGTACTGACTCATCGTGTCGTGGTCACGCATCTCGTTCTCCTTGGATCGTCTGATCGGCTGTCCGATCGGTACCGACATATCGTGCGCCACCACTCACCCGACTGTCAACGATGTATCGCTATTGAGTCTCCGAGCGCGCGGAAGCCTCCTCCCCGCAGGAAAGCGGACCGCTCAGCGCGTCCGCACCACCTCGATGAGCTCCGGCAGCCGCGGCGCGTACCGCTGCGACCCCGGCAACCCAGCCGTCGCGTCCCGCCGCGCAAGAACCGACTCGTGGACGTCGTCGCCGTCGAGCACCACGCGCGTGCCCCAGCGGAACCCACCGAGCACCCACCACACGGCGGAGTTCGCGTGCAGCGGCGCCGACCAGCGCTCGCGCGGCAACGGCGGCAGGTCGGGCCCGCCGCGCTCGCGGGCGACACCGATCGCCTCCCGGTACTTGCGCGCGTCGACAAGCAGCCCCGCCGCTACGGCCTCGCGCACCATCCAGTCCAGCGCGATGTCGGCGACCTCCGCGTCCCCGCCCACGTCGCCGTGCGTCCCCGCGAACCACACCTCCTGCAGCCGCGGCAGCGGGCCCGGGGCCACCACGGGCGTCCCGTCCTTGAGCACCGCGGGCGTGGGTGCGGAGTCTGCCGCGAACCGCGACACCGGGAAGTGGAACCGGCGCTCGCCGAGCGCCATGGCGTGCCGCGCCGTCGTGACGTTGACGAGGTCGCGCGTGTAGGGCCAGCGCGCCTGGACGAACCCCGGCCGCCAGCCCGCCCAGCCGAACACGCCGGCCGTCTTCACCGTGTCCCACACGCCGAGGAACCGCACCTGGCGCTCGACGGTCTCGAAACGCGTGGTGAACTCCGCCGTCGGGCGGCCGAAGGTCCGCGTGAACCGCCGCGTGGTGTCCCAGTACGCCTTGCGCTTCGGGCTCGCCTCGTCGGGCGGCGTCTTCGCCCACAGCTTGACCGCGTACGGCACGAGGTTGCGCGCCGACGGACGCAGCAGGCCGACCGTCGCGAGCATCCCCGTCACCGCCCGGGCCGTGTAGGCGCCGCGCGAGAACCCGAACACGAAGATCCGGTCGCCCGGCTCGTAGGTGTCCACGAGCCAGCCGTACGCCTCCTCGACGTTGTCCTTGATCCCGTGACCCATCGCCATCTGCCCGAGCTTGGAGAAGAACCGGCCGAGCCGCGTCCACGCGCCGCGCGAGCCCATCGTGCCCACGCCCGGGTCGTAGTGGATGAGCTGCCGATCGTCGCGCTGCAACACCGAGTACAGCCGCACGACGTTCGTCCACGGCTTCTCCGGCTCGTTCGTCGTGCCGTCGAGGCACAGCACGAGGTTGCGGCCCGACGGCGAGCGCGCACCTCCCACGTTCGGCCCACCGACACCCACCGTCTCGCTCATCGCGTCCTCCCGCTGTTCTCGCGACCTCATCCGACCAGCACGAACGGCGCCCAGTAGCGCTCGGCGTCGCCGCCCAGCGCCTCGGGCTCGTCCTCGTCCCGCAGCGACGGGTCGTCGAGCAGGCCGCGCAGCAGCGCGGTCCCGGCACCGACCCCAGCACGGGTCCCGGTCCCGAGCCCGGCGCCCGCTCCCGCGCCGACCCCGGCGCCCGCTCCCGCGCCGACCCCCGCGCCGACCCCGCCACCCCGCCGGACGCCCCGCCGCTCCGCCACGTCGACGCCCAGCCCCTGGGCCGCCCCGCGCAGCGCATCGGCGTCGAGCGAGGCGACCTCACGCCCGGCGAGCGCGAGCGCGCGGGCGGGTGGCTCGCCGTCGGCCAGCCTGCGGTAGAGCGCGTGCACGAGGACGGGCGCGACGACGTCGTCGACCGGCCACATCGAGACGATCGCGCGGCGCACGCCCGAGCGCAGCAGCGCCCGCGTGAGCCCCACGAGGTCCCCCCCGAGCGTCGCGGTGCCGCGCGCGGTGTCGCACCCGGTGAGCACCGCGAGGTCGGTGCCGAACCGCTCGCCCGCGATCTCGGACACCGTCAGCTCGTCCGGTCCGGCGAGCACGAGCGCGGACGCGAACGGCGAGAGCTCGTCAAGCCGGCCGTGGCTCGCGACGTGCAGGAGGTCGCTCGCGTCCAGACGCGCGGTGACGGCAGCCTCGGTGGCGGCGTCCCCGAGCAGCAGCGCGCCGGGCCCGAGCCCCAGCGCGGCGGCCACGGCGCGCGCCTCCGCCTCGGCGCCTGGCAGGCGCCGCAGCCCCGGCCGAGCGGCCGGGTCGAACGCGGGATCGCCGACGACGAGCGGCCGTCGCGCGCGGACCGGTGCCTCGGCGTCGGGCCCGAACGCATCGGTCGCGCGCAGCGCGTAGGACACCACGTGCGTCGCCGCGAGCGGCACGCCGCCCGTGCGCAGGACGTGGAACGGCACGACGGCGAGCGATCCGAACGGCACGACGACCACGCGTTCGTGCGTGTCCAGCTCCGCGCGCCAGGGCCCGAGCACGAGCTCGGAGACCTGCGCGAGCGCCGCCGGGTCGGCGTGCCCGGCCGCGCACGACGCGTGCAGCCGACGCGTGAGCTCGGCGAGCTCGCGCCGCGGACAGGGGGTCGTCGTCGTGCGCACCCCCTCGCGCGTCACGGCCCACCCGAGGACCTCGTCGCTCGTGGTGAGGTACTCCAGCAGCACGGTGTCCGGCGGCATCCGCGCGCGGATCGCGTCGGGGTCCTCGGGCTGCCGCGGTGCCGCACGGCGCAGCAGGATGCCCGGACGACGCGCGTCCAGGTCGCGCTCGGCGCCGGCGAGCGCGGCGTCGGCGGCGTCGAGGTCGGCGAACGCGTCGTCCGCGACGCCGGCTCCGGCGACCCGCGCGAGGACGCGACCGGCCGCCACCGAGTAGTCGGCCGCCGCGCGCCGCCAGCGGTGCAGGGTCACGTCGGCGTCAGGAGCGCCGTCGGCATCGGCACCAGCGTCGGGAGCGCCGTCGGATCCGCCGCCGGGTGCGCGACCGTCGCCGTCGCCCTCGACCCCCACGCCGGCGCTGAGCAGCCGCAACCGCTCCACCGACATGAGCCCGAGCGACGGCGCCTGCGGTCCGCCCACGGCGAGCGCCGCCCGGGCCAGGACCCCGTACAGCGCGGCGACGTCGGGCTGGTCGCACGCATCGAGACGGTCGGGGTCCCGGACGAGCTCGGCGACGAACGCCTCGAGCTGCGCGACCCCGGCGCGCGCGGTGTCCCACGCCTGCGCCACGCGACCGAGCGCGAGCTCGACCTCGGCCCGCGGCAGCGCGTCCTGCCACGTGAGCGGGCCGACAGCACCTGCGGCGTCCATCGCCTGGAGCGCGGCGGCGGCCCGCTGGTGGTCGCCGGCCGCCGCCGCGAGCGTGGCGACCACCGGGAGCGGCAGGCTGCCCGCCGTCGCCCGCTCGGCGATGGCCTCGCGCGCCCGGTCCAGGCGGCGCGAGCGGACGAGCACCACGGGCAGCAGGTAGGCGGGCGCGTCGGGGTGTGCCGCGGCCACCGCCGCGGCGTCGAGGTACTGCTCGGCGACGTCCGGCCGCCCCGACCCGAGCGCCACCTCGGCGCACGCGAGCGGCGTGAGCGCCTCGGCGAGCCGGGTCGCCTCGCGCGCCGAGCGCCGCACCATCCGCGCCGTGAACAGGCGCATCGCCGCGGGGTCCGCCGCCCCGACGCCGCCCGCGGTCAGCTCGGCCCAGCGCCGCTGCAGCTCCTCGGGCGTGGCCGGCAGGGGCGCGTCGTCGGGAGGCACGACGGCGTCGATCGCCTCGACCACGGCGCTCACCTGGTCGCGGAGCAGGGTCAGGCGGTCGGCGACCTGCGCGGCGGACGGCCCGCGCAGCCGGCGGTTGAGCGCGTCGACGAGCACGGTCGCGGCGCTGCTGCGCTCCTCGACGGCGGCGACGAACGCGTCGTCCAGCACGGGCGCCGTCGGCGGATCGGCACCTGGCGCCGCCGCGGCACCGCTCGCGGACGAGGCGCCGGCGGGCGCCGGCGTCCGGTCGCCGGCAGCCGACCCCGCAGCAGCGGACACGCGAGCCGCCGCGCCGGACGCCGGCGGCGCGGAGAGCATCGACCCGAACGCGCGCTCGAGCCGCAGCTGCGCGTTCACCGCGAGGTTGGATGCCGAGTCCGCCTGCGCCATCGCACCGAGCACCTGGCGCGGGGAGAAGTCCGGATCCACGGCGCGCACCACCGCAGCCGCGGTCGCCGCCACCCGGCCGCGCGCCGGGCTGCCTCCGGCATAGCAGGAGCCCGCGAACCGTTCCAGCAGCAGCGAGAGCCCCACGCACCAGCTGCGGCTGCCGACCGAGCCGCCCCACGCGACGACGTCGGCGATCGGCCCGGTGGTCGGCGGCCGCCAGCCACCACCGAGGTCGACGGCGTGCTGGGTGAGGCGCCCGGCGTCGACGTCGGCGATCACGCGGTGCACGAGGACGAGGCGTTCGAGCGCGCCGTCGCCCGCGGCCCGCGCGCACGACAGCGCGGTGTCGAGCTCGGTGAGGCGCTCGCCGTCGCGCCCCGCCGCCCGCGCGAGCAGCGCATGCCGGAGTGCGATCGCGGCGGTGAGCCGCGGGACGTCCTGGCGCGCACCGAGGAGCGCGCGGGCCGCTCCCCAGCACCGCGCTGAACCCAGCAGGTCGAAGGCGGGCGGCGGGATCGGCTGCGGGGCGAGGTCCCAGCCCATCGCCTCCGCGGACGACCCGGGCGTGCCGTACGCGTCCCCCTCGACGAGGAACGAGAGCGACGCCTGCGCCGGGTCGACGGCCGACGAGCGCGCGACCTGGAGCCGGTCGAACCAGCCCGGGTTCCGGGCGCGGCGCAGCAGGTCGGCGCCCGCGAGCACGGCCCACCACGCCAGCGGCTGCTGACCGCGGCTCGACGCCCACGAGGCAAGGTCGTCGAGCTGTCCGAGCGCACTGCCGAGCACCTGGCCCAGGACCGGGTCGCCCGAGCGCACCGCGCCCTCGACGAGCACCCGCGCGGCGAGCAGCGCAGGCGGCCCCTGGGCGACGACCCGCTCGAGCAGCTCCTCCTCCGGAGTGCCCGGGGTGGGCACGACCACGCTGAACTCGTCCAACCGTCGGAACACCCCTCCGACGTTGCCGGGGTACCAGTTGGCCTCGAGCTGCTGCACCCACGCGGTGAGCGCCGCGACGACACGCGGGGAGAGCGGCGAGCGCGCCGGCGACCCCCAGCGCGGGGTGGTCGGTACCGCGTCCGCGCTCCCCGCGGACCGCAGCAGCGCGAGAGCACGGCGCGGTTCGCCGGCCAGGAGCGCGGCGACGACGGCGTCGCGCCCGGCGGCGGGGTCACGAGGCTCGACGGCGAGCCTCGCCAGTGCCGCCTGCAGCGTCGGCCCGGGCACGGCGCGCAGGTCCTCGCTGACGAGCGACGCCAGGGGGACCATCTGCATGGCGCCCCGCGGCGCCAGGCCCGGCGTGTGGTGAAGGTCCGTCGCAGCGGTCGGGCCCGCGGCCGCGCCTGGCAACGGCCCCCACGCGCGGGCCGCGTCGGGCGCCCCGGACGGGTCGGCCGGGGGGATCGGTCCCCACCCGCGCGGGCTGGTCACGTGCGCTCCGGAAGCTCCACGACGATGCCGTGCTCGCCGTCGCCGGTGTGCTCGTCGTCCGCGCCTGCGGCGGGGAGATGCGCGGTGAACCCGTACCGCGCCTGCAGTGCGGGCTCGGCCCACCGCTGCGTGCGCGGCGTGCGGTAGTTGAACCACAGCTCGGCGCCGCGGGGCGCGCCGAGGACGACCCGTGCGAGCGCGGCATCGTCGGGGTGGTTGAACGTGTCGCCGTTGGTCGAGACGAGGTAGTGCCGGGCGGGCGCCGCCTGCACGAGCGCCGCGAGCACGTTGTTGACGCTGCCGTGGTGCGGCAGCTTGACCAGGTCCACGGGCACGTTCTCGCTCCCGCGCTCGACGGCGAGCATCGCCAGCGAGAGCGCCAGCACGTTCCCGAACGCGTCGCCGGACAGCACCGCGCTCGCGCCGCGGTGCTCGAGCAGGAACGCGATGCTGCTGCCGTTCGGGGCCGAGGGGTCGCGCGTGGTCGGGCCGGGCAGGAGGTCCTCGAGGTCGCCGAGCGGGGGCGGCGCCATCGGCGGGGCCACGCCGAGCTCGGGTCCGCGGTGCAGCTCCTCCTCGACCTCGTTCCACTTGCGACCGAGCACGCGCAGCCGCGTCGGGGTGGGCGAGAGGATCGTGAGGCGCGGGCCGCCGGGGACCTCGATCACCGGGAGGGGCGTGCCGGTGCGGCCGGCGTCGGGCGGGTCGGGGCAACGCACGGGTCCGCCGCCGAACGCCACGTTCCACGGCAGTGGCGCCGCGCGCAGCCCGGGGGTGGCGCCGGTGAGCGCGCTGACGACGGTGTCGCCCTGCGCGGTGCTGCGCATCTTCCCGGCCGGGACGAGGTGCCGCGCCCCGTTGAACCAGAAGTCGCCCACGTCGCGCGCGTGCGGGCTGAGCACGAACGGGATGAACCCGCCGATGTGGTCGGAGTCGATGTGGGTGACGACGGAGACGTCGATCGCCGGGTCGGCCAGCGCCTGCAGCCGCGCCTCGAGGCGCGGCCAGGTGTCGGGCGGGCCGCCGTCGACGAGCATCCGCCAGGGCCGCGTCCCCTCGCGCGGGCACTCCACGAGCAGGCAGTCGCCCAGCCGTGCGGGCAGCGCCTCGATGCGGATCGCGGTGGCCATGCGACCTCCCCCGGTGGCGGGCACGGCGACGTCGTGAGCACACCGTAGCGACGCACCCGCACGACGGCGAGGACTGGTCGGGCGGACCTTCTCGCCCGATCGGGTGGGTCGACCCGGCGGCCGGGCGCGCGCCCGCGTGGATCTGCCGTCAGGGGTGGGCCGCCAGGTGCGGGCCGTCAGGGGCCCGCCGTCACCAGCCGCGCAGGACCGGCTCCGCGTCGGTGTGGGCGGCGAGGACTGCACGCTCGTCCTCGGCGAACGGCTGCGGGCGACCGCTCGCGCGGTCGACCTGCACCATGCGGGACCGCGCCAGGAGGTAGGTGCGGGGCTCACGGGCGCGGGTTGCGCCGTCGGGGGCCGCGCCGTCGGGGGCCGCGGCGTCGGGCGCTGCGTCGTCAGAGCCCGCGCCGACGGGCGTCCCGCGATCGCTGGCGCCCCCGGTGACCTCGTACCCGAAGTCGACCGAGGACGAACCCACCCGGCTGACCCAGACCTCCACGGCGAGCGGGTCGGGTGTGAAGGGGACCGGAGCGAGGTAGTCGATCTCGTTCTTCACGACGACGAGCACGGCGTCCGTCACGGTGCCGGAGCCGTCGACGCCCATGAGCGGGAAGGCCGCGAACCGGGCGTCGTCGAGGAAGCGCAGGAAGGCGGCGTTGTTGACGTGGCCGAAGAGGTCGATGTCGGACCACCGCACGGGCAGCACGACGCGAGCGCGGGAGGTCATGGGCCATTGTGCGCCGCCGCGGGTGGCGGCCGGGTCATATCGGAGCGGCCGAGGTGGACGACCGGCTGCTCCGTCGCGACCTAGCCTGGCTAGACCCGGACGATTCCGGGACCCCCGACGGAGGCGATGACGTCGTAGTCCGAGTCGTGCGTCACGACGTCGAGTCCCTCCGCGAGAGCGATCGCGGCGATCCACAGATCGTTGACGTTCGCTCGGCGACCTTCCTCCGCCAACCGGACCCGCAGCGTCGCCCACGCGCGGGCGGCCTCGACCGTGATCGGCAGCGGGGTGACCTGGGACGCTGTCGCGAGCGTCGCCATCCGCCGGGCACGCACCTCGGTGTCCGGCGCCGAGAGCACGCCGACCTGGAGCTCCGCGATCGTCACCACGCTGACAGCGGACTCGGCCGGGAGAGCATCGACGTCGAGAGGTCGACCGTCCTCGCGGGCGATGAAGACGCTGGTGTCGAGGAGACCGGGCCTCGGCACGGGGCTACCGGGCAAGGGAGTCGTCGAGATCCCAGGAGCAACGCCTCCGCGCGGCTACGGTCGGATCCATGCCGATCGCCGGACTGCTGGTCTACCCGGGCGCGAGCGCGGGTCGGGACAACCGCACCCTCATCGCCCTCGAGCACGGCCTGGCGCCCCTGCCGGTGCGGCGGTCGGAGTTCGCCAACCGAGCTGCCGGCCGGGGCGGACCGGAGAAGCCGGAGCTCGCCGTCGCGCACGTGGTCTCCGAGGCGCACGCGTTCGCGGCCGAGCTGGGCGTCCCGCTCGGCCAGCTCGCGGTCGGCGGACGCAGCTTCGGCGGCCGGATGGCGTCCGTCGCGGTGGCGCAGGGCCTCGCAGTCGGGGCTCTCGTGCTGCTCTCCTACCCGCTGCACCCACCGGGCCGGCCGGAGCAGCTCCGGATCGCGCACCTGCCACAGGTCGCCGTCCCGACCCTTGCGGTGTCGGGCGCGGCCGACCCGTTCGGGACGCCCGAGGAGCTGCGTACGCGCCTGGGCGAGGCGCCCGGACCGGTGACGTTCGCCGTCGTGCCGGGCAACCACTCCCCCGCGGACGGCCGGGTGGTGGAGCTGGTCCGGGACTGGCTCGCCAGCCTCGAGTGAGTGACCGCCTCGACCGGGCGGAGGCGTGCTCAGCAACGGCCTCGACCGGGCGGAGGCGTGCTCAGCAGGACCCCGACCGAGCCTCGACGGTCGCTCAGCGACGCCCGAACAGCGCGGTGCCGATGCGCACCGTGGTGGCGCCCTCTGCAATCGCAAGTGGGAAGTCCGCAGACATCCCCATCGAGAGCTCCGCAGAGTCGACGCCGTCGATCGCGGCGTCGCGCAGTCGCTCCCGCGTCTCGGCGAGCGCGCGGAAGCAGCGCCGGGTCTCCGCTTCGTCGCCACCGAGCGTCGCGATCGTCATGAGCCCGCGCACCCGCAGTCGGTCGTGCGCCGCCACGACGCGGGCGAGCGCCACGGCCTCGTCCGGCGCCACACCCGACTTGGCCTCCTCGCCCGAGGTGTTGACCTGCACGAGCACGTCGAGCGTGCGGTCGACGGCGTCGAGGCGGCGCTGCAGTGCGTCCGCGAGCTCGACGCGGTCCAGCGACTGCAGCTCGTGCGCGTAGCGGGCGACGTCGCGCGCCTTGTTCGACTGCAGCGGCCCGATGAAGACCCAGCGCGGGACAGGGTCCCGGTCCGCGAGCGCCTCGGCCTTCGCCACGAGTTCCTGCGCGCGCGACTCGCCGAGGTCGCGGCAGCCCGCCTCGAGCGCCGCACGCACGTCCTCGACCGGGAACGTCTTGCTCACCGCGACCAGCCGGATCTCCGCCGGATCGCGCCCGACGGCGAGCGCGGCCTCCGCGATCTGCGTGCGGACGAGGGCGAGCCGGGCGGCGAGGGACATGGCCCCAGGATCCCACCGGCTCAGTTGAGCCGCCCGCGGCCGACGCGCGGAGGCCGGCTACGTCCGTCGCGCCAGCGTGCGGTCGCGACCATCCGACGCGCGAACGCCGGCCACGTCCGACGCGCTGACGCGGGCTGGGGCGGACGCGCTGACGCGGGCTGGGGCGGACGCGCTGACGCGGGCTGGGGCGGACGCGCTGACGCCGGCTGCGGCCGGCGCGCCAACGCTCGCTGCATCCGTGGCGCCCGCCCGCGGCCGCGATTGTCCGACGCGCTCCCGCACGGACGCGCCTGACAGCCGCGCCTGAAAGCACTGTCACTGCCCTCCGCAGCCCTTCAGCACCCTTGACGGCTCACCAGTCGCATGATTCCGCCACTTGTGAGCGCCGAGGAGCGAACTGCCCGAGCCGTTCGATCGACTACACAGCCACAGCGCTGTGGCTGTGCACTTCACGGGGAACGATCGCAGCTCGCACGGTTCGGGCGACAAAGTGGCGCGATCCTGCGGTTCCTGCGGCGGTCCGGCGGACTTTCAGTCGACCCGTCGAGTAACAGCGCTGTCAGTCGCCCGGTGGTTGAGCGGCACCACCGCGGTTGTCCCCATCCGAACGGGGTGCGTCTGATCCAGGGCCCGTCCACAGCGGGGTCGCCCGGGCGGGTGGCGACTCCGTACGGTCGGCGCAGGCTGGACGCTCAGCGCAGGCTCGCACGCTCAGCGCAGGCTCGCACTGGTCGGCGCAGGCTCGCACGGTCGTCGCAGGCTCGCACGCTCAGCGCAGGCTCGCACGGTCGGCGCACCCGCGTTCCGCCGGAGCCACCGAGGCGAGGAGACACCGATGACGACGAAGCCGGGACGGAGACCGCAACCGTCCGCCGCGCGAGGGCCGAGCGACGCCGAGAGCCCGCGCCACGCCGTCGGGCAGCTGGCGTGGACGCCCCTGTGGGAGCAGCTCGCGGCGCTCGAACGCTCCCTCGACGATCTGCGCGACGTGGTCGACCTCCCGGCACTCCGACCACGTTTCACGCGCGCCCTGATCGTCCTGCGCCACCACCCGGGAGCCGCCGTCCGAGACGTCGCGGCGGCGCTGGGTGCGACGCACTCCGCGACGTCGCAGACGCTCGCGATGTTGCGCTCGCTAGGCCTGGTCGACGGCGAGCTCCGGACCAAGCCCGCGTGGATGCAGGGCGGGGTGAGACCTGACGGGACGCCGGAGTCGCTGTATCCGCGGCGCCGAGAGCACTACCTCACGGAGGCGGGCGTGGGGGCCGCCGAGCGCGTCGAGGAGGCGCTCACGGCCCGACTGTCCGCTCTGGCGGCCCTCTTCCACGAGGTGCGGGCGCCAGCGTTCGCAGAGCGACTGGACCACGCGCTGTGCGGGCGGACGCTGACGGATCGCACGTGGGACGCACTCCCCCGCCCGGAAACGGCCGCCTGAGCTCTCCCGACCCAGACGCTCCCAACGCAGACAACCCCGGCCCCGCCGCTCCCGACCCAGGCGTCCTCAGCGCCGCAGGCCGTAGGTCGCTCGGGACTGACGTGGAAAGGCTCAGCCCGCGACGGTGAGCACCACGAGCGCGACGTTGAGAGCCACGACGAGCGCGACCACCACCCACGCCGCCGCGAGCAGCCAGCCGGTCACCCGCCACGCGCCCATGAGGTCGCGCGCGGCCACCAGGCGCAGCAGCGGGACCAGCGCGAACGGGATCCCGAGCGACAGCACGACCTGGGACAGCACGAGCGCCCACGTCGGGTCGATCCCGACGGCGAGCACCACCACCGCGGGCACGATCGTCACCGCGCGGCGCACCACCAGGGGGACCCGCACGTGCAGCAGGCCGCCCGCGATCGAACCTCCCGCGTACGCCCCGACGGCCGTCGACGCGAGTCCCGAGGCCAGCAGCCCGACGGCGAACGCGGTCCCGATCCCCGCGCCCAGCGCCTGCGCGATCACCGCGTGCGCGCCCTCGATCGTGTCCGTGCCGGGCTGCCCGGGCAGGCTGGCTGCGGCCAGCACGAGCATCGCGACGTTGACCGTGCCGGCGACGAGCAGCGCGACGAGCACGTCCCACCGGGTCGCCCGCAGGAGCTGGGCGAGTCGGCGGTCTCGGCCCGCACCTCGGAGCGCGTCTCGCGGGACGTGACGGTCGCGGGCGAGCGCCGAGTGCGCGTAGATCGCGTGCGGCATCACGGTCGCGCCGAGCATCGACGCCGCGAGCAGGACGGTGTCGGGCCCCGCGAACCGCGGCACGAGCCCGGACGCGAGGTCGCCCGCGTCGATCGGCGCGACGAACAGCCCTGCGAGGAAGCCGACCGCCAGCACGGCGAGCAGCGCCACGATGACGCCCTCGAACGCGCGCTGCCCCCGACGGGTCTGCACCGCCAGCAGCCCCATCGACGCCAGCCCCACGATCACGCCGCCCAGCGGGAGGGGGACGCCGAACAGCATCTGCAGTGCGATCGCACCGCCGATCACCTCGGCGAGGTCCGTCGCGATCGCGACGATCTCGGCCTGCAGGCACGCCGCGCGCCGCGGCCACCTCCGGTACCGCTCGCCCATGAGCTCCGCAAGTGAGCGCCCGGTGACGAGACCGAGGCGTGCCGTGAGGTACTGCACGAGCACGGCCATCGCGCTGCCGGCCACGAGGACCCACAGCAGCAGGTAGCCGTAACGCGCACCCGCCGTGACGTTCGCGGCGACGTTGCCCGGATCGACGTACGCCACGGCCGCCACGAACGCGGGTCCGAGCAGCCGCGCCAGCGCGGCATACCCGCCGCGCGGGGTCCGACCGGGCGCGCCGTCGGGAGCAGACGCCTCGGCACCGCGGCTCACGCCGTCATCGGCACCGGCACCGAGGCCAGCACCGGCACCGAGGCCAGCACCGGCACCGAGGCCGGCATCGGGGCTGAGACCGGCCCCGCCGGACAGCGGTGCGGACGCGGGTGAGGTCGAGCGCTCGGGCACGAGAGTTAGGCTAGCCGAACTCTCACTGTCCTATCCCCGAAGTCAGGTGCCGAGGACGCGAGCGAACGTCTCCAGGGCGCCGAGGCGGTCGTCGCCGACGGGCGTGAGGACGACGCTCGTCGCACCCGCGTCGTGCCGCGCCGCGACGCCCGCGCGGACCTGATCGGGCGTGCCGGCCAGCGCCAGGTCCGCCAGCCACTCCGACGGCAGCGCGGCCCCGAACGCCTGCGGCGAACCGGTGCGCTCCCGCAGCGCGGTGAGCTCCGCCGCGAACGGCAGCCGCGCCACGTGCGGCGCCCAGTCCGGCTCGCCGATCCACGCCAGCGCGGGACGCACGACGGCGTAGGCCGCCTCGGGTTCGTCGGCCACCGCCGCGGCGTCGTACGCCATGACCTCCCGACGCGCGCCGTCAGCCCCGACCGGACCGCCGAGCTGCTCGATCGCCGCCGCGACGTACGTCGGCGGGGACGGCTCGGCCAGGAGCACGCCGTCGGCGACCCGACCGGCCACGGCCATCGACCGCGGCCCGCGCACCCCGAGCACCACCGGCGGCGCGACGTCCGGCACCTCGCCGATCTGCACGTCGTGCAGCGTGACGTACCGGCCCTGCGTGGCGACCCGCTCGCCGCGCAGCAGCGCCCGCAGGGCCGTCGTGTACTCCGTCAACAGGGTGACAGGGCTCGCGGGCCACGCGTCGACGTCGCGCATCCACCCCGGCATGCCGTGGCCGATGCCCGCGACGAGCCGCCCGGGGAAGAGGTGCGCGAGCGTCGCGAGCTCCATCGCTGCGAACGCGACGTTGCGCGCGCCGGTCGGCAGGATCCCGAGGCCGACCGTGATCCGCTCGGTCGCGGCCAGCACCGCGCCCGCCTGCGCGATCCCGCCGCGGAACCCGAGGTCCTCGACGACCCAGAGCTCCTCGAAGCCGAGCTCCTCCGCTCGGCGGACGAACGGCAGCACCTGAGCGACGGGGAGGTCGCGCGGGAGCATCACCCCGACGCGCCGGGGTGCGGCTGGAACGGGTGGCACGGCGGGGCGGGCTGAGCCGCCCGGAACGGTCGTGGCGCGCGCGTCGCTCGCCTCGTCGGTGTCGGTCATGTGGTCCTCTCCGGGTCGTCGAGTGCTGCGAGGTCCTGGGCCGCGCCGCCGGGCAGCCCACCACCGGGCAGCCCACCACCGGGCAGCCCACCACCGGGCAGCCCACCACCGGGCAGCCCACCGTCGGGCAGCTCGCCGTCGCGCGCCTCGCCGTCGGACAGCTCGCCGTCGGGCGCGGCGCCGTCGTCGGGCACGTCCTCCGGAGCCTCGCCGGTCTCCTCCTCGGCCTCGCGCACGTCCGCCTCGCGCTGCATCTCCAGCGCGATCTGCTGCGCGTCGAGCGCCGCGAGCGCGTGGGTCAGGGTGCCGGACGAGAAGGCTCCGGCGTCGCGCGCCTGCACGAGGCTCTCGCGCTGCGCCTCGATCATGTGCAGCCGCACCTCCTGCACCCGGGCGCGCGACGGCGCGGCGGACTCGGGCCGCGCGATGCGCCCGACCTGTCGGCGGATCTGCTCGGCGACCTCCGGGTCGGCCGCCTCGGTGAGCGCGGCGAACGCCGCGGCGCGCAGGTGCCGGTCCAGCCGCTCGTTCTCGGCCGCGAGGTCCTCGGGCGAGACGCGCGCGGGCCGCAGCAGCCGCACCACCAGCCCGAGCGTCCCGCCCTGAAGCAGCAGCGAGCTCGCCGCGACCACGAACGCGACGAAGACGAGCAGCGAGCGGTGCGGCACCGACGTCGGCAGCGTCTGCGCCGCCACCACCGTGACCACGCCGCGCATGCCGGCCCACGTGAGCACCCCGCCCTCGCGCCAGCCGAACGGCGCGGCGTCGTAGTAGTCCAGGTCGTACTGCTTGCGGGTCACCCGCAGCCGCATCGAGGCGAAGGACCGCGGTCCGCGCCGGTGCCGGTCGTCCTCGTGCGGCTCGTGCGCGGCCGCCTCCTCCAGCTCGGTGAGCCGGGAGTCGATCGCCGTGAGCCGCTCGCGCAGGTCGCCGCTGCGCCGCTGACGCCGGTTGAGGGACACGAGCACCGCGGTCACGTACACGAGCCGCACCCCGAGCACGGCGACCAGGCCGACGAACGCCACCCACAGCCCGGTGACGGCGAGCGAGGAACCGCCCAGGTCGGCCACGATCGCCGTCATCTCCAGGCCCATGAGGAGGAAGACCGACCCCTCCAGCACGAGCGAGATCGTGCGCCACGACACCGCCTCGGCCGCGCGGTGCGCCGGCCGGATGTGGTGCACCGCGCCGTGCCCCGTCACGAGCCCCGCCACGACGGCGGCGACGAGCCCGGAGGAGTTCAGCAGGGTCGCCGGCACCGACGCGAGGAACGGCACGGCGAACGAGAGCACGGTGTTCGCCGAGGCGTCCGAGACGCGGGCGCGCACGAGCAGGTTGAGCCGTCCCACGACGGCGCCGATCACCACGGCCACCGCGACCGACCAGACGAAGTCGCCGAGCACCTGGCCCGCCTCCCGCTGGCCCACGAGCGCGACGGCGACGGCGGAGCGCAGCAGCACGAGCGCCGTCGCGTCGTTGAGCAGGGACTCGCCCTCCAGGACTGAGGTGATCCGAGGCGAGACGCCCACCTCCCGCACGATCGAGGTGGCGACGGCGTCGGTGGGGCTGACGATCGCGCCGAGCGCGATGCCCGCAGCCAGCGGCAGACCGGGGATGAGCGCGGTGAACAGGAACCCGAGCGCCACCGCGCTCACGGCCACGAGCAGCACCGACATCCCACCGATGAGGCGGAAGTCGCGGCGGAAGTCCATGGTCGGCGTCGAGACGGCGGTGGCGTACAGGAGCGGCGGGAGGATGCCCTCTAGCACGACGTCCGGGTTCAGCGTCACCTCGGGCACCGCGGGGATGAGGCTCACCGCGAGCCCGAGGATCACGAGCACGAGCGGCGCGGCGATCCGCAGCCGCGGCGCGAGCGAGGTGGTGAAGGCGATCGTCAGCAGGCCGACGACGGCGACGACGAGGATCTCCACCCCCTCACCCTGGCACGGGGGCGGGTGACGCGGGCCGCGGGCTTGAGGCCGGAGGGCACGGGGGCGGGTGACGCGGGCCGCGGGCTTGAGGCCGGA
>NZ_VENP01000048.1 GCF_006351005.1 Miniimonas arenae | reverse complement strand
GAGGCGAAGACCGCGAGCGCCGCCCGGCGGCTGCGCGAGGTCGCGCCGGACGTGCGGGTGATGGAGATCGCCGAACGCCTCACGGACGCGAACGCTCACGATCTCCTCGCAGGCTGGGACGCGGTGGTGGACGGCACCGACACGTTCGAGACGCGCTACCTCGTGGCCGACACGTGCGCGGCGCTCGGCACCCCGCTCGTCTGGGGCAGCGTGCTGCGCTTCGACGCGCAGGTCTCCGTGTTCTGGTCCCGTCCGCCCGACGGCGTGGCTCCCGTCACCCTGCGCGACCTCTTCCCCGCTGCGCCGCCACCTGGCTCGGTGCCGTCGTGCGCGGACGCCGGCGTGCTCGGCGCGCTGTGCGGGATCGCGGGGTCGATGATGGCGGTGGAGACCGTGAAGCTGATCGCCGGGTTCGGCGACGTCCTGCTGGGCCGCGTCGCAGTCGTCGACGCGCTCACGATGCGCGTGCACGACGTCGCCTTCGCGGGGACCAGCGCCGCGCCCGGCACGCCCTCGACGGCGAGCCGCCCCGCCGAGCCCGCCGCGAACCCCCCTGCCACCGACCTCCTGGGCCGGACCCTCCTGGACGTGCGCGAACCGGCCGAGTTCGCCGTCGACGCCCTGTCCGGTGCGGTCAACGTGCCCGTCAGCGCGCTCGAGCAGGCCGCGCGCACCGGTCCGGGGGCCGCCGCCGCGCTCCTGCTCGAGGCCGGCGTGCCCGACGGCGTGCCGCTCGCCACGTACTGCGCGGCGGGCGTCCGCGCCGTGCGCGCCGCGCGCGCCCTGGCCGAGCTGGACCACGACGTCGCGGCTCTGACGCCCGACGACGTGGCCCGGATGCGCGCTCGGACCTGAGCGCCGACGACTACGCTCGCCAGCGACAGGTGAGCCCAACGGGGTGCGCGCCGGAGAGGAACGTCATGTCCGACATCACGCAGCTGCTCGCGGTCATCCCCGTCGACCAGATCGCCGAGCGGCTCGGCGTGGACGAGGCGACGGCCCGCGACGGCGTCGCGGCCGCGCTGCCCGCCCTCCTCGGCGGGCTCGAGGCGAACGTCCAGGACTCCGCGGGAGCCGCCTCGCTGCTGTCGGCCCTCGGCACGAAGGACACGTCGCTCGTGGCGAACGCCGGTCCGCGCGGGGTCCGGCTGGCCGACGTCGACGAGGCCGACGGCGAGAAGATCGTCCGCAACATCTTCGGCACGCGCACCGACGACGTCGTCACCGCGCTCGGCAGCGCCCCGGGCCGCCAGGAGAGCGGCCTCGTGCAGCGGATCCTGCCGATGCTCGCCCCGATCGTGCTCGCGTTCCTCGCGCGGCGCCTCACCGGCGGCTCCGGCGACTCGGGCGACTCGGGGAGCGGCGTCACCGGCCCCGGGGCGATGAGCGGCGTGCTCGAGCAGATCTTCGGCCACTCCCCGTCCTCCGCCGGTTCGGCGGGCTCGGCTGGGAACGGCGGCGCGGCCCAGGGCGGGATCGGCGACGTCCTCGGCGGGCTGCTCGGCGGGCTCGGCGGCGGCGGGTCCGCGCAGTCCTCGGGCCTCGGCGACGTGGGCGACGTGCTCGGCGGGATCCTCGGGAGAGGCGGCGCCGGCGGCCTCCTCGACGGGCTCCTCGGCGGCGGCAAGCGCTGAGGGTGCACGCACCGCACGCCCCCGCGGGCCACGACGCCGACCGACCGGGCCTCGTCCCGGTCGCCGACCACCTCGCGCACGTCCTGTCCCGCACCGGACTGGTCCGCGAGCTCGAGGTCGACGTCCTCGACGCCCCGGGCCGGCGCCTGGCCCGCGACGTCAGCGCGGCGATCGCGGTGCCGCCGTGGGACAACTCGGCGATGGACGGCTACGCCGTGCACCACGCGGACGTCGCGGACGCCTCGCCCGAGCATCCCGTGACCCTGCGGATCGTCGCCGACCTGCCCGCAGGCTCCGCCCTCGACCCGGCGCTCGGCCCCGGCGAGGCGGCCCGGATCATGACGGGAGCACCGCTGCCCAGCGCGAGCGACGCCGTCGTGCAGCTCGAGCACACCGACCGGACGGACCCGGTCGCGCCGCTCGCGGACACCGTCACGGTGCTGCGCGCGCCGACGCCCGGCATGCACGTGCGCCGCGCGGGCGAGGACCGGCGGCCCGGGGACCTCCTCGTCCCCGCGGGGACGCTGGTGACCGGCCCGGTGCTCGCGGCCCTCGTCTCGGCCGGAGTCACGCGCGTCTGGCTGCGCGAGCGGCCACGGGTCACCGTGATCTCGACCGGCGACGAGCTCGCGGCGCCCGGCGCCCCGCTGAGGCGTGGCGCGATCCCGGACTCCAACTCCCTGCTCCTCGCGCAGCTGGTGCGCGAGGCGGGCGGGGAGCTGCAGGGGGTGCGTCGCGTGCGCGACGACGCGGCCGAGGTGCGCGCGCGTGTGCTCGGTGCGACCGCGCAGTGCGGCGCCCGGCCCCACGTGATCGTGCTGACCGGCGGCGTGAGCCAGGGGGCGTTCGACCCGGTCAAGCAGGCCTTCGCGGGCTCGGACCGGGTGCGGTTCGTGTCGGTGGCGATGCAGCCCGGCAAGCCGCAGGCGTTCGGCCGGTTCGGCGAGCCGCCGGACCACGGGCTCGGCGATCCCGCCGGTCCCGAGCGCGACGGCGCGCTCGTGTTCGGGCTGCCCGGCAACCCGGTCAGCGCCTGGGTCTCGTTCCACGTGTTCGTCCGGCCCGCGCTGCTGACGATGGCGGGGGCGCCCGACCACGTCGTCACGCCTCCGCGGCTGCGCGCCGTGGTCGAGACCGGCTGGCGCACACCCGGCGGGCGCGACCAGTACCTGCCGGCCCGGATCCGGCCCGCCGGCCCCGGCGATCCGGGCGAGGCGGGCGGCCTGCTCGTCTCCCCCGCCGCAGCGCTCGGCTCGCGGTCCAACCTCGTCGCGAGCCTCGCGCTCGCGAACGGCTACGCGATCGTGCCCACCGCGGACCAGGCGGCCCGCGGCGGTGCGCCGGTCGCCCCCGGCGACGTCGTCGACGTCGTCCTCACCTCCCTGGAGCCCGCCCGTGCCTGACCCGTCCCCCCAGCCGGCCCCGACGGCCTCCCACCAGCTCACCCACCTGGACGCCGCCGGGCACGCGCGGATGGTCGACGTCACCGAGAAGTCGCCCACCGTGCGCTCCGCGACGGCGACCGGGTTCGTGCACTGCTCGCCCGCCGTCGTGCGTGCGCTCCGGGCGGGTGACGTGCCCAAGGGTGACGCGTTCGCCGTCGCGCGCATCGCGGGGATCGCGGGCGCGAAGCGGTGCGCCGAGCTGCTGCCGCTCGCGCACGTGATCGGCGTGCACGGCGCCGCGGTCGACCTCGACCTCACCGACGAGGGCGTGCGCGTCGCCGCGACGGTGCGCACGGCCGACCGGACCGGCGTCGAGATGGAGGCGCTCACCGCGGTGTCCGTCGCCGCGCTCGCTCTCCTGGACATGGTCAAGGGCCTGGACAAACACACGTGGATCGGCGAGGTGCGGCTCGAGGCGAAGACCGGCGGGAAGTCGGGCGAGTGGCGGCGCACGGGCGAGGCCTGAGCGCCGTCGTCCTGTCCGGCGGGCGCGGCTCGCGCCTGGGCGGGGTGTCGAAGGCGGCGCTGCGGGTGGGCGGCGTCGCGCTCCTGGACGGCGTGCTCGACGCCCTGGCCGCAGCCGGGGTGCGCGACGTCGTCGTGGTGGGTGACCCGCCGTCGCCCGACCGCGCCACGCGGCCCGGCGTGCGGGTGACGCGCGAGGACCCGCCGTTCGCGGGTCCGCTCGCCGCCGTGGCGGCCGGCCTCGACCTCGTGCCCGACGGCGAGCACGAGGTCGTCCTCCTGGCATGCGACCTGCCTCGCTCGCCCGCGCTGCTGGCGCTGCTGCTCGAGGACGAGGCCGAGAGATCCGACCCCGCCGCACCCGGCGCGGGCCGTGCCGTGGTCGACGCCGCGGGCCGCACCCAGTGGCTCGCGGGGCGCTACGCCGTCGGGCCGCTGCGGGCGGCGATCGACGCCGTGCGGGCCGAGCGCGGCACGCTGGAGGGGGCGTCGCTGCGCGCGGCGCTGGCACGCCTGGAGCTCGAGCGCGTGCCCGACCGCGGCGGCGCGAGCCTCGACGTGGACACGCCCGAGGACCTCGCGGCGGCCGGTCGGTGCCATGATCCGAGCATGGACGAGACCAGCGGCACGCCCGACCAGCCGGAGACCACCCGCCGCGAGCGCCGCGCGGGTCACGCCGGCACGCACCGCCCGTGGTGGCACCGCTCGGTCGTCTACCAGGTCTACCCGCGCAGCTTCGCCGACTCCGACGGCGACGGCGTGGGCGACCTGCGCGGCATCACCTCGCGCCTGGACCACCTCGCCGCGCTCGGCGTGGACGTGCTCTGGCTCAGCCCCGTCTATCGCTCGCCGCAGGACGACAACGGCTACGACATCTCCGACTACACCGACGTCGACCCGCTGTTCGGCGACCTCGCCGCGATGGACGAGCTCATCGCCGAGGCCGCGAAGCGCGAGATCGGCATCGTCATGGACCTCGTGGTCAACCACACCTCCGACGAGCACGCGTGGTTCGCCGAGAGCCGCTCCAGCCGGGACAACCCCAAGCGCGACTGGTACTGGTGGCGCCCCGCCCGCGAGGGGTTCGAGCCCGGCACGCCCGGCGCCGAGCCGACGAACTGGGGCTCGTTCTTCTCCGGCAGCACGTGGCAGCTCGACGAGGCCACCGGGGAGTACTACCTGCACCTGTTCTCCCGCAAGCAGCCGGACCTGAACTGGGAGAACCCCGAGGTCCGCCAGGCCGTCTACGCGATGATGCGCTGGTGGCTGGAGCGCGGGGTCGCGGGCTTCCGGATGGACGTCATCAACCTCATCTCCAAGCACGTCGGCGAGCACGGCGAGCTGACCGACGGCGCACCGCGCGCGGACGGCTGGGGCAACGGTGCGCCGTTCTACACCGACGGTCCGCGGATGCACGAGTTCCTCGCCGAGATGCATCGCGAGGTGTTCGACCCCTTCCCCGGCACCTACCTCACGGTCGGCGAGACGCCCGGGGTCACGCTCGAGGAGGCGCGGCTGTACACCGACCCCGAGCGGCGCGAGGTGGACATGGTGTTCCAGTTCGAGCACATGGGCCTGGACCACGGCGTGCTCGGCAAGTTCGACCCGGTCCCGCTGCACCTGCCCGACCTCAAGGCGAACCTCGCGCGCTGGCAGGACGGCCTCGCCACGGCCGGCTGGAACGCCCTGTACTGGAACAACCACGACCAGCCCCGGATCGTGAGCCGCTGGGGCGACGACGGCGAGCACCGGGTCGCCTCCGCCAAGACGCTCGGCACGATCCTGCACCTGCACCGCGGCACGCCGTACGTCTACCAGGGTGAGGAGCTCGGCATGCGCAACGCCGGCTTCACCGCGCTGACGCAGTACCGCGACCTGGAGTCGCTCAACGTCGCGGGCGACGCCGAGACCATGGGCATGAGCACCGAGCACCTGCTCGCGGGCCTGGCGTACATGAGCCGCGACAACGCGCGCACGCCCGTCGCCTGGGACGACTCCCCGAACGCCGGCTTCACCACCGGAACGCCGTGGCTCTCGCTCGCGCCCGGCTGGGAGCGCATCAACGCGGCGGCCGAGCGGGCGAACTCGGACTCGGTTTTCCACCACTACCGCCGCCTCGTCGCCCTGCGGCGCGGCGCCGCGGCCGGGCAGGACGGGATCGACGACGGCGTGGCCGCCCTCGTCATCGACGGCGCCTTCGCGCTGCTCGCGCCGGAGCACGAGCGGCTGTGGGCCTTCACCCGCACCCTCGAGACGGAGGGCGGACCGCGTGAGGCGCTGCTCGTCGTCGCGAACCTGAGCGGTGAACCGCTCGAGGTGGACGTCGCCGCGGAGCTGGGCGACGCCGTCGTGCTCGAGGGGGCGAGCGTGCTGGTCGCCTCGCACGCCGACGCGTACGGCGACGCCGCGGTTCCCGACGGCGGAGCGCACCTCGCCCTGCGGCCGTGGGAGAGCGTGGTCTACCGGCTCGCGGTCCGCGCGGCGTAGCTCGCGCAAGGGGCGGCGAGCCCGCCGACGGCGTGTGCTACGTTTCGCGGTTCACTCCCCGAGGAGGCCCGGATGGTCACCGTCTCCCCCACCGTCCTGAGCACGGCGGCCGGTCAGATTCTCGACGCCTCCGCTGCGCTCGCCGTGGCGTGGCAGAGCCAACGAGCCGCGCTCGCGACGCTGTCCACGGCCGCCGCCGGACGCGCGGCGGGCGACCTCCCGAGCGGCACCGGCCTCGTGACCGATCACGAAACCTGCGCCGAGGCGGCGTCGGCCGCGGCGGAAGCGCTGACCGGAGCCCTCGAGTACGTCTCGGACGCGGTGTACACGTGCGCGTTCACCTACACCACCACCGACGAGGACACAGCAGAGAGGTTCCGCGTCCGATGACCGAGGGCACCTGGAACCTGCACGCCGATCCGGTGGCGCTGGACCGTGCGGCCGCGGCGTGGGCGAGTGCAGGCCAGGCGTTCGACACCGCCGCCGAGGCGTACCGGCTGGCCGGTCAGGACGCCCGGTCGGAGTGGGAGGGCGCGGCGGCGGAGTCCTTCGACGCCGTGCGTCGGACGCTCCTCGAGGGTCTCGACACCGCGTCCGAGACGGCCGCCGGGGTCGCCGCCGCGATGCAGAGCGCCGCAGGCGCCGTCCGCAGCGCGCAGGGACAGCTGGACGCGTCGTGGGCGAGCGTGATGAGTCTCCCGCGGACGTACGGTCCCTACGGCAGCATCACGTTCACCACCGAGACCGAGGAGGAGCTCGCTCGCGCGCGGGCGGCGGTCGACACGGCGGCCGACGTGCGCAGCTCCCTCGCCGGCACGCTCCTCGGCTACTCCGCCACCGTGCGGTCCGCGATTGCCGTGTGGCGGTCCCTCGTGGCCGACTGGGGTCCAGTCGCCGACGGTGCCACTGCTCCCTTCGACGTGCCCGTCGGGCCGGGCGACGGAACCCAGCGCGTGGGGGTCGTGGTGGTCGGCGGCCAGGTGATCTTCTCCGGCGGCGACGGCAACGAGCGCATCACCGTGACGATCGACCCGGACACCGGCGAGCAGATCGTGACAGTCACGACGTACACGTACGTCGACAACGCGGTGGTGGAGAGTGACCCCGTGACCTACCGGCTCCCCGCCGGCAAGCACCTCGTGATACGCGGTGGTGGGGGTGAGGACATCATCACGCTGCCCACGGACTCGACCATCGCGTTCACGGTGACGGGTGGGAGCGGGCGCGACCGGATCAGCTCGGGCGGCGGTGAGGACCGGATCTTCGGCCTCGGCGGCGACGACGAGGTCACCGCGGGCGGTGGTGCCGACTACGTGTCGGGTGGCGCGGGCCACGACTACCTCGACGCCCAGGCGGGTGACGACACGGTCTTCGGGGGCGCGGGCAACGACACGCTCTACGGCCTCGACGGCGACGACGCTCTCTCGGGCGGTACCGGGAGGGACTACCTCGAGGGCGGCGAGGGTGACGACGCGCTCGACGGCGGCCAGGGCGACGACATCCTGTCCGGTGGCCGCGGGGACGACGCGCTCGACGGCGGCCTGGGCGACGACCGGGCGTACGGCGGGCACGGCCGCGACGTCAGCATCGGTGGCACGGGCACCGACACGAGCATCGACGACGCCCGAGCCGAGGGCTCGACCAACGAGGTCAACACCACCGTCGAGCTCCCGCCCGACCTCGAGCACATCACGATCGAGGGATCGCCGGAGTTCGTTGCGCGAGTGCGCGCCGACCTCGACCTCCTCGGGTCCTCGCCCGCCGGCTCCGCGCTGCTGGCCAACCTCGAGCAACGGTACGAGGAGTCGGGGTTCCTGGGCATGGGCAAGAGCTCCCTCGTGATCAGGGAGTGGGAGCCGCCGAGCGACCAGCCGTTCGGCCAGAACTCGACGGCGAGCAACGGCGGACTGTTCCAGGGCAACGTGGACACGGTCCGGTACCTGCCCTCGATCGACGACTTCCGCGGGGCACCGCCCGTGGTCGTCCTGCAGCACGAGCTCGCCCACGTCTACGACTACGCGAACGGCACCTTCGTCGGCGACCCCTACACCGGTTCGGACACCCGGGACACGCCACGGCCCGGGTACCCCGATGTCAGCGTCGGCGAGCGACAGGCCTCCGGCCTCCCCATCGACCACGACGGCAACCCAGCCACCCCTGAGATCATCGATCCGGACCACCCGATCGACGTCACGGAGAACGGGCTGCGCGAGGAGATGGGTCTGCCGACGAGGGAGAGCTACCGATGACGGGGAGACGATCACGGCGGGTGGTCGGCGCGGCGCTCGCGTTCGGCGCGCTCGCCGCCGGCGCCCTCGTCGCGGCCTGCTCGCGGAGCGTGCCGAGCCCGATCTCGGTGAGCGAGCTGGGCGACGCGTCGCTCGACGTGGTGCTCACCGCCGAGACGCAGGTGCGTGAGGACGAGGTGGTGTTCACGTACCGCCTCGAGAATCGTGGCCACGAGTCGGTGTGGCTCGGTGGCTCGGAGCGAGGCCTCGCCGTCCCGGACGACACGACGCGCGGGGGTGTGGCGGTGGTCCGCGCGTTCTTCCCCGTCCGCACCGATCACGAGTGGCTGTACCCCCCGCACTCCGAGGTGTCGGAGCTCGTGGCCGGCGAGGTCGAGGAGGGCGAGCTGACGGCGGAGCGCCCGTTCGCGTCCTTCACGGATCTTGACGGCGACCGCGCGGTCACGCTGCCCCGCTCGCCGTCGTCGGTGCGGCTCTGCGTGGCGTACGTCCCCGACTCCTCGTTCGACCCCGAGTGGCGCCCCAGCGACGACGACGGCACCGGAGCGGGCAAGGACGGGCTGTGGATCGAGCAGCAGACCGGCTTCCTCATGCAGCGCCTCGCATGCAGTGCGGCCGTCCCGCTGGGCGGGTGAGACGGACCGCGGTGCGCTGCGGGCCGCACGGTCCTAGGCTCGCGGCGGACGGGAGATGCGCCCCGCACCCCCGCCGGACGAGGAGGTCATCGTGGGTCTTGACGACATCGTGAACAAGGCGAAGGACGCGCTGGGCGGCGAGGAGGCCGCCGAGGACAAGATCGATCAGGCGGCCAACCTGCTCAAGGACAAGGCGCCGGACCAGTACGACGCGACGATCGACAAGGTCGCCGACGCCGCGAAGGCGAAGATCGACACGAACGGCCAGTAGGACCGAGCAGCACCAGCGCCTCCAGAACGATCCGAGCGCGGGTGGCGGGGGTCGCCCCCGGCACCCGCGCTCGCGCGTCCGGCTCGGCCGGTCGTGGCCGGCCCCGCTAGACCGCGGCGATGGCCTTCCGGATCCGAGCGGCGGAGACCGACTCGCGCGTCCCGAGCTGCTGGGCGAACAGCGACACCCGCAGCTCCTCCAGCTGCCAGCGCACCGCACGGGCGCGCTCGCGCCGCACGGGCGGGAGCGTCGGGGCGTCGACGACGGCGAGCGCGTCCTCGAGCTGCGTCACCTCCCACGCGAGGGTCGCGTCGCGCTCGGGGTTCTCCTGCGCCTTGCCGAGCCGGATGCCGTCGGCCCGCAGGTAGCGCGGCAGGTCCCGCAGCCGCTCGGGCGGGGTCGAGCCGACGAAACCGGGGTGCACGAGCCTCGCGGCGTGCGCCCGGATCTGCTGCAGCGTGGCCAGCAGCGCGACCGAGGACGCCCCGCGCACCTGCGCCTCGAGCTCGCGGAACGCGACCAGCGCGTCCATGACCCGCGCGACGACGCCGTACACCGTGTCCTCGAGCCGCTCGCGCACGTCGGCGCGCAGCGAGCGGTAGGCGACGTCGTCGCGCACCGCCGCGAGGTCCGTCCCCGTGGTGAGCTGCGCGATCGCCGCCGCCTGCACGTCGTGGACGAGCTCCGCCGTCGTGCGGTACGGGCTCGAGGCGAGCGTGAGCGCCTCCCGGCCCGTCCACCGCGAGGTGACGCGGTTCTCGGCGAGCGCGAGCTCGGCGAGCAGCAGCGCGCGCACGCCTGCGGCGTGCGCGGCGGGGGCGCGCTCGGCGTCGGCCAGCACGCGCAGCGCGACGCGGCGGTCCGTGCCGTCGCCCTCGACGACGAGCGCCGGGTAGCCGCGCACCTCCAGGCCGCCGACGACGGTGCTCACCTCGGTCGGAATGGTGCGGCCCTGCAGCGCCTCCCACGAGGGGACCCGCGCGAGCTCGACGGCGTCCGCCGTGGTGAACCCGGTGCCCGGCGGCGTCGGGGCGGCCGGGCCCGGGCCCGCGGCCGGACCCTCGCCCGTCCGGACGCGCCCGTTCGTGGCCGGCGTGGCCGGCGTGGCCGGCGTGGCCGGCGCGGCGGCCTCGCGCAGCGCACGGCGCACCGCGCTCTGCACCGCGGACTGGGACTGCGCGGCGAGGCGCCGCTGGAGGTAGGCGAGGTCCTGGCCCGCGCCCAGCACCTGACCCCGCTCGCCGATGACGCGGAACGTCATCCGCAGGTGCGCGGGGAGCTTCTCGGGCACGCCCTCGAACGCCTCGGGGGGCACGACGACGTCGCGCACCTGGCGCAGCGCCGTCGCGAACGCCTCGGCGAACGACGGCGCACCGGGCGGTGCGGGCGCCACCTCCTGCCAGTCCGGCAGGTGCTCGACGGCGCGCGCCGCGGTGTCCGGTGCCGGGACGAGCTGGACGCGGACCGGCTTGGGCAGGGCGCGGATCGTCGCGGTGGCGAGCTCGGGGACGAGCTGCGGCACGAGCCAGTCGAACCCGTCCGGGCGCAGCCGCGGGAGGACCGCGAGCGGCACGTGCACGGTGACGCCGTCGGCCTCCTCGCCGGGGGTGAACTGGTACGTGAGCGGGAGCTCGAGCGGCTCGGCCGAGCCCGCGAGCGCCTGGCGCCAGACGGTGGGCAGGCCCGAGGTGTCTACTCCCGAGGCGCCGGGGGCGAGCAGGTCGAGCGTGTAGGTGAGGAGGTAGGGCTCTTCGCGCCGGTGGTCCTTCCACCACGCGTCGAACGCCCGCGCGGTGGTGACGTGCTCGGGCAGTCGCTCGTCGAAGAAGTCGACGAGCGCCTCGTCGTCGGCGAGCAGGTCACGCCGTCGCACGCGCTCGGCCAGCTCCTCGGCCTCGGCGCGCAGCTCGCGGTTGCGGGCGGCGAAGCGGTGGTGCGTGGTCCAGCCGTCCTCGACCAGCGCATGCCGGATGAACATCTCGCGAGCGAGCGCCGGGTCGACCTTGGCGTAGGGCACGATCCGGTCGGCGACCAGCGTGACGCCGTAGAGCAGCACCTTCTCGTGGCACATCGCGGCGCCCTGCTTGCTCGACCAGTACGGCTCGGAGTGCGTGCGCTTGACGAGGTGGGCGCCCAGCGTCTCCGCCCACTCGGGCTGGATCCGCGCACACGTGCGGCCGAACAGGCGCGAGGTCTCCACGAGCTCGGTCGCCATGACGAACGCGGGGGGCTTGCGCGCGAGCGAGGAGCCCGGGAACGGGACGAACCGGGCGCCGCGCGCACCGGCGTAGTCGCGGCGACGCTCGTCCCACGAGCCGATGTGGCTGAGCAGGCCGGCGAGCACGGCCTGGTGCACGGCATCGGCGTCGATCCGGCGGCGGCGCACGAGTCCGGGCTCCGCCGCGCCGTCGAGCCGGTTCACCCGCTCGGGCTTGATGCCGATGGCGGCGGCGAGCTGGCGCAGCTGCCCGTGCACGTCCTGCCACTCGCGGATGCGCAGGAAGTGCAGGAACTCGGTGCGGCACATCCGGCGGAACGCCGAGGACCCGAGGACGTCGCGCTGGTCGCAGACGTAGTCCCACAGCGTGACGAGCGCGAGCACGTCGGAGTCGGCGTGCGCGAACCGGCGGTGGCTCGCGTCGGCGAGCTCGGCCCGCTCCTGCGGGCGCTCGCGCACGTCCTGCACCGACATCGCCGAGACGATGACCATCACCTCGTTGACGACGCCGAGCCGGTCCGCCTCCAGCAGCATCCGGCCCAGGCGGGGGTCGATCGGGAGCTGCGCGAGGCGGCGCCCCACCTCGGTGAGCCGGACCCCGGGGTTGTTGGGGTCCTCGTCCTCCTCCGCCCCCCCGTTCGCGAGAGGATCTTCGTCCTTTCGCGAGAGGATCTCCGTCGCCTGCGAGGCGTTGTCTGTCGCCTGCGAGGCGTTGTCTGTCGCCTGCGAGGCGTTGTCTGTCGCCTGCGCGGCGTTCCTCGCCCCACCCGCTGCGCTCGCGATGGCGCCGAGCTCGGTGAGGAGCGCGACGCCGTCGCGCACCGCCCGCAGCTCGGGCGGCTCGACGAAGGGGAACCGGTCCATCCGCCCCAGCCCCAGCGCCGCCATCTGCAGGATGACGGCCGCGAGCGAGGTACGCAGGATCTCCGGCTCGGTGAACTCGGGCCGCTTCGCGAAGTCCTCGGCCGAGTAGAGGCGGATCGCGACGCCGTCGGCGACTCGCCCGCACCGACCCGAGCGCTGGTTCGCGCTCGCCTGGGAGACCGGCTCGATCGGCAGGCGCTGCACCTTGGTGCGGACGGAGTAGCGCGAGATGCGCGCGTAGCCGGTGTCCACGACGTACCGGATGCCCGGCACCGTGAGCGACGTCTCGGCGACGTTGGTCGAGATCACCACGCGCCGGTAGCGATGGTCCTCGAACACGCGGTGCTGCTCGGCCGCGGACAGCCGCGCGTACAACGGCAGCACCTCGACGGCGCCCGGTGTGGTGTTCGTCGTGCCCGGGTGGGTGAACCGGGTGCCGAGGTGGTCGCGCAGCGCGTCGGTCGCGTCGCGGATCTCGCGCTCGCCGGAGCAGAACACGAGCACGTCGCCGGGGCCGAGCGCGAGGAGCTCGTCCACCGCGCGGCAGATCGCCGTCGGCTGGTCCAGGTCCTCGGCGGCCGGGTCGGGCGGTGCGGACGAGCCGCGCGCGTCCGGACGTGCGGAGGGCCGCGCCGGCGCACCAGTACCGGTCTCGCCGCCGGACACGTCGCCGTCGTCGTCCTCGTCCTCGTACCGGTCGGCCGTGAGCGGGCGGTACCAGATCTCGACCGGGTACGTCCGCCCGGTGACCTCGATGACCGGGGCGGGCTCGCCGTCGTCGCCCACGTAAGGGACCACGCGACCGTCCGGGCGCTGGGCAAAGTGCCGCGCGAAGCGCTCGGAGTCGATCGTGGCGGAGGTGATGACGACCTTGAGATCAGGGCGGCGCGGCAGCAGCCGACGCAGGTAGCCGAGGATGAAGTCGATGTTGAGGGACCGCTCGTGCGCCTCGTCCACGATGATCGTGTCGTAGCGCAGGAGGTCCGGGTCCCGCTGGATCTCGGCGAGCAGGATGCCGTCGGTCATCACCTTGATGAGCGTGGTCGCGCTCACCTTGTCGGTGAACCGCACCTGGAACCCCACCGCCGTGCCGAGCTCGACGCCGAGCTCCTCCGCCAGGCGGTCGGCCACGCTGCGCGCGGCGATTCGGCGCGGCTGGGTGTGCCCGATCGTCCCGGCGATGCCGCGGCCGAGCTCGAGGCAGATCTTCGGGATCTGCGTGGTCTTGCCCGATCCGGTCTCACCGGCGATGACGACGACCTGGTGGTCGCGGATCGCGGCCGCGATGTCATCGCGCCGCGCGGTGACCGGGAGCTGGGGCGGGAAGCTGATCGTCGGGACGGCCGCGAGGCGGGCGGCGACCAGCTCGGGGGTGGGCGGGAGCGGTCCGCGCCGCGGCCCGCCGCCCCGGCGGTGCTCGCCGCCGGGGGTCCCGTGCGCCCGGCCGTGCGCGCCGCCGCGCCGCGAGCCCCGACGACGGCGGGGCTCGGGCGAGGAGGTGGCCTCGGTCGAGGCGGCGGGGTCGGACATCGCCGTCCATTCTCCCAGGCCGGCTCAAACCCATTCGCGGCCGCTCGGCGGACGAGCCCCACGTGCACGGCGGCTGAGTGGCCTCGGGCCGTGACCTCCGACGACGCGCGTCCAGCCAGCAGCCAGCGCCCCCGCCCGCTCACCGCCGAGCTCGTCGTGCAGGAGCCGGCTGCGCTCGCGATCGCGCACCGCGTCGCCCCCGACCGGATCGAGCTGTGCACCGGGCTCGCGCTCGGCGGCCTCACGCCGTCGATCGGGCTGCTCGACGCCGCGGTCGCCGTCCGCGCCGCCGGAGGCCCCGCGGTCCACGTGCTCATCCGCCCGCGCACCGGCACGTTCGTGCACGACGCCGACGAGATCGACGTCATGGTCCGCGACGTGCGTGAGGCGGTGGCCCGCGGCGCCGACGGCGTCGTGGTCGGGGCCGCCCGCCGCCGCGACACCGACACCGGCCCCGGCACGGCCCTCGACCTGGCCGCGATCGGCGCGATGCGCGAGGCCGCGGGCGGCGCCGAGGTCACGGTGCACCGCGTCGTCGACGGCGAGGGTCGCGCCGTCCTGGACGAGGACCTCGCGCGGGCGTTCGTCGCCGCGGTGCGCGCCTCGCGCCGTCAGCCGCCGGACACGAACGCGTAGGCCGCCGCCACGACCTCGGCCCACGCGGCGTCGCCGGCCTCCGGCGGCACCTCGACCCACTCCCGCATCGGCCGTCCGCGCATCGCCATCCGCGTCCCGGTCCCCGTCTGCTCGTACCCGTCGACGACGGCGGAGGGCACCTTCGCGATCAGCCTCCCCTCCCCGGCGACGAACGCGAACAGGTGCCCGCCGACGCCGAACCCGGCCGCGGACAGGGCGCGCATGGGGTGGACGGGTGGCGCGCCGTCGGGAAGGCCGGCCGTGAGCGAGGCGACGGCGGCGGCCAGGCGGGGGTCCGGCTCTGCGGGCGGCATGGGTCGCATCGTCGTCGCGAAGCTGCCGCCGGACAAGAGGGCGGACAGCACCACGAGCGGCGGTGCCACGATGGGCGCCATGGCCCCCGACCCGCACGCCGCCACGCCGAGCCCGCCCCCGTCCCTCCCGCTCGACGACATCCCCCTCAACGACGGCACCACCCTGCCCGCGATCGGACTGGGTCTGTACAAGGTCGCGCCGCAGGACGTCGGACCGACGGTGAGCTCCGCCGTCGGGCTCGGCTACCGCCTGCTCGACGGCGCGATGTTCTACCGCAACGAGCCCGAGCTCGGCGCCGCGGTGCGTGCGGTCACGCAGGAGCAGGGCGTGCCGCGCGAGGAGCTGCTCGTGGCGTCGAAGTTCTGGGGCGACCCCGTGCAGTCCTACGACGCGGCGCTCGCGGACTTCGAGACCTCGTTCACCGATCTCGGCATCGGCCCGCTCGACCTCTACTTCATCCACTGGCCGCGCGGGTCGCGCGGCACGTACGTCGAGACCTGGCGCGCGCTCGTCCGGCTGCGCGAGGAGGGCCGGGTCCGCTCGATCGCCGTCGCGAGCTTCTCGGTCGAGGAGCTCACCCGGCTCATCGAGGAGACCGGCGTGGCGCCGGCCGTCAACCAGGTCGAGTCCCACCCCTGGCTGCCGCAGCACGAGCTGCGCGCGTTCCACGCCGCGCACGGCATCGTGACCCAGGCGTGGAGCCCGCTCGGCCGCGGCCGGCTCCTCGAGCAGCCGCCGATCGTCGAGATCGCGGCACGCCACGGCGTCACGCCCGCCCAGGTGGTGCTGCGCTGGCACCTCCAGCTCGGCGGCGCAGCCGTGCCGAAGTCCGTGCACGCCGAGCGGCTGCGGCTCAACCTCGACCTCGGCGGCTTCGCGCTCGACGAGGACGACATGGCGCGGATCGCGACGCTCGAGAACGGCACGCGGACCGGCACGGACCCGAAGGACCGCCAGTAGCGAGGGGTTAGGCTCGAGCGATGACCGGGGCGGTGGCACAGGTGCGAGCGGGCGCGGACGACGCCGACGCGCCCACCGGCGTGCGCGTCGCGGTGATCACCGTGTCCGACCGTAGCGCCGCGGGCACCCGACCGGACGGCTCCGGCCCCGTCGCGCGCGACCTCCTCGAGGCCGCCGGGCACGACGTCGCGCTCGCTCTCGTGCCCGACGGCGAGGCGTCCGTCCGCGACGCGATCCTTGCCGCGGTCGCGGCGAGCGAGAGTGGGGCCGACGTCGTCCTCACGCTCGGCGGAACCGGCCTCGGACCGCGGGACCACACGCCCGAGGCGACCCATGCCGTCGTGCGCTACGAGGTGCCGGGGATCGCCGAGCTGCTGCGCGCGCGGGGGCTGCAGGCCACGCCGACCGCGGCGCTGAGCCGCGGGGTCGCGGGCGTCGTCGAGCACGCCGGTCGACGCGCGCTCGTGGTGAACCTGCCGGGGTCGCCCCGCGCGGTCGCGGAGTCGCTCGAGGTGCTGCTGCCGCTGCTGCCGCACGCCGTTGCGCAGCTCGCGGGGGGTGACCACCGGTGACGACGACCGCCCGCGGCACGCTGGTCGCCGTGACCGAGGAGCCGCTCGACGTCGGGGCGCACCTCGCCGCCGTCGAGGACCGCGCGTGCGGCGCCGTCGTGACGTTCCTCGGCCAGGTGCGCGACCACGACCCGGGCGCGACCGGTGAGGTCACCGGCATCGAGTACTCGGCCCACCCCGACGCGACCGCGGTCCTCGCGCGCCTCGTGGCCGACGTGCTCGACGGCGTCGCACCCCCCGCGCGGATCGCCGTCAGCCACCGCGTCGGCTCGCTCGCCGTCGGGGACCTCGCGCTCGTCGCGTGCGTCGCGACGGCGCACCGCGCGCAGGCGTACGACCTCTCGCGCACGCTCGTCGAGCGCGTCAAGGCGGAGCTGCCGGTCTGGAAGAAGCAGCGCACCGCCGACGGCGCGTCGCACTGGGTGGGGCTGTAGCCGTGGTGGCCGTGCCGGTGACGATCGGGCGCCGCCCGGCGCCGGCTCCTGCCGTGCCGACCCCCTCAGCAGTGCCGACTGTGCCGACCGCCCCGAACGCACCTAGTGAGCCCCTCACCGACCGCTTCGGCCGCGTGCACCGCGACCTGCGCATCTCCCTCACCGACCGCTGCTCGCTCCGGTGCACCTACTGCATGCCCGAGCAGGGCAACGAGTGGCTCTCGCGCTCCTCCGTCCTCACCACCGACGAGATCGTCACCGTGGCCCGCGCGGCCGCCGCCGCGGGCATCACCACGTTCCGCCTCACCGGCGGTGAGCCGCTGCTGCGGCCCGACGTCGTCGACGTCGTCGCGCGACTCGCGGCCCTGCGCGGCCCCGACGGCGCAGGAGCCCAGGTCGCGATGACCACGAACGGCATCCGGCTGCCCGAGGTGCTCGACGCCCTCGTCGCCGCGGGCCTGAAGCGGCTCAACATCAGCCTCGACACGCTGGACCGCGAGAAGTTCGCCGCCCTGACCCGGCGCGACCGGCTCGACGACGTCCTGCGTGGCGTCGCTGCTGCCCAGCGCTCCGGCCTGCGCCCGCTCAAGCTCAACGCCGTCGCGATGCGCGGCGTCAACGACGGCGAGCTCGTCGACCTGGTCGAGTTCGCCGTCGCACACGACGCGCAGCTGCGGTTCATCGAGCAGATGCCGCTCGACGCCGGCCACACGTGGGACCGCAGTGCGATGGTGACGCGCGAGGAGATCCTCGCCTCGCTCGAGCGGCGCTGGACGCTGCGGCCGATCCCGGGCCGCGGCGGCGCGCCGGCCGAGCGCTGGCGCCTGCTCGAGGGCCGCGGCGAGGCGGCGCGGGACACGGGTCACACGGTCGGTGTCATCGCGTCGGTCACCGCGCCGTTCTGCGGCGCGTGCGACCGGCTCCGCCTCACCGCCGACGGCCAGCTGCGCAGCTGCCTGTTCGCGACCGACGAGACGGACCTCGTCGGTGTGCTGCGGGGGACGGTCGGCGGGGACGGATCGAGTCGCACGCCCGACGGCGAGCGCCAGGCCGCGGTCGACGCGCGCCTTCGCGTGTGCCTCGCAGGCAAGCGGGCCGGTCACGGGATCGACGACCCCGGCTTCCTGCAGCCCGCCCGCGGCATGAACGCGATCGGCGGCTGACGCCTCAGCCGCCGGCGAACGGCGGCAGCACGTCGACGAGCGCCCCGTCGCGCACCGGGGTGTCGGGCGCGTCCGCCCGTACGCCGTCGACGATGAGCGCGCACCGCGAGAGCACCTCGGCCGTGCCGGGACCGCCCGCGGCTACCAGCGCCGCGACGAGCGACGCGACGTCGCCCGCGTGCTCGATCCACGCCTCGCTCTCGCCATAGGCCTCGCCCGCGCCGGCGAAGAGACGCACCCGGACGCTCACGGGCGCTCGCCGTCGGGCGTCCCGGGGTCGGACGCCCCGGCCTCGGGCCGTGCCAGGGCGAGATCGGTGACCTCGCGAGCCAGCCGCGCCGTCGCCGCGCCGACGTCCTCCCCCGCCGCCACGGCCTGCCCGACGGCGAGCCCGAGCAGGTAGGTCGTCAGCGGTGCGGCGGGGCGCGCCACGCCGCGGGAGACGTCCCGGGCGACGTCGAGGACCACGGTGGTCTCCGCCGTCGTGACGCCGTCGAGGCCGTAGAGGTCGCTGACCCCCGCAAGCCAGTCGTCGAGCGCGTCCGGCGGAAGGTGCTGGTTGCTCATGGACCCATCCTCCCCCAGGTACTTGCGGTTGACGCGACGTCAACTGTCATCGTGGTCCCGAACGAGAGGAGCTGCTCATGTGGACCATCCAGGAGGTCGCCCGGGCGACGGGCGTGTCGAGCCGGACGCTGCGGCACTACGACGCGATCGGCCTGCTGCCGGCCACCGAGACGGGGCCGGGCGGCATCCGGCGCTACGACGACGCCGCGCTGGTGCGGCTGCAGCGCATCCTGCTGCTGCGCGACCTGGGCCTCGGCCTGGCCGCCATCGGCGACGCGCTCGCCGATCCGGGCGACGGCACGTCCCGCGCCGCCCGAGCGGGCGCGGACGCCCGCGAGGCGGCCCACCTGCGGGCCCATCTGGAGCTTCTCGAGCTCGAGCGCGACGCTCTCGACCGCCGGATCGCGGCGGTCCGTCGCACCATCACCGCCAGGAAGGACGGCACGGCAATGACGAAGGACATGTTCGACGGGTTCGACCACGCGCAGTACGAGGAGGAGGTCACGCGCCGCTGGGGGCGGGACGCCTACGAGCGCTCGGCCGCATGGTGGTCGGCGAAGACGCCGCAGGAGCAGCGCGACGTGCAGGCGCTCGCGGCCGAGCTCAACGCCGCCTGGGTCGAGGCGGCCCGGCAGGGCGAGGCGCCCGACGGCGAGCTCGCCCAGGAGCTCGCGGCGCGCCACGTGCGGTGGTTGCGCTCGGTCCCGGGCACCCCGGCTGCCACCGGCGACGAGGCCCAGCTCGCCGCCTACGTTCGAGGACTGACCGAGCTGTACACGGGCGACGAGCGGTTCCGCGGCAACTGGACGGGCGACCCGCTCCAGGCGGTCCCGCACGGACCCGAGCTGGTCCGCGACGCGCTTCTGGAGTGGGTCGACCGCAACCTGGCACAGTAGGACCGAGCCGGTTCGCAGGTCGATGTCACAGGTCCGCCCTACCCTCGCACCCAGATGGCACACTCGTTCGAGGAAGGACAACGCACATGGATCTCCTGGACGTCCGCCGGCTGGCGGTCCAGCTCATGATTACCCACGGCGTCGGTGACTGGCGCCTGGTCTTCGACCGCGCGAAGACCAGGGCCGGGCAGTGTCGCTACTCCCGCCGGGAGATCTCGCTCAGCGCTCCGCTGATGCTCCTGCAGAACGAGGAGACGGTCCGCGAGACCGTGCTGCACGAGATCGCGCACGCGCTCGCCGGCCCGCGGGCGGGTCACGGCCCCGCGTGGCAGGCGGTGGCCCGCCGGATCGGGTCGACGGCGGCACGGACGCTGGTCTCCCCGGACCTGCCCGCCCGGGACTGGATCGGCACGTGCCCGGCCGGCCACGTCGCGGAGCGGCACCGGCGGCCCCAGGCGCCGCTGTCGTGCACGCGGTGCTCCCGGAGCTTCTCCCTGGATGCCCTGCTCACGTGGGAGTACAAGGGCCACCCGGCGCCGATGACGCCGGCCTACCGGGCCAAGGAGGCGGCGATGCGCGCGCGGGCCACCGCGCGCGGCGAGCGCGGGGCCTGAGGGGCCGCCAGGGTGGCCGTGCTCAGCGCGCGGGCGGGTCCAGCGCGAAGCCGGAGGACTCGACGGCGTCGTTGAGCCGCGTCATGAGGAGCGCGAGCTGGTTCAACTCCTCGTCCGTCAGGCCCGCGAGGCCCGCCTTGAGGTGTTCGAGCACGCGCTGGCGAGTGCTCTCCACGAGCTCGCTGCTCGACGACGTCGCGCGCAGGAGACGACCGCGTCCGTCGTGCGGGTCGGGCTCGGTGGTCACGAGGCCCAGCGCCTCGAGCACGCGCGCCTGGCGGCTCACCACGGACTTGTCCGTCTCGATGATCTCCGCGAGGCGACCCGGGTTCGTGGGTCCGAGCCGCACGAGGGTGGACAGCAGCCGGTAGCCCACCGGCTGCAGGTCGGGGTGCACCGAGGCCGCGGCACTCGCCCAGAGCACCTTCGCGCGCCGGAAGAGGACGACGATCTGCTCCTCGACGCGGAGCACGCCGTCCGGGAGCGCCCCGGATGCGGCGCCGCCGCCGCGCGCACCCTCGGGTGCGCGGGCGGCGGCGCCGGGACGCGACATGGTCCTAGTGTCCACGGTGGCGGACCTCACCGGCTGGGACCATCGCCCCGTCGGCTCGAGCCGACGGGCGGAAGGGCCCCGACCGCGGACGCGGCCTCGATGGCGAGATCCTCGATCTCCTCGAGGCGCTGCAGCTCCTCGCGCTCCGCGTCGGACTCGGCGTCGGTGTCCGACGTCGCGCCCGACCCACCGGCCGCGTGGCCGGCGTTCCGACCCGACTCCGCCTTGGCGAGCTCGATGCCGTTCTTGACCCCGAGCGGACGGTTCGGCAGGAACAGCACCGCGATGAGCGAGATGACGGCCATCGGCACGACGGCGAGGAAAACGTGGGCGATGCCGAGTCCGTAGGCGGACTCCACGATCACGCGGATCGCCTCCGGGAGCTCGGCCATCTTCGGGATGGTGCCGCTGCCGAGCGCCTGCGCCGCGGCGGCCTGCTGCTCGGCCGGGAGCGTCGCGATCGAGTTGCGCATCTCGGTGGCCACGAACGTTCCGAGGATCGAGCCCATCACGGACACGCCGATCGTGCCGCCGAGGCTGCGGAAGAACGTGATCGCGCTGGTCGCGACACCGAGGTGGCGCGTCTCTACCGAGTTCTGGGTGACCACCACGAGGTTTTGCATGAGCATCCCGACCCCGGCGCCGAGCACCGCCATCGAGACGGCGACGATCCAGTAGGTGGTGTCGTAGTGCAGGCGGCTGAGCAGGAGCTGGCCGATGATCATGAGCACGGCGCCGGCGACGACGAAGCCCTTCCACCGACCGCGCTTGCTGACGAGCGTTCCGACCACGGTCGACGTGAGCAGCAGGCCCGCCATCATCGGGATGGTGAGGACACCGGCCTCCATCGGCGTGGCGCCGCGAGCGAGCTGCATGTACTGCGCGAGGAACACCGAGGTCGCGAACATGGCAACGCCGGTCGCGAGCGAGGCGATCACCGAGAGCGTGAACGTGCGGTTCTTGAACATCGTGAGCGGCAGCAGCGGGTCCTCGACGCGCAGCTCCCACCACACCGCGACGGCGAGCAGCAGGGCTGCCCCGCCCGCCATGGCGTAGGAGTCCCACGAACTCCACTCGAACTCCGAGCCGGCGAAGGTCACCCAGAGCAGGATCAGCGAGACGCCCGCCGAGATGAGCACGATGCCGAGGTAGTCGATCGACGTCTTCACGCGCTCTCGCGGCGGCAGGTGCAGGTTGCGCTGCAGCAGCGCGAGCGCCGCGATGGCGAAGGGGATCGCGATGTAGAAGTTCCAGCGCCAGCTCAGCGTGTCCGTGAGGAAGCCACCGAGCAGCGGGCCGCCCACGGTGCCGACGGCCATCGCCGCGCCGAACAGGCCGGCGAAGCGGCCGCGCTCACGCGGCGAGACGATGTCGGCCATCACGATCTGCGAGAGCGCGGCGAGGCCGCCGGCGCCCAGACCCTGGAACACGCGCATCGTGATGAGCATCTCGGTGTTGTGCGAGAAGCCGGCGACGGCGGAGGCGAGCACGAAGATCGTGAGCGCCAGCATGATGAGCATCTTGCGGTTGGCCCGGTCGGCGATCTTGCCCCAGACCGGCGTGCTCACGGTGGTGGCCAGCAGGGTGGCGGTCACGACCCAGGTGTAGGCGGACTGCGTGCCGCCGAGGTCGGCGACGATGACGGGGAGCGACGACCCGACCACCGTGCTCGCGAGCATCGAGACGAACATCGCCATCATCAGGGCGATCATCACGGGCAGGACGCCCTGCGTCCGCGGCGCCTCGTTCAGCTCCTCAGCCCTGACCCCGGCACCGGCGGAACGCCGGTCCAGCTCGGTGGTGGATGACATGGCTGTCCTTTCGACAAGTTGTTGATCTGGATCAACTATGCGTCGAGAGGTTGACGTTCGTTAACTATCTGCGATGAGGCGAGGCTCACGCCGACGATGGCCAGGGACGAAAGTCCCGGGAGCGAGCGTCCCGGGTGCGAGGGGTCCGGGTGCGGCGCGCGAGCCGGCGAGTCAGTAGGACGAGCCGGCGGGCGCGTCCGCGTCCGACCCCGGGCCCGAGCCGGGACCCGACTCACCGCCGTCCCCGCTCTCGCTCTCGGCTCCGAGCACCCGCAGCACGTCGTCGAGCAGCCCGGACGCACCGAACCGGAAGGTCGACGGCGAGACCCAGTCCGCGCCCATGATCTCGTCGGCGAGCTCGAGGTAGACCCGCGCGTCCGCCACGGTGCGGATGCCGCCGGACGCCTTGAACCCCACCGGCTCCACGCCGTCGGACAGGTCCGCGAGCACCCCGAGGATCGCGCGCGCGGCCTCGGGCGTGGCCGAGACCGGCGACTTGCCGGTCGACGTCTTCACGAACTGCGCGCCGTGCTCGACGGCGAGCCCCGCCGCGGCCTCGATGGCGTCGGTCTCGCGCAGCTCACCCGACTCGATGATGACCTTGACGTCGCTGTCTCCCGCCGCCTCGCGCGTCGCGTCGAGCACGGCCGCGGCGCCCGCGACATCCCCGGCGAGGAACGCCCGGTAGGGCAGCACGACGTCGATCTCGTCCGCGCCGTCGGCCACGGCCTGCCGCGTGAGCGCCGCGACGTCGTCGGCCGCGTCTGCCCCGCCGGGGAAGTTCACCACCGTCGCCACCCGCACGCCGGTCCCGTCGAGCGCCTGCGCGCTCGCGGCCACGAAGCGGGGCCAGACGCAGACCGCCGCGGTGCCGTGCTCGGCGGCGCGCTGCGCGAGCGCGAGCGCACCCTCCAGCGTGGCGTCGTCGCTGAGGTCGGTGAGGTCCATGGTCTCGAGGGCGAGCCGGGCGATCTCGGCATCGGTGCGCGTCATGGGTTTCTCCTATGTCAAGCCGCGGCGGCGACGGTGGTCGTGGTGGGCTGGTGGAGGGGTTGGGTGGTGGTCTTGAGGGTGG
>NZ_VENP01000047.1 GCF_006351005.1 Miniimonas arenae | reverse complement strand
CGAGGTTGATCTTGCGTTCAACGAGTCCCTCGCCTGGCTCGTCTGGGATCACGAACTGGATGTTGCCATTCTTGACTTCGGTGTCGGGCAGGAGCACCTCGTAGTCCTTGAGCCCTCCGCGCGAATAGCAGAACACAACCACTTGCAGGGTCGGGTTCGTTCGCGCTGCACGCAGAACGAGATCGCGCAGATGCTCATCACGGAACGAGAACCCGTGGACGAATAGGACGCTGTTCTCCTTCTCCATCTCGTTGGAGAAGCGGCGGATCAGCTCGTAGTACGTCTCGTTGAGCACGGTCGTCGCGAACTTGCGCTTGTCCGGATTGACGATGCCGAGCTTGCCGTAGCCATCCGAGAATGCCTCAACTGCCGCGGATGTCGATTCCTGGGTGCCGAGCACTTTGAGGTCCTCAAATCGTCGCTCTGCCTCGGTCAGAAGATCCGTGGTTGAGCGGATTGTCGGCCCCTGGCCCTGCGGCTGAGGATCGACGAGCACAGGCAGCAGGTGCTGCCTCGCAGCGTCGAGTTGCCCCGCGACCTCCCATACGAGCGTCAACCCGTGGTCGAAATAGATGTCGGACTTCCGGTTCGCGCGCTCCTGCTGACGCCACGAGGCCGATCCGTGGATCTTGATGAGGTTGAAGACCGGCACCTCGAACCGGTGCTCGTACCGACTGCCCATCCGAAAGCGGAGGGTGTTGAAATCACCGAGGTCAAACTTCGGCCTGATCTTCCCGCTGAACCCGTCGGAGAAGTCGATGCCGAGTTCCTCCATGGCCACCTCGAACAACATGTCCACGTTCGTCGTGAAGATGTTCGCCTGCTTCGACAGGAGCGTGCTGTGCCGTCGCAGCAAGATGCGGTTCAGGGTACGCACGAAGGTCGCATATGAGCGAAGAACGGACTCAGCCGATGCCTCGCGCTCGATGACCTTGGTGTTGGGGACGAGGACGTTCTCGAAGAAGTAAGCCTGAATCGAGGCGCGGACAAGCAGTTTCGCACCGTCGGACCCGCTCGCGTCGGCGAGGTCTGTGAGCGCCTGCTCGATGTTGCCAAGCGGCGCGAAGTAGGGAACGGACGTACCCGCGCCGATCAGGAAGTTGAGATGCGCAGACTCGACGATGGTGCGAAGGCGCTCGGGCGTCAGTCGGTTCGCGTGGGGCTCGGACACGGGTTGCTGTGCCACACCGTTGATTCGGACGTCAGCCATCACGCCCCCACAAGCACGAGGAGGTTCTCGTACGTGTCCACGACGTCGTACTTCACGCCGTTGTTCTCGGCCTTGTCGTTGAGCGAGGCGAAGAACTTGCGGGCGCACTCGATCTTGGCTTCCTCGACACCCTTGAGCTGGAGGGTGGACATCGAGCCCTTGGTCTCGGCGACGAAGTAGACGTGCTTGAACTTCGTAGTGTCGTCGCGGAACGCGATGGCCCAGTCGGGGTTGTAGTCGCCAACCGGAGTCGGAATGAAGAACCCGCGGGGCAACTTGGAGTAGACGACAACCTCATCGCTCACGTCGAGTTGCTCTACGAACGCACGCTCGACCTTGGAGTCGGTGACGACGTACTCGTAAACGCTCTTCTTGAGCTTGTCGCCTGCCTTCGACAGGTCCTGCGCGGTCTGGTTCTCGGTGAAGATCGACGAGTCGTAGCGGTGGTCGAGCGGGTCGTAGGCGAGGTGCTCGACGATCACGGTCGCCTTCTGCTCGTTGATGAGGCGGGCGGTCTCCGTGATGAAGTGCTCGGGGTTCTGCTTGAACTTCGCGAACGTGCCCGGGTTGATGCCGGTGAGGATGGAGGCGCAGGTGCGGCGGGTGAGCTGGGTCTTCTCCGCGATCTCTCCGAGGAGGTCGTACTTGACGGTCGAGCCTGCCGAGACGGCCGAGTGTTCGACCTTGGTCTCGGACACCTTGAAGCCGGTGCCGGCCTCGAGCTGCTCGACTTCCAGGCCGACGACCTGCTTGCCGCTCTCGACGAGGTACTGCATGACGGTGACGTTGAGGGACTTGTCGAGCACCTTGATGCAGTTGGCAATCAGCTCGGCCGAGTCGAACTCGACCTGGTAGACGGCCTTGTGGTTGATGCGGCCCCACAGCTCCTGGAACTCGCGCTTCTTGAAGTTGGCTTCGCTGAACGGGATCTTCTTCGGCTTGCGCCCGTCGGTCGGTTTGGGCACGTCGAGGTACAGGGCGTCGACCAGCGGCCACACGAAGTCGATGATGGGCTTGAGCACGTCCGCGGTGGGGACGGCGAGCGTGCCGTCGACGCGGGCGTCCTTGTACTCCTGGGTGACAAAGCCGTCGTCATCGATGTAGTTGTTTCGGATGAGGTGGTTGTACAGCGCCTGCGCGACCGCCCTCTCCAGCACGCTCGTCCCGCCGTCCGCGGTCTTGAACTGCTTGCCGGTGAAGTAGTCGACGCTGGCTTTCCGCGGCCGGGCCGACAGCGACTCGACGATCTCCTTCTGGAGTGCGGTGACGAACTGGGTATACGACTCGTCGGTGACGACGGTCAGCTCGTTGATGTCGTGCACGGTGACGGGGTTGTCCATCCGCTCGCCGTGTTGGTCGACCGACAGCCGCAGTCCGCGGCCGATTTCCTGCCGCCTGGTCGTGGTGTTGTCGCTCTTCTTGAGCATGCCCATCACGAACACGTTCGGGTTGTCCCAACCCTCGCGCAGCGCCGAGTGCGACCAGATGAACCGCACCGGCTCCGCGAACGACAGCAGCCGCTCCTTGTGCTTCAGAATCAGGTCGTAGGCGTCGACGTCGTCGGACTGGCCTGCGAAGTCGCCGCGGGCCGCGATCTTGCCGTCGACGGAGTGGCCGGTCTTCTTGTCTATGGAGAAGTAGCCCTCGTGGGTCGATCGAACCGGGATGGCCTCGACGTGCGTGCGGTACCGCTCGGCAGCCTCATCGAGGTCGAGCTGGCCGAGGTAGTCGGCGAGGACCGCGTCGTACTCCTCCTCGAATACCCGGGCGTACTCGCCGAGGGTGTCCTCGCGGTCGTAGTCGCGGTACTTGGCGACCTCGTCGATGAAGAACAGCGACAGCGTCTTGATGCCCTGCGCGAACAGCTCGCGCTCCTTGTCGAGGTGGGCGCGGATGACCTCGCGGATCTGGATGCGCCGCTTCTGGTCCTCGGCGACATCCTCTGTGACTTCACCCGCGCCGATGATGTCACCGTTGCTCAGCTCGATGATGTCGCGGTTCGCATCCACGTCCAGGATGAACAGGCCCTTGTAGGCCTCGATGCCGCCGGAGATGTCGTGCAGGTTCATGCCCTGGCTCAGGCGTTTCACCTGCCGTTTGATGCCGGTCGCGGTCTGGACCTCCAGCTCGACGCGCGCTTTGGGGAACTCTGCGCCCTTCCCGACCTCGAGCCCGTCGACGTAGAGGTAGGCGGTGCTGCCGGCCAAGTGCTTGACCGTGATGCCACGTACCGCGATCTTCTTGACCAGCTTCTGGTTGTAGGCGTCGACCGCGTCGAGACGGTGCACCTTGGTGCGCTCGATCTTGTGGGTCGCCGAGTAGCGCAGCGCGAACAGGGCGTTGAACAGGCCGAGCGCCTCCAGCGACTTCGACGGCTTCTTCGCGTCGCCCTCGATCTTTTGCGGCTCGTCGATGATCAGGATCGGCCGGTTCGCTGCGATCACGTCGATCGGCTTGCGGGATTGGAAGTCGTCGAGCACCTCGTAGATGCGCCGGGCGTCCTTGCCAGTAGCGTTGAACGCCTGGATGTTGATGATCATCACCTGCACGCCCGCGTCCGATGAGAACCGCTCCAGCTCGTGCAGCCGCGACGAGTTGTAGACGAACGTGCGCGGCTTGGTGCCATAGAACTGCTGAAAGTGCTCGGCGGTGATGTCGAACGACTTCTTCACACCCTCGCGGATCGCGATCGACGGCACGACCACAATGTACTTCGACCACCCGTACCGCTTGTGCAGCTCCATGATCGTCTTGATGTAGACGTAGGTCTTGCCGGTGCCGGTCTCCATCTCGATGTCGAGGTTGATCGGCGCGGCCGACTTCTTGACCGGGTCCTTCAAGTCCTTCGACAGCGCCAGGCCGCGCGCCCGTTGCACCCCGTGCAGATTCTCCAAGAGCTGCGGCGGCGTGAGAGCGATTTCCGCGTTGCGCAGCCCTGCATCCTCCAGCAGCGTCAGCGCCGCGTCCTTTCCGGGGTCGATGCGGTACTTCACCCCGTCGGCATACGGCTGGCCGGTGAACACATCGACCACGGCATCGACGGCCTCGGTCTGGTACGGCTGGACCTTGAACTGGAGCTTCATCGGGTCAGATCGCCCTTACCTCTGTCTCGGGAGACACCTCGCGGAAGATCTGCTCGGCGTTGATGCGCGCGGCGTCGGTGGCGAAGCCGGAGTCCTTGAACACAGCGCGCAACGGGTGCCGGTCGGCGATGGCGCGCACGACTCCTTCACTCACGTTGTCGGCAAAGCAGGCGACCAACGCATCGTCAGCGACGGCCAGCGCAGGCGTACCGGCGATCTGCTCAACCTTGAGGACCTCCGACAAATCCAGGCCCCAATCGAGCAATACCTGAAACAGCAAGTCTTCATCCGTGCGACCTGGCTTGACGCTGCCGATGGTCTCCATGAGCGTCATCTGGACGAGATCGTCAGCGGTCGTGACAGTGTCAGCCATACTCGTGCTGTCAACCCTGAGCGCTCGGAACCCGACATCTAGCGTGTCTGCCATAAGCCCGGCTTCCGCACGAAGCTTCGCCCCTGCACGTCGGAGCCGTTCGCGGGCGATCTGAGCGATCGTTTGGTAGCCCTCGCGCTGGGCAACTGAGTCGGGAGCAACCGACTCGTCCAGTTGCACGAGGGCGAACCGCCTCTGACCGCCATCAACTCTGTTGAGTTCCATGACAGCCTGCCCAGTCGAACCCGAGCCGCCGAAAAAGTCCAGGACGAGGGCAGTAGGGTTCGCTGCACTGACCGCGTTGATCCACTTCGCGAGGACCCTTGTGTCCTTGGGATTGTCGAAGACGTCAGCGCCCATGAGGCTCGCGACGGCAGACGTGGCACTGGCCCGCTCATGGACCACCAGCGATCGAATCGCCTGGTCCTCCTGCTCGTCGAGGAACATCTTGCGCCGCGGCGTTGTCGTCTCGTCTGCCCCGAATAGGATCCGGCCCTCCGCGAGCATCTGATCCATCGTTTCCTTCGAGTACCTCCACCCGTTGGGGTGCATCGGCACGGCCCTGCCGGTAACGGGGTGGAAGAGGTCGTACTGAAGGTTGGCGCGAGGGTTCGGGCTGGCGAGCGGCCCACGTAGGAACGCTCTGCCGTTGTCGTCAATCTCCGTATACGACTGCAACCCCTTCTCGGTGTCCGGCTTCGTACGCCACCACTCGCGGAGGAGGGAGGTCGCCTTGTCCGCATCATTGCCTGATCTGGCCCATGCATCACGGACCGCTGCGACTACCAGGTCGTAGCCGCCCTTTGGCTCCTTCCACCGCACGTCGTTAGCTATCAGACGGTTGCGGTCGCGGGCGTAGATGAGCATGTAGTCCAGACCACCAGCCGAGAACCGCGCGTCGTTCTTCGCCCGTCCCTGCCATACGACATTGGAGAGGAAGTTCTGGGCTCCGAACACCTGGTCAAGTACCTGCTTCAGACCCGAGTGTTCACCATCGTCAATGGCGGCGATGAGCACGCCCGAGTCGCTAAGGAGATTGCGCGCGAGCTTGAGCCGTGGGTAAATCATGCTGAGCCAGTCCGAGTGGAATCGACCGTTCGCCTCTGCGTTCGAGACCAGGTGACCACCTGCTGCATCATGTTGGCCCGATCGTGCGAGGTAGTCACTCGTCGTCTCAACGAAGTCGTCGTCGTACACCCAATCGGCACCAGAGTTGTATGGCGGATCGATATAGATGACATCGACCTTCCCGAGCAAAGACTCCTGGAGGAGCTTGAGCGCCTCTAGGTTGTCGCCCTCGATGAAAAGGTTCTTCGTCGTGTCAAAGTCGACCGAATCCTCGCGCACCGGGCGCAGGGTCTTGGCGATCGGCGCGTTGGCCGCAAAAGCCGCGACTCGCTTGCCCGGCCAGTCGAGCTGGTAGCGCTCCTGCGGACCATCGACTACGTGGTCGGAGAGCTCCTGGCGGAGGAGATCGAAGTCAACGGCGAGGGTCACGTTGCCCCCGGCATCCCTCGACTCGGTGATGACCTGCGGGAACAGCTCGGCGATTCGCTCGACGTTGCGAGCGGTCAGGTCGGGCGAGTGAAGTGCGCGCTTCTCCATCACGCACCACCGCCCAGAGCAGCAAGGTCATACGGTCTTGACCTCCGTGTTGGGCGAGAGTTCACGGAAAAGCTGCTCTGCGTTGATGCGATCCGCGTCCGACCTGAAGGCCGAGTCCCGGAAAACTGCACGCAGCGGTTGGAGGTTCGCGATCTCGGTGACCACATCAGCGGACACCTCCTCGCTGAAGCATGCGACGAGCGCGTCGTCGGCGACGCGGAAGTACTCTCTCTCTCTCTCTCTCTCTCTCTCTCTCTCTCTCTCTCGAAACCCCACGCTCGATCGGGAGGCTCAGATCGAGCCCCCAGTCGATCAGCACCTGGAAGAGCAGATCCTCATCGGTACGGTCGGGCTTGACGCTGTCGATCAGGGATACGAGATCTCCCTGGCCGAGCGCGTCGGCAGTTGTGCTGGTGTCCGTCATGTTCGTCGTATCGACTCTCAGCATCCGGAAGCCCGCATCGGCGTCACTGGCCGTGTCGAGGGAATCGCCGACGCGACGCAGACGGTCGCGCGCGATACCCGAGATCGTCCTGTAGCCGTGCGTCTCGGCCACGCTCTTCTCCGGTACTGGTTCGGCGACCTGTACGAGGATGAAGCGGCGCTGACTCTCCGTTGTGGCGTTGAGGTCGAGCACCGCATGACCGGTAGATGCGGACCCTGCGAAAAAGTCGACCACGATGTCATCGGCTTCGGTCAGGTACTCGATGATCCGTCGCAGGTCCTTCCAGCTCTTCGGGTTGTCGAAGATCTTGCCGCCCATGAGGTTCATGAAGTCCACGGCTGCCGTCTGCGCATAGCTGTAGTGGACGGACCCCATCACGAGGCCTTCGGACTCGAAGAGGTACGAAATGATCCGCGGCTGCGTGGTCTCGTCCGGCCCAAATACGACTCGACCCTCTGCGACGGCCTCATCGAAGCGCTTCTTGGTCGAGAAGACCCAGCCGCGCGACGGGATCTTCGTCGGCAGTCCAGTAGCCGGGTGAAGCACATCGTAGGTTGGACCGCCACCTCCCGGCCATGAGATGTTGCCGTCATCGCGGAACGGGCCGCGCGGCCCGACCTTCGAGAAGCGTCCCAGCTTCCGGCGCTCGTCATCGGCTGCGAACGACGAGGTCCACTTCCGCCACTCCGCCTGAATGGCATCCCAGTCATCGGCGAGTCGGCCGCGGGCCTCAGCGATGAACTCGCGCGCCTCGGCGATCCCGGCCTGCGGTTCGCGCAGCCGCGTTCCTCGCTCGGTGAGGACCGTCTTGTCGCGGGCGTAGACGAGCATGTACTCGTGGCCGACTGAGAAGAACCGTGCATCGTTCTTTCGGTTGCGGTCCCACACAAGGACTGCGAGCTTGTTCGACGCGCCGAACACCTCGTCGAGCAACAGCTCCTGTGCGGAGAACTCGGCGTCGTCGATGCTCACGACGATGTAGCCGTCCGACGTGAGCAGCGACTTCGCCAGCTTCAGGCGCGGGTAGATCATGTCGAGCCAGTCGGAGTGGAAGCGGCCGTTCGAGTCGGGGTTCGACCGGAGCCGCTCCCCTGCATCGTTGACCTGCCCAGAGCGAACGAGGTGCTCGTCTGCACCTTCGGAGTAGTCGTCCGGATAGACGAACTCATCGTTGCCGGTGTTGTAGGGCGGGTCGATGTAGATCAGCTTGACCTTGCCGAGGTAGGACTCCTGAAGCAACTTGAGCGCGTCGAGGTTGTCGCCCTCGATGAAGAGGTTTTTCGTAGTGTCGAAGTCGACGGACTCCTCACGCACGGGGCGGAGGGTCTTCGCGATGGGGGCGTTGGCAGCGAAGGCAGCGGCTCGCTTGCCGGGCCAGTCGAGCTGGTAGCGCTCCTGCGGTCCCTCGACGACGTGGTCAGAGAGTTCCTGGCGGAGAGCGTCGAAGTCGATACCGCGGGTTGGGTTGCCGTCGACGTCGAGGGTTTCGGTGACGACGGCCGGGAAGAGTTCGGCGATCTTGTCGATGTTTCGCTCGGTCAGGTCCGGCGAGTGCATCTTCAGCTTCTCCATACTCATCCTCGGGGTCATCCTCTGGTGCTCGGCGCGGGATCGGTCAGCTCGGCGAGCGCGGTCTCGCGCTCCTTGAGCTGCCTGCGCAGTTCGATCTTGCGGTTGAGTTGTGGTTCGGTGCGCAGCTTCTTCTCCAGCGCGGCAATCTCGCGCTGGAGCTTTCGGGCGTGGTCCAGTCTGTCGGTCGCCTCTGACACCGTCTCGCCGACGCGCGTGGCGACCGGCAAGAGTGACGCCAGGAGCGCCTCATAGAGGCTCGGCAAGTCGAGTGCCGTCGGCAGTGGCCGGCGGGGCGCGTCGGCGGACTGCCAGTCGGTGGTGAAGTAGGTCGCGATGCGCGGTGTCTTGCCGTCAAGCGACTTCTGTGCGGCGGCCATGCGGACCCGTTCTGTGCTGGCGACCTCGAAGATGATCGGGAAGTGCACGGTCTTGTCGATGGCGGCGAGTACCTCGTCGGAGACGTCCGCACCCTTGGTCTCGATCGTGAAAACCTGGATCTCGGGGACGGTGGTCGTGCCGCGCAGTCGGATGGTGTCGTCGGCGAGCTTGTAGGCCCAGGTGATGCGCTGGATGTCGTCGATGAACTTCTCGCGCAGCGCGGTGCGTACGTTGCCGTGCTCGTAGAACTTGGTCTTGGGCACGGCGCGGCCGAACGCGGCGTTCGCGGGCCAGCGGTAGAGGACGGGCGTGGTCTCGACAGGCTCAACCACCTGGCACCTCCTCGATGATGGCGAGGAAGGCGATCAGCTCGAAGTCGTCGAGCCCGGCGATGGTCTGCACGAGCGCGGTGGTGTGGCCGGGGCTGAAGAGGCTGTCGACGTCGCGTTCCTCGTTGACGTCGATCATGGAGCGGATCGCGTCGGTGAGCAGGCGGCTGTACTTGCCCATGTCCGCGCCGTCGCGGGTGGCGGCGTTGAAGACGCGGCACACCTCCCAGGCGGGCTCGTCCCGGTTGCGGCATCCGGCGCGGATGACGTCGAGCAGGTGCTTGACCTCGGTGTGGTCGGCGATGACCTGGCCCTGGTCGTCGAGGTAGACGAGGTAGTGCGGGTGTAGCCGGTTGCCGCGGTTGAGGTGCTCGTCGGCGTTGATGTTGCGCAGCACGAACAGCGCGCCCGGGTTGAGGCCCTTCTCAGGCTGGGCGGGCACGACCGCGTGCAGGCCCTTCGGGGTGCCGGCCAGGTCGCCGTACTCCTTGATGTAGCCGAGCAGGTCCATGCGGAAGTCGTTCAGGCCCAGGTCGGTGATCGAGACGCCGGTGCGGACGTCCTCGAGTTCAATGACCTCGTCCTGCAGCTTGCGGAGCTGCTCCTTGCGGAACGCAGCATCGCTGGCCTCCTGGGTGAGCACGTTGTCGTCAGCGGTCGCGGCAAGGTCGGCGATGACCATGCGGTTCTCGACGCGCTCTTTGAGGTTGATGTACTCGTCCAGGGAGATGTCGGGCCAGAAGTTTACGAGCTGGATGCGCTCGTTGGTCGAGCCGATGCGGTCGATGCGGCCGAACCGCTGAATGATCCGCACCGGGTTCCAGTGGATGTCGTAGTTGACGAGGTAGTCGCAGTCCTGGAGGTTCTGGCCCTCGCTGATGCAGTCGGTTCCGATCAGCACGTCGATCTCTGCGGTCTCCTTCGGCATGACCAGATGCCGCTGCTTGGACCGCGGAGAGAAGAGGGTGAGGGTCTGCTGGAACCCGTATCCCTTCTCGACCGTCGTGGATGGGTTGCCCTGCCCGGTCACGAGCGCGCTGTCGTAGCCGTGCTGCTTCAGTGTCGAGGAGAGGTTCTTATAGAGGTACTCGGCGGTGTCGGCGAACGCCGAGAACAGCAGCACTTTGCGGTTGCCGGGGTTCAGCGGCTCGGAGAACTTCGCGCGGATCAGCTCGCGCAGGCGAATGAGCTTGGAGTCGTGCTCGGGGGTGATGCCACTGATCGAGGCGAGGAGCTGCTGGATGACCTTGCCGTCGTTGACCAGGTCGCGGCTCCACGACTCGACGTCGATGTCGGCCAGGTCGATCTGCATCTTCTTGCCGACGGTGCCGCTGGTGGGGAACTCGAAGTCGTCGTCCTCGGCGTCGATGTCGGTGAACGCGGAGACGATGTCGGCGATGTTCGCGGCGTGGTTGTCGACGGCCTCGATCGCGTCGGCGACCGTGTACTCCAGTCGGTTGAGCGTGAGCCGGAACGCCTCGATGCTCGACTCCAGGCGCTTGAGCAGGTTGACCGTCATGAGCTTGCGGATGCCCTGCTCACGGCTGGCTGCGCCGAGGTTGGCAGTCTGCCCGCCCATGTAGTTCGTGCCCGCGCCGGCCCCGTAGAGCTGCTCGTACTTGTCGCGGCGGCTCGGGAAGACATACGCCAGCGGCGTGTAGACCGCCAGGGTCAGCAACTGGAGCTGCTCGAAGATCTCGTTGAAGGTCGGGGCGTCGGCGAGGTCTGTGAGCGGCGGGCGCAGCGAGACGGGCTTCATCCGCTCGGGGAACGCGCCGATGTCGGTGGTGTCGTAGAACGCCTGGATGTGCTTGCGGGAACGCGCGATGGTCACCGCGTCGAGCAGTTCGAAGAAGTCGAAGTCCAGCCGCGCCAGGATCGCCTCAGTGGTGCGGTCCTCCGGCGCCAGGTCGCTCCACTCGTTGAAGACCCGCTGCGCCTGCCGGAACACCTCCTCGATCGTGGTCGAGATGTTCAGCTTCGCCTGAAGCTGCGCCGACTCGCCCTCGTAGGCCAGGGCGAGCTGGTTGCGCAGGTCCTTGAACCGGTTGTTCACTGGCGTCGCCGAGAGCATCAGCACCTTGGTCTTCACGCCCTCGCGGATAACCTTGCGCATCAGCCGCTGGTAGCGGGTCTCGCGCTCCTGCACGTAGTCGGCGTTGCGGAAGTTGTGCGACTCATCGATGACGACCAAGTCATAGTTGCCCCAGTTGATCAGGTCGAGCCGCTTGCCGAGGGACTCGCCGCCGTCGCGCGACAGGTCAGTGTGCGCGAGCACGTCGTAGTTGAAGCGGTCCTTCGCGAAGATGTTCGTCGTGTAGTTCGAGTTGTAGTTCGTCCAGTTGTCGGCGAGCTTCTTCGGCGCGAGCACGAGCACGGTCTTGTTGCGCAGCTCGTAGTACTTGATTACCGCCAGCGCCGTGAAGGTCTTCCCCAGGCCCACGCTGTCGGCCAGGATGCAACCGTTGTAGGTCTCCAGCTTGTTGATGACGCCGGTCGCGGCATCCTTCTGGAAGTTGTAGAGCGCCTTCCAGACCTCAGTCTCCTGGTATCCGGTCAGGTCGTTGGGCAGCACGTCCTCGCTGATGTCGTCGAGGAACTCGCTGAACAGGTTGTAGAGGATCAGGAAGTACACCCGCTGCGGCGAGTTCTCCGCGTACACGCTCGCGATGTGCTCGCGCACCGCCTCGGTCACGTCTTCGAGCTGCTCGGGGTTGTGCCAGATCTGGTCGAAGAGCTGGACGTACTGCTGGGTGAACGGTGCGTCGTCGATCTTGTGCACCATGTTCGACACCGCAGGCCCGCGCTCGTACCCGAGGTCAGCGGTCGTGAACCCCTGCAGCGGGGCGTACGCGGCGGTGTCGTCGACCACCGCGAACGACTGCATCGGCGCACCCGTGTGGTTCGAGCGGAAGGTCACCTTCCGCCGCACCCACTCGGCGCACTCCCGCGCGATCGCGCGCTGGGTCAGCTTGTTACGCAGGCGGATCTCGAACTCGGTGCCGTACAGCGCGGCATCACGGCCCTTGTCGTTCGGGATGAAGAACTGCCGCTTCTCCGGCGCAGGCTTGTCGGTCGCCTTCGTCGTCGTGAACGAGGGCGCGGTGAAGATGAACTCCAGCTCGTCGATCGACTGAAGCTCACGCCTCAGCGCCTCGAACGCGAAGATCGAGAACGTGCTCGCAGCGATACGCAGCTTCGACCCCGGCTTGATCGACGCCTTCAGGTCGTCGCCGAGGAACTCGTTGAGGTTGTCGATGATGCGCACTCAGGCATCACGCTCCTCGGGCTTGTCGGCGGGGGCCTGAGCCGCCCCGCCGCTGCGCACCCACTCGTCGATCTCGCTGGCCTGGAACTTCCAGAGCCGGCCGACGCGGTGGGCGGGCATGGCCTTGTCGGCGATCCAGTCGTAGACAGTGTCTTTCGTGATGCCCAGGTGGGCGGCGATCTCCTCAGCAGAAAGCCAGGCCTCAGCCACGTCGACAGACCTCCGGGATCGAGTGCGCGAGGCGCGCACAAGGGCCACCCTATCGGCGGCGAAACCCGACGGATACCCGTGACGCACCGCGTCACCCGACGAGAACCGGTACAGGCGCTCGCCTTCGCCCCCAGTACAGGTGACAATGGACCATGGAGCGCACGCCCGCCGCGGGCGGCTCCCGCGGCGTCAGCCAGTACGGGCCGATCGCCGTCGAGACCAGAGAGTTCCGACGGCCGGTCACCCCTGTGGCTCATCCGAAGGTGAAGCTCCTGCTCGTCCGCGACGGCGAGGCCACGATCACGCACGACGAGCGCGCGTTCCACACCCAGCCCGGCGACTTCATGCTGGTGCGCCCGAACGCCCCCTGTGGCGGGTCTCCAGAACCCGTCGCGACCATCTCGACGATCTACGCCGAGCCGGAGTTCGTGTTCGACAAGTGGCGCTGGCAACTCTCGCCGTTCTTCCCCAGCTCGGAGTCCGTGCGCGCACTCGGCCGCGTCTACGCCAAGGTCATCCGCGCCCGGCTTCCCGACTCCGACGCCGCTGCGGTCGCCGAGCTGTACGACGAGTTGCACGCGGTGCTCACGGACGGGTTCGACGGGTTCCACCTCGCCGACGCCGTCTTCGCGCGCCTGCTGGCGATCGTCACGCCACACCTGCGCGACGAGAGCGTCCCGCTGACGGGCACGCTGCGCTCACCGTTGCACCAGAGCACGACGCCGCCACGCAGGGAGGTCGCGGAGGCGCTCGCGCGCATCCACGCAGACCTCGCCGAGCACTGGACGGTCGATGCCCTCGCCAAAGAGGTACACATCTCGTCCCGGCAGCTCCAGCGGCTCTTCGAAGAGACGCTGCACGAGTCGTTCAGCGACCACCTCACACGGCTACGCGCCGAGGAGATGGCGCGCCTGCTGCGCGAGACCGACGACACGGTCGCTGTGGTCGCCGCGCACGTCGGGTGGAGCCGCGGTCACGCGGTCGAGAAGTTCCGCGGCTTCTTCACCATCACGCCTGCCCAGTACCGGGGCGCTGTCCGGGATCACGACATCCATGTCGTGGATCACGACAGGTTCCCGGAGCAGTAACGTCCGCGGAACATCTCCCTGTTAGGCACTCGCCTACAACGTCAGGCGCTCCCCCTCGCTCCTGACGTCGCGCCCCACCAGGGTTGCGACCGTCACCGGTGACGCCTGGCGCACCTGATCGACAAGAGCCGACCGGCTCCCGATCGGGCGACAGGAGGTGGCCGCGACATGTCTGGATGGGAGGCGACCCGCGAAGCGCGGGAAGCGAAGATCGACGCGCTGCACGAGCAGCTGACCGGCGCGGTCGAGCAGCTCGTCACGGGTGCCGACTGGAGGCGTGCCCTCGAGTTCGCCGCGCACTTCCGCTCGCGATCGTTCAACAACACGCTCCTGATCTGGATGCAGCACGCCGCCGCCTTCGAGGCCGGGCGCGTGCCCGACCCGATGCCGAGCTACGTCGCGGGCTTCAAGCAGTGGCTTGCTCTCGGCAGTTCGGTGATGCGCGGCCAGGCGGGCTAGATGATCCTCGCGCCGATCACCGGACGCTTCGCGAGCCTCACGCCGCTCGATCCGGAGTCGTGACGGCGTCTGGAACGCGGCGAACAGCCGAGCGCGGGCGAGGTCGTGCGCTCGAAGATGATCGGGGTCAAGCCCGCTTACGTCTGGGACGTCTCGCAGACCACCGGTGATCCGATCCCCGAGGCCACGCGCCCGACCCTGCTCTTCGGCGAAGCGCCGGCCGGGCTGTGGGATGGACTCGCCGAACTGGTGCGGCAGCACGGCTTCACTGTCGGGATGGTCACGAGCGAGCGAGAGATCGGCGGTGCGAATGGCGTCACCGACTACCTCGCGCACGCCGTGCAGGTGCGCTCGAACATGGATGCCGCCGCCCAGGTCAAGACGCTCGCCCACGAGCTGGCGCACGTCATGCTCCACGGCCCCGGTCACGCCGATGCAGTACGTCACCGCGGTATCGGGGAGGTCGAAGCCGAGTCGGTCGCGCTCATGATCGGCGCGGCGCACGGTCTGGACACCTCGATCTACACCGTCCCCTACGTCTCGTCGTGGGCGACCTCGGTGGAGGGCAAGACGCCGGTCGAGGTTGTGCAGGCCACCGGCGAGCGAGTGCGCGCCGCCGCAGTGAAGATCCTCGACGCCCTGCCGACCCTCCAGGTTGCCGACGGCACGCCTCCCGGTCTCGCGCAGGCGATGGATGCCGCATCCACGGGTACGCGCTCGCCCGAACCCTCGGTGCCCAACCTCGAACCCGCCGCCGCAAGCGCCGAGCTTGCGGTCGCCAGGAGCCTCTGATGGACGCCGTGCAGCTCCTCACGTCGGTGATCGACTCGACCACCGCCGAGGCGGCGGAACGGTTCGCGGAAGCGGGCATCCCCGTCTTCCCCTGCGTTCCCGGCGAGAAGCGCCCGCTCTCGCGCCACGGCTTCCACGACGCCACGACGATTCCCGCCCAGGTCGCCGGCTGGTGGCACGACTGGCCGGACGCGAACATCGGGATGCCCACCGGTTCGATCTCGGGCTGGGAGGTCGTCGATGTCGACATGCACGGGCCGGTGAGCGGGTTCGGCTCGTTCGAGCTGGCGCGCCACGAGGGGCTGGTTGATCGCTGGTCCGCCCTCGTCCGCACGCCGTCGGGCGGCATCCACGCCTACTACCCAGCCGACCCCGTGCAGAGGCAGCCGTCGTGGCAGGTCGCCAGCGCGGGCATCGACTTCCGCGGCGAGGGCGGCTACGTCCTGGTGCCGCCGTCTCGGGTGCGCGTCGACGGCGCGCTCGTCTCGTACGAGCTGATCGGCGCGGGCCACGGCCAAGCAATGCCCGTGGACGCTGCCGGGCTGCGGCAGTTCCTCGACCCGCGGCCCGCGCCCGCCGAGGCGGTCAGGTTCGCGGCGGATGCCTCGCCCGGCATCGACGTCGAGCGCATCGCGAGCTGGGTCGCCGCCCGGGGCGAGGGCGAGCGCAACCGCGGCCTGTTCTGGGCGGCGTGCCGCTTCGCGGAGCACGGCGTCGCGTTCACCGCCGCGCGCGACTACCTCGGCGCGGCGGCAGAGCGCGCGGGACTGCCGAGCGCCGAAGTCTCGGCGACTGTGCGCTCGGCATACCGATCGGCGGTGGGTGCGTCACCCGCCGCTCAGCATGAGCAGCCCCCGCCAGCGCCACGGCTGCCTACTGGTCAGGTACTCCCGTGATCCCCGCAGCGCACGACACCCGCTCAGGTCGGCTCGCGGTGTGGATCGCCGCCGCCGGGACGATCTTCATCGCCGCCGGTGCCTTCTGGCTGTCGTTCACTGCCCTGAGTGACCTCGCCTCGCGCTCGGGCGTCAGCGCTGGGCAGGCATGGGCCCGTCCGCTCATCGTCGACGGGATCATCGTCGTCGCCACCGTCTCGGTCGTCGCCCTCGCCGGCCAGCGGGCGGCCTGGTACCCGTGGCTGCTCCTGCTCGGCGGCGCGCTCGTCTCCGTCACGGCGAACGCGATCCACGCCGTCGTCGCCGCGGACGCCGACGTACCCGAGGTGCTCGCCGCCTCGGTCGCCGCAGTCCCGCCCCTCGTGCTGCTTGCGATCACACACCTCACCGTCGTACTAACCCGGCGCTTCGGGCCCGCAACGGACTCCACCGAGTTGTCCACAGGGCTCGTGTCATCCACAGATCTCGACCCCGCCCTCGCACTCGACGAGCCGCCCGCGATCGAATCGCCACGCCAGCTCGCCGCCCGGCTGCGGTTGGACGGCCTGTCGAACAAAGCCATCGCGCGGGCCACCGGCGTCCACCCCTCCACGGTGGGCCGATGGTTCACGGGGAGCACGTACCTACCTGACCTGCAGAAGGGAGCAGCGGAATGAACGACACCATCGACCCGTGGGACGAGCCCCCGCCGTCCCGGCTCGACGAACCGGCCAAGACCTTCGAGCCGACCGTTGCCGACGAGGTTTCCGACCTCGCACGGCACGGCGATCCGTCGAAGCGCGACTTCGCACCCGAAGTCACCGCCGAGACCGAGCGGCTACGTCGCGGGATCGTCTGGATGCGCCCCACCGAGCTGATCCCGCAGACGACCGCGCGAATCGCCGGCCGCGGCATCGACTTCCAAGCGGAGCTGGCCCGCCGGGCGCGATCGCTCCCCGTGCAGACCGCGGCGGTGACGCACAGGGCGATCCGCGAGCGGTCATCCGCGCTGCCGCCGCTCTCGTCGTTCGGCGTCACGACGCCGCAGCACGACGGCCCCCAGCACGCCGGGCCGGGACTGTGAGGGGGCGGCGATGTCGACCATCACGACAGAGTCCGGGACGGACCGGCGTACCTCCTCCGCAGGAGGTGATGAACCCGTGAACGAGCCTCAGGCGTTCGAGTCGCCGGAGGGGCTGCGCGCCCTCATCGTTCGGCTCCATGAGGCCGGGCATGGCGCGTGGCGCTCCGACCCGGACGCCGCGGCCCTCATGGCGTTCTGCTCCAGGAGGTTCGGACGGATGGCGCGCAAGCACGGCTGCGACCCTTGGGTCGCAGCCGCTGCCGCGTTCGACGCCATGCGGCATCCCTCGATGCGCACGGCCGACGACCCGTGGGCGATGGTCACCCGGGCTGTCAAGGTGACGCTGATCGCCGAGGAGCGGGCGAACGGCTTGCTGTGCTCCGTGGACCAGGCGCGTCGCCCTCAGAACTCCGTCTTTCACGACGCCGAGCGGTTCAGCGCCGCGAGCATCCCGTCGCTGACTGGCACGAGTCGTTGCGGGTCGACCCGCCCTACAGCGATGACACTCCGCCCCCTGCGGCAGTCGACGGGATGAACGTCGCCGACGCCATCGCCGACGCGCTCACGCTGCTCACCAACCTCGGGTGGCCGTACGACTCGGCCAAGCGGGCGACGGAGTGCGTGTGCGACCGCCTCACCGATGTCGAGACACGAGTGCAGGCCTGGGAGTCGCTTCGTCGGGACTTCCACTTGCGCGCCTTCCTCAATCTCAGTTCCGAATCGTGGAACGGCCTCCTGCGCGTTCTGCTCGGGAACCCCGAACCCGAGTACGCCCATACCCGGTCCGGGCGGGGAGTGCTCTTCCGGCTGCTGCGCGAGGAACCCCTTCCGGCGATGCTCGAGGATGCCGACCTCGTCGTCGCGATCGTCGCGTCCGCCCCGCGACGTCCCGGGCAGCGGAGAGCGTCATGAGCGGCGGCCAGGAGCACATCGCGCTCAACCGATCGCTCAGCGCGATCACGGTCGGCCACCGGCACCGCAGCGATCTCGGTGACATCGAGCAGCTCGCCGAGTCGATCCGCCGCGACGGGCTGTTGCAGCCCATCGCGATCACTCCAGACGGCGTACTGCTCAGCGGGCGACGGCGGCTCGCCGCACTCGAACGACTCGGCGAGAAGAAGGTGGCGGTGTGGGTCGTCGACGGCGTCTCCGACAAGCTCACCGCGCTGCTCGCCGAGCAGGCAGACCAGGTGCACCACAAGCCGCTCACCGAGACCGAGAAGGCGACGCTCTACCGCGAGCTGAAGCAGATCCTGGCGGAGGATGCCGTGCGCCGCCAGCAGGCGACCCGCTTCGGCGCTGACGCAGCCGACCGCGCCGGAACCTCCGGTGGAGTCGTGACGACTCCACCGTCGCTCGGGCACGGCAAGACCCGTGAGCAGTCGGCGCTGATGGTGACGGGAAGGAAATCGCAGAACAGCCTGGAGCAGGTCAACGCGCTGCAGAGCATCGCAGCCGACGAGACGCTGCCCGGCGAGCTTCGCGATTTCGCACGCGACCAGCTCGCGCTGATCGACGAGCACAAGGCATCCATCGAAGCGGCCCATGCGCAGGCACAGGCGCTGGTATCCGTCGCATCCGACGTCCCACGAGACGGCGACTTCGTCGTGCCGGACGACTTCGAGACCCTCGCGCGTGCGGCCCTGGAGAAGGCGAACGCCGAGATCGCCGCCAAACGCGCGACCCGACGCCAGCAGACTCGCAAGCTCAGGGAGGCCGCGGCTATGCCGATGCCGGCCATCGCCTACCCCGTGCGCGCGTTCACGAACATGTGGCGCGAACTCGACGGCTGGTGGGAGCACTACGACGTCGAGACCCTCGCGGCTGAGATCACCGCCGAGGAATGGGAAGCCCTGGAGCGCGTGCTGGCCAGGACCGTCAGCGTGATCGACGCCATCCGTCGCAGGCTCGAACGCGCCGCTCGACAACGTCCCGGAGACGAGCCGGATCGTCTTCCCCCTGCCCACCGGAACCTGGGTGCGCTCGGGCGGCTTCGGCCCGCGCGTCGACCCGATCACCTTCGAGCCCGACTTCCACCACGGCGTCGACCTCAGCGCGCCAGGCGGCACCCCGATCCTGGCCCTGGCCGACGGCGTAGTCAGCGCGGCGTCGTACACCGAGTCCGGCGGCGGTTTCATCGCGATCGAGCACACCATCGACGGCCAGCGGATCGCGTCGGTCTACATCCACATGTGGGCTGACGGGATCTTCGTCACCGTCGGCGAGGTCGTCGCCGCGGGACAGCACATCGGGGATGTCGGAACCTCCGGCCACTCGACCGGCAATCATCTGCATTTCGAGCTGCGGCCCGGCGGCACATCGTCGCCGAGCATCGACCCCGAGCCGTGGCTCGACACTCACAGTCCAGAGGACCTCCTGGCGGGGTCCGAAACCAGCCAGTGCATGGCCTGACAGGAGGCTCGACCACGATGGATGTCTCACCCGACTTCGGGGCCGTCGGCGGCCTCGGCGACCTGCGCCTCATCGTCGGCGCGCTGCTCACCTTCGTGCTGATCTTCGCCGTGCTCATGCTGATCATCTGCGCGATCGTCTGGGGCGTCGCCACGTCCAGCGGCAACTATCACGCGGCCACCCGGGCCCGCGCCGGTGTCCTCGTCGCCGTTGGCACTGCCGCCCTCGCGGGCGCCGGGGTGGCGTGGGTCAACTTCCTGCTCGGCGTCGGCGAGACGTTGTAGCGCTGTGACTATCAACAGATAGGAAACCGGACGCGCGAGCCGTGACCGCGTGTCCGTGGCCCTCGCTACTGTGGCACCGATGCACCTGCTCTACGTGACCGAGTTCGAGGTCCTGCCGTCTGAACCGGAAAGCGGAACGAACCCGCTTCTCCGGCTCTTGGAGCACGCCGCGAGGTGGCTCGGGCGCGGCCTGGATGGAGCCATCTCCGCCGATTCGCTCACACGGGATGGGACCGCGACGCTGTCGGTCGCAGTCGACGGTACTCCACGCGTGGCCCAGTGGAGCACCGTGGCAACGGACAGTGCTCGCGCCGTGCTCATCGAGGTCAGCCAGAATGTCGCCCAGGCTGTCCAGCTGACAACCAGGGTGACGATCGGTGACCTCGATGGAACGGTGTCGATCCGAGTTGGCATCTCACGCGAATCGAGCCAGGGTGGCGCTCTGACTCCCATCGGATTCACGTCCGTGTTCCAGCCTGGCATCATCGGCGCCATCGCTCGCGACCGGGAACTCCGCCTGGAGACGGGTCACCAGGGAGTCTCCGACCGCTACCTTCAGCTACCCTCAGCGAGCTTCGTAGATGGGTTCGCCGAGATCCTCGACAGCCCGAAGCGTCTTCCCGTCCTCCTCGTCAACACCAGCACTCAGGCGGCATGGGACTTCGCGCGAGAAGCTGCCCGACGGCTCATCGGCCTCGTGCGGGTTGTGACCCTCGCGAACTACACCCGTTGGAGGCTGGCCTCGCTGAGGCCCCACATTGAAGTGCCACCGGGCGGAGCCCGCCTCGTATGGTCCGATTCGCATGTTCCCGGTCCGACTTGGTCCGAGGAGCGCATCCTGAGTACGAGCACCGACGAACTGCGCGGCGCGGTGATGCGCGTGGTCGCACCGCTGTCAGCCCTCTACCGGGGCAGCGACGCGGTCTGGCGGGAAGCGCGCCGCCGAGCGCAGCGCGTCGAGGCAGACCGTCTCGCGGAGCGCGTCGCCGAAGCGCAGTCGGCGGCAGACCAGTCCGAGTTGATCGCGGCCCTTCAGAACCAGGTAAACGGGCTCATCGAAGAGCGCAACGACTTCGAGCGCCTCGCGAACGAGTACGCGGTCGACGCCGACTCGCTTCGGGATCGCGCTGAACGGGTTGATACGGCCGAGGCGGACGCGAAGTACTGGCGCGATCTGTACTTCCAGACGCAATCGGCCACACAAGAGACGGATGTGGACCCGTGGACGGTGATCGTTCCCCTGGTGTCCGGAGTCGACCCAAGCGAGACCTTCAGGAGTATCGAAGCTGCCACCGAGGGACGCGTGGTGTTCACCCCTGCCGCCGCCAGTTCGTGGTCGAAGATCAACTACCCCGAACCCGAAGACATGCATGACAAGCTCCTCGCTCTCGCCAATGCGGCCGTGGATCTCTACGGCGGCGATCCGGGCAACATTGGCCGCATCGACGATTGGTTCAAGCAGCGCCACGGCCTCAACATTTCGACCGCAGACGACACGATCCAGAAGAACAAGAGCCTGCGCTGGTTCGAGTTCGACGGACGCTCATACGACCAGACGCCGCACGTGAAGGTTCGAGACGCCGTCAAGCCCAACCAGGTCGGTCGCATTCACTTCGCTATGGACAGCGACAACAAGCGGTTCGTCATCAATCACGTCGCGCTCAAGCTCTACGGGATCTGATCCATGGCCACTGTCCAGCGCATCGATGATGCCCGCGCAGCAGGCGCTCTCGCCGACTTGCTGAACGGAGACGCGCGGAAGCGTCCGGTCGTCGTGATCACAATCCCTTCGGCACGAGACGAGCCATGGATTGACGTCGACGAGGTCGCGCATGAGGCCGGCGAGCTTGCCGATGTCTACCTCATGCCGACCAGCGACATCACCTGGGAGTTCTCGCACCGTATGTCTCATGGAACACAGGTGTACGGCGGTGCCGGGCGGGTCTATCCCGTCGGGCACGAGTGGCTGACCGATCTTCAGCGTTCCCCGCTGCGCTTCGCATGGAGTGAGCGCGACGGCGAGAAGGCGACTCAGCAACTCATCTCCGACATGTTCCGGATGGCAGCCGCAGCGGGACTTCTCCACTCCAAGCCGACGCGGTATCTCCGGGAAGTCGACGCCGTCGTCAGATGGGTCGTCGCGGGCCGCGCTCTCGTCGAAGTCGGCAACCCGCTTCCCGCGACGATCGCTGAGGAGCTGACTGTCGACGACGTGCCGATCGACCGGCTCGTTGCACCGGGCCAGACCGTGAAAGGCTGGCTGGACCCCGAGACCAATCGTGTCGACGTAACCAGAAGCCTTAGCACTTCCGATGAGGCCTTGGCTGCGTACTCGATCGGCGACGTCGTCCTAGCCAAGGTCACCGGTGTAGACGAGCGCACAGCAGAATTGCTGCTTTACCCGGAAACGACTACTCCACCTGTCGTGGTGCCCGTCCAGATCGAGGACGTCACAGCCAACCCATTCGACGACCTTCGGCTGCTCATGACCGAGGGAGACGTCGTCGCCGCGCGAGTCCGCACGGTTGGCCCCGCCTGGTCGCTCGTCCTCAGAGATGTCGATGACGACGAACCAATCACTCCAGCGCCATCCCTGCTGCCCGGGGGGCCGCCTTGGCTCGTTGAGGACATCGATGAGCCCGCCTCCGCTGAAGAGTCCGCACCGCTGCCTCCCCCAACACCGTCGACCCCTGCCGGTGATCACGCGGCCGGACTCGCTGAATCGACCGCCGTCCCAGCATCGCCCGTCCGGCAACCGGCTCCCGTACCGGGGCCGCGTCCGATCCCGAGACCGGCACCCGCAAACGCGCCCGCGTCAAGCTCGCAGCCGACAGCGTCGACGAAAGCGCTGCTGCTCCAGATCGACGGGCAAAAGGCGGAGATCAATCGACTTAGGCGAGAGGAGGCTGCTCTCAGGGGACAGCTCAACGCAAGTTCAGACGAACGTGAGCAGCTGCGCTTCCTGTACGAGCAGGCCGAACGACGGGCGAAACGCGCCGAGAACGAACTGAAGTCCGCGCGTGCGCGATTGCGTAAGGCGGGCAGCGCGAAAGTGGTCCCATCCGCAGAGGAAGCGCCCCGCTTCGCTGACCGAGAGCAGGGGTTCAAGTATCTCGTCCTCACGCAGTGGGCGTCGCGCACTATCCCCACCGAGCAGACGGCCAGACCGCTACCCGACTACGTGCTTGGGCCCAACTTCCTCGACTCGCTGGACGCACTCGAAGGCGTGAAGCCACAGAAGGTCGCCGACGTGGTCTTTGAGATCGTCACTGGACGAGCACCCGAGATTGAGGGCCGCAAGGTCCACCGTCTTCGGACCGGCTCAGGCGGCAGCGACCCGTATCGGGTGCGTGGCGACGGGGCCGTCGCATGGCGAGCCAGCCTTCAAGTCAACTCGGCTTCGGCGCGTCGCATCCACTACTGGATACTTCCTGACGGCGGCTACGAGATCGACAGCGTTGCGATCCACGACGACATAGGCGTGTGACGACCAAAGAGGTCAGTCCATCCCTGCTGCACGTCGAAGCTCGTCTCCAGAGAACCCGAAGGTGTAGTCCTCGTCCATGCCGTTCGACATCCAGATGTCTGCGGCATCCCAGACGCTCAACGACTCCCCGCCGCTCTCATTGTCGTCGTCATGGTCTTCGCCTATCATGCACCGACAGTCCTCTGCGTAGAACGACCCTGGTTCTCCCGGGATCGCGACGTACTTCTGGTGCTTCGGCCCAGTGGGCATGATCGGCCTCCTTCAGCCCCGCGGAGACCTACGGGACAGTCGCTCTTCGACGCCCTTGTATGGTCCGGGGCTCGCCGTGGACGAGACATGGTTGCCGTCACCGTCGTACTTGTCGTACCGATCCGTGCGGTCGTTGTACTGCTGGTAGCGATCGCTGACCTGGCCGCGCCGCCAGCCCTGCCCGGTGTTCTTTGCCACGATCATCCCCTCGCGCTCGTCTCGGGATGAAGCCTAGCTAGCGTGGGGAATCATCGCCCAGTCCGGGCGGACTCGCCCTCGGCAACCTTCCACGCAACCCTTTACGGGCTCTTCGGACATCCGGTGGGGAGTGCGGGTCGGGGTTTCATCGGGGCGGGGTAGGGGTCGAGGTCCTCGATGATCGGTAGCG
>NZ_VENP01000046.1 GCF_006351005.1 Miniimonas arenae | reverse complement strand
CCGGCGCGTCCTCGGGTGCACCCCCGCGAGCACGACGTCGGCCCGCTTGCTCGACAGCGGCAGCCGGTGCTCGAGCAGCACCTCCACCTGGTCGAGGCCCGCGTCCGCGAGGTCGCGCGCGAGCACCGGGAGCGAGCCGCGCCACGACGCCGCCTCGCCCGGCCCGACGCCGACCCCCTGGTAGATCAAGTGGTGCCTCAAGGCCGAGAACGAGAGGTCGGCGGTGGCCACGTCGCCGAGCGAGCGGGCGGACAGCCGGTAGGTCGATGACATGAGCTCCCCGGGGGCACGTCGGAACGTGCGGCGGGGGACATGTCGGGGATCGAAGTCCGTCGGTACCGCTGACGCGTCAGAACCTATCGAGTTCTGCACCCCCACGCGGGGCACTCGCGTGGCGCCCCCCGGAGCAGTCGCACCCGCCTGGCGCCCAGCCCGCGTGCGCCCCTCGCCCCGGTCCGGTAGACAGTGCCCGTGACCAGCGACGCACCCTCGCCCTACGGCACGCCCCCGCCCTACGGCACCCCGCCGCCGTACGGCACTCCCCCGGCCACCCCGCAGGGCCCGACGGCGAGCACGCCTCCCAGCGCGCCGTCGCCGTCGCCGTCGGACGGCCTGCCGTGCTCGGCGTGCGGCTTCGGCCCGCTGGAGCAGGGGTTCATCGAGGACGGCGGCGAGAGCTCGCAGGGCTACTCGCGCTGGATCCCCGGCGTGCTGCAGCGCGGCTTCTTCGGCGGGGCGAGGCGGATGGGCCTGCCGCGGTTCGAGATCGTCGCGCTGCGCTGCACGCGGTGCAGCCACCTGGACCTCTACGTCGGCAGCCAGGTCTGAGTCGACCCGCAGCCAGGTCTGAGGCGACGCGCGACCGAGGCGACCCGCGACGCGAACCGATCGCTCGCCGTCGGGCCCGCGCTGTCACACGATGGTGACGTCGCCATCTAGACTCGACCCATGAGCGACGACGCCGCCCCGACCGCCCCCGCGAAGACCGCGAACCCCGAGAGGACCGCCACCTCCCCCACGCCGCCCGCCTGGCCGATCGGCCTGGACGCGCTCGGCTACGGCGGCGACTACAACCCCGAGCAGTGGCCGGACGAGGTCCGCGTCGAGGACATCGCGCTCATGCAGGAGGCGGGCGTCACGATCGTCAGCCTCGCGATCTTCTCCTGGGCGCGGATCGAGCCGCGCGAGAAGGAGTACGACTGGGAGTGGCTCGACGTCACGATGGACCGGTTGCACGCCGCCGGGATCCGCGTCGACCTGGCCACCGCCACTGCCAGCCCGCCCCCGTGGCTCACCACGAAGCACCCGGAGATCCTCCCGGTCCTGGCCGACGGCACCGTGCTGCACCCCGGCGGCCGCCAGCAGTACCGCATCTCCTCGCCGATCTTCCGCGACTACGCGACCCGCATGACGCGCCTCATCGCCGAGCGGTACGCGACGCACCCGGCGCTGGCGATGTGGCACATCGACAACGAGATCGGCTGCCACGTCCCGCACGAGTACTCCGACGACGCCGCACACGCCTTCCGCCGCTGGCTCGAGCGCACCTACGGCACGATCGAGGCGCTCAACGACGCGTGGGGCACGGCCTTCTGGTCCCAGCGCTACGACAGCTTCGAGGAGATCCTGCCGCCGCGGTCGGCGCCCACGTTCCCCAACCCGACCCAGCAGCTGGACTTCCGCCGCTACTCCTCCGACGAGCTGCTCTCCTACTACCAGGACCTGCGCGAGGTGCTGGCCGAGGTCACCCCGGACGTGCCCTGCACCACGAACTTCATGGTGATGGCGAGCTCGGGCCCGATGGACTACAACGTCTGGGCACCGGAGATGGACATCGTCTCCAACGACCACTACGTCATCGCCTCGGACCCGCACCCCGAGCGCGAGCTCGCCTTCTCCGCCGACTCGGTGCGCACGATGGCCGACGGCGCGCCGTGGATCCTCATGGAGCACTCCACCTCCGCGGTGAACTGGCAGGGCTACAACCGCACCCGCACGAGCGCCGAGTCGCTGCGCAACTCCCTCAGCCACCTCGCGCACGGCGCCGATGCGCTGCTGTTCTTCCAGTGGCGCCAGTCCCGCGCCGGCGCAGAGAAGTACCACTCCTCGATGTACCCGCACGCGGGCACCGACTCCGACGTCTGGCGCACCACCGTGCGCCTGGGCCAGATCCTCAAGGACGTCGCCGAGGTCCGTGGCTCGCGCGTCCAGGCCCGCGCCGCGGTGCTCTACGACTACCCCTCGACGTGGGCAGCCCGCCTCGACTCCCACCCGACCGACGGCATCGACCCGCGCACCGAGGCGATCCGCTGGCACCACGCGCTCAACCGGCGTGGGATCGCGACCGACGTCGTCGACACCCACGACGACCTCGCGCGCTACGACCTCCTCGTGATCCCCGAGCTCTACCTCGTCACGGACGAGGCCGCCGAGCGGATCGCCGCGGCGGCCGAGGCCGGCACCACCGTGCTCATCACCTACTTCTCGGGCATCGTCGACGAGCACGACCACGTCCGCCTCGGCGGCTACCCCGGCGCGTTCCGCGACCTGCTCGGCGTGCGCACCGAGGAGTTCTGGACGCTCCAGCCCGGCGAGCGCGTCACGCTCGACGACGGCACCACCGCCACGATCTGGTCGGAGAACGTCCGCGCAGCCGAGGGCACGCAGGTCGTGCGCAGCTTCGCCGGCGGGGTGCTCGACGGCGTGCCCGCCCTCACGCGTCGCGCCGTCGGCGTCGGCGCCGGCGAGGCCTGGTACCTCGCCACGCGACCGGAGGACGAGGGCCTGCAGCGCATCGCCGACGCGCTCATCGCCGCGTCGGGCGTCGCGCCGGTCGTGCCGGACCTGCCCGACGGCGTGGAGGTCACCCGCCGCACGGCGGCGGACGGCCGCTCGTGGCTGTTCGTCCTCAACCACACGGCCGAGGACGTGACGCTCGCGGCCTCCGGGCTCGACCTGGTCTCCGGCGCGCGGGCCGACGGCGAGCTCGCCGTCGCGGCCGGCGCGGTGGCGATCGTGCGGGAGGCCTGAGGCGTCCGACGGCGAGCCTCGCCTCGGCCTTCGGCCGGGCCGCGTGCGCAACGGCGGACGCGGCCCGGAGCGGGCTGGCAGAGTGGGCCCGTGACCGAGTCCCCGCCCGTCGAGAGCATCGACCGCGCGCTCCTGCTCCTGTCGGCCCTGGCGGACGCCGGCCCCGAGGGCCTGACGCTCGGCGCGCTCGCGGACCGGATCGGCGTGCACAAGACGACGCTGCACCGCGCGCTCGCCGCGCTGCGGTTCCGCGAGTTCGTCTCGCAGGACCCGGCGAGCGGGCGCTACCAGCTCGGCGCGACCGCCGTGACGCTCGGCGACGGCTTCTACGCGGGCGAGAACCTCGCCGTCGCGCTGCACCCCGCGCTCGTGGCGCTGTCGCACGACCTCGACGAGCTCGTCCACCTCGGCGTCCTCGCCGGCACGCAGATCGTCTACCTCGACAAGGTCGAGCCGGAGCGACCGCTGCGGGTGTGGTCCGCCGTCGGGCGCCGGATGCCCGCCGCCACCACCGCGCTCGGCCGCGCCCTGCTCGTGGACCGCGTTCCCGCGCGCGAGGCGCTGACGCCCTACCTCGCGGGGGCCGACGGCGAGCTCACCTCGCGCGTGTGGGGCATCGTCTCCGGGGCTCGCCGGGACGGGTACACCTACGAGGTGGAGGAGAACGAGCCGGGCATCGCGTGCGTGGCCGTGCCGCTCGTGCGCGCGGGCGCCGTGGTCGCGGCCGTGAGCGTGACGGCGCCGCTGGAGCGGATGGGTGAGGACCGCCGGACCGAGGTCGCGCGGCGGATCCACGAGACCCTGCCGCCGATGCTGCCGCCGGGCATCGGGGTGCGACCGCTCGACGCGTGAACGCTGTGGCCCGCACCACCCGCGCGGGCGCCTCGATCCCTTCCCCCGGGACACGCCCCTGTGCTTCAATAGATCCATTCAGCGCAACGGATGTTGCGCCTAGCGCAACCGACTACCACTGACGGAGTCGGAGGAGAGGAAGCACCCCCGATGGACGTTCTGTCCCAGCTCGCCGCCGCCACGCTCGTTCCCGTCGTCGTGCTCGACGACGCCCAGGACGCCGACGGCCTGGCCCAGGCGCTCGTCGCCGGCGGCCTGCCGGTCGCCGAGGTCACGTTCCGCACCGCCGCCGCCGAGGAGTCCATCCGCCGGATGTCCGCGCGCGGCGACATCCTCGTCGGCGCCGGCACGGTGCTCACGCCTGCCCAGGTCGACGTCGCCGTCGCCGCCGGTGCGCAGTACATCGTCTCCCCCGGCACGAGCAGGGCCGTCGTCGAGCGCGCGCAGGAGCACGGCGTCACCGTGCTGCCCGGCGCCGTGACCGCGAGCGAGATCCAGGCCGCGCTCGAGCTCGGCCTGTCCACCGTGAAGTTCTTCCCCGCCGGCACGTCCGGCGGCGCCAAGGCGATCGCCGCGCTCGCCGCGCCGTTCGGCGGCGTCTCCTTCGTGCCGACCGGCGGCGTGGGCCCCGCCAACCTCGGCGAGTACCTCGCGATCCCCGCGATCAAGGCCGTCGGCGGCTCGTGGATGGTGCCGGCCGGCCTCGTCCGCGCGCACGACTTCGACGGCGTGACCGACCTCGTGCGCGAGGCCGTCGAGCTGGCGCGCGGCCTGCGCCCGGCTGCCGCCTGAGCCGCTGTCTGAGCCGCAGCCCGCACTCTCTCACCCTCGTTTCCCGCTTCCCGATCCAGGAGTGACCCGATGACGAACGACCTGCCGGCCGAGGTGGCCGCGCTCGACCTCCGCCCCGCGGCGCAGTGCCGCTACGACGCCGTCTCGCTCGGCGAGGTGATGCTCCGCCTCGACCCGGGCGAGGGACGCATCCGCACCGCGCGCAGCTTCCGCGCCTGGGAGGGCGGCGGCGAGTACAACGTGACCCGCGGCCTGCGCCGGGCCTTCGGCCTGCGCGGCGCCATCGTGACGGCGCTGGCCGACAACGAGATCGGCCGCCTGGTGGAGGACTTCATCCTCACCGGCGGGCTCGACACCGAGTTCGTCAACTGGGTGCCCTACGACGGCATCGGCCGCACCGTGCGCAACGGCCTCAACTTCACCGAGCGCGGCTTCGGCGTGCGCGGCGCCGTCGGCGTGTCCGACCGCGGCCTCACCGCCGCCTCGCAGCTGGGGGCCGAGGACGTCGACTGGGACAAGCTGTTCGGCGAGTACGGCGTGCGCTGGCTGCACACCGGCGGCATCTTCGCGGCGCTGTCGGAGACCGCCGCGGACACCGTGATCGCCGCGGTGAAGAAGGCCAAGGAGTACGGCACCGTCGTGTCCTACGACCTCAACTACCGCCCCTCGCTCTGGAAGGCGATCGGCGGCCAGGCGAAGGCGCAGGAGGTCAACAAGGAGATCGCGCCGTACATCGACGTCATGATCGGCAACGAGGAGGACTTCACCGCCTCGCTCGGCTTCGAGATCGAGGGCGCCGACATCCACGGCGGCGAGGCCCTGGAGACCGACGCGTTCGCCGGCATGATCCACCGCGCCGCCGAGGCGTACCCGAACTTCAAGGTCATCGCGACCACGATGCGCGGGGTCAAGAGCGCCACGGTCAACGACTGGGCCGCCATCGCGTGGTCGCCCGCGACCGGCGTCGTGGAGTCCGTCAAGCGCGACAACCTCGAGATCATGGACCGCGTGGGCGGCGGCGACTCCTTCGCCTCCGGCCTCATCTTCGGGCTCCTGGACGGCCAGACCCTCGAGACGGCCGTGAACTACGGCGCCGCGCACGGCGCCCTCGCGATGACCACGCCCGGCGACACCACCATGGTGACCAAGGCCGAGGTCCTCAAGCTCGCGGGCGGCGGGTCGGCGCGCGTCGACCGCTGACGCCCCGCCGGACCTGAGGCGAGGCGCACGACGGCGAGCTCGCCGTCGTGCGCCTCCTACGCTGGGCGCATGCCCGGCTCGGCGCGGCGCGCGCTCGAACGCACGCTCGACGCCCTGCGCACCGACGCGGGCAGCGCGCTGCTGCTGGTCGCCGTCACGCTCGTCGCGCTCGGGTGGGCGAACTCCCCGCTGTCGCCGGCGTACGAGCGGCTGGTCGGCCTGCCGATCGGCCTCCAGGTCGGCGCGTTCCACCTCGACCTCGACCTGCACCACTGGGTCAACGACGGCCTCATGGTCGTGTTCTTCTTCCTCATCGGGCTCGAAGTGCGCCGTGAGCTCGCCGTGGGGTCGCTGCGCGAGCGCAGCCGCGCGTGGGTGCCGCTCGTGGCCGGCGTCTGCGGCGTGGTGCTGCCCGTGCTGCTCTACCTCGCGATCGCGGGCGGCCCCGCCGGTGACGGCTGGGGCGTCGTGGTCGGCACCGACACCGCGTTCCTGCTCGGCGCGCTCGCGCTGGTCGGGCCCGCGATGTCGAGCCAGCTGCGCGTCTTCCTCCTCACGCTCACAGTGGTCGACGACCTCATCGCCGTCACGGTGATCGGCACCGTCTACACGGACGCGGTGCACCTGGTGCCGCTCGCCGTCGCCGTCGTCGCGCTGGTCGCGCTCGCGCTGCTCGGCCGCAGCCGGCAGTGGCGCTCGGCGCCGTACGTCGCCGTGACCGTGATCCTGTGGCTCGCGACGCTGGAGTCGGGCGTGCACCCCTCGCTCGCCGGGATGCTCGCCGGGCTCCTCGTGCCGGCCGCGGCGCCGGTGCGCGCCGACGTCGTCCGCGCCAAGCAGCTGTTCCGGGACTACTGGCAGTCGCCGGAGGCGGGCGTCGCGCGTTCGGCACGCGCCGGACTCGCGCGCTCGATCTCCGTGAACGAGCGCCTGCACGCCGAGCTCGCGACGCCGGTCGCGCTCGTCGTCGTGCCCGTGTTCGCGCTGGTCAACGCCGGCGTGGACCTGCGCGGTGGCGTCCTCGCCGACGCCCTCGCGTCGCCGGTCACGTGGGGCGTGGTGGTGGCGCTCGTGGTGGGCAAGGCCGTGGGCATCTCGGGCGGCGCCTGGCTGGCCGTGCGCCTGCGGCTCGGCCGCCTGCCCGACGGCGTGGGGCCGGGTGCCGTGCTCGGCGGTGCCACGCTCTCGGGCATCGGGTTCACGATGGCGCTGCTCATCGCCTCGCTCGCGCTCCCGACGGAGCAGGCGCGCGAGGCCGTGGTCGGCGTGCTGCTCGGGATGGCGCTGTCGTGGGGGCTCGGCTGGCTCGTGTTCCGCGTCGCACGCGTGCGGTTCGGCGAGGAGGCCGCGGACCTGCCGGTCCGGCTCACGCCCGACGTCGACCGCGAGCGCGACCACGTGCGCGGACCGGTGGACGCGCCGTCGACCGTCGTGGAGTACCTCGACTTCGAGTGCCCGTTCTGCGCCCGCGCGACCGGGATGTGGGCCGACCTCAAGGCTCAGCTGGGCGACGACGTCCGCTACGTGGTGCGCCACCTCCCGCTCACCGACGTCCACCCGCACGCGTGGGACGCCGCCGTGGCGGCCGAGGCCGCCGCGCGGCAGGACGCGTTCTGGCCCATGCACGACGTGCTGTTCCGCGAGCAGCACGCGCTTGAGCCCGAGGACCTGCGCCGCTACGCCGGAGAGCTCGGGCTCGACCTCGAGCGGTTCGACGCCGACGTCGCCGACCCGGCGCTGCACGACCTCGTAGCCGCGCACGCCGCGAGCGCCCGCGCGTCCGGCGCCCGGGGCACGCCCACGTTCTTCCTCGACGGCGAGCGGCACCGCGGGCCGCACGACGCACGCACGCTCGTGGCGGCGCTGCGGGCGCCCGCGCGCTGAGCGTCGGGTCCGCGCTGCCTCAGCGAGCGCAACCCAGCGCTCGAGTGTCAGCGAGCGGTGAACGTCGTCAGCAGTCGCCCGGTCGCCGCCGTCGCGACGAGGTCCAGCCGCGTCACCGACTCCCCCCACGCCGCGCGCAGGTAGCCGTCGGTCAGGGCGCGTGGCGTGAGCGACGCGGTCACCTCGACGTCCGCCGACCAGGTCACCTCGAGCGTCCGCTCGCCCGCCACGGGACGCACGACGGCGCCGCTCGCCGACAGCTCCACCTCACCCGCCAGCACCCACGCCACCCGGGTGGGCTCGTCCCCGGCGAGCTCCCACGCATCCACCACCTCGACGCGCTCGCCGGCCCCGAGGAGCCGCGCCGACCGACGCCACGCGCCCACGCCCGACCCGGGGTATGCCCCGGCGAGGTCGAGGGAGAGGCCGGCTCCGCCGTCGTGCACCTCGACGTCGCGCGCGCCGTACGCCGCACCCACCCCCTGCTCACGCCCGCGTGGCGCGGGCACCGGGTGCCAGGCCGACGTCACGTGCCACTCGGTGTAGCGGCGGTCGGAGAACGTGGCGGCCGTGTACGTGGCGCGGCCGGGGTCCACGACGGCGGGCACGCCGTCGAGCGCCACCGTCACCGACCCGACGTCCAGATGGTTGTGCGCCTCGCCGTTGTGACCGCCCTTGACCACGAGCGTGAGGCCGCGAGCGGTGGCCGGCCGGGCCAGCAGTACCTGCGTCGAGGGAAGCCAGACGCGCTCCGCGAGGTGCGGCTGCTCAGCGCCCCCGGCGCCCCCGGCGTCCCGCCAGGCGCGGTCCGTCAGCGCGGGCAGCAGCGCCCCGAGCCCGTTCCCGGGCACCGCGAGGTCCACGACGCCCTCGCCGCGGTGCGCCGCCGCGAGCGCCACCGCGGCGTCGTCGTCGACGAGCCGCCCCCAGCGGTGCAGCACGTGCCACGGCCGCGGCTGCACATCGACCCGCGGCGTCGCGTCCGCGTACGACGCGACGAAGTCCGGGCCGAGCAGCAGTTGGTGCGGAAAGGCGACGAGCGCGCGCACCACCGGCAGCGTCGCCGCGTCGAGCACGCCGCCGCTCGCGTGCCGCAGCACGTCCAGCGCGCCGAGCGCCCGCGCCGCACCCTCCCACCAGTACGACCAGCCCTCGTCGATCGCGCCGTCGTCGGGCACGACGGCGAGGAACCGGTCCAGCCCGGCCGTCGCCTCAGCCACGAGTCGGGTCCGTCGGGCGCCGTCGTCCTCCAGCGCGAGCGCGGCGACGAGCACGTTGCCGCAGATCCACGCCGTCCAGTTGTGCGCAGGGCCGTCCAGGCCGAGCCAGTGCCAGCGCGGCCGGTCCGGGACCAGCCTCCCGTCGAGCGCGCCGTCGGGCCCCGAGACGAACGCCGCGAGGAACGGGTCGAGCACCCGCGCGCGCACCTCGCGCCGCACGAGCGCGCGGACGCCCGGGTAGGCCTCCTCGAGCAGCTCGCCGAGCAGGGCGTCGGTCCAGGCGAGCGCGGCGGCGACCTCGCCGGCGCCGAGGTCGAGGTAGGGGGCGTCGCGGTCGGGCAGCACCCAGCCGCGACGGAGGTGGGCGTCGTCGTGCGCGGGCCAGCTCCAGGTGGACTGCTCGCACAGGAGCACGACGCCGTCGAGCACCTCCGCGAGCGCCGCGGGGCGGTCCGTGGGGTCGGGCTCGAGGGCCGCGGCGACGACGGCGTGGGCGAACCTCCCGGTCCGCGCGAAGAGGGGCGTCTCGTAGGCGACGCGGTCGCCGTCGAGCCAGAACCGCGCGAGGTCGCTCGCGCGGGGTGCGGGCCAGGGCTCGGCCCGGCGGGCCCGGGCGGCCGCGACGAGCGCAACCGCGGTGGCCCGGTCGGGTCCGTCGGGGCCCGACCAGGCCGTGCGATCGGTCGCCGGCGGAACGGGAAGCAGCGAGCTGCCCCCCGGACCACCGGACGTCGCCGACGCGTCGAGCAGGGCGGCGAGCCGCCCCGGCTCGAGCGCGTCGGCCCAGGATGCGAGCGGCCCGGTGAGCGTTCCCGCCACCAGCCCGCCCGCCACCCTCACCGAGACCGCTCCGCTCAGCGCAGCGACTGCGGGTTCACGCCCACGACGTCGGTGTAGTCGATGTTCTCCCCGGCCATCGCCCACACGAACGAGTACGCGCCCGTGCCGGACGCGGTGTGGATGGACCACGGCGGGGACACCACGACGTCGCGGTTGTGCAGGAGGAGCTGGCGCGTCTTCTCGGGCTCGCCCATGAGGTGCACGAGCACCTCCTCGCCCAGCCCGTCGTAGAGGTACACCTCGGTGCGACGCGCGTGGACGTGCGGCGGCATGGTGTTCCACACGGAGCCCGGCGCGAGGGTCGTGATGCCGAGGACGAGCTGGTTGGACTCGATCCCGTCGGCGTGGATGTACTTGCGGATCACGCGGTCGTTCGACGTCTCGAGCGCGCCCAGGTGGACGGCCTCGACCTCCTCCTTGCCGGCCTTCGCGGCGGCGGTGCGCCGGTGGGCGGGGGCCGAGGCGAGGTAGACCGCGCCGGCGCCGGACAGCGTGATGTCCCGCGTGCCGACCGGGAGGTAGACCACGTCCTGGTTCGCGAGCGTGAAGGTCTCGCCGTCGGCCGTGACGGTCACCTCGCCGTCGAGCCCTACGAGGCCGAGCTCGCGGCGCTCCAGGAGGTACTCCGCGGCCAGCAGCTCGGGCGCCTCGAGGGCGATCTCGCCGTCGACGATCACGCCGCCGATCAGCAGCCGGTCGTCGTGCGCGTAGCCCCAGGTCACGGTGCCAGGCGTGAACAGTCCGGACAGCACGAACCGCTCGCGCAGGGCCGCGCCGTCCAGGCCGGCCAGGTCGTCGGGATGCGTGCTCCACAGACGTGTGACGGACATCAAGACATTCCTCTCGTCGTTCAGGTCCGAGGTCCGGACCTCACCAGTAAGGCTGCCATCTCGGGCGCAGGACTCGCACCAGGGCCTCGAGGTAGAAGTAGTCCCCCCACAGTGTGCCCTCGTCCACGCCGATGGACTTGGGCCAGTCGTACACGCCGTGCAGGATCAGAGCGTTGCTGCCGGGGACGTCCGCGCCCGTGTAGTCGGCGGCGAGCGAGGCGAGCATCGCGTGCGCCTCCTGGACGTACCGCGCGGCGTCCGCCGGATCCGTCCCGGCCACGAGCGGGGCGAGCTCGAGGAGCCCACTCGCCGCGATAGCGGCCGCCGAGGAGTCGCGCGGCTGGTCGCTGCCGTCGGTGAACACGAGGTCCCAGTAGGCCACGCCGTCGGCGGGCAGGTGGTCGAGGAAGTACTCCGCAACCCGCACCGCGGTGGCGAGCGAGTCGGCGTTGCCGGTCTCGCGGGCGTCGATCGCGAAGCCGTAGACGCCCCAGGCCTGGCCCCGGGCCCAGCACGAGTCGTCGGCGTACCCCTGCTGGGTGGTGCCGCGCAGGGGCTCGCCCGTGACCGGGTCCCAGTGGAACGTGTGGAAGGTCGTGTCGTCGGCGCGCACGATGTGCTGACGCAGCTGGGCGACGTGCCGGTCGGCCGCGTCCGCGTACCGCGCCTCACCGGTCCGCTCTCCGGCCCAGCGCAGCAGGGGCATGTTCATGAGCGAGTCGATGATGGTGCGGCCGCGTTCGGAGGGGTGCGTCAGGTCGCCCCAGGCCTGGATGATCCCGGCCGGCTCGAGGAACCGCGCCATGAGGTGGTCCGCGGCCGCGAGCGCGGCCCGCTCGGCGTGCTCGTCGCCGAGGAGGCGCGACGGCGCCACGCACGCGAGCGTGTAGAGGAACCCCAGGTCGTGGGTCGCCAGTCCGACCTCACGCTCGACGCGGTCGGCGAAGCTCGCGACGTGCGCCAGACCAGGCGTCCTGCCGGTAGGGGATCGCGTACGTCGCGCCGTCGACCTCGTAGGCGGACACGCCGTTGACGTCGTCGGACAGCCCCTCCGCCACGTCGGACACGTCGAGGAGCTGGCCGCCGTCCTGGTAGGTGAAGAAGTTCTTGAGGTTCTTCTGCACGTACATGTCGGGCGCGGTACCCGCCGCCAGGTCGGCGATCATCTGGGTGTCGTACTGCGTGGCGTCGTACTCCTTGAGCTCCACGGTGATGTCCGGGTTCGCCTCGTGGAAGGCGTCGGCCAGGACCTGGAACTCCGGCGTGGTGGCGAGGCTCCAGCCCGCCAGGGTAATGGTGATCGGCTCGCCGCCGGCGGCCTCGGTGGCCGCGCCGTCGGAGGTGGCGCCGCCGGTGGCGTCGCCCGATCCGCCGTCGGAGGACCCACCGCTGCAGGCGGTGAGGACGAGCGTGAGCGCGGCGAGGCTCGCCGCGCCCGTCAGGATCCTGCGCTTCATCGCGTACTTCCTCTCCTTCGAGAAGGACGTGCCCGGCGGACCGGGCAGGTGGTGGTGTGACTAGATCTCTCCCGGCGCGCTGCCGGGCCGAGGCAGGTCCACCGCGGTGGTAGACCCGTCCGCCCACGCGACGAGCGCGCGGGAGTCGATGAGCTCGACGGCGGGGGCCGCCTCGAGCGTGTCGCGGGAGCCGGCGAGCGCGACTGCGCACGCGAGCCAGCCCGCGGGGACGCCACGCGAGGCCAGCACGCCCACGCGCGCGACGTCGCCGAGCGGCGAGGCGTCGCGCCGGGTCGCCACCCGTGCGTCCGGCAGTCCGCCGCGGTCGAGCACGACGGCGTGGCCGCCGTCCGTGGTGACGCGCACCTCGCCGTCGGCCACCTGGGCAGCCGGGCCCGCGCCGTCGGACACCAGGGCCCAGCCGCCGACCTCGAGGGCGACCGCGTCCGGGGCGACGTCGTCGGCGCGGACCAGCCGGACCTCCCAGGACCCGCGCAGGAGCGATCGGACCGAGAGGACGCCGGCGCGCGTGGCGGTGCCGTCCAGGCCGCTGCCGTGCCGGTGCGTGGTGGGCTCGGCGTCGACCCAGTGCACGCTCGCCGTGGAGCCCGCGAGCAGCGCGCCGTCGACCTCGCGCGGCTCGACGTCGAGCGTCATCCCCGTGCGGTGGCTGCGCCGGCCGGCTGGGTCCACGAGGACCACCGACTGGTCGATCGGCGTCGTCCAGGCGTCCTCGTCGAGCAGCGGGAACGTCGAGGTGGCATACCCGAGGCGGGTGTAGAGCGGGGAGTCCGTGCTCCTCGCCCCTGGCACCGCGTGATCGGTGCCGTGGTTGACCACCCGCACCACGCCGTCGGACCTGGTGCCCGAGACGATCCATCCTGGTGCCGCGATCGTGCGCCGGACGTCGGCGACCTCCACGGGCAGCGGCTCCTCCACCGCCGTCCACACCGGGTGGTCGGCCGGGAGCGCGAGGCCGAGCATGCCCTTGGTCGCCCAGCAGGGAGAGGACGGGCCGGAGTAGCTCTGCGCGAGCCGCGGCCACGTGCCGTGCCAGCCGAGGGTGAGCACGCCGTCGTCGTCGGGCGCGCCGTGGTCGGCGAAGTGCCGAACGATGCCGGAGGCGGCGCGGCGCAGCGCACCGGGCGTGAGCGAGCGGACCTCGGCCATCGCACCCACCCAGAACGGCGCGGCCGCGGCGAAGCGGTAGACGAGGCTGCGGCCCTGGACGAGCGGGCCGCCGTCGGCGCCGACGAGGGCGATCGCGTCGGTGAGGAAGCGGTCCAGCTGCGCGCGGTTGCGCTCGGCGCGCTCGACGGCGAGGTCGGCCGCGCCGGACATCCGCGCCCACAGCGTGGGGTACAGGTGCAGCGCCCAGCCAGTGTAGTGGTCGAAGGCGCGCTCCGGGCCGTCGGCGAGCCAGCCGTCGGCGCGCACGAAGGAGTCGTGGGCGGAGAGGTCAGCACGCATCTCGGCGAGGTCGTGCGGCCCGCCGACCGAGCGCAGGAACGTCTGCACGACGAGCCGGAACCAGACCCAGTTGATCTGCGGGTAGGTGTCGTCGCCGACGGCGGGCGCGAGGTAGTCGACGACGCGCGCCTGGACCGCGGGGTCGAGTCGGTCCCAGAGCCACGGCCGCGTGAGGTCGAGGATCAGGGCGATCGACGCCGCCTCCACCTTGGCCTGCGGCTTCTCGTCCAGCCGGACCCAGCGGTCCGGAGCGCTCGGGTCCGTGCCGGCGGCGATTCCTGCGGCGTACCAGTCGGCGAGGCCGAGCGGGTCGGCGCCGCGCTCCCCCGCAAGCCGGAAGCCGGCGAGCAGGAACGTGCGGGCGAAGCCCTCGAGGCCGTCGACGTCGCGGCCGTAGCCACCCTCCGGCCCAGGGAAGGTGATCCGCGCGTGACCAGCGGAGGCGTGCTCGCGGGCGGCGAGGAGCAGGCGGTCGGTGAGGACCGCCCAGTCCTCGCGCGTCCAGCCGGTGCACGGGGAGATCGCGGCGGCGGTCTCGTCCGTCCCAGGCTTGCCCTCGATCACAGCGCGCTCCTTCGTTGGTGCTCGGAAGCGGCATCACTTCCGATCGCTTCGTGATCGCTTGATCACAAGCAGTCAGCGACTGGCGCGCCAGCGCGCCGACACGACGGAGCAAGGACGCGACGGAGGGAGGGGCATGTCCACCACGGACGAGTCCGGGATGCTGCCGGCCACGCGGCGCAGCGAGCTGCTCGAGATCCTCCACCGGCAGGGCACCCTGCGGGTGCGCGACCTCGTCGACGTGCTCGGCGTCTCCGCGATCACGATCCGCCGCGACATCGCCCAGCTCGCCGACGAGGGCCTGGTCAAGCGGGTGCACGGTGGAGCGACCCTGCCCGACGGCGATGCCTCCTCCGCTTCCGGCTCGCCAGCGTCCGGTTCGTCCGGGACGCCCGGGGGCGCGTCGTCGGCCACCGCGGGCGCTCGGGGAGCCGGGGCCGCGGAGCTTGCCGGTCCCCCGCGCCGCATCGGGATGCTGGTCCCGTCGCTGGACTACTACTGGCCCGGCGTCGTGCGCGGCGCGGAGGAGGCGGGGCTCGATCACCACATGCGGATCGTGCTGCGCGGCTCCTCCTACGAGCAGGACACCGACCGTCGGCAGCTCGAGCGGCTGCTTGCCAAGGGCGTCGACGCCCTCGTGGTCGCGCCGCAGATGGACCTGCCTACCACCCCGGACACGCTCGCGTGGCTGGCGGGGCTGGGCATCCCGGTCGTGCTCGTGGAGCGCTCCGGAACGGCCGGTGCGCACCGCGAAGCGCTGGAGTCCGTCGTCACCGACCACGGGCTCGGCGCGGAGATGGCGGTGCGCCACCTGGCGTCGCTCGGGCACCGGCGGGTCGGGCTCGTCACGAGCCTGCACTCACCCCACTCGGCGGTGATCCGGCGAGCGTGGCAGGACGCGTCCGCGGAGTGCGGCCTGGTCTCCGAGGGCGCCGTCGACGTCGCGGTGCCGGACAAGGTCGACCCGGGCTGGGAGGCCGGGCTCGAGGCGGCGCTGGAGGCGTGCCGCGCCTCGGGCACCACGGCGCTGCTCGTGCACGCGGATCCGGAGGCGATCGCGATCGCCCAGCACGCCGAGGACCACGGGCTCGTGGTGCCGCGGGACCTGTCGATCGTCGCCTACGACGACGAGGTGGCGAGCCTCTTCAGCCCGCCGATCAGCGCCGTCCGGCCGCCGCGCCGGTCCGTGGGCGAGACCGCGGTGACGCTGGTCGCCTCGCGGCTCGCGGATCCCGGGCGACCCACCCGGCGCGTCATCATCAGCCCGACGCTGCGGGTGCGCTCGACGTCGGTCCCGCCGGGCGGCGAGTGACGCCACAGCGACTCGGCGTGACGCCACAGCGACTCTCAGCCACCCGTCAGGTCTCGGCATGTCTCTGACCTGCGCAGACGCGACCTGGGCAGCTCGAGAGTGCCAGCACAGTCGCTCTCCCGAAACGCAGAGTCGCTCTCCCGAAACGCAGAGTCGCTCTCCCGTCGCGCCGGCGGCTGTGCCCGCGACTCGAGGCGGCTCGGTCCTGCCCGGCGGCGAGTGACGCGTCAGCGGCCCTCGCGCCAGAGCACCAGCGCCGAGGACGTCCCCGTCCGCACGAGGCGACGGTGCTCGGCGTCGTCGCGTCGCTCCTCCGCCCGCCGGGCGGCGCGCTGACCGCGGGGCACGGACTCGACGTCACCGGTCGGGGACGCGGCGAACACGCGCGAGCCGGGATCGATGACGGCCCGCAGCCCCTCGAGCGCGGCGCGCAGCGCGCGGTTCTCCCGCTCGAGAGCGAGGATCCGCCGGATCCCCTCGAGGTTGACGCCCTCGGCCGAGAGTGCCTGGACCTGGCGCAGGGCGTCGACGTCCCGCAGCGAGTACCGCCGGCCCCGGCCCGCGGTGCGGTGCGGCACCACGAGGCCGAGGCGGTCGTACTGACGCAACGTCTGCGCGTGCATCCCGGCGAGCTCGGCCGCGGCGGACACCGTGAGGACGGGCGTGTCGTACGTCCGGATCATCGGTGCCTCCGCTCTCTCGCAGGTCTGCCGCAGGTCTGGCAGGTCAGGTGGTGGCCGCGCCGAACAGGCCGGCCCGGGGGTCGGCGCCGTCGGTCGCAGCGGCGAACGCCTCCACGGCCCGGCGCGCCTCGTCGGTCAGCCGCTCGGGCACCACGACCTCGATCGTCACGATGAGGTCGCCGGTCGCCTTGGGCGTGACGACGCCGCGGCCGCGCACACGCAGGCGCTTGCCCGACGGCGAACCCGCCGGCACCTTCACGCGCACCGTGCCGCCGTCGAACGTGGGCACGGCGATCGTGGCGCCGAGCGCCGCCTCCGCGAACGTGACCGGGACGGTCACGGTGAGGTTGTGCCCGTCGATGCCGAACACGGGGTGCGGCGAGACGGTCACGGTGACGACGAGGTCGCCGTTCTCCCCGCCGCCCGAACCGGGCCGGCCCTTGCCGCGCAGCTTGATCTTCTGGCCGTCGCGCACGCCGGCCGGGATGCGCACGGTCATCGACCGCCCCTCGGAGTTGACGCCCATCTCCCCGCCCTCGACGGCCGTGCGGAACGGCAGCGTGAGGGTCGCGGTGAGGTCGGCGCCCCGCTCGGGGCCGCCGAAGCCGGCGCGTCGGCCACCGCCGGCTCCGCCGAAGCCCTGCGCACCGCCGAACATGCCGGACAGGATGTCCTCGAACCCGCCCCCGCCACCGCCGGCGGTGGAGTAGCGCACGCGCTGGCCGCCAGCACCACCGGCGCCGCCGCCGAACATGCCCGAGAAGATGTCCTCGAACCCCCCGGCGCCGCCCGCGCCGCCCGCGCCCGCGGTGAACCGCGGGCCGCCGCCGGCCATGGCGCGCAGGCCGTCGTACTGCTTGCGCTGCTCGGGGTCGGAGAGCACGGAGTAGGCCTCACCGATCTCCTTGAACGTCGCCTCGGCCTTGGCGTCCCCGGGGTTCTGGTCGGGGTGGTACTGCCGGGCGAGCTTGCGGTAGGCCTTCTTGATGGCGGCCTCGTCGGCGTCCTTCGCGACGCCGAGCGTGGCGTAGAAGTCCTTCTCCAGCCAGTCCTGGCCCGTCATGGTCGCCTCCTTCCATCACGCCGTCCGTTGCTGCTGCCCTCGCTCGTTCGCGAGGCCTCTTCTGTCCTTTCGCGAGGTGATTCGGTCGTCCGACATCACCTCGCGAAAGGACGAACATCACCTCGCGGATCACTCGGGACCGACGACGCCCACGCGGGCCGGCCGGATCACCGCCTCACCCCGGCGGTAGCCGGGCTGCGCGACCATCGCGATCCGTGCCGTGTCAGCCTCGGGGTCGGCCTGGTGCATGAGCGCCTCGTGGTGGTTGGGGTCGAACTCCTCACCCTGCGCGCCGAACCGCTCGACGCCGAACCGCGTCGCGAGCAGCTGCTCGAGCTTGTCGGCGATCGCGAGGAACGGGCCGTCGAGCTCGCCGTGCTGGCGGGCCAGCTCGACGTCGTCGAGCACCGGGATCAGCGCCTCCACGACGTCCGCGCGACCGGTCTCCCGGGCCGCGGCCTCGAGCTCACGGCTGCGCTTGACGAACGCGTTGAAGCGCTGCTCGATGTTGTAGACCTCGGCCTTGGCCCGCGCGAGCTGGTCGGCGAGGTCGAGCGCCTCGGCCCGCGCGGCGGCGAGCTCGTCACCCTCGCCCTGGGCGCCCGCGCCCGACGGCGGAACCTGGGTTCCGCCGTCGGGCCCGGCCTGGGAGTCCTCGCCCGGGGCGGGCGCGCCCGCCGCCGGCGCGTCGCGTCGCTCGCCGGTGTTCGGGTCGAACCGCCGCTTGTCGCGGATGATCGGCTCGCCGTACTCCTCGGAGGACGTCACTTCTTCCCGTCCTCCTCGTCCACGACCTCGGCGTCCACCACGTCCTCGTCCGCGGGCTGGGAGCCGGCGGCGGCGCCGTCGGCGGGAGCGCCGTCGGCCGCCTGCTGGGCGTAGATCGCCTGACCGATCTTCTGCGAGACCTCGGACAGCTTCGCCGTCGCGGTCTTCACGGCCTCGACGTCGGTGCCGCCGAGGGCGCCGTTCACCTCGCTGATGGCCTCGTTGACCTCGGTCGCGACGTCCGCGGGGACCTTGTCCTCGTTGTCCTTGAGGAGCTTCTGCGTGGAGTAGACGAGCTGCTCCGCGGTGTTGCGGGTCTCGGCCTCCTCGCGGCGCTTGTGGTCCTCGGCGGCGTGCGCCTCGGCCTCCTTGATCATCCGGTCGATCTCGTCCTTCGGCAGGGCCGAGCCGCCGGTGATCGTCATCGACTGCTCCTTGCCCGTGCCCCGGTCCTTCGCGGACACGTGCACGATGCCGTTGGCGTCGATGTCGAAGGTGACCTCGATCTGCGGCAGGCCGCGCGGCGCCGGCGCGATGCCGGTGAGCTCGAACGTGCCGAGCGCCTTGTTGTCGGACGCGAAGTCGCGCTCGCCCTGGTAGACCTGGATGAGCACCGAGGGCTGGTTGTCCTCGGCCGTGGAGAAGGTCTCGCTGCGCTTGGTCGGGATCGCGGTGTTGCGCTCGATGAGCTTGGTCATCACGCCACCCTTGGTCTCGATGCCGAGTGACAGCGGGGTGACGTCGATGAGCAGGACGTCCTTGCGGTCGCCCTTGATGACGCCGGCCTGGAGCGCGGCGCCGACTGCGACGACCTCGTCCGGGTTCACGCCCTTGTTGGGCTCGCGGCCACCGGTGAGCTCCTTGACGACGTCCGTGACGGCGGGCATGCGGGTCGAGCCGCCGACGAGGACCACGTGGTCGATGTCGGAGATCGAGATGCCGGCGTCCTTGATGACGTTGTGGAACGGCGCCTTGGTCCGCTCGAGGAGGTCGGCGGTCATCTGCTGGAACTGCGCCCGGGTGAGCTGCTTCTCCAGGTGGATGGGGCCGTTCTCGGTCATCGAGAGGTACTGCAGGCTGATCGTGGTCGAGGTGGCCGAGGACAGCTCCTTCTTGGCCTGCTCGGACGCCTCACGCAGCCGCTGGAGCGCGATCTTGTCCTTGGACAGGTCCACGCCGTACGCGTTCTTGGTCTCCGTCACCAGCCAGTCCACGACGCGCTGGTCCCAGTCGTCACCGCCGAGGCGGTTGTCGCCGTTGGTGGCGCGCACCTGGATCGTGGAGAAGTCGTCCTCGTCCTTGCCCACCTCGAGCAGGGAGACGTCGAACGTTCCGCCGCCGAGGTCGAAGACGAGGATGAGCTCGTCCTCCTTGCCCTTCTCCAGGCCGTAGGCCAGGGCCGCTGCGGTGGGCTCGTTGACGATGCGCAGCACGTTGAGGCCGGCGATCTGGCCGGCGTCCTTCGTGGCCTGACGCTCGGCGTCGTTGAAGTAGGCGGGCACCGTGATGACGGCGTCCGTGACGGGCTCGCCGAGGTAGGACTCCGCGTCCTTCTTCAGCTTGCCCAGGATGCGCGCGGAGATCTCCTGCGCGGTGTAGTGCTTGCCGTCGATCTCGGTGCTCCAGTCGGTGCCCATGTGGCGCTTGACGGAGGAGATCGTGCGGTCGACGTTCGTGACCGCCTGGCGCTTGGCGACCTCGCCGACGAGGACCTCGCCGGACTTGCTGAACGCGACGACGGACGGCGTGGTGCGCGCCCCCTCGGCGTTCGCGATGACGGTGGGCTCGCCGCCCTCCAGGACGGCCACCACCGAGTTGGTGGTTCCGAGGTCGATCCCGACTGCTCGTGACATGTGCGTGTACTCCTTCTCTGGCCCGCTGCCTTCGTGCAGCCGCGACCTCTTGAGTCTTCCTCGCTCAGGTCTACGCGGCGGGATGCGTCGCTGTCAACCTGAACTTGAGTCCATCAGGCTCAACCCTTGCGAAGCGCCATCTATTCCCTTGCGCGGGGGACCCGCGCGGAGGCGGTCGCGCGACTGGGCGCCCGGGGTACCCCAGCAGGGCCTCCCATCCCGGCCGGCCCTGGCCTAGCGTGAAACGACAGCGCGTCGACAGACGCCCGCATGGCGGACCCAGGAGACGAGATGCCCGACGGCGAGCTCGACCAGATCTTCCCGCGCGGGGACACGAACGACGCCTTTGCCGAGCACTTCACCGGCCAGAGCTATCTCGCCCCGCTGGTGGGCGGGAGCGTCCCGGTGAGCAACGTGACGTTCGAGCCGGGCTGCCGCAACCACTGGCACGTGCACCACGGCACCGGGGGTGGCGGCGACCAGATCCTGCTGTGCACGGCGGGCAGCGGCTGGTACCAGGCCGAGGGCGAGGAGCCCGTCAGCCTGGAACCCGGATCCGTCGTCCGTGTGCCGGCCGGGACCAAGCACTGGCACGGCGCGAAGGCCGACTCGTGGTTCTCCCACGTCGCCTTCATCACGCCGGGCCAGGGCGTGAGCAACGAGTGGCTCGAGCCCGTCACCGACGCGGTGTACGGCGCGCTGACGACGAACGGAGAGCACGCATGACTGCCCTGACCGAGACCTACCCCCTCGCGAACGGCGTCCGGATCCCCACGCTGGGGCTGGGCACCTGGTTCATCGACGACGGCTCGGCCGCGGAAGCTGTGCGCCAGGCGATCGCGATCGGGTACCGCAACATCGACACCGCGCAGGCCTACGGCAACGAGCGCGGCGTCGGCGAGGGTGTGCGCACGTCCGGCGTCCCGCGGGAGGAGCTCTTCGTGTCCACGAAGCTCGCCGCCGAGATCAAGGACTACCCGGGCGCCACCGCCGCCATCGACGAGTCGCTGGCGAAGCTGGGCCTGGACTACGTGGACCTCATGCTCATCCACTCCCCGCAGCCGTGGAACGACTTCCGCTGTGGCGACTACGCGGAGGGCAACCTCGAGGCGTGGCGGGCGCTGGAGGAGGCGCACGCGGCGGGCAGGATCCGCGCGATCGGCGTGTCCAACTTCCTCCAGACGGACCTGGAGAACGTCCTCGAGCACGGAACGGTCGCCCCGCACGTGAACCAGATCCTGGTGCACGCCGGCAACACGCCCACCGAGCTCATCGACTACTGCCAGGCCCGGGACATCGTGGTCGAGGCGTACTCGCCCATCGCCCACGGCGAGATCGTCACGAACCCCGACGTCGCGGCGATCGCCGAGCGCTACGGCGTCAGCGTGCCGCAGCTGTGCATCCGGTACACCCTGCAGCTCGGGACGGTCTCGCTGCCCAAGACGGCGAACCCGGACCACATGCGCGCGAACGCCCAGGTCGACTTCGTGATCTCCGAGGACGACATGGACGCGCTGCGCGCCATGGCCGAGACGGACTACGGCGAGAACGCCGCGTTCCCCGTCTACTCCGGCAAGTGAGAGGGCACCACCATGGCTGAGAAGGTCACCGCCGGTCGGGACGCGCTCGGCCAGTTCGCGCCCACGTTCGCCGCGCTCAACGACGACGTCCTGTTCGGCCAGGTCTGGGCCCGCGAGGACGCCCTCTCACCGCGCCTGCGCAGCATCGTCACCGTGACGGCGCTGATGGCGAGCGGCGTGCTCGACTCCTCGCTCGAGCACCACATCGCCCGAGCGAAGGCGAACGGCGTCGCGGCCGAGGAGATGGCCGAGGTGCTCACGCACGCGGCGTTCTACGCCGGCTGGCCCAAGGCCTGGGCCGCGTTCCGGATCGCCAAGGAGGTCTACGCGGACTGACGACGCGGCGGCGCCGCCGCGTCGAGCCGACTAGATCAGCTCGACGCGGTCCGCCTGCGGTCCGCGGTCGCTCTGCCGGACCTCGTACCGGACGCGATCGTCCTCGTACAGCCGGTCCGTGCCGCGGACGACCGACACGTGCACGAACAGGTCGTCACCGCCCGCGTCGGGAACGATGAACCCGAAGCCGCGGTCCGCGTCGAAGCGTGCGACGACGCCCGTTCCGCCACGCACCGGCGCACCCGAGGACCGGGGCCCCGCGGAGCGGCCGCGGCCGGCCGTCGCGGGCGCGGACCTGCGGGCTCCGCCGCCCACCACGTCCACGTCGCGCGCCATCGGGCCGCGATCGCCGTCGACGACGGTGAAGGTCACGCGGTCGCCCTCGGCCGGTTCACGAACGCCCGAGCGCAGCGCCTTGACGTGCAGGAAGACGCCCTTGCCCCCGGCGTCCGGCTCGATGAACCCGAAGCCCTTGTCGGTGTCGAAGAACGTCACGGTGCCGTCGGCGCCGTCGGACGCGGCGGGCTGGGCCGCCTGCTCCCCGAGCGGCAGGAGGTGGTCCGCCTGCGGGCCCTTCTCGCCGTCGACCACGAGGAACGCGACACGCTGGCCCTCGCGGATCACCCCGCCCCCGACGATGGCGGAGCTGTGCGCGAAGATCTCGGCGCCGCCGCCGTCCGGGGTGACGAACCCGTAACCCTTGGTCGGCTCGTACCAGCTGACAGTGCCGAGCACGCCCAGGGCCGCGTCGGAGGCGACCTCACCCGTGACACGAACGCGGCGCGCCTGCGGACCGCGGTCACCCTCGCCGATCTCGAACTCCACCTCCTGGCCCTCGCGCAGCCCGCGGTGTGCGTCGTCCCCGACGATCTCGGAGGCGTGCACGAAGAGGTCTTCGGCGCCCTCCCCGAGGGCGAGAAAGCCGAAACCCCGATCGGCGTCGAACCAGCGGACTGTTCCCTGCGGCACCTGAACTCCTCGTCGAACGACTGTCGTTGCCCACCAGTGTCCCGCACCTGGCCGACGACCTCGTTTCCCGATGACGAAGCCCCTCGGTCGGGACGCCGCAGCATCGTTTTGGACTTTCGCCCCGCGGGCGGTTCAATCCTTCGGTGCCGCCCCCTCGCAACCCGATGGTGGCCACACTCCTCAGCCTGCGCGGGAACGGTCGGGCGTCGGTCTACACCGAGCCCATGTGGGGCCTGTCGATGCAGCTCGTGCTGCCGTACGCCTCGGTGTTCATGCTCGCGCTGGGCGTGCACGACGCCCAGATCGGGCTGCTTGCCACCATCTTCACACTGTCCCAGGTGGTCTTCGGCCTGCTCAGCGGCGTGATCACCGACAAGCTCGGCCGCCGGGTCACGACGGCCGTGTTCGACATCGTGGCGTGGTCGGTCCCGTGCCTGGTCTGGGCGCTTGCGCAGGACTTCTGGTGGTTCCTCGTGGCGTCGGTGATCAACGGGGCGTGGCAGGTGACCCAGAACTCGTGGGACTGCCTGCTGGTCGAGGACGTCGACCGGTCCGAGATACCCCGCGTCTACTCGCTCATCAAAGTGGCGGCGGACTTCTCCGCGCTGTTCGCGCCGATCGCGGCCCTGCTCGTGGCGAACCTCGGCCTGGTGCCGGCCGTTCGAATCCTCTACGTCAACGCGTTCGTCATCATGTCGCTGAAGATCTGGCTGCTGTACCGCTTCACGACCGAGACCGCCACCGGACTGGTCAGGATGGAGCAGACACGCGGCGTGAGCATCTGGAGCGCGTTGCGCGGCTACCGACCGGTGCTCGGGCTCATCGTCCGCTCCCGCGGCACGATCTTCTCGCTCGCGATCGCGGCGATCGTGGCTGCCGTCGCGCTGATCACCTCGACGTTCTGGCAGGTCGTGATCAGTCAGCGGCTGGGTGTCCCGGACGCGCTGCTGCCCTTCTTCCCGATGGTCCGCTCGCTGCTGTCGGTGCTCTTCCTCTTCACCGTGATCGCTCGACTCACCCACGCGCGAAGCCTCAAGGCACCCACCCTCGTCGGGTTCGCCGTCTACCTGGCCGGGCAGCTGTTGCTCGTGAGCATCCCGGCGTCGGAGGGATCGGCGGACACCAGGACCTACGTGATGCTCGCCGGCTGTCTCGTGCTCGACGCGTTCGGTGCGGGCATCCTGTTCATGATCTCGGAGTCCCTCGTCGCGCTGCACGTCGACCGCCATGAGCGCTCGCGCGTGATGGCCGTGCAACGCACCGCCGTCATGCTGGTGACCGCACCGTTCGGGTGGTTCAGTGGCTGGCTCTCGGCGATGGACCGCTCGTGGCCCTTCGTGCTGACGTCGGTGCTGCTGCTGCTCGGGCTCGTCGTCGCGGCGCGGCTCTGGGTCACGACCCACGACGAGACGGGCACGGCGGCCTGAGACGAGTTCCCCGGCGCTAGCGTGCCGGCGTGACGACCACCCCGCCCCGCACGTTCCCCAGCCCGGCGCAGGCGCCGAGCCGGACATCCAGCGCCACGGACGCCGCCGCCTT
>NZ_VENP01000045.1 GCF_006351005.1 Miniimonas arenae | reverse complement strand
CGCCAGGGTCGCGGGCGCCCGCCTGTCCGCAGTTGTGCACCAACCGTCCGCAACTGCGCACCGCCCGGGCCCGCTCGGAGGCCCAACGCGCGCCGCGCAGCGCCGCCGCCGTCGGGTGGCGCGAGCACTGCGGCATTGCGGCGAGGCCGCGCGATCGCGCGGGCGCGCGCCTGACACCCCGTCCTTTGGCCGCCGCCATCGGGTGGCGCCGTCGGAACTGCGGACGCCCGCGCACAACCGCGGACGACCGCCCCCACTCCTCGGCGCGTCGCACGCGACACGCCGGGCGCCAGAGGCGCCGGCGCCCACCTGTCCGCAGCTGTGCACCAACGATCCGCAGCTGCGCACCGCCCGCGCCCGCTCGGAGGCCCCGCGCGCGCCGCGCGCCGCCGCGTCAGGCGGCGGCGACCGCCGCAGCCATCGCGCGGACCGCGTCGAGCAGGATCGGCTGCGGCAGCGCGATGTTGAGGCGCACGAACCCGGGTGCCCCGCACGCGGCGCCGTCCTGCAGCGCAACGCCGGCCCGCTCGCGGAAGAACGTCACCAGGTCCTCGGGGAGCTCCTCGCCGGAACCGGTGCGCACGCCGCGCAGGTCGACCCACGCGAGGTAGGTGCCCTCGGGCGGGGTGTGCCGCGCGCTCGGCAGCTCGCGAGCGAGCGCGTCCGCGAGCGCCGCCCGGTTCTTGTCGAGGTAGGCGAGGGTCTCGCGGAGGAACGGCTCGCCGTCGTCGTACGCCGCGGCCATCGCGACGACGCCGAGCGTGCCCGGATCGTCCGACAGCACCGGCGCGAGGTCGAGCAGCCGCTCGTGGACGTCGTCGTGCGTCGCGACGAGCGCCGAGCACTTGAGACCGGCGAGGTTCCAGGCCTTCGACGCCGCGGTCGCCGTGACCGAGTGCGCCGCGGTGGCGTCGGAGAGCGAGGCGTACGGCACGTGCCCCACGCCGTCGTACACGAGCGGCGCATGGATCTCGTCGGCGAACACGAGGGCGTCGTTCGCCTCGACCACCGCGGCCACCTCGCGCAGCTCCACCTCGGTCAGCACGCGTCCGACCGGGTTCCACGGGTTGCACAGCACGAGCAGCCGGCCGCCGCCGCGCAGCGCGCCGTCGAGCGCGTCGAGGTCGACGCGGTAGGTGCCATCCTCGTCCCGGCGCGCGGGCGCGGTGACGAACGGGCGCTCCAGCACGCGCGGACGGTAGAGGAACGGCATGTACGCCGGGGTCACGACAACCGTCTCGGTGCCCGCGGGCAGGACCTGGCCGAGCAGGAGGTCGAGGGAGTGCAGCACGTCTGTCATGAGGTGGATCCGTGCGGGATCGGGGCTCCAGCCGGTCGCGCGGGCGTACCAGGCGGCGCACGCCTCGCGCGCGGCGGCCTTCGCCTCGGCGGACAGGTATCCGATGAACGGCATGTCGACCGCGCGGTGCAGCGCCTGCGCGACCGGCGGCGCGAGCGGAAGGTCCATCTCGGCGACCCACAGCCCGAGCGCCTGCGGGAACCGCGTCCACTTGAGCGAGCCACGGGCGCGAAGCTCCTCGGCCGTCGTGGCGTCGAAGGCCGCCACGTCGAGCAGCGGGGGGCCTGCGATCGCGGGGTCCGAGCCTCCGGTGGCGGCGGTGGCGGGGGTGGCGGCGGTGGCGGGGGGTGCCGAGGCAGAGGTGGTCGACGTGGTGGTCGAGGTGGTGGTCGAGGTGGTGCTCACCCGGCCAGCGTAGATCGGCGGGCACCCTCGCTCGGTGTGTGGGCGCCCTGGTCCGCGGGCGTCACCGTCGCCCGCGAGCGCGCCCGATCCACCAGCACCCCCGGGTCGACCAGCACCCCCGGGTCCACCGGCACCCCCGGTCCACCAGCACCCCCGCTCGACCAGCACCCCCGCTCGACCAGCACCCCCGGTCCACCAGCACCCCCGCTCGACCAGCACCCCCGGTCCACCAACACCCCCGGGCTTCCGCCGGGCCCGCATCACCTCACAGCGCCAGCAGCAGCTCCCGCGCCGGCCGGTCCAACGCCCGCGCACGCGGCGAGACAGCGACGACCGCGGTCCCGCGCTCGCGGTCGAGCCCGAGGAACGAGCGGAACCCGCCCGTTCCCCCGTTATGCCACGTGATCCGCCGCTCCTGCCCCTCGTGCCGCACCGGCACCGTCATCCACGCCGAGCCGACCCGCAGTGGTCCCGCGAACCGCACGCGCGGGTCGAGCGCCGCCATCCCGGGTGCGGCCTGGTCGAGCAGCTTGACGGCGAGCCTCGCCACGTCCGGCACGCTCGCGCGCACCCCGCCCGCCGGACCCAGGCCCTCGCCGACCCACGCCTCGCGCGGGCGACCGCGTGGGGAGAAGCCGGGCATCGCCGTCGGGCGCAGGTCGGCGGACGAGGCGGGGACGTAGACCGAGGCGAGCCCGAGCGGCTCGGCGAGCCGCGTGCGCATGAGCTCGGCGTACGGCAGTCCGGCGCGTGCGGCGACGGCGTGGCCGAGCAGCTCGTAGCCGAGGTTGGAGTACAGCGCGTTGACCTTACGGGTCAGGCGCGTGCGGGCCGCCTGCGCCAGGACCTCCGCGACCGACTCGCCGTAGGGGTTGCGGCCGTGCGCCACGAGGTCCCACTGCCGCCGCAGCGTCGCGCTCCCGCGCGGCAGCCGGGGCAGGCCCGAGCGGTGCGTCGCGAGCGCCTCGAGCGTGACCGCAGCGCACGGCGCGTCGCCGAGCACCGGGAGGGCGTCCGCGAGCGTCGTGGTGCGCGCGACCTCGCCGCGCTCGATCGCGTCCTCGAACAGCAGGCCCGTCAGTGCCTTCGAGACGGACCCGAGCTCGACGTCGAGCGCCGGGTCCGCGTCGACGCCCACCACGAGCGTGCGCGGGTCGCCGGCGGCGGGCGCCACGGTGGCCACGACGACCGGACCCACGCCCCAGCCGCGGACGACGCGCTCGAGGTGCGCTGCGCCGTCGTGCTCCGTCATCTCGACCGTCCTTGCGGGAGCCGACGCCGCCCGCGCGCGCGGCGACTCAGCCCGCGGGGCTGAGCGCCGGGGCGGCAGCCTGCGTCGCGGGCCCCGCGAGCAGCTCCGCCGCGACGAGCTCGGCGATCTGCACCGCGTTGAGCGCCGCACCCTTGCGCAGGTTGTCGTTGGAGACGAACAGGACGAGCCCGCGGCCCTCCGGCGCGGACTGGTCGCGCCGGATCCGGCCGACGTAGGCGGGGTCGTTCCCGGCCGCGCGCAGCGGCGTGGGCACGTCGGCGAGCTCGACGCCCGGCGCCTGCGCGAGCAGCTCGTGTGCCCGCTCGGGGCTGATCTCCCGTGCGAACTCGGCGTGCACCGCGATCGAGTGACCGGTGAACACCGGCACGCGCACGCACGTCCCGGCCACCCGAAGGTCGGGCAGCTCGAGGATCTTGCGCGACTCGTGCCGCAGCTTCTGCTCCTCGTCGGTCTCCGCCGAGCCGTCGTCCACGATCGACCCGGCGAGCGGGACGACGTCGAACGCGATCGGCGCGACGTACTTGACCGGCTCGGGCAACGGCACCGCGGAGCCGTCCAGCGCGAGCGTCTCCACCGGGACCTCGGAGGCGAGTGCGGCCCGCACCTGGCCGGCGAGCTCGGCGACGCCGGCCACCCCGCTGCCCGAGACAGCCTGGTACGTGGCGGCCACGACCCGCTCGAGCCCGGCCTCGGAGTCGAGCGGCTTGAGCACCGGCATGATCGCCATGGTCGTGCAGTTGGGGTTGGCGATGATGCCCTTGGGACGGTCGACGATCGCATGCGGGTTGACCTCGGAGACCACGAGCGGCACGTCGGGGTCGCGACGCCAGGCCGAGGAGTTGTCGATCACCACGGCGCCGGCCTCGGCGAACCGCGGCGCGAGCTCGAGGGAGGTGCCGCCGCCCGCGGAGAACAGCGCGATGTCGATGCCGCGCAGGTCCTCGACGGAGGCCGCGCCCGCGTCCTCGACCACGACCTCGGTGTCCCGCCACGGCAGGGTCCGCCCCGCCGAGCGCGCCGAGGAGAAGTAGCGCACGCGCGCCACCGGGAGGTCGCGCTCCTCGAGCAGGTGCCGCATCACGGCGCCGACCTGCCCGGTCGCGCCGACCACGGCGACGGTCAGGCCCGTCGTCCGCTCCCCCGCCGCCTGCCCGGCCAGCTGCTCGGCCACGGTTGCCACCTGTGCCTCGCTCATCGTCCCGTCCCTCCGTACACCACGGCCTCCACCTCGGCGGCGTCCAGACCGAACGCCGTGTGCACCGCGCGGACGGCCGTGTCCAGGTCGTCGGAGCTCGTCACCACGGACAGGCGGATCTCCGACGTCGAGATCATCTCGATGTTCACCCCGGCGTCGCGCAGCGCGCCGAAGAGCTTGGCCGACACCCCGGGGTGCGAGCGCATGCCGGCGCCGATGAGCGAGAGCTTGCCGATGTTGTCGCGGTACTGCACCTCGCGGTACCCCAGCTCCTGCGCCAGCGCGTCGAGCGCGGGGCGGACGACGGCGATGTCGGCGGCGGGCAGCGTGAACGAGATGTCGGTCTCCCCCGTGCCCTGGACCGAGACGTTCTGGACGATCATGTCGATGTTGGCGCCGGCGGCGGCCACCGTCTCGAAGATCCGAGCGGCGGCGCCGGGGACGTCTGGCACGCCGACGAGGGTGGCCTTCGCCTGGCTGCGGTCGTGCGCGACGCCGGAGATGATCGGGGCCTCCATGGCGTGCTCCTCTCCTGGTGCGGGGGTGATGACGCGGGTGCCCTCGAGCATCGAGAACGACGAGCGGACGTGGAGCGTGACGCCGTACCGACGCGCGTACTCCACAGCACGCAGGTGCAGGATCTTGGCGCCGTTGGCGGCGAGCTCGAGCATCTCCTCGCTCGTCACGACGTCGATCCGCCGTGCCGTCGGGACGATGCGGGGGTCGGCGGTGAACACGCCGTCGACGTCGGTGTAGATCTCGCAGACGTCGGCGTGCAGCGCGGCCGCGAGCGCCACCGCGGTCGTGTCGGACCCGCCGCGGCCGAGCGTCGTGACGTCATTGCTGTCCACGTTGACGCCCTGGAAGCCGGCGACGATCGCGACGTTCCCCTTGCCCACGCACTTGCTGATGCGCGACGGCGTGACGTCGATGATCCGCGCGTTGCCGTAGGCGGAGTCGGTGAGCACGCCGGCCTGCTGCCCCGTGAAGGACTGCGCCTTCACGCCGAAGGAGTGGATCGCGAGCGCGAGCAGCGCCATCGAGATGCGCTCGCCCGCCGTGAGCAGGATGTCCATCTCGCGGCGCGGCTGCTCGGCACCGTCGGACACCTGCTCCGCGAGCTCGATGAGCTCGTCGGTCGTGTCACCCATCGCGGAGACGACGACCACCACCTCGTGACCGTCGAGCCGCATCTGGGCGATCCGACCGGCCACGCGGCGGATGCTGGCGGCGTCGGACACCGACGACCCGCCGAACTTGGCGACGATGAGCGACACGAGACTCCCGGGCTTGACAGGGCCCAGCGCGGGCCGTCCACCGGGAGATTCTAGGCGCAGGGGCCCGGTCGGCCGGGGCGTTCGCCCACAGGCCGGACACCGCGCGTCAGATCACCGCGCTCGGCGCCGCGGCGCTCGCGCGCCTCAGTCCAGCGCGCGTCGCCAGTCCTCGAGCAGCCCGGCGATCACGGCGCTCTCGGCCCACGGCATCTCCGGCGCCTGCCCGCGCCCCGCGGCGAGCGCCGCGGCGACGGCGTCCGCCTCCGCTGCCATCGGCTGCACCACTGGCACCTGGATCGGGAAGGGCGGCTCGCCGTCGGCGTGCACCACGAGCCGCGTGCCGGACTCCGTCCGCGACCCCCACACGTCGGGCAGGTCGATCCAGCCGGCGCTGCCGCGCAGCACGACGTCGCGCGGCAGGTCCGCGACGATCGCCGTCGCCACGTGCGCGTCGAGGCCGCCGACGGCGAGCACCGCCTCCGCGCGCTCGTCCACTCCGGTCTCGCCCACGTGCCCGACGGCGGAACGCACCCCGAGGCGACGAGGCTCGCCCTCGCCCTCGCCGTCGGCCGCGCCGAGCAAGCCGGCCCACGCCGCGACGGCGACGGCGAGCGAGACGGGGTAGCAGCCGACGTCGAGGATCGCCCCGCCCGCGAGCGCCGGGTCGAACAGGCGACCGGTCTTCGAGCCGGCCGTGAACCCCATCGCCGCGTGCAGCTCGAGCGGGCGCCCGACGACGTCCTCCTCCACGAGCCGGCGCAGCAGGTGCGCGTACGGGCCGAACCGGTACTTGAACGCCTCGACGAACGGGACGCCCGCCTGCGCTGCCGCCGCCAGGAGCTGCGCGGTGTCCGCGGCCGACGGCGTGAGCGGCTTCTCGCACAGCACGGCCTTGCCGGCCTCGAGCGCCGCGACCGCGAGCTCGAGGTGGGCCGGGTGCACGGTGCCGACGTAGACGGCGTCGACGTCGTCGCGCGCCAGTATCTCGTGCGCCTCGCCGGCGACCGGGGCGCCGTGCTCGGCCGCGAACGCCGCCGCCCGGCCCGCGTCGCGCGACCCGACGGCGTGCAGCACGCCGGTCGCCGACGCCTGGAGGCCCGTGACGAAGTCGCGGCTGATGGCGCCCGGGCCGAGCACCGCCCAGCGCACGTGCGCGGCGTCGGACGCCTCGCCGTCGGGCGCTGCGCCGCCGCCCACCCCGGCGCTCACCACGTCGTCACCACGTCCCAGCCGAGCCGCACGATCAGCACCGACACCACCCCCACGAGCACGATCCGGACGAAGGAGCTCCCCTTCGCGATGGCCATCCTGGCGCCCAGGTAGGCACCGGCGAGGTTGGCCGCGCCGACGACGAGGCCGAGCGTCCACAGCACGGCGCCGTGCGGGACGAAGAACAGCAGCGCACCGAAGTTGGTGGCCCAGTTGATCACCTTCGCGATCGCGGACGCGGGCAGGAACGCGTACCCGAGCACGGACACGAGTGCCAGTACGAGGAAGGTGCCCGTGCCGGGGCCGAGCAGGCCGTCGTACGCGCCGATCCCCAGGCCGACGAGCGCGGCCATCGCGCGGTGCCGGTTGCCCTCCCAGCGCAGCGCGGTGCGTGCCCCGAGCGTGGGGCGCGCCAGCACGAGCACGAGCACCCCGATGAGGACGACCACGATGATCGGCTTCATCGCCGCCGCCGGGATGAAGGACGCGAGCGCAGCCCCGCCGAACGCGCCGGCAAGGGCCGCGAGCGCAGCGGGCGCCGCCGTCGTCATGTCGGGGTGCACCCGCCGGTAGTACGTCACCGCGCTCACGGACGTGCCCATGATCGAGGCGAGCTTGTTGGTCGCGAGCGCCTGGACCGGCGTGATGCCGGGCGTGAGCAGGAGGGCGGGAAGCTGGATGAGCCCGCCCCCGCCGACGACCGCGTCGACCCAGCCCGCCGCGAAGCCGGCGAGCGCGAGCAGGACGAGGGTGGCGACGTCGAGCTCGACCGAGCCCGTCACGCGGGGGTTCCGGGCGCCTCGCGGCCGTCTCGACCAGCTCCGTGCTCGGGCCCGCCGCCGAGCTCCTCGTCGCGCTGGGCGAGCCGACTGTCGCGGCGCCGGTCCAGCCACGCGCAGACCAGCAGCGCCGCGCCGTAGAGACCGCAGATCGGCACGGCCATGAGGAACATCGACACGGCATCGGGCGACGGCGTCGCGAACGCCGCGAAGACGAAGATGCCGATGATCGCCCAGCGCCAACCCGAGCGCCACGTGCTCGCCCGGACCACGCCCACGGCGGTGAGCGCGACCATGACGAGCGGCAGGAGGAACGCGAACCCGAAGATGATCATGAACTGCATGACGAACGTGAGGTACGCCTGCGCGTCGATGAGGTTCCAGACGCCCTCGGGCGTCGTGGCGGTCAGCAGCTCCACGGCGTTGGGCAGCACCGTCCACGCGAGCCACGCCCCCGCGAGGAACAGCGGCACGCCGGCCCCGACGAACGCGAGCCCGATCCGCTTCTCCCGGCCCGTGAGGCCGGGCGCGACGAACGCCCAGAACTGGTAGAGCCACCACGGGCTGGAGACGAACGCGCCGAGGAAGAAGGAGACCCGGATCTTGGTGTCGAACGCCGCCATGACGTTCGGGAAGTTGAGGTCCGCCTCCACGCCGCCGCCCTGGATCGCGCGGATCGGCTCGAGCAGCAGCTCGAACATCGGCTCGTAGAGGAACCAGCCGGCGACGGCGCCGACGACCAGGCCGAGCACGGCCCACACGATCCGACGGCGAAGCTCCCGCAGGTGGTTCCCGAGACTCATCCGGGCCTCGGGATTGGCCTTCCGGGAGCCGGGTCGGGGTGGCGCCACCACCGGGGTCAGGAGAGGGGGCGCCCGCCCGCGTCCTGCGGGGGCTGCTGCGGCTGCGCCGGCTGGTACGGCTGCTGCGCCGGTGCGGCGGGCGGGAACGGCGAGCTCGACTGATACGGCTGCTGGACAGGCGGCGCCGGCTGGTACGGCTGCTGGACCGGCGGCACCTGGTCGGACGGGTACTGCTGGACCGGCTGGACGTACGGCTGCTGGACCGGCTGGACGTACGGCTGCTGCACGGGCTGCTGAGCGGGCGGCTGCGCGGCGGAGGGACCGGTCGACTCGGGCTTGTCGTCGTCCCGGAGGTCGCGGATCTCCTCCTTCATGACCTTCATCGACTTCCCGAGGTTGCGGGCGATGTCCGGGAGCTTGCTCGCCCCGAAGATCAGCAGCACCACCAGGAGCAGCAGCAGGATGTGCTGGATCTGGATGCCGTTGCGTAGCATGCCCTCTCCTTCGGCCGTGGACGTCTCCACTGTAGACGAGGGGCCTGATCCGCCCGACGACGTCGCGACCCGGTCCGGCAACGCGACGCGCGCGGACGGACTACGCCGGGGGGCGGTAGCGCAGGGCCACCACGCCGGACCGGAAGTCACTGCGCTCGACCAGCTCGAGCTGGAGGCGCTCGGGCAGGCCGGCGAGCAGCGTCGGCCCGTGACCGGCGACGATCGGATGGACGAGGAACTCGTACTCGTCGATCAGGTCCAGGCCGGCCAGTGTCGTCGGAAGCCGCACTCCGCCCACCGCCACGGGCCCGCCGGGCCCCTGCTTGAGCTCCCGCACCGCCTCGGCGAGGTCACCCCGCACCAGCTCGGCGTTCCAGTCGACGGAGGTCAGCGTGCTCGACACGACGTACTTCCTGGCCCGGTCGATGGCCTGGGCGAACGGGACGTCCCACTCCTGCATCCAGTCGGGCCAGGCCCCGTCGGCCGGAGCGCGCCACGCCGACTCCATCATCTCGTAGGTGACCCGCCCGTAGAGCAGGGCACTCGCCTTCTCCGTGCGGGCGGTCCAGAAGTCCATGAACTCCGCGTCCGGCACGAGGCCCGCCTCGTGGTGGACGCAGCCGTCGAGCGTGACGTTGATCCCGTAGTGCAGCTCTCTCATGGTGAGGAGGACTCCTTCGCGATCGTCCCAGGCGCCGGTGCCGGCCCACCGTACGCCGGGCCACGGAGGCAGGGAAGGCCCCGGGTCCCCGCCCTGTCCGCACCGGCGGCGCCGGCTCTAGGGTGGCTGGCATGGCCGCAGCAGCGCTGGCACCCGCCGACTCCGCCGCGCTCGTGGCCGAGCACCTGAGCCGAAGCTTCGGTCCCGTGCGTGCCGTCGTGGACGCGAGCATCAGCCTCGAGGCGGGTTCGGTCACGGCCCTCGTGGGTCCGAACGGGTCCGGCAAGACGACGCTCCTGCTCATGCTGACCGGGCTCCTCGCCCCCGACGCGGGGCGGGTCGAGGTGCGGGGGCTGGACGTCGCGACGTCGGGCGCCGCCGCGCGCCGGCTCATCGGCTGGATGCCGGACGTGTTCGGCACCTGGGAGACCCTCACCTGCCGCGAGGTCCTCGAGACGTTCGCGGCCGCCTACCGGCTCCCGCCCGCCGTCGCGAAGGAGCGTGCGACCACGCTGCTGGCGACCGTGCACCTGGTCGACCTGGCCGACGCACCCTCGCGTGTCCTCTCCCGGGGGCAGAAGCAGAGGCTGGGGCTGGCCCGCGCACTGGTGCACTCCCCCGCCGTGGTGCTGCTCGACGAGCCCGCCGCCGGGCTCGACCCCCGCTCCCGGATCGAGCTGCGCGGCATCGTGCGCGACCTCGCCGAGGCCGGCGTCGCCGTCCTCGTCTCCTCGCACGAGCTCGCCGAGCTCGAGGAGATGGTCGACGCCGCCGTGTTCCTGCAACGCGGCGTGTCCTCGTTCGCGCCGCCCACCGCAGCCCTCCAGCCGTGGCGCGTGCACGTGCTCGACGGCGCAGCCTTCCTCGCGTGGTCGGCCGCGGTCGGCCTGGGGGTCACGCAGGAGGCGGGCGGCGCAGGAGCCGCCTCGGCCGTCGATCCCGCCGCATGCGCCGGACCCGCCGGACCCACCCATCCCACCGGACCCGCCGGACCCGCAACGTTCCTCGTCTCGCTGACCGGCGAGCTCCAGGCAGCGCAGCTCGTGCGCGACGCCGTCACCGCCGGGGTGGCACTGACCCGGTTCGGGCCGGCGTACGGGCGCCTCGAGCAGGCCTACCTCGCGATGGACACGGACCGTCGATGAGCGCCTGGGGTGTGCGGACGGTCGCCGTCCTCGAGGTCCGGCAGCGGATCCGCTCGACGCGCTGGAAGGTCGCCCTGATCGCGTTCTTCGTCGTCGTCGGACTCATCGCGTGGGGCGTGGCGGCAGCCGTCTCCGGCGTCGGGGACAGCGAGTGGCTGAGTCGGCAGGATGCGGGGCGGGTCCTGTTCGGCGTCGTGCTCATGGTCGTGCTGTTCCTCGGGCTGCTGGTCTCGCCCACGCTGTCGGCGACGTCGGTGAACGGCGACCGCGCGGCCGGCACGCTCGCGGTGCTCCAGGTCACCACGCTGACGCCGCTCGACCTCGCGGTGGGCAAGCTGCTCGCGGCGTGGGGCGCGGCGCTCGCGTTCCTCGCGACCTCGCTGCCGTTCCTCGTCTGGGGCGCGGTGCTGGGGCGGATCTCGCCGGTTCGCGTGGTGGCGAGCGTGCTGACGCTCGCGTTCGTGCTCGCGGTGGTGTGCGCCGTCGGGCTCGCGCTGTCCGCGTCGGTGGCGCGCCCGGCGGGCTCGGCGCTGCTCACCTACGTCGTCGTGGCCGGCGTCGGCGTCGGCACCCTGATCGCGTTCGGACTCTCGGCGTTCTTCCTGCAGCGCACCGAGGTGGTGCAGGTGTACGGCGTGGACGTCGGAGGCTCCGGGGCGTGCAGCTGGTCGGAGCGGGAGGAGACGCAGACCCACACCGAGGACACCGCGTGGCTGCTCGGGCTGAACCCCTTCGTCCTCGTCGCGGACGTCGCCGCAGCGCCGGCCCCGTCGCTGAACGGCAGCGACCCGCTCGCCCTGATGGGCGCCGGTGTCCGGTTCGCCCAGGCGGGGGCGCGGGACGAGATCGACGAGTGCTGGCTGGACGACGGCGGGTTCGGCACCTCGACGCCCGCGGGCTCGGCCGTCTGGCCCTGGTCGATCCCGGTGTACGCGGCGGCCGGCGCGGGCAGCCTCTGGCTGGCGGCGCGGCGCCTGCGCGTTCCGGCGACCACGCTGCCTCGCGGCATCCGGATCGCCTGACCCGCCCTGCGATCAAGCGCCGTGCAGCGCGTCGTACTCCGCCTCGGCCGCGACGTCGTCGGGCACGTCGAGGCGCAGGTGCGCGAGCAGGGCGACGACGACGCGCAGCGCACTCGCCGCGCGGTCGCCCCAGTCCTGCAGGTAGGAGTACTGCCACCACCACAGCGCCTCGGAGACGTGCCCGGCGTCGTAGTGCGCCAGGCCGTGGCCGAGCGCCGCCGCGACGAGCGCGATGTCGGCGGAGACGCTGGCGGAGGAGGGTTCGACGTCGAGCACGGGGTCGGCGACCTCGACGTACTCGTCGACGCCGTCGAGGACGTTCGCGAGCGCCTCCCGCAGGGGGTCGACGTCGGGGTCGGGGCCGTCGTCAGGCTCGAACCGCTCGGCGGGCACGACGTCGACGATGGCGCCGAGGATCGCCCCGGCCGCCGAGAGGTCGGCGAGCGCGAGCAGGAGCAGCGGGAACGCGGCGTCGGGCGCGGTGCCGGCGCTCACCTCGGTCACCGTGTCGAGGAACGTGCGCGCCTCGCTGGCGGTGCGGTCGGCGATCCCGCGCAGGTCGGCGTCCAGGGGCGGCACGGACGAGGGGACGGACGCGTCGATCATGGTGTCAGGCATCGAGTCGAACCCTTCCCTCGAACGCTCTGCCGAGCGTGATCTCGTCGGCGTACTCCAGGTCGCCGCCGACCGGTAGCCCCGAGGCTAGCCGGGTCACCGCCACCCCCATCGACCCGAGCAGGCGGGAGAGGTAGGCAGCGGTGGCCTCGCCCTCGACGTTCGGGTCGGTCGCGATGATGACCTCGGTGACCACGCCCGAGGCGAGGCGGGTCATCAGCTCGCGGATGCGCAGGTCGTCCGGGCCCACGCCGTCGATCGGGTTGATGGCGCCGCCGAGCACGTGGTACCGGCCGCGGAACTCGCGCGTGCGCTCGATCGCGACGACGTCGCGCGGCTCCTCCACCACGCAGATCTGCGTGTCGTTGCGGCGCGGGTCGGCGCAGATGCGGCACTGCTCGGACTCCGCGACGTTCCCGCAGATCGCGCAGAACCGCACCCGGGCCTTGACCTGGATGAGCGCGTCAGCGAGGCGCGCGACGTCGTCGGAGTCGGTGGAGAGGATGTGGAACGCGATCCGCTGCGCGCTCTTGGGCCCGACGCCGGGCAGGCGGCCCAACTCGGCGATCAGGTCCGCGACGGCACCCTCGTACGCAGCGCTCATCGGGCGCTCACCTCCGTCCCTCCGGGCCGTCGACGATCTCGTCGATCACCACGCCGCCGAGCAGCCGCGCCACGAGCGGCGCGCCCACGATCCCCCCGGCCTCGCTCGCATCGACCGAGCCGTCCAGGTCCTCGAGGTCGTCGAGCTCCGGTGGGGTCGAACCCGCAGGGACGTTCGGGTCGTCCTCCCACGGCGGCGGCCGCTCGCGGCGGTGCTGCCGGCTCGCCAGGTCGATCACCGGGGCCAGCGGGGCCTCGCGCTCGCTCGCTCGCGACTCATGCACGACGGCGGGGCTCGCCCCGGTCGGCCGGCTCGCCGTGGTCGGTCGCGCCGGGGCGGCGGGTGCCGTCTGCGCGGACGCCGATGCGCCCGTCACGGTCGAGGTGCGGGGTGCGCCGGCTGGGCCGGCGTCGGCGAGAGCCGGGGCGTCGGCGGTGGGGATGCGGGCGACGGCGACCGGGGTCGGGTCACCCCAGTCGGCCATGGCGCGGGCCACCGTCTCCGAGACCGGGATGGGCTCGACGTCGTCGGGCACGCCCTGGCGTGCGGGCTCGGGCTGACGCGCGGGCTCGGGCTGGCGCACCTCGCGCGGTGCGGGGGTGGACTCGTTCCCGCCGCCGCTGCGGGGCGCGCGCTCGACCGGTCGGGCGCCATCGTTCGACGAGGACGGCCCGCTGGCGGCGGCCGCCGGGCCGTCGTGCTCCGCGAGCGCTGCCGGGCCAGCATCGGCGGCCGCCCGACCGCCGACGGCGGTCGGTGTCCCCGCCCGTCGCCGGTCTGCGTCCGCACCCGGGGCGCGCCCGTCGCCCTGTCGGGGGCCGGGTGGCGTGGGGCCGCCCTGTCCGCCGGGACCGCCCTGCGGGCCGGGACCGCCGGTCTCGACGACGACCTGCACCGTGATGCCCAGCGTCTCGTACACCGCCTGGGCCAGGACCGCGGCGCCGTCCCGGCCGGAGAAGGAGTGGGCCGGACCCGGGCCGTCGAAGACGAGCGTGAGCACGTCGCCGGACAGGCCCGCCACCGTCGCGTTGTCGCGCGCGAGCATCCAGACCAGGCGGTTGAGCGTGCCGGTGAGCTCGAGCACCTCGGGCCAGCGCCGACGTAGCTCCTCAGAGTCGACACCTCCGGCCGGCTGGCCGTCGCGCTGCGCCGGGGGGCGTGCCGGGTCGGCCGGTGCCTCCGGCGCGTGCGGCGCGTCCGGCCCCGACGGGTCTGCGGCGGCGGGTGCGGGCGAGGGCGCAGCCGCGGCCCCCGTCTCGGCCGGCTCCCGCCCGGCACGTCCACCCGTGTCGCGTGACCGCTCGTCGCGGGTGACCGGCTGCGGCTCGTCCGTGGGGCCACGCTGCGCCTCCGACGCCTCCGACGCCTCGGCGGCTCGCGAGGCGGGCGCCGTGGTGTCGGCGGCGGCTGTCCGCTCGGGCTCGGACACCGGACCCGAGGGCTGCGCCGGGCGAGCCGACGCACCCGAACCTGGCTGCGCCGTCGGGCCTCCCGCCTGACCCGAGTGCTGCGCCGGGCGAGCCGGCGCGCCCGAGGCGGACTGCGCCGTCGGGCCTCCCGCGGGAGCCGACACCGCCGGTGCCGGCGCGCCGATGGGCGACGCCACGGGCGCGGCGCCGAACGCGCCGAGCGCGAGCAGCGCGCGGGTCAGGACGAGCTCGAGCTGGAGTCGGGGCGAGGTCGCCCCGACCATCTCGGTCAGGCCGGTGTTGACGAGGTCCGCGACGACCGAGAGCCGGTGCGGGCCGAGCGTGCGGGCCTGCGGACGCATGCGCTCGAGCTCGTCGGCCGGGACCGCGCGCAGCACGGCGTCGGCCTCGTCGCCCGAGGCGGCGATGACGATGAGGTCGCGCAGCCGGTCGAGCAGGTCCTCGACGAAGCGGCGCGGGTCGCGGCCTGACTCCACGACGGCGTCGACCACGCGGAACACCGACGCGCCGTCGCCGGCCGCGAGCGCACCCACTGCGTCGTCGAGCAGGGTCGCGGGGGTGTAGCCGAGGAGGGCGGACGCGAGGTGGTAGCCGACCGAGCCGTCCTGCGCGCCGGCCATGAGCTGGTCCAGCACGGAGAGGGAGTCGCGGACCGAGCCGCCGCCGGCCCGCACGACGAGCGGGAGGACGCCGGACTCGACCTGGATGCTCTCGGCCTCGCACAGGCGGGCGAGGTAGTCCTGCAGCACCGCGGGCGGCACGAGCCGGAACGGGTAGTGGTGGGTGCGGGACCGGATCGTGCCGATCACCTTGTCGGGCTCGGTGGTAGCGAACACGAACTTCACGTGCGCCGGCGGCTCCTCGACGAGCTTGAGCAGCGCGTTGAAGCCCTGCGGCGTCACCATGTGCGCCTCGTCGATGACGAACACCTTGTAGCGGTCCCGAGCGGGTGCGAACACGGCCCGCTCGCGCAGGTCGCGAGCGTCGTCGACACCACCGTGGCTGGCGGCGTCGATCTCGACGACGTCGAGGCTGCCGGGGCCGCCGCGGGCGAGCTCGACGCAGCTGTCGCAGACGCCGCACGGGGTGTCGGTCGGACCCTGCGCGCAGTTGAGACAGCGCGCGAGGATGCGTGCGGAGGTCGTCTTGCCGCAACCGCGCGGACCGGAGAAGAGATAGGCGTGGGTGGCGCGGTCGGCACGCAACGCGGCCCGCAGGGGGTCGGTCACGTGCTCCTGGCCGATCACGTCCGCGAACGAGTCCGGGCGGTACCGGCGGTACAGCGCTGTGGTCACCGACTCAGGGTAGTCGGGCGCCCTGACACGGCCGAGGGTGGGAGGGGGCTGTCCACAGGGGAAGCAAGGACCCCTCGCACACCCGCCAGAGCCCGCCTGCCCTTGCTGCCTTCCGGCCCTGGGGGGGTTCAGCGAGATGACGCCGCACGAGGGGTCGGCGTGAAGTCTACCCGTCCCGGCGGGCGGTCCCACCGTGCGCGCAGGCGATGATCACGGACGACCTCTTCGCACGGTTCGGGACGCCCGACGTCTGCCTCGGCCAGCACGTCGCCCCGCTCCCGCCGGGCTTCGTGGCGATCCGGCCCGGGCCGACGATGGCGGCCTCGGACGGCCTGCGCATCACGCTGTTCGGTCGAGGACTTCGGGCACTCCGCCGCGGCGGCGGGCGTGCCGTCCGTGCTCTGGTTCTACGGCGGGCACGACGTCGAGCTCTTCCCCGGGATCTCGAGCGTCGGGCTGTCGCTGGCGGACCTCCCGCCGGGCATCGCGTTCAACCACTCGCCCGCGTTCGCGCCGGCGGTCGAGCGGACCACCGAGACGGCCGAGCGGGCGCTCGCGACGGCCGCTGTGGCGTGGCTGGGCACCCCCTGACGTCGGGTAAACTCTTCCGGCCGGGAGGATTCGCCTAGTGGCCTATGGCGCACGCTTGGAAAGCGTGTTGGGGTAACACCCTCGGGGGTTCGAATCCCCCATCCTCCGCATCGAGAGCCCTGGAACCGCACGGTTCCGGGGCTCTTCGTTGCCCTGCGCCCGGTCGACTCGAGCCCGCCACCGCGCACGGCGGTGCACAATCGCGGACGGTCAGACCTCGCGGAGCACTCAACCCGACCTGTGAGCGCTGTGACCTGCAGCGACGGAGGACCGCAGCCAGGCGGTGGCGCACCCGACCCCCGGTGTCCGCGCTTGTGCACGAGGTGTCCGCATGGGTGACCGGTCCGTGTCGCGGTCTGGGGCAGGATGGACGCATGGCAGAGACGACGAAGGACTCGATCCCCAGCGTGACCCTGCGACCCGGTGTGGAGGTTCCGCAGCTCGGCCTCGGCACGTGGCAGGCGGAGTCCGGCGAGGCGTACGACGCGGTCCGCGCCGCGCTCGACCTCGGCTACCGCCACATCGACACGGCGCGCGCGTACGGCAACGAGGAGGAGGTCGGCCGCGCGGTCGCCGACTCCGGAGTCGACCGCGACGAGATCGTCGTGACGACCAAGCTCCCCCCGGACGAGGCCGACGACGCCCCCCGCATCATCGACGAGTCGCTCGCGAAGCTCGGCCTCGACCACGTCGACCTCTGGCTCGTGCACTGGCCGCCGAACAAGAAGGCCCGGCCCGACGTCTGGGAGAACGTCATCGCCGCCCAGCAGGCCGGGAAGGTCCGCGCGATCGGCGTCAGCAACTATTCGATCGCGCAGATCGACGAGCTCACCGAGGCGACCGGCGTCACGCCCGCGATCAACCAGATCCCGTGGAGCCCGGCCGACTTCGACGCCGACCTCGTCGCCGCCCACCGGGAGCGTGGCGTGGTGCTGGAGGGCTACAGCCCGTTCAAGCGCACCGATCTCGAGGACGCGGTGCTCGCCGAGATCGCCGAAACCCATGGCGTCACGCCCGCGCAGGTCGTGCTGCGCTGGCACCTGGACACCGGCGTTGTCGTCATCCCCAAGTCGGTGCACCGCGACCGGATCGCGGCGAACCTCGACGTCGCCGGGTTCGTGCTCACCGACGACGAGGTCGCGCGGGTCAGCGGGCTCGCGGGCTGACGCGGCCGGTCCACCGGAGGGCATGAGCTCTTCGCAGAACCTGCACAGCGGGGCGTCCCGACCGGTCCTGCCGGTCGGGGCGCCCCGATAGTCTTTACCCGTGATCTTCAAGGCCATCGGCGACAGCAAGCCGTACCCCGACCATGGCCTCGTCACCACCCGCGACTGGGCGCACCTCCCGCCTCGCCAGATCCGCCTCGACCAGCTCACGACAGTCCGCACGGAGCTCGATCTGCGGGTGCTTCTGAGCGAGGACTCCACGTTCTACGGCGACCTGTTCGCCCACGTCGTGGCCTGGCAGGGCGAGCTCTACCTCGAGGACGGCCTGCAGCGCGCGCTGCGCTCCGCGCTCCAGCAGCGCACCACGATCCACGCCCGCGTCCTCGAGCTCGGCTGAGCCGGCCGCGGTCGCGAACGGCTCGAAAGGTACCCTCTCCCCGTGAGCAGCACCCAGCAGATCGACGAGGCCGCGCGCCGCAAGCAGCTGCGCCGTCGCCACCTGCTGCAGCGCCAGACGATCATCTTCGGCAGCATCACGGTGGTGCTCGTGGTGCTCGGGCTCGCGGCGCTGGGCGTGTTCCTCGGGCTCGTGCCGCCCCCGTTCGATCCCGACTTCACGGCCGACGAGGAGGCCACCGTGGCCGCCGAGGTCACCCCGTGCCCCGCCGACGGCGCGCTGCCCGTCGCCTGGGACCAGATCACCGTCAACGTCTACAACGGCACCGCCCGCTCGGGCCTGGCCGCCGGCGTCGGCGCCACGCTCAACGGGCTCGGGGTCGCGACGGCGCAGGTCGCCAACTACACCGGCGGCACCTACCCGGAGACGACGGAGATCTCCACCGGGGTGAACGGCGTCGCTGCGGCCTACACCGTCGGTGCGCTCTTCCCCGACTCCGTCATCCTGCTCGACCCCGCGCGCCAGGACGCCACGGTAGACGTCATCATCGGTGAGAAGTTCACGGCCACCAACGACCCCGCCACCTCCGCACTCGACCCCGCGACGCCGATCACGGGCCGCGAGGGCTGCACGCCGCTCAGCAGCATCCAGCCGGCCGCCTGACAAGGAGACCTGCCCGTGTCGAACCTCCCCGGTGCCCCCCTCGGACCGTCCGACCCGACGACGCCGCTGCCCACCTCCAGCGCGACGAACCCGTACGGCACGCCGCCGACGGCGCCGCTCCCGACGTCCTGGGCCACCGGCACTGCCGACTCCTCCACTGGGTACGTCCAGGACCGACCGGTCGCCGACGCCGCGCCCGGTACCGGGTACGGGTACGCGTCTGCTGCCGAGACCGCGTACGCGGCGCCGTACTCCTCCACGCCCTACGGCAGCCCGACGGCGCCCCAGCCGTACGTGACGCAGCCGTACGTGACTCAGCAGGCGGTCCGGCCCACCAACCAGCTCGCGATCATCGGGTTCATCTGCTCGCTCGCCGGCGTCGCCACCGGCATCTCGGTGTTCGTCGGCATCGTGCTCGGCCACATCGCGCTGAGCCAGATCCGTCGAGACCCGAACCAGGAGGGCCGCGGGTTCGCGGTCGCGGCACTGGCGATCGGTTACGGGCTCCTCGCGCTCGGCGTCCTCTTCGTGCTCTTCTGGGTCGTCGTCTTGGCGAGCGTCGCCGGGGCGAGCAGTTACGGCTGAGCACGCTCCGCGCGGTCCCGGATGCCGCGCAGCATCTTCTGCGACATGAGGAAGCTCACCGGCTGCACCGCTTCGACCATGGCGCGGCCGGCCACGCTCAACGGCTGGTAGCGCTCGCGGACGATCAGCCGCGTCGTCGCTGCGGCGGCGCCTCCGCGTGGTAAGGCCCCGCGGACGACGAACGCCCAGGACATCCTCATCGGCATCGCGTCGCTCTCTCCCGGCTCCGGCGCACCCAGCAGGACCAGGTGCTCGGGCGGCCGCACAAGGGCCACTCGCAGCGCGACCTCCTCGGCGAGGCGGATCTCGTCGCCGACCACAACCTCCTGCCAGCGCTCCTGGATCGAGTCCGCGCTGTGGATGTCCAGGCCGAGCAGGTTCTCCAGGCGGTCGTAGGAGTAGAACCCGCCGCGGCCCTGGCCGAGCTGCACGATCCAGCGCCACACCTCCTGCGGCGGCGCGTCGATCGTCACGGCGCGAGTCGCGACGACGGCCGCGTCGGGCACGAGGTCGTCACCCGGAAGCGCGCCGACACGCTCGCCGTCGAGCGTCCCCCAGGCCAGGGTCCGCGCCCGGGCGAGCACCATCGCCCCGGCGACGAGCGCGCCCACCGTCGATGCCGCGAGCACACCTCTGGTCCCCATGGGTCGATGGTCGACGGCGGGGCGGCGGCCTGCGAGGACCGAAGGTCCCGCCGGCTCGCGGACCGCTACGACGAGGGGCCCCGCGCGCAGAGATCTGCGGGCGGGGCCGCTCGTTCGGTGCGGTAGCGGTGGGATTTGAACCCACGGTGGACTTTCACCCACACACGCTTTCGAGGCGTGCTCCTTAGGCCGCTCGGACACGCTACCTGGCCCGGAGAGTCTACCCACGGGCGGCCCGATCCACCGAATCGCGCGGGCTCCCGCCGCCGAGCGCCCCCGCGGCGCGACCCGTTCCCTGCATCACGTGGCGGAATGGCGCGGCGGCCCGGGGCGTTGTCCGGGATGCCATGACCACACCCGCCCGCATGCTCCACTCCACCTGGTCGCCCAGCTACGCCGACCGCCGCGCACCGGCCACCCCGGCCGACGTCGACGCCGCCGTCGAGCTGCTCCGCGGTCACCGCGTCCTCGCGATCACCGGCGCCGGCATCTCCACCGACTCGGGCATCCCGGACTACCGCGGCCCCGACGCCGTGCCCCGCTCCCCGATGACGTACCAGCAGTTCGTCGCCGACCCGGGCTTCCGCCGCCACTACTGGGCGCGCAACCACGTCGGCTGGCACCACATGCGCGCGACCCGGCCCAACGACGGCCACCGCGCCCTCGCCCGGCTCGAGCAGGCGGGCGTCGTCTCCGGCGTCATCACCCAGAACGTCGACAGACTGCACCAAGCCGCGGGCGCCCGGAACGTGGTCGACCTGCACGGCCACTACGACGAGGTGATCTGCCTCGACTGCGGCCGCGTGATCTCCCGGCGTGAGCTCGACGCCCGCCTCACGGCGCTCAACCCGGACTTCCTGGACACGCTCGACGTCGCCGACGTCGAGGTCGCCCCCGACGCCGACGCCGTGATCGAGCGCACCGCACACTTCCGGGTCGCCTCGTGCGAGGCGTGCGGCGGCGTGCTCAAGCCGAACATCGTCTACTTCGGCGAGAACGTGCCGCGCGAGCGCGTCGCCCGGGCCTACGAGATGGTCGACGACGCGACCGCGATCCTCACCGCCGGCACGTCCCTCGCCGTGCAGTCGGGGCTGCGTCTGGTGCGCCGGGCCGCGCGCGACGGCAAGCCGGTCGTCATCGTGAACCGCGGCGTGACCCGCGGCGACGAGCACGCCACGATGCGGCTCAACGCCGGGACCTCCGAGACGCTGACGCGGCTCGCCGAGACGCTCGCGCCCTGACGCGCCGTCGGACCCCCCGACGCATCGACAGCCGAGCGCCGTCCGCTCGGCCCGCACGACTACTCCACGGCGTCGGCGAACCGCGCGATCTCGGCGCGCCACGCCGTCGTGTCCCCGCCCGCGTCGCCCGCGTCGAGCTCACGCAGGCGCGGCAGCGCCGCGGCGAGTCCGGAGCGCGCCTCCTCGCCCGTGACGTCGCCGTGCGCGTCGAGCCACCCGAGCACGGCCACAGCCGCGTCCGGATCGGTCTCGCTCCCGAGCCGATCGAGCAGCGCATCGGCGACCACCTCGAGGTCGCCCTCGCCCAGCGCCGCGCGGTCGACGAGCTCCAGCACCCCGCGCACCGCCCCGGCGGCCAACGGCTCGACGGCGAGCACCCGCTCGATCAGCGCCGCCGCGTCCGCCGAGTCCGCGGCCGAGCGCAGCATCAGCTCCACCCCGGCGACGACGGCGACCGCCGGCGCCGAGGACAGGTCGCCCAGGATCGTGGCCTCGTTCGCGCCGGAGGTGAGCCAGCCGTGGACGGTCGCGACCGCCGTCGGGAGGTCGTCGTCGCTCCCGACGAGTCCGCGCACGACGGGAGGCTCGACGGCGAGCACGAGGACGTCGTCGCGCGCATCCGGTCGCGCCTGGTCGGCGTAGGAGACGCGGCGCAGGAGGTCAGGAGGGAAGCGCAGCGCGCCCGGCGCCTCGCGCTGCCGCTCGGCCAGGGCCGTCTGGACCGTGAGCTCGACCGGGCCGTCGGGCGCGTCGCCGAAGACGGCCGTGGCCGGCTCGACCTCGAGCGTGAGCGTGAACCCGCCGCCGCGGAACGCGGTCTCGCCGGCGCTCGCCGCGCGCTCGGTGCGCAGACGGGCCGAGCCGGTGTACGCCGTCGTCGCCTGCTCGACGAGCGTCAGCCAGGTCGAGGGGGCGGGGCTGCGTCGTGGCATCTCACCAGTTCCCGTTCACGATGGTGGCGACGTCGTTGGCGACGGGGTCGGTGTGCAGCGGCCACTTGCCTCCGCTGCCGTCGCCGGTCCCGGTCACCTTCGCGCCGGAGGTGGCGGCCGGCGTGACCACGCTCGCCGCGGGCGAGGCCGAGTTGAAGGACACGGCGGTGGTGTAGTCGACCTCCCAGTCGGCCCAGTTGAGCATGATCGCGGAGGCGGTCGCCTTGTCCTTGACGGCGAGCCAGCTGCGGAAGCGGTCCTTGCCGTCCGTGCGGACGAGGTTCTGCTGGTTCGCGCCCGACCCCACGCTCCAGTCCTGGGTACTGCTGGGGGTGTCGCTCATCGAGGTGGCCTTCGTAGAGGTGGCAGCGGCGTCGAAGGGCACCACGGTCTCGGGGCCGTACCAGGGCACGGCGCCCGCGTCGCCGTCGCGCACCGGCAGCACGGAGCAGGTGTCGGAGACGCTCTTGCGGTCGTCGAAGACCGTCGGCATGATCCGGGCGAGCAGGCCCGGGGAGTGGCCGGCGGGCTCGTAGTAGAAGTTGCGCGACGACCCGTAGACGGTCTGCAGGAAGCCGACCTCGTAGTTCCCCACGGCCGCTGCCGGACCCGTCGCCTTGACGCTGCCGCTGGCCGAGTAGGTCTGCGCGGACAGCTCGACCGTGGTCCCCGTCTTCGTGATCGCGAGCGCCTTGCCGACCGAGGCCCGGAAAGCGCTGGAGTCTAGCGTTACGGCGCCCGTGGCGGAGGCCGCCGTGCCCCCGAGGGTGGAGGACAGCATCCCCGCGACGTTGGCCAGGCCGCTGTCGGTGGTCGTGTACCGCGGGGCGGTGGCCGCGCGGGTGGCGCCCGAGGCACGTGCCGACGGCGAGCCGGACGAGGACGACGACCCCGATCGGGCCGAGCGGCGCGCGGCCAGCAGCGCGGACACCGCCTGGTTCCCGGCCCCGCGCTGCAGCGCGAGGAGGCCCCGCTCAGGGGCGTGAGCCTGGCCGTTCGCGGACGGTGCTCTCGTGACGCGCCCCGCCCCCGCGCGCTCGACCGGCTCCTCCTCGTGCGCGCGCTTCGTCGACATGGCGCCTCCCTCGTCCCCCCGATCCTCCACCCCCGCCCCCTCGGAGGGGTACCCGCGGGGTCGACCCGTTCGGGCAGGGCGTCCTGCCCCGACGGGTCGCGCTCACCCGAGCAGCCCAGTGCCCGGGCGGGCCGCACGCGGAAGGCGCCAGCTCGCCGTCGGACACGCGCCCGAGCAGCCCGCGCGACGGCGAGCCTCACGCGGAGGCGCCACCTCGCCGTCGGGCACGGAAGAACGCCCGCAGCTCCTCGCCGCACTCCTGCGCGCGGACGCCGGTCTCGACGTCGACGCGATGGTTGAGCCGCGGCTCCTGGACCACGTTCAGCACCGACCCGCACGCGCCTGCCTTGGGATCGCTCGCGCCGATCACGAGCGTGGGCAGCCGCGCGAGGACGAGGGCGCCGGCGCACATCGCGCACGGTTCGAGGGTCACGACGAGCGTGCAGCCCTCCAGCCGCCACTGCCCCAGGGTCGCGGCCGCCTCGCGCACCGCGAGGAGCTCGGCGTGGGCGGTGGGATCGCCGTCGGCCTCGCGCCGGTTGCGCCCGCGGCCGATCACGCGCCCGACGGCGTCCAGCACGATCGCGCCGACCGGCACGTCCTGCGTGGCGAGCGCCGCGCGCGCCTCGGCCAGCGCGAGTCCCATGAGCGCGTCACGGTCCGTGAGATCGGCGACACCGCTGCCGGGAATGAGCGTGCCGCCCGACCATGCGGGAGCCGCGGCACGGTCTCCCTCGGCGGAGCGATCCGCGCCAGGGCGGGGGTCCGGCGAGGCGTCGACGCCGACCCGCACCGACGGGGAGTCGGCGGGCTGCACGGCGTCGTCGGAAGTCACGTCGACCATCTTGCCGAACCCCCTTGCCGAATCGATACGAGTCCGGACTAGAATCGATTCGACCCCACCGACGACGCTCGTGCACGATCGACGCGCTTCTGATGAGTGAGCGTTCGCATGCGGAACCAAGACCCACCTCGACACCCGACTCACCACCGCGACCACACACCCGAACACGCACCGATACGGAACCCAGGCACCACCGTGACGACGACGAACCTCACCTCAGGCTCCCCGCTCCGCCTCATCACCCTCTTCGCGCTCCCGCTGCTCGCGGGGCTTGTGCTGCAGCAGCTGTACTCCTTCGCCGACGCCGTCGTCGTAGGACGCACGCTCGGCATGGACGCGCTCGCCGCCGTCGGCGCGAGCGGCAGCATCATGTTCCTTCTCCTCGGCTTCACGATGGGGATGACGAACGGCTTCTCGATCCCGGTCGCCCGAACGTTCGGGGCCGGGGACGCCGCGGGCGTGCGCCGCGCGGTCGCCACCGGCGCGGCGCTGTCGGCCGGGGCCGCGGTGCTGCTGACCCTCGTCGGGGTGCCGTTCTCCCGGCAGCTGCTCGTGTGGATGGCCACACCGGCGTCGCTTCTCACCGACGCGACCACGTTCCTCACGGTGATCTTCGTGGGCTGCGCGTCGATGATCGCGTTCAACTTCCTCTCGGGCATTATCCGCGCGCTCGGCGACAGCCGCACACCGCTGCTCTTCCTGGCGATGTCGAGCCTGCTCAACATCGCGCTCGTCATCGTCCTCATCCGCTTCGTCGGGATGGGGGTGGGCGGCGCGGCGCTGGCCACGGTGACCGCACAGCTCGTCACGGTGTTTGCATGCCTCGCCCTCATCGCGCGACGGATGCCCGAGCTGCGTCCGCACCGGTCCGACTGGCGGTTGCGCAGGGAGCAGGTCGCCGAGTCGCTGCACCTCGGCCTGCCGATGGGCTTCAACATGTCGATCATCGCGATCGGCGCGCTCGTGCTCCAGTACGCGATCAACGGGCTGGGCGCCGAGGCGGTGGCGGCGTTCACCGCGGGTTCGCGGGTGGACCAGCTCGCCATGACGTCCTTCCAGGCGTTCGGGATGGCGACGGCCACGTTCGTGGCGCAGAACCGCGGAGCGGCGCAGTGGTCGCGAATCCGGCGCGGAGTTCGCAGCACGCTGCTGCTCGTCTCGGGGATCGCCGTCGCGACCGGGCTCGCGTGCGTGCTCTGGGGCCAGGACATGGTGCGCGCCTTCGCCGGCGGCGATGCGCACGCCCAGGAGATCCTGGACAACGCGCACACGTTCCTCACGGTGAACGGGTCCCTGTACATCTTCCTCGGGGTGATCTTCCCGCTGCGCAGCGCGCTGCAGGGAATGGGCCGCAGCGGTGTGCCGACGCTGTCCGGCGTGATGGAGCTGATCCTGCGGTCGGGGGCGGCGCTGCTGCTCGTCGGCCCGCTCGGGTTCCTCGGGGCATGCTTCGCGGCGCCCCTGGCCTGGATCGGGGCGGCCGTGCCGCTGGG